>JAALKI010000035.1 GCA_011088105.1 Nitrospirota bacterium | reverse complement strand
CAAAAGGCCGGAAAACTCTATGTTGAACCTGTCCGCTTGACGGGGAAGCTTACACATGGTTCTGGACAATCCGTATATCAAGCGCATGCTCCCTTGTATGCCATGACAGTATCTGTTGATAGTAGAGCTTCCTTAACCCAACCATTGCGACAAGCCACAACCAATTAGAAAAACCCATGATCATCAATAAATAGAATGCGTTTGTTTGTCTTGAACCCATCATTAATGCTTTTCTCATTTATCATCCTAAAAGCTGTGTTCTTAAACTATTATGTCGTTTGACCTCTTAACAGTCATGCCATCGATTTTAGGAATAGAAGAGGAAGTTAATACGAAGCTTGCCAAAAGCTTGCGGACTGGGATTGCCTACAAGAAGAGTATGCAGACTAGGGGTAACACCACTATAGTTGGGTTTGCGAGAAAAGATATGTATCTATTTTGGAAATTTTCAAGGGATGCATTACTCCTTTAAGAGTTCTCCCGCAAGATAAACATCTTCCGGAGTATTCAGATTCCAAAAAGATAAGGCCTTGTTATCAATTAATCCTATTTCTTCTTCTGTGAAGATTTTTCTTTTCAGGAGTTTAACGTTTAATAACTCTTGCATACGAAACATTCTTTCTTTGATCATCGTTTCTAAAAAAGGAAGACATCTCTTAGAATACCTGGCATGTAATGGCTCTAATCGGTTTTTTAACTTTGCGATGACAATATCCATTGATTCATCACATGAAACCATTAGATCAATTAACTGAGGATTTAAGAACGGCATATCACATGCCACAACAAAAATCTGAGGAAACGATGCATAGGTCAGCCCTGTAAATACTCCTCCCGCTGCGGCACAATGAGGAATGAGATCATGGACAGATCGTGCCTGAGTTGTGAGAGGCTTCTGGCTTGAATCTCCATACACCACAATGACTTCTGGGAAATAGTTCTCCAAAACAGATAGAGCCCTCTCAAAAAGCGATCGACCTTCTATCGTAATATGTTTTTTATCCTTTCCCATTCTGACGCTTTTTCCTCCAGCCAACAGCACGCCTGTTGTATTGTGTGTCTGCAATGTCATTTTTTCTGAGAGATCCATTTGCAAAATGTTTTCATTAAAAAAGGGGGTGGGTTATTCACCCACCCCCTTTTAACATGAACCAATGCGCTTCTTGATATTACGTGAAAATCTTACCTTTTCGACGGTTGGATCGACGAGTCAAGATCCATCCCTCAATACCAACGATACCAAGAGCGACAACAACAGGATAAATATAGGCTTCTTGTGGGACAGGTGGCTCAAGGACTAAGTAGTAAAATGCCGAAACAGCCATTTTTCTACCCACATCACCATTGTGTCCATCCCAGGCAAAGAAGACCATTGGGATGTATTTCCCTAATTCAATATAAGTATCCTCTTCATAGTCTCCTTTGAGGGGCCGTTGAATAATGACCGTCCAACGGCCATCTTTCCATTCAGCTTTTTTGATTTCAAGCTGTTCCGTAAAATCTCGTTCTGAGAAATCTTGGTCCCAGCCTGTCCCTTCATAAGCCTGCACACTGCCATCTGCAGTCCACTTGGTAATGTCCATGGCAAACTTCTCATCACCCCATAAATAACGTGGCTTTCTGGGAAAAGGCAATTCTTGCCATTTTATGGGAAATTCAAAGGCAACGCCATCATTATAGACTGCATATTTATTTTGTCGCCATGCGATGGACCCAGGATGTCCAGGATCATCTTCAAATTTGGTTCCACCTGGAGGCTGTTCTTCAACTCCATAATCTCCTAAATTCACCTCTGTTGGATCCCAATCGACTTCATCTTCCTGGACACTCTTCGTTCGATCATCCCACTGGAATAAAAGTGTGAGATGGGTATCATTGTAAAGGGAACGAACCCAAATATCATCGATCCTATTTACGAAGTTTCTAGGCTTATGGGTAATTTGCCCACCCATGGCAATCCACCGACGTGGACTGAGAAACCATCGTGGATCTGTCTCTTCAGTAGGCAAGTCTCCCTCAACAAATTTAGAAGGCAGTACAAAGTTTGCCTTTGGCTTGTCACTCAGTATATCAATAGCTTGCGGCTGGCCTTCCGACAGACTTTTGGCAATCTCATCTGAAACATTGCCTCCAGCAATGTTGACTTCCTCAACCTGTTCACAAAGAGAATTCACGTAATTCGCAATATCCCAACGATCTTCGACACTGGTTGTATCGGCAAACGATGGCATAGGCGTTCCGTTAATCCCAGTAGAAAATGTTCTAAATATATTTTTAACATTGTAGGGATCTTGACGACTGCCTCTAAAATTCCAACATTTATGCCAATCAGCTGGCTGAATAGAAAATCCCCAGTCATCTTTGAGGTTAAACGCATTACCGTCACCTCGACCCTCCATCCCATGACATTCAACACACTTTTTTTCTTGCACTAACTCAGACCCACGTTTAATGCTTTCGGGAGTTGGTGGAGGTGCTTGTAGCTGGTCTAGTTGTAACACCGTAAATGTTTCAAATTCTTCATCTTGCCAATCACGATCTTTGACAAGTTGCGTCGTCACAAAAGCCAACACATCCTTTCGCTGCTCGTCAGTGAGAATGCCTTCCCAGGACGGCATAGCAGACCCAGGTAAGCCATGAGTGACTGTTTGCATAAGATCAACATCAATCAGTGGCAACTCTCCACTTGCTGTATGACGAATTTTAAATGTTCCAGCATTAAAGTTTCTTGGACGAGGCCATAATCGATCAGCTCCTGGTCCATCACCAGACCCTTCAACCCCATGACACCATACACATTTTGTAAAGTAAACACGTTTTCCGGCTTCAATTTGTTCTGCTGATGGTTGCGATGGCTTACTTTGACTTTTAAATCCTTCGGGGATTTCATCTTGCCCCCAAGCTACGCCAACGCCACTCACAAAGACTATGCTCAGAAGAACGATCTTTACTATCAAAAGACTTTTATGACAATTCACCAAACCATTCATGGTTTTCACCTTTTGCATATTTGTTACTCTCATCCCAGGCTACCTCCTTTTAGTCCCAAGTCCTGGGATAATAACCAGTATGCCAGTATTCAAACATTACGACTTTCCAAATTTCGTCTGTTGTCAAATGCTCTTTCCACGGTGGCATCACTGATGCCCATGGGAATCCTTCTGGTGGCAAGCCAATGCCCCCCTGTGAGACACGCCAAAACACAAACGTCTCTTGCAATTGGGCAATTGTCCCGGCATCCGTAAAGTTTGCTGGAATGGGGTTAAAAGCATACGCCCATAATCCTCGACCATTTAAATTATCACCATGACAGAAGTGACAATTTTGGAAGAAAATTTCTCCCCCTTCTCGAACATACTTAATATACCCTTCGGCATTAGGATCCCAAGGGTTATACTTAGGATCTTTCACATCTTTCATTAAACGGCCCATATCCTGAACAACCGTAGCCGCATTGCTAAACTCCTGATCATACTTTCCTTCAGGATTAACTCGATATGGATTTTGAGATGTCTGTAAGACAAATGTTTTTCCATGGACTTTCGTTGTTGCAGGAGGAGCTGGATGTACTGTCCTCAACTCAATAGGTTCTTCAAAACTTGGCAAAAACGACTTGTAGGCAAATCCACCAATTAGAAGCGGGATAACCACTAATGAAACGACTCTAATGGCTTTGTGAAATGGAGAGACCGCATCCAAAACATTAATAATGGGACGACGAAACTCCTGCCAGGCTGCTTCCGAACCAGAAACCCACATAAAAACACCGCAAGCAGAAACGGTACCGTAAATAGCTCGAACGCTAAACGGGATAGGCGGATAAATTCGATACTTGAGATAGACTTGAATAAATGCCCATACTAGAATTCCAGCCCAGAACGTTGGAATACCCATTCCGGCTCTCTTTAATGTGTAATTCAGAAGGGCAAACACTAAAATGCAGATGGCTAATTCACTGATCATCTGCATTGGCATGTAGCCTTCAACAAGTTTTAACCACGTCATGTCCTATAACTCCCGGTTAGGATGATAGGGTGTAATACACCATTTATTTTATTAAAAAACATCATTCAACAGGAGGAGGCTCCTTACCTTCCTGCAATTGGGAAAGGTAATTTACAATTTTATTGACTGCCCCAGCACTGAGTTTTTTACCAAAGTCTTTTGGCATTTGATTGTCTGGGTAATCAGTCACAACATACGCACTTGGATCAAGAATCGATTCGGTAATATACTCACGAACTGATTTTGCATGACCTTTATAACTTGAGTCTTTTATGCGTTTAGGAGCGTTGGTGCCTTCTACAAGCTTTGGACCAACTTTTCCTGTGGCACCTTCAATACCAGGAATGGTATGACAGGCCACACAAGCTGCTTTCATGAAAATCTCATTGACTGGCTCTTCACCTGTCGCAAGAACTCCACCTGCAGCTCCGCCTTCTTCCTCTTCAGCTGTTACAGTAATACGATCTGCTTCAGGAATAAACTTCTCGTATGAAGCAACAATTTCATCATACGCCGGAGCTTCCTTCCCTTCTCGTATATATATCCATGTATCTACTGCCGCCAACTCCCCCATTGAGAGAGAAATAGGTGGCTTATGAATTCTTGGCATTGGGCTTTCCGTATCATTACTCCCTTTTACACCAAAACCAGGAACCACATAACAATTTGGACATGCATGAGATTCCGCGATGTATTCCTGAGCATTTTCTGCTGTTCCAGAACCAGGAAATGCTTCCTTTTGTACTGACGGTCGAGCTTCAGGGTTGCCTTTATGATAGTTAGGCTCATCTAATCGAGTGGAAGCTCTTGCTGGAACATCAAACAAATTTGGGGCACGCTCACTCAAGAAGCCTTGCTGAAAGCCATGGCAAAGAGGACATTGTCCCTTTCCAATAGCACCTTGAACCTTACTTTGGCCTAGACCACCAAAAATGATTTTCTCACCTTCATCAGCTAATTGCTGTGCAGACATGCTTTGGAAATCGAGCTTGACCACAGGAGGAGGAAACCCACCTTCAACTTGCGGAAGCCAATTTCCATAGCCGGATAACGCTGCGGCCACAAAGAACATAAATCCACCAATTTTAAATAAGGCTGCTAAATTGGTGAAGTACAGTCCCATAATGAAGCACAATGTCGTAATCATGACCAATGAAACTGGCAATAATCGACTTTCACCATGAAAATTTGTTGAGTAGTTAGAAATGGCCATAAACAACATGAGGCCCGTCAACATCGCAATCATGGTCTTAAATTGAAGACGCTTTTTCATCTCAGGATCAGAAATCGATGTCTGGCAATACATAAAGTAACCGACCAAAAGAGCAAAGACCGGCCACCCCATTAAAAATCCATCAACTATTAAACCTAACACCTTTGCGTCCCTCCTTTGATGTCCATCACACTATCACACACAACGACAGACATCACTCAAAGCATTATTGTTTAGTCTAACATCCATTGATTCAATGCCCAGCCGCTGGCTGGGGAACAGGCGCCCCAGCAACCGGCTCTTTCGCAGCAGCCGTCACAGGGCTCTTCATTCCCAGCGTACCAAGCCAGAAGACAAAAAGAATGGATATCCAGAAAAACAACACATTAAAAGAAATAATGTTTGCTGCAAACCCAATGGTATGGGTATAAGCCCATGGGGAGTTATCTCTCATCACTTCATTCACATGCCAGAACAAACGAACAGATGATCGAATATATCCCATCAATCCCATCATCCACGTAAAGGCTGTCGCTAACATAATAAGCGCATATTGAGAACGAGGAGATATTTTTCCCCATTTAATAGGTCCAAGCTGCCTGGCCCCTTTCAACATAGCTAAGTTCAACGGGGTCATAAAGAACAAACACGAGAGAGTCCCCGCCACCTGCGGGACTGAAAGACCAATTCTTACATTGGCTGGAATAAAATACCCATATACAGCCAGCCAGACGTTATTTAACTGTGCAACAGTAAAGAAACAGATCATAAACGTGTTCCCTAACCTTGCCCATTTCACAGCCGGAACCCTATTACCGCGTTGATACCAGATAAAGCTCAAGACAGTGGTCATGATGATTGCGTTAATGCCACCGTTTTTCGCCGACATCACCCCATAATTACCTAATACCGGGTGCTGTTGACCTCCCATAGCCTTTAGTTCAGCAGGGCTCATGACTATGGTATGCGGAGTAATAAAGACCAATAGACCAACGACTAAAATAAAGACCAAATATTTAATATAACGCTGGAATCGCTCACCTCCAGTCATCCTCCCAAGAGCTTGCCAGAGGTAATAGTTGGTCGTAAGGAATAGGATTCCAATCATGGTTGCCTGAATAATAAACAACCAGGCTAAAAGACCACCCATTAATGTAATTCCCATTTGCTGACGATAGGCATATACTTCTCGCATGAGCCAATATCCTGCAAATGGAAGAGGAATCAAGAATGCCACACCCAGGCTCATAGCAATATAACCCATCCAATCATAATGGGCTCGCTCTTCATCCGTTTTTGATGACAGGAAGCGATAGGCTGCGTACGCCGCCACTACACCACCTCCAAATGCCATATTCCCAAGGATTCTATGCACGTTCAGAGGATTCCAAAGCGCCGTATGCAGAACATGCCAGATGTTCCCAAGGTAACGACCCTGCTCATCAATACCGGCAGGAGACATCATGAAGGCAATCCACGAATTCGCCAGGAACATTAACACCGTTCCAATCACATTCAGGACGACAGACATGCTGAGATGAATCCACTTCATCACACCATGTGTCATCTTGTCCCATCCATAATAATAGATGTACAAACACCCACTCTCTGCCACAAACATGAGCGCGTAAATGTGCATCACGGGACGGAAAATGCTAGATAGATAGCCAAAGAAGGCAGGATAGAGCGTCAGGAAGGTAAAGATAAGAATACCACCAAGAATGGCGGTTAACGAATATGCCGTCAAACTAATCTTAATGAAGTCATGGGCCAGCTGATCATACTTTTTGGCCATAGCCTTATCTTTACTGACCATCCCGGCAAACTCGATACACATACAAAAGATCGGAACCGCCAAGACGAAGCTCCCATAGTACAGATGCTGCTGATTCGCAACCCAAAGCAGAACACGACTTTCAAAGTTATACCTTGGATAAAATGTTTCAGAATCCTCAGTTTTTGGAGCCGGTCCACCAACAACAGGGCCTTCAATTTTGTAATAGACATCCCGCCCAACTTCCACCTTTTCTTCTTCTGCGCTTGCACCTTCAGCTTCAGCCTTAGCTTTTTGTGCAGCCACTACATCAGGAGGAGGACCACCTGCCGCTGAACCACCGCCGCCACCAGCTAGAGCTGGAAGCGCCAAAAATATGGGAAGAAGCAACATACTCCCCATGGCAAAAAGGCCTGACGTTGCCAGGATTTTTTTTCGGGCCATTCGAAATTTGAGGCGACCCATGTGGAACCTCCTTTTCACTTTAATAGCAGTCATATGGTAGATAAAACCCTATCTCGAACACTTACATTTACCAAACAATTTTTTCCGCGACCAAAACACGAAGGCTAGCCTCTAAACATGTAGAAGTAATCAAGCCCTTGCGCATCCATCAACAACCAATCGAGGAACTGAAAATACCCGATACAAATGATAAGCGAGATAACAACATAGATCACTGTCTGCATTTGGAGTCCTCCCCAAAACGTATTTCGTTTTTACCGACCAGGAATTAAAAAATCAATCAGCCAAAGACCTTTGCATCAAGGTCAACAAGGGCACTGAATCCCCGCAAACCAATAAAAAAACCACATACTCACCGCACAGGTAAGATAAAAAATAGCTTTTCCAATTTTTACCTGGACGTCATCCTGCGGAATATCCTGTTGAGTTTCTTCCATCATGCACCCTCAGTGTAGATAAATAACCTTAATGAAATATTTCCTTGACAGTTTCAAAGACCATATGGTACTCATCCAGAAATCTTCAATGAAAAGGCGGAAAACATGCGCACCAATGAAAAATTGTTCGATATTATAGTGCTGGCTGGAATGGTTGTCAATATTCTTCTTGCAGTGTTTCTCATTCTGTACTACTTCGATTTTCTCTAGATGGATCACTGCCTAATTCCGCCATTATCTGTTTCTCACCAACATTACTTGACGAAGCGCACCGAAATCCAATCGTTTCATCTCGAAAGTCTGGAACAATAAAGCTTCGGTTCGTAATACGCAAATCAATACCACGGCTCGTGTACCCTAACCCACGCATAGTCTTGTACGAACCATGATTCGCCGCGTTGCTCTTTTCTGATGCCCCTGCCCCAATCCGGTATGCTTCCTCCTTATACCAATCACTGACCCATTCCATTAGATTCCCAGCCCCATCATACACACCAAACATGCTTTGATCTTGTGGAAAAGCCCCAACTGGCGCTGTCGCATCAAACCCATCCTCTGGCCAACCAAAATTGGCCGCGTGCCGAACATCTTGACTTCCCCATGGCCAAAGCCGGCCGTCAACCCCACGCATCGCCTTTTCCCACTCCACTTCTGTTGGCAACCGCTTTCCCACCCATCGACAAAAATCATCGGCATCGTACCAGGACACATAGGTCACAGGTTGATTGGGACCACGAAGTTGCGCCAATCGTTTAGCATAACGGGATGGAGGCCCAGGCTTTCGATGCCCAGTGGTAGCTACAAACTCTTGATATTGATGATTTGTCACCTCAAAACGATCAATCCAGAATGCTGGGGTATTGACAGTTCGCTTGGGACGTTCGTTATATCCCCCCTCATTGGTTCCCATAATAAATGCCCCTTCTGGGATCAGAACCATCTCTCCTTGAATTGGCATTTCAGCATCAATCGTGGCTTGATCGACTGGCTTATTTGACTGAGAGAAGACAACACCTTCTGGATCTGTAGGGGGAGGAGCAGACCCATTCCAAATACCGACGGCCGGCAATCCTGTCATAAGAAGTATCGCGACCAGAAAAACAAACTTGAACCGACCATCCATACTAATCCTGACTCGTTACATAGCAATCGTGATAAACATCTTCATGCTTGGCAGCCATCTCGCAGTCGTACCACTTGCTATGGTTGCGCTTCGGTCGGCTCATGACTTTTGGCACATCGAAAACCGACCGTGGCATCTGTCCGCCACATTTTAGCTGAAAACCGCTTGGTGAGCCTGGCATTTAACTTCGACTCACGCCATGATCCTCCTCGAATGACCTTAAACTCAGACTCTTCGGGACCTTGAGGGTCTCGATAGGGGGAATCTCGATAATACTCCGCATTATAGGAATCAGCAACCCATTCAGCCACATTACCCGTTGCATCATACAACCCATACGGACTGCGTCCACCCTCAAAGGACCCCGTGATACCTAAATAGGGATACCCATCCTCTTCTCCATCAATATTGGCCAAGGTGCCATGAAAATCATTCCCCCATGGATACTGACGACGCCCCTCACCACGCGCGGCCTTTTCCCATTCGGCTTCAGTCGGCAAACGCTTTCCCGCCCATCGGCAATAGGCATGCGCATCGTTCCACGTGACCCCTACCACCGGGTAGTCCGCATGCATCAATTTGGAAATATCCTCTTCAAACACCGGCACCACAGGCTCTTCCCGTTTCGTCATTTTCACAAATCGGTCATATTCACTCTGCGTCACTTCCTTCAGATCAATGTAATACGTTTCTTGATACACTGGATGTGAAGGCCCTTCATCAGGATCATCATCATCGCTCCCCATGGTGAATGGCCCTTCAGGAATCTCTATCATTTCTCTTCCTTCACTACCCATGACGGTTTTGTACATTGAAAAATCATTCACCATCACCGGTTGCATGACACGCGGCTTCATTGTTTGCGCATTTGCTCTAAAATTCTCACCAACCTGCTTGGCTTTATAGGCCTCATACACCAACATCACAATCATCAAAATAAACGACGCAAACACAAAGACAATTGCCCCAATTAATACGCCTCGATTTTCCATAATATATCCGTAATAGAATCCTTGCTGTGACCGAGCACAGCCATGTCTGTTTGTCTATGATGAGAGAGGCATACCCTTCCCACGCTTTGCGAACATCTCCACAAGCATGGCAATCCAAATACCCAAAAACCCGCCCATGGCAGCCCCCGCACCCGCGCCAACGGTTATACTTTCTTCTCCGGCAATGCCCCAAGCCAATGCCCCTCCTATACATGCACCCATGAGCACACCCAGGAAAAATCCTCTACCACCAATCATGCCAATTCCTACCCCCAACAGCACCCCCAAACAAGCCGTCGCAATGACAAATCCGTCTCCCATCAACAAGCCGATCAGCGTGCCAACCGTCCCCATCACCACAGCTCCGAGGAGAACATCCATAATCTTGCTGATTGGGTACGATGACACCATCATGTGAAAGAAGCCTTTGTCATCATTAGGAAGCATGAATCATCAGTGAATCAAAATCAATCTCGACTCCAGGCCCACCTAACAAAGAAATGCCCCAAGCCTTCGGCGCCGGTTCATGATCATGAATGTTGAGAAAATCCTGATAGGCATTTACTCGCTCTTCAACCCATTCTCCCACAGGCATGTCGCCAGAACGCACGACAACTTCCGCAGCCCCAAACAATCCGCCTTCGGTGAGCGTTCCCTTAGGCTTGGTCAGGCTCCACGTATATTTTGTCGCAACAGGAATGACCATCAGATCGGTATCAAGTGAGACATAAACTGCCGCAATCAATTCAGCATCATCAGGCACAGCCCGAACCCGCCACCGCCACGTCACCACAGGCATGGTCCTCGGGTCCCACGCCACCCGCTTATACACTCGTTGTGTGGCGCCGTTTACCGAAAGAAACGCTTCATCCTGTTCCTGTTGAATACCATAGGCCTTCATAGCGGTGACTTGACTGCGTTGCGCCTCCCACCCTATGGGAAACCCATCAGCGTCAGGCTGCTGAAAGTCTTCCAGCACAACAACATTCTGCAATGAACTTGAAGCCGTAGAACCTTCGAGGTTCAACATAAAAACTGTGGCGACCATCACGATAGGCACAAGCCAAAGCTTGCTGAAACTTCTTCCTACGCTAGCCTCACATCGAATGCTGGATCGACGACATGTCATATCGACTCCTCTCTAGAATAGACTTGCCCAATAGGCGGTTCACCCACAAAAGCTGCATCGTGGTCTTCAACAGGGCGCTGCACACGACCGGCCAACCAAAACATCACAAACACCGAAGCCCAAAACAACATCATATTGACCGTGACCATTTTTGCAGCGAATTGAATAGAGGGGGTAAACGCCCACGGAGACAAATCCGGAACCAGTTCGTTGACATGCCACCCTAATCGACCGGCCGAACGAATATAGCCCATCAAGCCCATCACCCATGTAAATGCAGCC
The DNA here is from genome assembly GCA_011088105.1 of Nitrospirota bacterium. GTDB lineage: Bacteria > Nitrospirota > Nitrospiria > Nitrospirales > UBA8639 > JAALKI01. The sequence continues at coordinate 15,558 of JAALKI010000035.1, read as the reverse complement.
GCTACGCCAAAGAGCACCACCATCCCTCTCATCGAAATCTTTCCCCATTGGATGACACCCCGCATCTGAGCCCCACGGATCATCAACCAGTTCACAAACAGGCCACCAAGAAGGACTGTTGCTGTCGTCGCGCCCTGCGGAACCGACAGCCCAACACGTGTGTTAGCCGGAATGTAAAACCCATAGATGGCCAACCAAATAATGTTGACGATTCCAAGAATAAATAATACCGCAATGAGTGTATTCCCCGCTCGAGCCCAAGACACCGTCACAACCCTATTGGCACGTTGGCACAATAAATAACTCAGCGCCGTCAGACAAATCATGACATTGATTGCGCCGTTCTTGGCAGACATCACTCCAAACTGGCCAATAACCGGATGCTGTGCCGCACCCATCGCTTTCATTTCGCTGGGACTCATCGCAATGGTATGGGGTGTAAACCAGACAAAAAAGCAGATCATTAAGGCATACACGATGCCCTTGAAGTACGGTTGAAACCGCTCACCTCCAGGAATACGCCCCATCGATTGCCACATATAATAATTAATCCCAAGAAATAAGACACCTACGGTAATCGCTTGGACCACAAACAGCCACGATAATAACCCGCCCATCATCGTAATGCCCATTTGCTGTCGAAACTCAAACACCGATCGCATCAACCAATAGCCGGCAAACGGCATGGGGAGCAAAGCACACACTACCACCACAATAAAGACATACCCTACCCAATCATAATAGGCACGTTCCCGATCTGACCGTGCAATAAAAAACCGATACGCCGCATAGGCAACAACGACGGCGCCACCGGACATGATATCCGCCAAAAACCGATGGGCATTTAATGGATTCCAGAGAGGAGAATGTAAAAGATTCCACATGTTTCCCAAAAACCGCCCATCCCCATCAACACCAGCTGGCGCCATCATAAACGATGCCCATCCATTGGCGAGAAGTAAGAGCACCACTCCCATCGCGTTTGCCATAAGACCAAGCGCCATATGGACCCACTTGCGAGCTGGAGAAACCATCCGATGCCAACTGTAATAATAGAGAACGAGCAAAGAAGACTCTCCCAAAAAAATGGTCGCATACAGGGGCATCATACTTTTAAAGGTCGACCCCATATAGGTCATAAAACCAGGGTAAAGTGAGATAAATAAGACCAACATGACAGACCCCAGCACGGCCGTTATGGAAAGCGACAACAACGCCACACGTAAGATGTCACGAGCGAGGCTGTCATACCGTTGGGAAACATGAGGATCACGCCTGGACAAACCTAAAAATTCCAACAGCAAGCTAAACAAGGGCAGCGCCAAAACAAACCCGCCAAAATACGTATGTTGCTGCGTTACGAGCCACACAAGCACTCGATTATCAATCAAAGAGTAACGAGGGTATTCGGCTTGAATATCTTCTGCGGAAGGTCCGGTGGGATTGCCTGAGGTTTGATAGTAAATATCTCGGCTGGCCTCCGATACACTCACATCATGCGTTTGAGCAGAAACAGCTTCCGAAATCACACACATTCCGCTAATGCTGCCAAGAATAACCAAAAAGGCAACAAGCCACCCAAACCCTATTTGTCGATGAAACACTGGTTTCATTTGTCCTTATTGCACCTGTTGAGGCTGACTAGGTTCTAACGGAGCAGGAGCAAGTGGTTGCGTCTGGTCCGTGATCCCCGTCTTGTTCAAAATACTCATAACAAATGGACAACTTTGCAGATTGCTCGGAATACTTTCCTGTAACTGACTTTCAATAAACTTTCGATTGCCTAAATAATAGGCATAGAGAGCGATGACGGTCGTCGTAGTTCCAGCAACAACACTTGAGAGAAGCAGGCCATTGAACTCCATGCGAAAAAGAAAACTCATCATTCCAACTTGGACAAGATAATATGTCACAGAAAAAGTTAAGCAGGGCCATGCCCAAAACCGCAGTTTTGGCCACCATCCATAAGGGATGCGGGGATTCCACCAAGCACGGGAGGGGTCCGTGGCAACCCAAAAGGCAAAATTTCCCATACATGCCGCAATCACACTCACCAGCAGCGCATGGACAATCTGATGGTCGCCAAGTTCTCCAAACAGCGTAAGCGGAAGCGCGCCAACAATGCCAACCAACACGGCAAGTCCCATCCATCGTGCCACAATGGATGGATTCATTTGAACAAATTGTCGAAAAGCCGTGCCATCCGGAAACGTTAGTACCGAGGAATCATGTTGTTGCTGATATCGAACATACCCAATTTCAAAAGCATCTCGCGTGACTGACGTACACGAAATAATAATCGCCATCATGCCAGGCCCATCAGGGTGGAGCAAAAAGTCATACCCCACAAATACTTTAAGCAAGGCCAACACTAAGAGAGAAAGTTGCACCCCATATGCAAAGCCAATCCATCCAACGACCCACCCTACCCATCTGAAACCATCATCGTGCCAAATTTGGTGGAGAGAAGCTTGCCTCCCCATTCGATATGCCCACAGGGCCGTGACTGAAGCAAGAATGCCGCTTAAGGAGAGAAGGATAAATGGGTCAGTAAGAGGAAATGCTAGTTTCAAGAGTCGGTAGATCAAAAACGCAATAAAACCAGGCGCTAACATGACCAACCGCTTGCGCTTTCTGACAGAAGATTCTGTCACCAGCGCATTGAGACTCGGTATGACTCGAAGACTCAACCGATGGAGCATGGGAATGCCTTCTCCTGTCTCATCTTACCCACGCCCCATTCCAAAATATCTGGCCTTGACCTCTTCCATTAATGAGACTGTCACTTCCGACAGATCACGGTCCAACGCTGTCCGTTCTAACTCAACACGAGCCATGGCTCGAATGCCCGCAGGCACCTTGGCTAATCGTTTCTCCGCTTCAGGATTCCATGAGACCATGCCTTGATGTTTCGCCTCATTCATCATCGCCCACGAAACCAGGAAAACACCTTTTTGTGTGACATACTGTTCCACGTCATGTCGTACCAATGGCTCGACATACGGAGGCAAGCGCTCAAGCTCATGGCTGGCAAGATCCGTCCAAAGTATTCCCGTTAAAAGTGACGAGAACAACGCTGGTTCAGCCTCAACGGCAAAGCGAGAAAAACATGAAGGGCAAGCACAACGCCCCAAACAGGTTCGTGTATCAATTTCCTCGACTTCTCGCCACTCCAAGGGTTGACCACATCCACACTTCATCGTGGTGGTATCCCTTACCCAATCTTTCCCGGGTACAAAATATACAGCATGGCATAGGTCATGCTTCCTGTTAGGAAGAGGATGCAGTACACCGCCATGGTAAAACGCCCAAGCACTCGGTGCCGTCGCTCCCCATTCGGCCAAATTCGTTGGATCGTCACTTCAACGCCAAACACAATCCCAATTAAAGCCAGCAACCCCACATAGACGCTGAGTTTTCCGAGAGAAAACCCAGCGGAGGCCACTCGTGTGGCAAATAGCCCCAAGACAATCACTGTGATACTCCCAAAGATGATGCCAATGCGCTTCCAGGTTGTTTGAAGCATCTCGTTGCGCAACATCCGCTTCCCGTTCGCAAACATTTGTGCACGAAAGCCTAGGACAATCATATAAATGGCCATAATCAACCCAATGACCACCAAGATAATATGAAAGGTCAGCAACGGCACAAAGACACCATCATACAATGCCTGAGATCCACCAAACCCTTCTTTCCCTTCAAAGGCCAAGACACCAAGTTGGCGGAATAAATAGTAACTAGTGAAAAAGGCTAACATAGCCACCATGCCCCCCAACATCAACCAATGATGCCCATCAGCCTTTCCCTTTTTGGCTTGAATCCAGCCGACGACAAACAACATCGTAAATACCGTCGCCATGAGTTGGCTAACATCAGCACCCATCGTCGCATGAGTACCCGCAAAACCAGGCTCTCGTAACCATTCAGACATGTCCACCTTCTTCCTGTTTCGGCCGAACACCTTGGACAATAGCATGGGGTTCGATCTCCGTGACTGGATCCAAACCCGCCGTATTCATCCAGCCCCGTACCTCTTCACTAGTAAAGCATTGCCCGCATTCTGTATTGACTAAAATATGTACGGCAAACGCGGTCGTCCAGGCAGGGCTGGTGCACGAAGGATCTAAAAATCGATCTTTCAGGACGAGCCGACCCCCTCCAACAAGATGATCAAACACCTTACGCACCAACGCCGCATTTGTTTCCCCATCTTGATAATGCAAAATATCTGACATCAGGACGACATCATACGGCCCGCCGAGGGAATCGGCATGAAAGTTCCCAGGAAGGAGCGTAATCCGCGACTCAAGATTTGCTTCTTGTATTTTTTTCTGAGTAAGCGTAAGCGTTTGCGGAAGATCAAACACAGTGGCGTTTAACTCTGGATAGGCTTGGCAAAACGCAATCGCATTTGTCCCAGCCCCTCCACCAAGATCCAGAAACTGCTTGGCTCCCTGAAGATCTAATCGAGTGGCTAAGGTTGGGCCACTTTCTTTTCCAATACGATGCAACACCGCCAAGACATTCGCGCCCATCTCGGGATCCGTTTCAAAGACATGTTGGGTGACAGGGGAACGCCCCGTTCGCACCGTTTCCTCCAGGCCTGTCCAATGAGCCCATTCGGCATCATGGAGCAAAAGAAGATGCCCGACATACTCAGGGGAAGACTTCACCAAATATTTCTGTCCCACGCCTGTATTGGAATAGCGCGCCTCTTCCTTCCGAAGCACTCGCATCGCCACCAGGGCATTCATTAAAACCGTCAACGCCCGGACATTCAGGTGACGGTGTGTCGCCAGATCATCTGTGGTGAATGCCCTGTCAGACAGGGCAGAAAAAAGATCCAATTTGACTGCCGTTAGGAGAATTTTGGTTTCCCAGTAGTACGCAACTTGGAAAATTTCCGCAAGTGACAATTCACGTGGCACGCACAACCTCAATCATTGCATCGTAGAAAGTCTGAAACAAAACGGAAGGGTGGATCTTAGCGGGGTCCAAGATCCAAACGCAAGTAACAACACCTTCGTCGTCCTAAGTCAAAAAAAAGGGCAGCAACTTCGAAAAGCTGCTGCCCTTTTGGCAAAAAACATCGATGGTTGAGAGCAACCTTCGAGGCGAATTACTTCAGCTCGAAATTTGCTTCAACGGTCGCGCCATCTTTGACATCAACGCTGATTTCAACCTTCTTCTTAACTCTGGGATGCCAAGCCATCACCTTGTGTTTCCCAGCAGGCACATCTTTGATTTCAAATGTCCCATCAGCGCCCGCCGTGGCGTAAAAGGGATTGGTTACAGGAATATACCATCCCTGCATAAACTCATGCTGATCGCATTGCAACCGCATGGTGGATCCTTTCCTCGCCATACGCATTTTAATTGTTTTTTGTAGGGTATCCCCTTTTTTGGCTAATCCAATATTGAAGAGTGTTGCCGACTTTGCTCCCAAGGTATCAAAGCTATGTGGGTTGTGAAGGACACCCTCTTTGGACTTTGGATCATTTGCATCCGCATCAGTGTTTTCTACTTTGAACTGCCCTTTGTTCACAACAACTCCGGTAAAGGGCAAAAACTCACACAACTCAGCGGTGACGGACTGAGCAGGGGCCTTTTTGAAACTACCCATCCAGCCCTTGTCCTTGATGTCCCGGACAGAAACAACTGCATTTTTCAGCCCTTTGCTGCCATCAACTTCGACTTCCTTTAAAAGACGCGTATTGCCATCTGCGCTTTTGCTTGCATTTTTCTTGCAAAATTCCACGTTGGGAAACTTACTAAAGGCAAATTCTTTGGGAGCTGGAACTTTCCCGGTGAAAGTCACTTTTCCTTTGATCGTCCCACCAGCTTGTGCGACAAGCGGAACAGCCAGAAAAACCGCTCCGACGAAAAGAGACACAGTACGAGAATAACGAGTTTCCATAATCTTTCCTCCTAATTGAAAACAATATTGACTACTTGAGGGGAGACGACAATCAGCAGCTTTAGACTACTTACCCCCACCTGCAACCAACTCGATGGGATTGAATCGTGCTACTCAGTTAATTTTATATAACAAGAAGGTTTTCAGAGTGTCAAGTCAGCCCATGAACAGCAGGCCAATTCCATTTTTTTATGGAAAATCATGAGGAAATATCAACCTGCTACGTACCAGAAGAATGAGAAAGCACCCGGGCAATGGCCCCAGCCGCCGTCGCGCGGACCGCTTCGTTCCCATCTTGAATACCACGTTTTAAAATTGGAATCACATCTCTTCCTCCTAACCGCCCAATAGAACGAAACGCGGAAATCCGAGGTTTTGGAACGGGATCTTGCGCTAACAATATTAAGGGGCCCATAACATCTCGTTTGAGGCCTTTGGCTAAGACTTTGGCCGCAGCTGATCGAAGCCCAGGGTTTTTCTCTCCCATGAGTGCTTGGATTGTATCAGCCACCACACCATAAGGACTGCTCATTTCTAAAAGCCCTGCAGCGGCAGCAGCACGAACACCGGGATTTGCATTATGCAACGCGCGGGTTAAGGCCGGGACAGCCCTTTCTGCCCTAAGCATCCCTAAACTCATTGCTGCCACACTTTGGACAGCTGGGATACGATCGGACAACATAGCAAGCAGGAGGTCCGTTGATTCAGGCAATCCAAGCTTTCCAAGAGATGAGACGGCAGCTGCTCGAATCGATGGTTGAGGATCTAGAAGGCCTTGTTGCAACAGCGGCAATGCTCGAGGATCCTCCAACATCCCTAACATGCGTAAGGCCGTCCCCCGTTCATACCCCTCGCTGGCCTGTGTCGCACTTGTGATTCGATTCCAATACTCGTCATGCCCTAGAAGAATGAGTCCTCCAGCAGCGGCAACTTGGACCAGAGGTTGTTCATCATCCAAGAATCGTTTTAGAACCGGAACAAATTTCTTGTTCCCAGACTTGCCTAATCCCTTTAAGACCGTGGCCCGGACAAATCCTGCTTGATCATCCACTAAGGCATGGAGCTGTTTCGATTGTTGACCCAGATCGAGGTTCCCCAATCCTTCCGCAATCAATGCCCGAACCATCCCCGTCCCATCGGTCAAGCCTTCTTCCAAATACGGCACGACATCATCTGATTCAATTTCTTTCAGCGCCGTATAGGCTGCGCCTCTGACTTGCTCCCGCATATCTGTGCGAAAAGGGAGAATACTATTCATCGCTAATTCTCGAAGCAAAAGCTCTTCTTCACGACCAAGACGAGCAGAATACTGTTCAAACGCCTTAAACCCTTCGGATGTTTTTCCCAATCGAACGAGGCTGAGCCATTTCAACCGATGTAAGAACGCCGGAAAAGGGTCTTGGGCTCCTGACTCAATTAAAGCTAATGTTTGCTCAAAATCGCCATGAGCAAAAGACTCTTGCGGCGTCAAAAATTGCTCGTGTTTGACCGATGCTTCTGGAGATTTTTCTGCCCTCCCGCTCACCACAAAGGTCAACATACCAAGCAAAAGGACAAGACTAAGACAATAATATGACGAACGCATCATCTTTCAATCGTGTTATAATGAAATCAATCTTTACTGATCTTGGACTTGAAGCGTACGATACCCAAGCGGAGGCTCAAAAAAATAGTCTGGTTGCTGAGAAATGTTCATATGGTCATATTGAATCGACCAGTTGCGATCCTGACTGACGAGCTTGAGGATTTGCCCACGTTCCACATCAACCCATTCGTAAAAACGCTCTCGTCTCCCTAGATGTTCGACTTCAACATCAAACAAGGTCGCAAGGACCTCTCCCACCATGGAATCACCAATGCGCATCCGGTGAAGTTCACCTTCCAATGCCACTGTTAAGGGAAACCAGTACTCCTCCGTCATTGGCAGAGCCAGCACAAGCCGTCTTGGAGAAAGGACATGCCATACTTGTTGTTTATCTCCTCGAACAATGGTCACACTCGCATTGCCGATACTGGTCTTGAGACCTCCTTGGGATTCGATCCGATATCGATTGCCCTTCACAAAAATTTGTCCTCTTATGGTTTTTCCTCCAGTTTGCCAGATGAGTCGTGCTGAAAGCGCGTGTTCTTCAAAAGAACTTTTTGCGCTGCCATCGACTGTTTGGGAAAATGCCTCAGGGCTTGCGAGCAATACCATCCCCATCATACCCCAACGGCCCAACGAAGACAGGAGGGAACCCGTTGAAAAAAACGTGAGAGACATCATTAGTTACTGCCGTTCCACAAGCGGTTGAATCGTAAGCGGACGGCCAAGCGCTTCCGGTCCAAAACGGGGTGGGCGTTGCACGGTGAGAGAGGTACGACGCCCAACAGGCGCCTGCAACTCGAAATTGACTGAGGAGGTTTCATTGACACGAATGGTCACAGCCTGCTCAAGTGGTTGTTTAATGCTCGGATGCCATACCGTTAACCGATAGTCCCCTGGAGGAATGCGATCAATCACAAATTGCCCCTCGTGATTGGTGATTGCATAGTAAGGATTATCCACCGTTAAAGCCCAACTTTCCATATAGGCATGAAATCCACATTGCATGACAAACGTTTTGCGTCCTTTGCTCATGGCAAACTGCTGGACCATGGATCTTCCTGGAAGATGATTATGCATGGCATGCATATCGCCTCGTTTGTGCTTGTGGTTAAAAGGTAAAGGCGAATTAAATAAGACTCTCGTCCCATGAGAACGTGACGTTTCATACGCTTGAATGTCATGCATGACCGGATCCATGTTCACAATTTCTACGCCATGTCCATCACGCACAACCGTTGCGAATGGCAAAAACTGACAATCCCGAGCTTCAACTCGAGGGATAGAAACAGAAAAAGGCTTACCTGCAGACACACCCTCTAAGACCACAATCACATCTTTTAATCGACTGGCTCCATCGACAGTAAAATCTCGAAGAAGCCGCCACCCATCTCCATTAGAAATACGACCACAATACTCCGGGTCGGGAAATGTCACGAGATTATACGCCTTAGGCTGAGGTACAGGACCCAGCAGCGTCACGATCCCGGTCATTGTCCCTCCATCACGCACTTCAATAACTTCATAGGCAAAAGCAGGAGCCGTCAGAAGAAGTGTTAGCACACACCAACAAACACCCCTTATCCACTGCCTATCCATTAGGATACCTCCCTCAAGGTTTTTGGAGTTTCAACGAAGGAATAATCTCAACGCCTTCACCTAGTAATTCTAACCCGAAGTGAGGATTCTTTACCATTTCATGCGCACTTCTTCTGCCTTTAGGAGCTTGGTACTGAAAGTGTGTGGTGACCGTTTCATTTGGCTCGACGGTTACATGCTGTTCGAGGTAACTCTTCATGCCAGGATGCCAGACCGTGACCGTATACGTACCCGGGGGGACATCATGGAGTTCAAACGCTCCGTCCTCTTTGGTAATAGAATAGTAAGGATTCTTGACCACCATTCCCCATGAAAACATATATGGATGAAATCCACATTGCATAACGAAGACGTTACGACCTTTTTTGAGATGGATTTTCTCGACCATAGGATTGCCGGGAAGATGTTTATGCCCAAAGACACCCGCAACTTTATGAAACGGGTTCATTGGCAAGGGACGATTAAAAAGCACTCGTGCCCCACGTTCTCTAGCTGTTTCATACCCTTGAATATCATGTTCAATTGGATCCATGTTAATCACTGTGATTTTGTCACGATCACGCATAACATTCACAAACGGAAAAAAATCGCAATCAATGGCATCGATCCTTACCTTTTCCGTTTGAAAGGGTTTTCCTCTCTTGACATCTTTAATCATCACAACGGCATCCTTGAGACTTCCTTGAGGTCCGACAATAAAATCTTCAACAATACGCCACCCTGTCCCTGTTGAAATACGTCCGCAATAGACAGCATCCGGAATCGTTACTAAATTGAATGCCATCGGTCTTGGGTTCTCTCCAGCCAGCGTGACGGTTCCCTGAATTGTTCCACCATTTGGCACTGCGGTTTCTTGATAGGCCCATGCATGGGAACCTGTCAGCACGAAAGCGACACATAAGACCACGATCATTTCCGTTCCCTTCATGAAACCCTCCTTTTCATTATCAATAATCAACCAGACCACAGCATGCTTCAAGAGCGCACGCGCCTGTTAAAAAAAACGGGGAAGCCGGACTTCGGCTTCCCCGCATTAGAACCCCGTAAAGTTCCGTATAACCCGTTATTTAAATGCGACGGGCTTGACTTTACCTTCTGCCTGAGTAGCCTTCGCTTCTTTAATACCCGGCATGGCTCCTCCTAATGGAAGGATTCGCTGATCACCAGCAGGAAGCACCCGCAGATAGCCCCATTGGCCAGACTGGGAATAGGGTAACCGAGCATTTCCATAGACATAGTCTCCCGGAAGAGCATACACACCGCCAGCAGATGATACAAAAGCATCAATGCCTTCAGATCCTGCAAACTCAACGACACTAATCATGTCAGCTCCTGGGAGAAATGGCTCAATCGGCCATTCATGTTTTTCAATGGTAAACATCCCATTTTGTTCACTGCTCGCCCCAAAAATATGCACACGCACTGCATCCCCAGCATGCGCTTCAATCGTTGGAGTCGAAGGATCTTTAGGATCATCCACTTCGCATGGTTCAAACATGCGGCCAAGTGAACACCCAAGCTCCTCTCGATAAAGGTAAGGTTCGCTACGATAATTAACCCCAATCAGCCCAGCGACGTTTTGAACATACGGCATGAAGCTGGTGCCAATAATGTTATCTTCATCTTGGAAAAACAATGACACATCTCGGTAATTCGCCCGATGTTCATTGCCTTGGATTGATCGATCAATAAGCACATCTGCTGTCCAGCTGTTTTTTCCAGAAAGATCTGCGCCTGTCTTTGGATCACGATATTGGGAACCTTTTGGGCCTACAATAATCGCACCAAAGAGTCCATTTCTCGGATTCATGGCAACATTGCCAAAATCCCACACTAAGCTTTGGGTTTCCCCAAGGAATGGATCAGCATAATAGGTGTAAGAACGGCTTTCACCTGGTGCCACGGTTTGATCACCTGGATTGTTCCCTAGATTAACCCCTTGAGAATCATTGGGGTCAAAAACCAATCCAAAGGCTGAAAAAGAGGCTCGACTCTCTTTCATTTTGTTTCTGAGGTTAATTTTGACACAATCGCCAACATTCACACGTAATGTGAGAGGCATCGGTTGGTAATCACCAGCAACCTTGCTCACTTCTTCTTCTAAGACGTAAATTTTGGCATCAGGATTTTGGACTTCGATGGTTCGTTCAAAGTCAACTTCAATGGCTTCCGGAACATTCTGATTAAACGTCATTGAAGGAAAATCAATTGCCACAACATTAAAATCTTTCACCGGAGCATCGCTTGGACAAACCGGTAATGGTGCCGGCATGCCTTCTTTCCCATATGCCTTATTCGGCAATGGTTGAAGGTCAGAAACTGGCTTATCTAGGACTCGGATAAGCCCCCATGATCCTTCAGAAAACTTTGAGCTTCTGCCATTGAAATACATGTAATCGCCAGGCAGATGGCGAGGGCCTCCGGCTTCTGGGACCACAAGGTCATACCGTTCTGCAATCCCGATATGAATAGAGTTTTTACGATTGGCTTCCTGCGCATATCGTTCCGTCCAGAATGTATGCCCTGAAACGGTAAAGACATTACTCTCGTTCATCGTGACATCAACGAGTCTAAAGACCATGGCATCACCCAGGTAGGCACGAATCATCGGCGTGCTGGGATCGCCATGCACTCGACTATTGAAAATTTGTGACGTATCTGAATTATTGGCTAACCGTTGAGCAAACGGTTCAGCTCGGAAATTCATTGCGCCACCTGTGGTATGCGTCCCTCCGTTTAAAAACGGCATCGGGGTCATTTTAATCATCTCATTTGGCGGCATAATAAATGACACGGTTCGCCCAGCTTCTAAGGCAACATCAATTGGTTGACCTGGAGGATTCCCAGCTGTCACCACATTAACGGTATGAGGCACCGTATCCATGATATGTACCATCAACTCCCTGAAACTTCCCGCGACATCATGACCAACCCGCTCAACAGTATGAATGTCCGCAACAGGTCCTGTTCGTTTGGGCTCTCCGGTCTTGGGATCATGATACGTTGAACCAAATGGTTCAATGAGTAGTGTGCAAACTGCACCATGCGGCCACGTGGTTCCTCCAAACGCATGGTCGTGACAAAACACAGACCCGACATCGACGTCAGCCCAGAATCGTTGACGAACAAATTCAACCGTGACAATATCGCCAACAGGATGATCATGTTCTAATGGCTGTGCAAACGTTAACGTTTGTCCATCGCCACCACCCATGTCTGTTCCTCCTGACGAGGAGACCATGAGTGCTTGACCAACAAAAATCATGTTTTTATCAGACAACCCATTTAATTGCGTGAGCTCAGCAACAGTTGTTCCATGTGCTGTAGCAATTTCTCCGAGAGTATCTCCTGGGCTTACGGTATAATCACCGCCTCCAACAGAAGAACCACTCCCGCCAATTCCAACAATTCGTCTAATCTCTTTATCTTCAACATTATCGGCACCAACGAGCACCAATGTCCCGACATGATATTGCTTGGCATTCGTGAGATGAATGCTCCGCTGTCCCTTCGTTGCCGCTTGGGTAAATTTCGAATTCATTGGAACAGGCAACCCTTTATCCGTTTTTTTCTCAAACATCGTAAATGGTCTCATAGACTGCTCGTAAGAAAAACCAGAGATCACACCATCAGATGCTTGATTATCAAACTGAATAAAATGAAAGTGTGTATTAATTTTTGAAGACTGGAAGTTCGTAATATCGTCATCTTCCCATTCACTGGTTAACGTCCAATCGACACAATCATAAATATTGGCACGGAAGACAAGCGGATATTTTAAATCATTATTTGCACGAATCGCTTCTTCTTCATCATGAACAACGTATAGCAATCCGTTTGGATCAACGATAGCTGGCTCCTCACCCTCTGCCGCAGATAATTCAATTGGCAATTTAATGAAGTGAATATCATACTTCTGAGATCCAGCTCGATCAGGGCATAAACTCCATCGACCGTTTTCTCCAGGCTTTGCAGGATCAACAGTACGATTGCCATCATCATCCACATGAATCATCTCCAACCAAGGAGCTGGATTGTGATCAGGGGAAAAGGGCACACGTTTGCCAAAGTGTGGCGTTAACCAGGGCCACGCGACTTTTCCCGTGGTTGGCTCAAACCAAATGGCTCGCCGTTCCCCAGGGGTGTAGCCCTGCCATTCTGGATGATATTTTGGATTGTCGCCAATCGTGGCTTCTTTTTCACTCATCGCTCGATTGCCATCCCACACCCAATCGATGACGGTTGCATCATAAGACTTCAATTGTCCAAGCTCATCATCGGCATGGCCTGGTTTTCCTTGGGTCACTAACTGCATTTCAACCCAGTCTCTGATATTCACCACTCTGGGCGTTGACTTCCAATCACTCTTTCCATCCCGAATAATACTAAAGTGGGTGCCGAACCAATTCACTGTGGTCCCCACTAACTCATCAGATGTCACAGGCCTGTGAATTCGGTTCAGACGATCAGGCAACTCCCGTAATGGTGGCATAACATCGTTCTGAATCCCAGGAACCTGTAAGGTGTTATACACCCGCCAATAGCCCCACATCCCAGCCACATAATGGTGTGCGACATGACAGTGAAACAAGAAGTCACCAGCCAACCATTGACACAACCCTGATCCACATTCAGTCTCCAAATCTAAGGCTTCAGAAGGCCCAATAACTTCGACATCAACACGATCAGACTTGGTTCGAATAACAGGGTATTTCATTGGACCATTCTGACCGGTGTTCCACACAGGCATTTGTGTCGCTCGAGGGCTCCGTTGCCATCGAATAGCCCCACCGTGAGGATGGTGGGAATGAAAGACTTCTGACCCACCATGCACAATCCTAAACTTGGCAGGATCACCCAAATAACTCCGAGGTATGGTTGGTCCCGCATCACCAAACGTATAGGAACTATACGCCATGGATTCATCTTCAAAACCAAAATATTCGTGCTGTACATGCATGTTGTTAATACCGAATGGCTCACTCCGATAGTTTAAGGCACGTGCACCAGGACGGTAAGCATCTGTTAAGGGATCCCGTTGAGGCAGGAAGTCCCCATGCTTATTGACTGGACGAAATGCTTCATCGCCAACTTCATGGTAGATCAACACAAATTCACGAAAGTCTGGACCGGTTCCATTTTCGATCATGACCTGCCAACCACTTTCCGCTTTTGTGGCGTCACCAGTCCCAAGAGGTTCCCAAAATTCAGAGCCTTGTGGTTCGACAACAAAAACGCCCATGGCTCCCATGACAGTCAGTTCTCGGTCGTTACTATAGCTATGGAACTGCCGTGCGCCTTCTTGAGTATCTGGGTGGATGTACCATTCCATTTCCACCACACCCCCTTCAGCGCCTTCTTCAGCATCTTCTCCAGGACCAGCAGCCACGGCATCAGGATTCGTTGTCGTCGCAGGCAATCCCGTGTTGCTCATGACCATGCTGGAACCATTAATGTGCAAACTGACATCTTCCCCAAATTCCAACTTATTGCGAAGGGTCACTTTGACGCAATCGCCCTGATTGCCTCGAATCACAAGTGGTTGAATCCATTGATCCTGAATACCATTTTTGACGGCACCTGGATCATGATGACCCTCAGATTCCCGTGCGGCAGCATTTTTGGCTTCTTCCTCCCGAACGTTTTCAATATTTTTCGTCAAGACATACATGTAGCCAGGATAGTAATCCAGCCATTGGTTTAAAGTAATTTCCACGTTGATTGCTGAAATATCATACGTTCTCATAAGAGCGGTCTTAGGACAGAGGCCTCCTTGAGTCGAAACAGGCTGAACATCATTACTAGACATGAGCAACCCATTCGCTGGACCGCCCCCATATTGATGCATCATCGACATCGAATTGTATCCACCTGTATTCTCATCTTGATGGTGCATTTCTTCTTGCATTTGCTCCATCATTCTCTGATGTTGCAGTTCAACCATCGCCGCTCGCTCGGCGCGACCCTCAATAGAATTTTCTGTAACAGTCTGCCCCTTCAGTCGCTCAGCCCATGCAGGGCTTTTCTGCGTCATCCCCGTTTTGTGCACCATCTCTTCTGAAGAAGTGAGCGATTCCGCCAGAACGGCGCTAAAAGGAAATCCCAGTATTCCAGCCATCAGCACACTCAGGAATACAGAGAACCCACCTTTAAAACGTTTGGAGTAAAACATGGACCGGCCTCCTTGAGAATTGAGTAGACGACAAATAGTTCAAATCAAACCCTTAGGATTAGGAAAAAAATGACGTATTCATCCTTCACGAAAATATAAAACCCTTACAGAATCCCTCTTATCTTATGTAAAGGAAGGAAGGAGGGATGAATACATTACTGGATACCTCAAAAGTGTGTCAAGCATCTTGATAAGTATCTCTTCAAGGCACCCTGCTCGTATATTCAAGATGTGAGTTCAACTGGTCGCTGCAACACATGCCTGAAATGTTTCTGCCGGTGTTGC
>JAALKI010000004.1 GCA_011088105.1 Nitrospirota bacterium | reverse complement strand
AAAGGCCGGAAAACTCTATGTTGAACCTGTCCGCTTGACGGGGAAGCTTACAGAGGGGGATCGGCTAAGAATGATCGGTCGTTTTTTGGGGAAAAATGAACAAAGGTTTTGAAAAGGGCATGGTTTTAGGTAGCTTGAAGGGATTGCTGTGGTTCTTAAATATATAAAACTAGATTTGACCCTATTCCAGGCTCGTACAGACCAACATGGTCGTTTATTGCTTGGGGAAATCAAAATCCACTAGCGTGCCTTGAACTTTGGCGAGTTTCTTCCAAGAGTTAGTGGAAAAGGTCAGAACGGCCATGCTGCAGGTCGGCATAGTGTCGAGATTGCAGTGACCCAAGGCATTGACAAGTGTGATGAAGGTGGGATTATGACCAACCAACATAGCGCAATCAATTGTTTCATCCAACTCAGCAATGATGGACATGACATCCTTGGGCTCGGCCCCATATAGACGGTCGTCAATCGTAATGTCCGATTCGGAATAGCCAATGGTGGTTGCCAGAATAATCGCGGTGGTTTGAGCACGCACAGCGGAGCTCGAAATAATAATTGCTGGCTGGGGATCATGTTTTTGTAAGCGGTTTCCCATTCGAGGCGCGTCCTGTTCCCCTCTAGGGTTTAAGGGACGGTCATGATCGGACTGGCTGGCATTATCCCAGGAAGAGTTGGCGTGTCGAACGAGATACAACGTTTTCATAGGTGTATCTAATAAAGCGAGAATTGTCTGATTGCCGATTGGTTTACCATATCACAGAGAAGATCATCGATGGCACCAGAATGCATCCTTCATATTTATCAGGAATGAAAAGTGCAATGCAAAGAACAAGGCGAGGGGCCACCCGTTGGCCTTGAACAGTATTGAAACTCAACGTGGGTTGACCTTTTTGAGTCTTTTCGCTTTGCTTTTGTTGGGAAACATGGAAGCTATTCAACATGGCATGATGAAGAAAACGGAGTTGTCATCGGAGACAAAGAATAAAAAAGGTTGTACTCTTAAATGTTATGAAGAGATTGCTATAGCAACTGAATACATGAAACAAGACCTAACTCTATTACTTCAGTATGATTTTGCCAGATGAAGTTCAAAAGGGTTCGCCGCGTGATAGCAAGATCGGGGTTTGATAAACTTAGGGTGTGAGGGGGGTAGACAGGACTCAATGGCCAAATTCAAAAATTTTGATTAATGATTTATCTTCTCGCTCCTCAAAATCAAATGCTGATGTTTCTCCAGGGCGATAAGCAGGAAATAACTGAAGCCGTTTCCTTGTTGTTGACTCTTGGCTAGTAACCCTCGGCTCTGTTCGCCATTTGATTTCTGGAGAGCGCGGGTTTCGCCAGTCAATGGTTTCCTGTTTTTTTTCCCGCCAGCCTGATGATTCTATGACGATGTCTGATAAGTTTGAGCGATAAGACTGTTTTTCAGGTAAGAAAGGACCGGTCCTAGAATGTTCAGCGATGTCTGCTGCCATTAAAATGGGTAAGGTAAGAGCCAGGAGCCAGTACCATATCGTTTGAGGTCTCTGCTCTTCATAGTTGATCGCCCAATTCATTTGTTCTTCTCAACCTCTCGTCGCCATCGCAATGATTTGAACCAATACTCATGCGCAGAAGTGAGCCAGGCATCGGCTTGTTGTTATCCAGGCATTGAGGAAGTTGATGAAATCAAAACTCCCTTTGTTGACGGCAAATCCGGATTTGGTGGTGAGAAGAGGTTTGGATAACGGTTCATCGACCTTTTGGGGGTGGTCTAAAGCGATAAAGGTAGGAATGGGATTGTGCTCGACATAGGCATGGACGGTACCTTGTGTGACAGCTTGGATTGCCTCTGCACTTTTTTGAAAAATTTTGATCGTTGTTTTTGGGAAAATGCGTTGCGCCAGGCCTTCTGCCACTGTTCCTGCAACAACCGCAATTTTGGTATTTGGTTGGTTGAGGTTGTTCAGGCCTGTGAATTTTTCGTAAGTGTCATATTGGTTGCTAACCCGATTCCTGAGTCGGCGTAAGCTTGACTGAAATTCACTTTGAGGGCGCGTTGTGGTGTAATCACCATGCCTGCGATGATAATGTCGATGTTGTTCTTCAATAACGCTGGTAAAATATCCTTCCACTCAAACTCACTGAATTCCAGCTGAACTCCTAGGTCTTTGGCCAATTGCTTCGCCACATCAATTTCAAAACCAATAAGTTCCCCCTGCTTATTTTTAAGTGTCCAGGGGGTGAATAAGGAAACCCCTACCCGCAATTTCCCTTTTTTCAGGACACTGTCCAACGTACTTAGCTCGGGTTTTAGCCTGTTCTCAGCTCCGGCAACGTTGAAAAGAAAGAATGTCGAAAATAGGAAGAGTCCAGTGGATATCAGCAAACGAAATGGTATGGTGTGATATGAGTTTCTCATGTTCAAATACCGCCTTGTGTGAAAGGATTCCAAAGCAAGGCAATTTAGCATAATGCGTTTTGGAAGGATAGCGGAGAAGGAAATCCATCATTCATGTTCATCAGAGATGAAGGGAGCGAGGTAGGTATCGGAGACAAAGCATGAAAGATGTCGTGGTCTGTCAGTGGACTGAATAGATTGCTATGAGACGTAAACATATAAAACTAGACTTGACCCCTTGTTCAACCTTGCTTTTTATTGGTCAACCTTTTAGGCTAAAAGATTGTGCATACGCTCATTTTGAGCGTATGATTTTAAATTCCAACCTAGTTCCAAAATTATCGTAACTGTTGTGACTACAGGCTTACAAAGGGACAATCGGTAGCCGCACACCTCGCCAAGCAACGCTTTCCACAGTGTTACCTAAAACCTGATAGTCTGTTTAACCTTATGGTGTCATAGGGGAGAGGGGCAGACGCTGTGAGCCGTGAGAATCCAAGGAGATCAAAGACCATGACAGATAATAGACCCATCCTATCTCGAACTGGAAAAACGGAATTTATCCGAATGATCCGCTATAAGAGCGAAAATCAAGTTGGCGTATTAGCGGAATTTATGACAGCAATTGCAAACGAAGGCGGAAGTGTGGGTGATGTCAAAACACGGAAGCTTGGAAAATTTTACATCTGGCGAGATGTCACCATTATTGCCAATGATCGAGAACACTTTCTCCGAATCCTCAAGGCCATTCATGCATTAAAGAAGACCATCGTTGAGCAAATCATTGATGAAGTGCTGGAACGACATCAGGGTGGAAAAATCAAGATGGAGTTAAACCACTCGATTGACACCACTAACGACATGCGGGCAGTGTACACACCGGGCGTGGCAGATGTTTGCCGGCTCATCCAGAATTATCCAAATGAGGCGTACAATTACACCTGGATTCACCAGACAGTAGCCCTTCTAACTAATGGGAGCAGGACTCTGGGATTGGGGAATATTGGCCCCTTGGCCGCCATGCCTGTCATGGAAGGGAAAGCTGCCCTATTTAGAAAATTTACCGGATACAACATGATCCCTATTCCGATCAATACCACAGACCCACAGGAGTTTATCGATACCGCCATACGGATCTCGCCTGGATTCGGGGCAATTCATTTGGAGGATATTTCGGCCCCGGAATGCTTTGAAATCGAATCTGCACTGGTGAAACACCTGAATATTCCTGTGATGCATGATGACCAAGATGGGACGGCTGTCGTCTGTTTATCTGCCGTCATCAACGCATGCCGAATGGTCAAAGGCGATCTGGAGAAAGTCCAGATTGGTCAAGTTGGACTTGGTGCGGCTGGAAGCGCAATTGCCCGTCTGATCATGGCCTATACGAAACGTAACGTCTGGTGTTGTGACAATAATCCTGCGGCGATCGATCGTCTGGAAGAGTTTCGTCAGAACAGTGCCTCTCTGGAAGAGATTATGAAGCGCTGCGACGTTGTCATTTCAACGACTGGCGTTGAAGGATTAATTGATCCATCCATGGTAAAAAAAGGACAAATCATCCTGGCATTGACCAATCCTGTCCCGGAAATTACCGAGGAGCAAGCGCTGAAGGCTGGAGCCGCCTTCTATTCGGATGGACGATACGTCAACAACTTGCTGGCTTATCCTGGGATTTTCAAAGGGGCATTGGAAACGCGAGCGATGGAGATCAACGAGTCCATGCTGCTTGCTGCAGTCCAGGCCCTCATCGAGACCACGCCTCAAGGCGAAATTGTGCCCAGCCCCCTTGATCCCACGGTGCATAAGACTGTCACCAAGGCAGTCGCCAAAGCGGCGATGACGAGCGGCGTAGCCCAAAAACACCTTGATGACGAATACTTCGATGCTGAGGAAAAGACGTGGGGATACCATCAGTGAAAAAATTGAAGGATTGTCAAACGCACCGGATACTCAAATGAGAGTCTTCTTCTTAGAAATACGAGAGCATATAGATAGGGGCACAAAAATGGGGTCCAGAATCATTTTGCTTGCTAATTGAAAGTCAAAAAAAGATTCCCGACCTCTTTATTTTGCTTGATCGTGTCGGCTCGGTGCATGTCTCTTTCTTTCATGGTCATGAGCCCTTCGTGGATAAGGTTCACTAAGCTGACGTAGATGGACATAGTGCACCTCCTGGAAGAAGGGAATAATGAAGATGCGATTGTGAGGATGAGATATAGAATTATCCTCTGAAGGTAATTCTAGCAGAAAATAGTTTCTTTACTGAAGACGGGCTAGGCATGTGGAAAAGTAGATACATGATTCAAGCCCTGACCCTAATGCAATGTTCTGTAAAACAGGGCATGATTTCTTTTCTTCTGCGCCTTAACTCTTGCTGGTCCTGTGCCAAAACACAAAAGCATAAGCAGCCCCATTGATAAGGATGACGCCCAGACCTAAGAACAGTTGAATCTGAGTCGTGAGGTCTTCCGGATAGAGTAATGACAAACCATAGTGCTCGATAAATCCTCCGGTATATCCGGCTTCACCGCTGGCCTGTCTCAGCCAATTTTCAAGCGGAGTCAGAGGACAAATCCACCCGCCAAACTCAAGAGTGGAACCCCACAAGACAGCGGGAAGATGAAGCCAGGGAAGCCACTGCCATCGAATGGCTAGAAAACCACCTATCACAACAAAGACGACAAAGCCCAAATGAAGAAGCAACACCAAATCTGCGAGGGCTTGCCATACCATTTATAGATTCCTTCAAAATGGGTTCCTCTCGAGGAATGAAATTATGCATTGACAGACGTCGATGGATACAAATCTGATGTCGTTTCTCTCAATGCACAAAGTAAGCTCTGGCCTTTTCTTATTCCGAAGTCGGCTGCGCTTCTCAGCCATGCCAAAGGGAGGAGACACCTAGACGCTAGGTGCTAGTCAATTGGCTTGGCTCCAACAAAAAATTTGTCCCCTTTATTCTTTAATGCATGTGCATGGAATTACTCTGGATCACGATGGACTGTGTCGGGCGAAAACGCTGGCACGCAGACCGCTACATATTCCGCCCCACCTTCTTCAGGGGAACTGTACCGAATCCATTCGCCAGGCGAACATATGATCGATTGTCCGGCACGCAGGTCGATCACACCATCTTCGTATTCTATTCTGAGCATCCCTTTCAAGACGACTGTTGTCTCTGTAAAGCCCGGACGTTGCCCCGGCTCCACCCAGCCTTGGGGGGAAACCATTCTCGCGATACTCATTGACTCATCTTTTGTTGAAACACGTCCGGCGTATTCTTCAATCCGTTTGGGCTTATTCCCTGCAGCGCTGATCACAGAAGGTTGTTTAATGAGTTTTGGCAAGGTCTTATCCTCTTAATTAGGTGACAGATTTATTCACAACAGGTTTTAAGAATCTTGAGTATGAAGGTGTATGGAAGTTCAGGCGCCCTCATCAGGAGTTACGTTCCCGCATGCGCTTGGTACTCCTGATGGATTCTAAAGTGCCATACCCCAAGTAGCCAAGTTGTTTGAAACGAAACTCCTCTTCCACTTGTTGATTATATGTCTCTTGATAGGCCTTCAGCGCGTTGTAAGTATTCTGCGAAGCTCCATCGATGGACCCGAAAAAGTGCCCGATCTCTTGGAGAACTTGTTGAATCAACCGATAATCTGAATGCCTGTCCTGGCTGTCTATTGAGACATTGATCGACCCACCACGATCCCGAACAGCTCGTTCCAACTTAAATAGCTTAAACGCAAAGCTCGTTTCGTATTTCCGAAGTTCTTTATCGCGATCGGCAAGCTGACGAAGGTGCTCAGGAATCTCTTCTTTCGGAACCTTTTCCCCGGTTGCTACCCCGATGTCTAAAATTGGGATTGAGCTACTCAATTCAGCGGTACAAGCCTCAACCTGTTTGCTCAGCTGCGCGGTTGACTTCTTTATCGTGTCAAGCTCTTGTTGACAGGCATTTGTTGAATCTGTGGAGCTGGTATCTGTCGAAGGTGTGCCTTCCTTTGTATATTCAATCAATCCCCATAAGACTTTGACAGAACCTCCGGGATCTGCAAGGAGATGTGTGCCACCCCAAAATATTCCAACGACAACGATGAGGACTCCTCCTGCCGTGGCAAAACCATATTCCTTGATTAACCATTGAACAATTCCAGATTCTCCATTTTGGGGGGTGTCAGGCATGGAGTCTCAACAATTCCTCAGTGAAAAGTCTCCTGGGAAAGATAAGAAAGACCAATGGACGAAAGGGAACAACCCACTCTACTTCAGCCCCAAATGGTTATCAAGCAAAGACATAGTAAAAGCTTTTTTATAACGTCCGGACTTTAGAGAAAAAAGAAGTGGAGTTACCTTATTCGGAATAACCAAATGCTATTGGCCAGAATAGTCGCGATGGTTTGAACACGGACGGCAGAGCTCGAAATAATAATTGTTGGCTGAGGCTCTCGTCGTTATAAGCGGTTTCTCATTCGAGACGCATCTTGCTCTCCTCTGGCGGTTAAGGGACGATCATGATCAGATGGGTTGCATTATTCCAAGAAGATTTGGTGTGCCGAACGAGGTGCAAAGTTTTTATCGTTGTAGAAACCAAGAAATATTTACCTGCTGCTCACACTAATAAAAGAGAATCAATGATGGCTTCAATGAAGTTGCTGCGGGTCTTAAACATATAAAACTAGACTTGACCCTATGACACTATTTTTGACTTTTTAGGTTCCTCGGCCATCGTCCACCTTTTGCCAAAAGATTATTATTTTATGGGTGGACTCAATTTCGAGGATGGCAGCATCCCAACTCACACAGGTGCTTTACCTGCGATTTCGCATAACTTGGAAGCAAGGCTTGTTCAATTGAAGGAGTCTTCTTGCTCTGACTTTATTTGGAAGGTCGTAGCCTCTCTGCTTTAATGAACTTTTCATGCTTTTATCCACAAAGTAGTAGCAATCTAGGTCTAGGGACAATAGAGTTAAGTCTTGTCATAACATGTTTCATTTTGAAATCAACTAGATTATGCAATGCCATACTCTCAGATCGGTCTTCACGACATTTCGTAAATGTTAAGAACCCACAGAAATATTACTCAAATAACTTTCCGACTGTTTCGTCTTGTTTATCTTTTGGTGCTTCTAGAGCCTGGAGTTCCAGGCCTTCGATTTCCTGGAGGGATTGGCCGGCGATGCCTTGGAGATCGCCGTACATGCCCACGGTGGCGTTCATAACGCGGTCGATTTGTTCTTCTCGTTTGGCCCATTGCTTGGTTATGACTTTCCGTTCTTTGTTCAACTCGTCCTGCATTGTTGTAAAGGCTTCTGCCAAAGCTTCGACCCGTTGACGGAAACGGGGCCCCATCAAATATTGGTAGACCATTTCCATCTTGGTTTGTTGCCCTTCGGATGCTTGCCGCACCAAGGCAACTTCGAGGAGTGACTGGCGAAGCATGAAAGCCACAGGTAGAGTCATCTTGGGATGGACGACCCACACTCCATCGATGAATTCAAAGCTCTCTACATCTTTTGGTAAAGCCTGGCTGATCATAATGGCGATTTCTGCTTTGGCGGCCCGTTGATCGTCTCTTAGTTTGGTAAGCCAGCCATCGCTCCAGTTTTTCGTGCGTTTAGATTCCCAGAGCATGGTCCCGCAGGGTTGGCCAAATGCGTTGACGACACGATGGAGAACATCGCCGCCATGTTCGCCTTTGGGAACAGGCATGACCTGGTCGGATGGGAATTTGGTGGTGAGAAGGGCTTCGAGTTCGAGTTCTTGTACTTCCCCTTGGAGTTGTTGTGAGCCTTGTTCGGCTTTTCGATTAAGTTCTTCAATCTTTTTCTGCATAGCCAGGATGGTCTGTTCTTTTTCCATGACCTTGAACTTTAGAGCTTCCTCCACTTCTTTTTTAGCCTGATCCCGCGTGACCGTGAGACCTTCCTGGATGCGTTTTTCCACGGTGAGGTCTAACTCGCGTTTGGTATCTTCCAGCTCGCGTTGCTTTTGGAGATATTCCACTTGTGTTTTTTGTGCTTCGGCGAGTTTTTCGTCCCGTTGTTGTATGACAGTGCGTAGTTCGTCGAGTTCTTTGGCTTTTTGCTCTAGGTCATTGGAGAGGGCAACCTTTGCTTTCTTGGCTTCATCTTCGGCGATTTTGGCGCGTTCTACTTTCAGTTGTTCAGCAATCTGACTGTCTTGCTGTCCTTTGGCCTTGGCAAGGGCTTCTTCTTGGCTACGAAGGGTCTGTTCGCGTTTGGCAAAGTCAGCGTCTTTTTGTGCCAGTCGTGTTTCGAAGTCTCGCTTGGTGGTTTCAATGAGGGGCGCTGCAAGCGATTCGGTGAGTTTAATGTCTGTTTTGCAGTTTGGACAGGTAATTGTCGGGTCAGTCATGGAGTTCTCTGATTATTTAGAAGTGTTATGGTCTTTGAATAGGATACTTTAACCGTGAGGCTTTTTCAGTTCGTGCGTGAATCACCTACAAATGCTAGCCCACCTTTAGAAAAAAGTACAGGTGCATTTGGAATAGTGCTTGGAGGAGAGAGGCAGCTTACAATCTCCGGAATAGTTGAGAGTCGTTCGAAACAAGACCTCCTTTGTTAAGGACGAAACACCGAAATGGTGTTACTTCGAGGTTTGAGTCGTTTGTTGGAGAAACTGTTTGGCTTCGTGGAGTTCGGGGCGGTCCGAGTCGGCTTGGTGCCAGATGTTCAAAAGAGTGGAGTAGGCGATACGTGCCGTGTTGATTTCTCCACTTCGAGCAGCTGCTCGTGCCAGGCCAAGGAGTGACCGTGCCCGATTAGTATGCCACACAAGGGCTTGTTCGAAATGTCGTTGTGCTTCTGCTGGCTTATCCATGAAAAGCAGAACTTCGCCAGACAATTCATGTGTAGGTTTGATGAGACTTGGTGGCCCCGAAGGCGGCGGGAGTTGCTCTTCTAACTTAACGGCTTGATCCAGCAGGGTGATAGATTCAGCGTGACTTCCTTGGATGACAGCTCTTAACGCCATGAGTTGCAAACGCCAGGTTCGAGAAACGACGGATTTTCGAGATTTCATAATATCTTTCTGAAATATCGATTCGAATTCACTATGATCTAGATGAGTGCCAGCATCGGCGTGAAGACTGTGCAGGCTTTGAACCAATCCTCGAAGATATGCTGCTGGTAATGCGTACTTTTTGCCAAATTGATAGCTGCCGACGTCCCAAGACTTGTGAGCTTCGTCCCATTGTTCAGTTTCCACAATGTATGCCGCTACCATCTTGTCATAATATCGGCTGACTCTTCGGGTGTAGCCATGGGTTTGTGTTTGGTGCTGGGATTGAGCCTGAATCATATCCTGTTGTTTTTGTGATAACACCGCCTTTGCCTCTTCATAACAGCCTTGCTGAAGATACGCGTACAGCAACCAATAGAGGCTATGATAATCTTGAAGCGATAACGGCAAATTCTCTTTCGCCACCCAGATTTTAGAATGTTCCCAGCCGGCTTTGTTCGAGGCCGCTGCTTCGTCCCACATTCCGAGTTGAATGAAAATATGGGCAGGCATGTGTTGTGCATGATGTGCTCCTGGAGCAATTTGGGCATAGCGACGTGCTTGTGGGAGGGCTAAGCTTGCGTGGATTGGGTCGTCAAAGGCATGGATTGTATAATGGGCGGCGCATGGATGATCGGGATTGATTCGAGCGATGGCTAATGTGATGGCACCGGCCTGCACGCGATATTTCTCTTGCATCTTTGGTTGGTCATTAAAATGCGTAGCAAGTCCAAGTAAAGACAGCGCATAAAAACATGAGGCTTCTTGGTCTTTGGGGAATGCTCGTGAGAGC
The DNA here is from genome assembly GCA_011088105.1 of Nitrospirota bacterium. GTDB lineage: Bacteria > Nitrospirota > Nitrospiria > Nitrospirales > UBA8639 > JAALKI01. The sequence continues at coordinate 92,800 of JAALKI010000004.1, read as the reverse complement.
TGTTCCATTTCGGCTGCGTATGCTCGGTCTCGTGACAGTTTGTTGCCTTCTCCGAACAAGGTGCGGACTGCATGAAGATACCGGCGTTCTCGTTCAGTTGAAGACGAATCGTTCGGAATCGCTTGAAGCGCCGTTCGTGCCTCATTGAGATTTTCCTCATTCCAGATCGGATGATTATGGGCCATGGCTTCCCCCCAATAACCCATCACGAAATTCGGATCGATCGTGGTGGCGCGCTGGAATGCGTCTACGGCTTCTTCGTACCAAAACGAATGCAATGCTGCGATGCCTTGTAAAAACTGGTGATGGGCTTGGGCTGACCCTGATGTGGGAAATTCAATGGTACCTAATTTTCCTTGTGAGGAGGATACTATCGCATGGCCGGTCTCGCCAAAGGTTAATTGCGGCAGGCTTGTGATGACGATGATCATGAGGAATATTGGCAGAGAGAGGTATTTCTCTGGATATCCTGGCGAGGATGATTTCATGAGCAGGCCATTTCCTTATTGCAAGAAAGGGGACATGATGTTTCTTTTACTTCGAGAGTGCCACCTTGGTCAATTCAACTGAATGTTATGCTGAGGTATTGATGTGGAGAATGGCGATTTTCTTCTATGACTTTTGCGCTTCCTGTTTCCTGACATATCGGATGTCCTATCCATACATTGATCAGATATGTTGTCCTGGTGTGGTTCAGGCCTGCCGATGTCTTGCTCCCTGTATGTACTGTGGTACACTAACGCGTTGAGTGTTTCGATGCCGAATTTTTCTCTCCATTCAGAGTTTATTCCTAAAGGTGATCAAGAAACAGCGATCCCTGCGCTGACAGAGGGTGTGTGCCAAGGGAAGAAGCATCAGGTATTGCTGGGGGTGACCGGGTCTGGTAAGACGTTCACGATGGCGAATGTCATTGCGAATGTGCAAAAACCGACGTTGGTGGTGGTCCACAACAAAACTTTGGCGGCGCAGCTCTATCAAGAATTTAAGAGTTTCTTTCCTGACAATGCGGTTGAGTATTTCGTGAGTTATTACGATTACTATCAACCCGAAGCCTATATCCCCACGACCGATACCTATATCGCCAAGGATGCGTCGATTAACGATACGATTGACCAGATGCGTCATGCAGCGACATCCGCCTTGTTAGAACGGAATGACATTATCATTGTCGCATCGGTGTCGTGCATTTATGGTTTGGGGTCACCTGAGGTGTACCATGGCATGTTATTGTATCTTGAGGTTGGGATGAAGATTCGGCGAGAAGCCATTCTTGCCAAGCTTGTAGAGATTCAATATTCCCGAAACGATCTCGATTTACAACGTGGGACATTTCGCGTTCGTGGCGATGTGATTGAGATTTTTCCAGCAGCGTCGGATTCGAATACGATTCGCCTTGAGATGTTTGGCGATGAAGTCGAGGCAATTCACGAGACTGATCCCCTTACAGGTACGTCTCTTCATAAGCTGCCCAAAATTGCGATTTATCCTAAAAGCCATTATGTCATTGCCCCGGATCGATACCACCAGGCATTAGACAGCATCGAAGATGAATTAGACGAACGTGTGGCCTTTTTTCGTCGACATAATCAATTACTCGAGGCCCAACGCATTGAGCAGCGGACAAAGTTTGATTTGGAGATGATTCGTGCAATGGGATATTGCCATGGGATCGAAAATTATTCTCGTCATTTGAGTGGCCGGTCCCCTGGCGAGGCACCTCCGACGTTGCTGGATTATTTCCCCAAAGATTTTTTGCTGATTGTCGATGAATCGCATGTTACCGTGCCGCAGTTTGGTGGGATGTACGAAGGCGATCATTCTCGAAAACAGAGCCTGGTCCAGTATGGGTTTCGATTGCCTTCGGCGTTGGATAATCGGCCATTGATGTTTCAAGAGTTTGAACGGTATATGAATCAGGTGGTGTATATATCCGCGACACCAGGGCCGTATGAGTTGAAGCATGCTGGTTCGTCCCTTGTCGAACAGATTATCCGACCAACAGGGTTGATGGATCCAGTTATAGAAGTGAAGCCTGCCAAAGGTCAGGTGGATCACTTGCTCAATGAGATTAAGGAGGTCATTGCACAGCATTGCCGTGTCCTTGTCACGACGTTAACCAAGCGGATGGCTGAAGATTTGACGGAGTATTACCATGATATGGGTATAAAGGTGCGCTATCTTCATTCCGATATTAAAACGCTCGAACGTGCGGAGATTATTCGAGATCTTCGTCGAGGTGTGTTTGATGTGTTGGTGGGGATTAATTTGCTTCGTGAAGGACTCGATTTGCCTGAGGTCAGTCTTGTTGGCGTGTTGGATGCAGACAAGGAAGGGTTTTTACGTGGACATCGGGCGCTAATTCAGACGGCGGGTCGGGCTGCGCGGAATAGTGCGGGAAAGGTTATTTTGTATGGAGACCACATCACAGACTCTATGCGTGTGACCCTTGAGGAGACGACTCGTCGTCGGCAGATTCAAGCGGATTATAATGCTGCGCATCACATCACTCCAGAGACCATCAAAAAACGCATTTATGATTTAGACTATCAAATCGCCGAAGCAGATTATTTGGAGTTTTCGCTTGCAGCAGAGGAAGAAGCGGCGTTTGCAGTAGACGGAGGCATTGATTCTGTGATTGAGACATTAGAAAAAGAGATGAAAGCTGCCGCGAAGGCGCTAGAGTTTGAGCGGGCGGCGAAATTGCGTGATAAGATCCGGAGCCTCAGAAAAAAAGAACTTCAGGTTGGCTCCTAAATGTTTTTATACAGGTAAATACCTAGGAATATTCCCAGTAGCGTCAGGAGATTTATTTTGAAGATAAACCCGATCGTCAACTTGAGCAAGACCAAATTGACGGTAAAGGGTGGGTCTAATCCTGGGGATACGGATTGGGTAAAGATGTCTTGAATCATGCCGGCTGGGGCAAACACGCGAAGGATTTCCCCAAGTACGCCTCCTAGTAACCCACCGACAAAGATAAAGCCTAAAAGTGTTAACCCTGAACGTTTCATTCTCGTCGCTCGTTTGTAATCAAAAAGAACAGAAGAAGTCCTAAAATAATTCTAGGTGTAAACTTCTAGAAAACGTACTGTAAACTCATTGATATGTCAAGGAAAATTCCTAAAACGGCTTCGCTTGACAGTGCCTCCCACCCTTGTCTAGACTGGCACAGATTTTTCATGAATTTTTAACCTGTCAGATTGCCTTCCTCATGTTTTCTTCATTATCAGAAAAGATTGAACGTGTCTTTAAACGGCTTCGTGGTCAAGGTGTGCTCTCCGCGCAAGATGTGACGGAGGCGCTGAAGGAGGTCCGTGTTGCCCTGTTAGAGGCTGATGTCAATTTTAAACTCGTCAAAGACTTCATTCAGCGGGTACAGGATAAAGCGACTGGGCAGGAGGTCTTGGGCAGCCTGACGCCTGGGCATCAAGTCGTGAAGGTCGTCTGGGAAGAGCTACGCGACCTCATGGGCCATGAACAGGTGGCATTATCCCTCTCTTCAATGCCCCCCACGGTCATGATGATGGTGGGTCTTCAAGGCTCTGGAAAAACCACCACGTGTGGAAAACTAGGACAGCGCTTTAAGGCTCAAGGAAAACGCGTGCTGCTCGTGGCGGCTGACCCGCGACGTCCGGCAGCCGGAGAACAGTTAGCGTCCATTGGGGAGGCTCTTGATGTTACTGTCCATCGGGCTGATCGCATTAGGGATTCTCGGGCGGATGTGATCCGCATGTGTCGAGAAGGATACGATCGTGGACGAGACCAGGGGTATGACGTGGTCGTGTTCGATACAGGGGGACGGCTGCACATTGATGATGAATTGATGCAGGAATTGGTCGAGATCAAAGAGGTGGTGCAGCCGCACGAGGTCTTATTAGTGGTCGATGCCATGACGGGGCAAGATGCCGTGACGGTAGCTGAACGTTTTGATGCCAGTATCGGGCTAACCGGGGTGATTCTCACGAAAGTTGAAGGCGATGCGCGAGGTGGTGCTGTATTGTCTGTGCGGGCGGCGACTGGCAAGCCCATTAAATTTCTGGGGATTGGGGAAAAGTTTGATGCCCTTGAAGTCTTTCACCCGGATAGGATGGCCTCTCGCATTTTGGGAATGGGTGATGTGCTCTCGTTGATTGAAAAAGCTGAGGAAACGTTTTCACGAGAGGAAGCCGCAGCCCTTCAACGAAAAGTGACCAGCAATAACCTGACGTTTGAAGATTTTCGTGATCAAATTCAGCAAGTCAATCGGATGGGATCGTTCGATCAGATTTTGGGGATGATTCCAGGTGGGGACAAGATTAAATCAATGGCGGGCAATCTTAATGGCGGGCTCCCGGAGCAGGAAATGAAGCGTGTTGTGGCGATGATTGACTCCATGACTCGTCGGGAACGACGCGATCATACCGTATTAAATGGTAGCCGAAAAAAACGGATTGCGCGGGGAAGTGGAACATCGGTTCAGGATGTGAATCGGTTAATCAAACAATTTTTAGGGGCCCGGACGATGATGAAATCCTTGATAGGCGGGCGTCCGGGCAAAAAAGGAAAGCGTCGTAAGTTGATTCGGGCGCTGCAGTCACATTAAAACTAATAAAGGAGCAGATTTGTGGCAGTTCATTTACGTTTATCTCGAATAGGTCGGCATAAACGACCTTTTTATCGCGTGGTAGCCATTGATTCTCGGAAGCGACGAGATGGTCGATGCCTGGAAGTTGTTGGAACCTATGATCCGTTGAAGGAATCGGTGAATACGACGTTTAAAGAAGATCGTGTTCTCGAATGGCTACGGCATGGGGCTCAGCCCAGCGTGACGGTTCGAACATTGCTCAAACGTTCGGGAATTTTAAAGACGTTTGAGGATGCGAAAAAAACACCCGCACCTGCTTCCTGATAGAAGATCGACTTTCGTTTGTGCCGCAGGGTTCTCTGGTTGTCAATGTCTTGCGGCAACCTGACGAATCGTATAATCAATGTGACGAAGGTTGTTCAAGATGCTTCGGACGGTGGAATTTATTACCGTTGGTAAGGTTCTCAAACCCTTTGGCGTCAAAGGTCAGTTACGTGTGCAGTCTCTGACGGATGTTCCTGGCCGTTTGGAAGAGCTTGCCCAGGTCACATTGGAGCTGAGGACAGGAGAGCATGTGGAGACAGGCGTCACGAGTGTAGGCTTGAATGGCCGATCATATCTGATGGGGTTTTCGGTCTGTTCAACCCCTGAAGAGGCAGGTCGATTTCGTGGAGCATGGCTGAAAATCCCGCAGCAAGCTGTGCCACCGCTTCCGGGTGCATGTTATTATCAGTTTCAATTGATTGGCTTAACCGTGCAAGAGGAGACTGGGAAGGTGTTAGGGGTTCTGGAAGAAGTGTTGACGCTTCCTGGACAACATCTGTTTGTGGTTCGGGGGCCATCTGGAGAAGTCTTGATTCCTGCAACACAGAATATGGTCAGATCTGTCGATCTGCTTGAACATGTGATGACTGTTTCAAGCTTGGATGGATTGTCAAATGTAGAGGAGGGAGGCGCGCCACACGATGCAATGTGATGTGCTCACGTTGTTTCCTGAGTTGATCTCCGGAGTGCTGTCGCAGAGTATTCTCGGGCGAGCCCACGAAAAGGGACTAGTTCACATTCGTGTCCATGACCTTCGAGGTTTTATTGATGATGTGCATCGTATGGCAGATGATGCTCCCTATGGTGGTGGAGCAGGGATGGTCATGAAGGCGGAGCCGGTTTTTCGTGCAGTTGAATGTCTTCAAGCTGAAGGGACAGAACTGCGAGTCATCCTTCCCTCCCCGCAGGGTATTCCCTTTACCCAACGAATAGCGCAAGATTTGAGTGCCGAAGGCCGAAGAATTGTGTGGGTGTGTGGCCATTATGAAGGGTTTGACGAACGGGTATTTCAGCATTTGCACCCTGAAGAGATTTCAATCGGGGATTATGTGTTGACCGGTGGAGAATTGCCAGCTCTTGTGATGATTGATGCAGCTGTCCGATTAGTCCCTGGTGTCTTGGGAGATCCTGAATCAGCCCAACAAGATTCATTTGTTGAGTCGCTCTTAGATTTTCCACACTTTACCAGACCTGCGGGTGTCAGAGGGCAGGTTGTTCCAGATGTACTCCGTTCTGGAAATCATGAAGCCATTCGGGTCTGGAGGAGAAAAGAGGCTCTTCGGAACACTTATGTCAAACGGCCGGATTTGTTAGAACAGCATCACTTTACACCAGAAGATACCAATTTGTTAGCAGAAGTGATTCAAGAGCAGGACAAGGAAAAATTTGTCGGCAGTGAGAAAGAGAGGTAATGAAATGAATCAGTTAGAACGACTTGAGGAAACATTATGTACCATGAACTCAACACCTTTTGAGATTGGGGATACGGTGCGGGTTCATGTGAAAGTGGTTGAAGGGGAAAAAGAACGAGTTCAGGTCTTTGAAGGATTTGTCATTGCGCGGAAGGGCAAACGAGTTCGTGAAATGGTTACAGTCAGAAAAATTTCTTATGGAGTGGGAGTTGAACGGGTGTTCCCTGTCAATTCTCCGATGCTAGCCAAGATTGATGTCATCCGCAAAGGGAAAGTCCGGAGAGCCAAGTTGTATTACCTTCGTACGAAAAAAGGTAAAGAAGCCAAAGTTCCGGAACGTGATTTTTTCAGAGTTGGAAAAGGGACAGCGAAAAAGGTTGGGACTATTTCCAAAGCCCGTGAAACGGCTGCGGCTTCAAGTGGGACAGAAGGATCATAACCTCAAGCTTGTGGATGTTTGAGTCTGGATGGTGTCTGCTTCGAAAGGACAGCGCCCATATGGAGGTCCAACATGGTTTTTTGAGGAAGAAGCTCGAGCCTGTGGCTATCGGAGGGTAGCTGGGCTTGATGAAGCTGGCCGTGGACCATTAGCTGGGCCAGTAGTTGGAGCCGTCGTCATCCTTCCCCGGCATGGTGAGTGGCCTTATCTCGACGACTCCAAAACGGTAGATCCCACAGTTCGGGACATGCTTTTTGAGGAGATCACTGATCGTGCAATTGATTGGGCCATTGGCCTAGCCACGGAAAGAGAAATCGATGCGCTCAACATTCTCGAGGCCACAAAGCTTGCATGGCGGCGTGCGGTTGCAAGCTTGTCCTGCCCTCCAGATTTTCTGTTAATTGATGCGGCATTGCTGCCGGCCCTACGAATTCCTCAGCGATCTGTTGTCAAAGGCGACCAGCTCTCTTTCTCAATTGCGGCTGCTTCTATTCTTGCTAAAGTGCATCGTGATCGCGTCATGCACGACTATCATCAGCAATACCCTTCTTATCAATTTCATGTGCATAAAGGGTATCCCACCCCACAACACCTCCGACTCCTCGAGCAATTTGGCCCTTGTCCAGCACACCGATATAGCTTTCGTCCTGTTCGGGACTGTTCTGTTGTACGGAAGGATATGGTGTGACCGATAATCCCAAGCATTTTGGAAAAACTGCCGAGATCGTGGCGGAACAATATTTACGTCAAAAAGGCTACCAGATCCTTGATCGAAACGTCCGGTCTGCGATGGGAGGGCTTGATTTGATTGTGAGCAAAGCGGACACTGTGGTTTTCGTTGAGGTGAAAGCTCGGCGTACGGCGTCTTTTGGGGGCGTCGTGCATGCGATTGACCAACGTAAAGAACGCCGGCTCGTTCGACTAGCGGCAAGTTATCTAGCGAGACGAAAATGGAGCGATCGCGCATGCCGGTTTGATGTAATTTTGTGTCATGGTGAGGCCACAATGCTAAAGACAATTGAACATATTGAAGATGCTTTTGAAGTGCCAGGAGATGATTTGCGATGGTAAGCCTATGTGTTCATCGCCTGCTCGTGATGTGTGAAGGGTTGCTCATAATGTCGAGTCATTCGGACCGATGATCCAATTATTCCATGTCTCAAAGTGTTATGGTCGGTGTGCGGCTTTGAATGATGTCACCTTGCGAATCGACAAAGGAGATTGTGTCTTATTGACGGGACCCAGCGGAGCAGGTAAGACGACGTTGCTAAAACTTATTTTTGGCGCGGAGTTTCCGGATGAAGGGCAAATTCTTGTTCAAAATCGAAATGTTGCGCGGTTGCGTGCTTCAGATATTCCCTATCTTCGTCGAACCATGGGATTTGTCTTACAAGATTTCAAATTACTGCCTCACAAAACGGTCTTTAATAACGTGGCATTGCCTCTTATCATCCAGGGTGCTTCGACTTTTGATACCAATCGAAAAGTCAAAGAAGTGTTAGCGGCTGTTGGGTTAGGACATAAATACAGTGCACTCACTGGGGGGCTTTCGGCGGGTGAACAACAGCGTGTCTGTATTGCGAGAGCGTTGGTGAATACGCCAATGATTCTCTTGGCCGATGAACCGACAGGAAACTTGGATGCACATCTGACTGAAGAAATTACGGAATTATTTCAGTCAATCCATGCGAGAGGGACGACCGTGATGTTGGCAACCCACAATAATCAGGTCGTCGAGCAAATGAAAGGCCGGATTGTCCAACTGCATTCGGGGCGAGTGTTGTCGGATCAAGAGGGACAAGTATGAAACGGATCATGTATCTCCTGGGCGAGGCGTTGTCCGGCATGCGAGCGAATAGAACTTCCATGATGATTGGTGTCGTGACAACGGCTTTTACGATTACTAGTTTTGGAGTCTTTGCGTTATTGTATGTGAATCTCAAGAATATGGTCGGAGAGGTCCAGGATGATGTGCAGTTCATTGTGTACCTTGATGAAGATCTTGCGCATGACCGTAGTCAAGCCATTAAAAAACAGTTACAGTCTGAATCTGCTGTGGCGTCGTTATTCGGAACGACCCAAAAGGCAGCACTGGAAGATTTTTATCAGCAGTTTCCTTCTGAATCGTTGTTGTTGGAGACTCTGGATGAGAATCCACTGCCAGCCTCTTTGACGGTCACGGTCCGTCCAGGGTTTCAAGCACCAGATACTATTTCAGCATTTGTTGCTAATGTGAAGGCCTTGGAGGGGGTCCAGTATATTCGGTATAGTCAAGAGTGGATTGATACCCTGTCTCTCTTTGTCCGATATTTTGAATTAGTGGCACTGGTCATTGGCTGCATTCTTGCGCTTGCTACGGTCACAATCATTGCCAATGTCATTCGTCTTTCCTTTCATGCCCGAAGAGAAGAAATAGAAATTTTACGTCTGATTGGAGCGCCTTCGCATTTTATAGCTATTCCTTATTTGGTTGAAGGCTCGTTGCTTGGCATGCTTGGAGGAGGGATCTCCTTGGTGCTGTTGAAGGGCGGGTTTGAATTCTTCCGTCTGGAATTCAATGGTTCAGGATGGTTTCATGGTATCGATTCGACTTTAATATTTTTTTCTATTCAAGAGGCAGTGCTATTGGTGATCGGAGGCCTTGTCCTTGGATGTGGCAGTAGTCTGTTTTCTGTCTATGGGGTGATGAAATCTCGATGAGGTCTTCTTCTTGGGTTTGGTTTTGTGTGGGGCTTGTAGGGTTCCTATGGTCTTCCGTCGAGGTGTTAGGCAAAGAAGCCCCTCTTCAAGAAAAAATTACGAAGGAACGGAAAGGCCTCGGCCAACTTAAAAAAGAAATTCGCAAAACACAAAAGAAACGAGACTCCGCACAGAAAAAGCAGAATGCTTTGCTCCAAAACATGGAAACCCTTGACCGGCAGTTGGTCCAGCTGCGACATGAGCATGCTCAGATTGACCGACAAATTCATGATGTGGATCAAGCCATACGAGAAATTGCCTTGCAATTGACAGAAGTGCAATCCCGAATGAAGACAAAACGCCACGCGGTTTTGAATCGGTTGCGCCTCTTGTACCTTGAAGGGCGAGGTCGATACTTACAGCCATTACTCGCGGCACAGAATTTTGATGCATTTCAACGCCGGTTTGATGCCTTGTCGGCAATGGCCAATCGGGATTACGCCCTATTTGAAGCCTATCGGGGCGATGTGGAGAAGATCGATCATCTCAAACAGCAACGAATGAATGCTCGCTTAGCTCTACTCAATCATAAAACGCACATTGACCAGAAACGTAGAGAACGGAAGGCTGTCCAAGCGAAGAAACATGTGTTATTCACGAGCTTGAAAAAAGAACAAACGTTGCACGAACAGGCTTTAGCGGCATTACAACGGCGAGAGCATTCAAAAGAAACCCTTCTCAAGGCTTTAGAGCAGAAGCGGAAACTAACACAGAGCCGAGTGCCGAAACAAAAACACACAAAAGGGAAAACCTCCCAGCTTCTTTGGCCAGTGGAAGGAACAGTGGTCTCGCGTTTTGGTCGTCAAAAACATCTGGACTTTGACACATTTGTTAATAAAAAAGGCATCGAAATTCAAACTAATAATGGGAGTGCCATTCAAGCCGTGTCCTCCGGAAAAGTCGTGTATGCTGATTGGCTAAAAGGCTATGGTTTGGTTGTCATCCTGGATCACGCCGACGACTATTTTTCCCTCTATGCCCATGCGTCTGAATTATTGGTGAAAGAGGGGGAACGCGTACCGGTTGGCCATCTGCTTGGTCGGACCGGGGATTCAGGGCTGACTGAAGGTAATAAGCTGTATTTCGAATTGCGAGAAGGGACCACGCCGGTTGATCCCTTGAAGTTTTTAGTGAAGCGCCCCTAAATGGCATGGTGAAGGTCCACCACGTCGTGCTGTTTCATGGTATGATGGAATGAGCGAACAGGTCCTCGTGAAGGAGCACGGGCATTGTGGAGACAGACCTTAAGACGTTTTTGATGTCAGAACAGGAAGAAGGCCAATGAAACAGGAACAGCATTCATTTAAGTGGTTTTCTGGCTTGGTGATCATAGCCACGTTAGTGTTTGGTGTGGTGATTGGCAAAGGCTGGGAACCTACTGGGTACGCTAGCGAATCGTATGAGGAGTTAAAGGTTTTTGCCGAAGTATTGACGCAAGTCAAAAAGCATTATGTCGAAGAGAGCGAAACTAAAAGTTTAGTCTATGGCGCTATTCGAGGCATGTTGGCAGGGTTAGATCCTCATTCCTCATACATGACATCTGATATGTACAAAGAGATGCAAGTCGAAACCAAAGGAGAATTTGGCGGCTTGGGCATTCAAATCGGTATTAAAAACCATCGATTGACTGTGATTGCTCCAATCGAGGACACACCGGCGCATGCCGCAGGGATTCAAGCAGGGGATGTGATTAGTCATGTCCATGAAACACCGACAAAGGATCTGACCTTGATGGAGGCTGTGCAGAAATTACGTGGGCTCAAAGGGACGCAAGTTTCTTTAACCGTGTTGCGGGAAGGGAGCCCAGACCCACTAGAATTCACCATCACGAGAGACACCATTAAAATCCATAGTGTTCGGTCCAAAGTATTAGATGACACCATTGGGTATGTCCGGATTACCCAATTTCAAGAGGCCACACCTCAAGATTTAGGAATAGCGCTCAACGAATTGCGTGAAAAAAACGTTCAGGCATTGATTATCGATCTTCGTAATAATCCCGGCGGGTTGTTAACAGCTGCTGTGGGCGTCTCTGAATATTTTTTGCCAGCAGATAAATTAATCGTTTCAATTAAGGGACGCAATGGGCGAAAAGATGAATACCGCGCAGGTCTGAATGGAGAGCCGTTTGCGTATCCGATGATTGTGTTAGTCAACGAGGGATCGGCGAGTGCGTCGGAGATTGTGGCGGCCGCGATGCAAGATTGGGGAAAGGCTGTCATTGTTGGGAAAACGACGTTTGGAAAAGGATCGGTCCAAACAATTCTGCCTTTGACAGATGGATCGGGTCTGCGCTTAACGACAGCGAAATACTATACGCCAAGTGGAGAGTCCATCCATTCCATTGGGGTCAAACCTGATATTGTTGTCGAACCAGCGCCCGTGCCTGTAAAGAAAAATGTGTCAGGGGAGCAGAAGGATGAGACAAAAGCCGAACCTCGTTTGCCTCAAGCCATTGAATCAAACGAAAGCAGCAATTCGCCGAAGGCGGATGAGAGTCGTGAGGCCTTGTCCGATAAAGAAGCACAGGCTGTGAAAAACGATGTGCAACTTCAAAAGGCCATTGAACTTCTCAAAACATGGAAAGTGTTTAAGCAGCTTCAACCGGTATAGTATGAAAAACTCTGCTATGACAGTTGTGTTTTTTGATGCAGCCGGGACATTGTTTAATGTGAAGGGATCAGTGGGCGACATTTACCTGAGGTATGCCAAGCCCTATGGTGTGCCCACGACGCCGGAAAAAGTTCAGGCGGTCAATCAGGCCTTCGCCGAGGCGTTTCAAAAAGCGCCACCACCCATTTTTTCCGTGACGTCTCCTGAGAAACTGAAGCAATGTGAGCGACTCTGGTGGTTTGATCTTGTGCATGCGGTCTTCTATCGGGTTGGGATGTTTGAAGGGTTTGATGACTTTTTCGAGGAAGTCTATCAGGCTTTTTCCCAGAAGGAGTCGTGGGTGTTGTACCCTGATACGATTCCGGCTCTTCAGCAACTAAAAGAGGCAGGATATGAACTTGGGATCATTTCGAATTTTGATACGCGACTGTTTTCTATCCTTCGTGAGTTGGGTCTCCAGACATTGTTCGATTCCATCACAATTTCAAGTCTGGCAGGTGTTGCCAAACCGGGCCCAGGGATCTTTTCGTATGCGCTGGCCCAACATGCGGTGAACCCGGAAGAAGCGATACATGTGGGAGATAGCGTGCGGGATGATGTCCAAGGCGCGCTCAATGCAAGATTGCAAGGGGTCTTGCTTGATCGCCAGGGGGAACAGAGGAATGCTCTCTATTCAACAATTCAAACACTCGATGACCTGACACGGGTCTTGGAGTGTGACGGCTTCTCAGCAGGGACAAATCGTTAGATTTGGTGTCTTCCTGTGTAGAGAAGTCTACCTTGACTTCCTAAAAACCCCCTTGTTAGACTTTCTTGCCTAAGTACCTGGTTTTATTTGAGAAATTTTGCCTATCCCAGTCGAATACTTTCTTGTTTTACAATCAGCATGATTACGGTGGAAATGCTTCCGCATTCTCACTAAAGTTTTGCAGGGGGATCGTTATGAATGTTTGGTTCACGAGAGGAAATGATCGTATGTCACCATGGCTTCAGAATAGACTTAACATCACAGGAAATGAAGAAGAATGGGGGGCTGGTGACGGGCAAGAGGACAATCTCCCTCCCGCTCCAACAGGTATTCGGGCAGAGCCTGGAAATGGTTCTATTACCATTTCGTGGAATTCTGTTGCGGATGCGCTGTATTACAACCTCTATTTTTTAACCACGAAAGGTGTGGTGATCAAGCCCTCGGAGCTGACACGGCCGATTGCCAGTAGAGATGATTTTAACCCGATTCTTGGTGTCACAAAAGAAAAAGGGAATTGTATCGAGGGAGCTTCGAGCCCATATGTCCATAATGATTTAGCCAATGGAACTTGTTATCACTACATTGTCACCGTAGTGACTTCAGAAGGAGAGAGCCCGGAATCTGAAGAAGTCATGACCATTGCGTCTCCATACCTGCCAGTCATGCAATTTGGAGAAGAGGGGGTCGATGATGGAGAATTTAAATCGCCCACTGGCATTGCGCTTGATCAGGACGGCAACATCTATGTTGCCGATACCGACAATCATTCTATTCAAAAATTCGACAAGCATGGCAAGTTTTTAGAGCGATGGGGGGGAGACCCTGATTCTGAAGATGGAACCTTTTATTATCCTCGCGGGTTGGCCACGTCTTCTGATGGAACAGTCTATGTCGCTGATAGCGGGAATAACCGAGTCCAGAAATTCGATAGCCATGGGAATTTTGTTCATGCTTGGGGAAAGTTTGGGTTTGCGTGGAGGGGCGCGGAAGCTGGGAAGTTTGATGTCCCATGGGGTGTCGCGACTGACTCTCAAGGGACGCTCTATGTTTCAGATACCAGCAATGCGCGTGTGCAAAAGTTTCAACCAGATGGGACTCCATTAATCCATTGGGGACGTGATGGGAGCTTTGACGGAGCATTCTTCTATCCTCGCGGGTTGGCTGTTGATTTTGTTGGGAATGTGTTTGTTGCCGATGAAGGCAACCATCGTATTCAAAAATTTGATAATCGTGGAAACTTTCTAGCGAAATGGGGAAAAGAAGGGAATGCTCCTGGACAACTGAAATCTCCATGGGGTGTGTCCTGTGATGCGCTTGGGAATCTCTATGTCGTGGATAGTGCCAACCACCGCGTTCAAAAATTTGATTCGCATGGCACCTATCTATGCTCATGGGGCAATCGTGGTTTGACCGAAGGCCAACTGAATTTTCCATCCGGCATTGCGGTTGATGGTGAAGGCTATGTCTATGTTGTAGATAGCGGCAATAATCGCGTGATGAAGTTTGCTCCAACAGAAGAAGAATTAAACCGTGGAAAAGAACAACAAGCCCAACAACAGCAGGGTGGGGATGGAGATGCCCCAGAAGTGGCAAGCCTAGTGGCAAAACCCGGAGATACCGAATCGATTCTCAGCTGGTTTGATGTGCCAGGTGCAGTGGCCTATAACTTATATTTTGGTACAACCCAAGACTTGACGCCTCAAACAGCAACAAAAATTGAAGGCGTGACGAGTCCGTTTCATCATACGGGATTGACGAATAACACCCACTATTATTATGCGCTGACGTCGGTCAATGAAGACGGTGGAGAGAGCTTTTTATCGCAAGAACAGTCGGTGGTTCCTGTCTTGATTGATATGGCTGCTCCGCAAAATGCGGATATTGTTCTTAACCATTGGGCTTATATGACAAATTCTTTGGATGTGGTCGCCACGATTTCAGCCAAAGATATGGATACAGGAGTCACAGGCTACTTTGTTTCAGAAAACCCCATGACGCCGAGCGCGACCCTTCCAGGGTGGATCGATGTCGATCCGGAACATGTTTTTGGTGCGACGATTCCGTTTACCTTGTCACCAGGGGATGGCTCGAAAACAGTCTATGTCTGGTTTAAAGATGCCGGGAACAACATTTCCGTTCCAGCCAGCACCAGCATTCTTCTGAATACGTCTGGGTATGTATGTATGGCCACGTGGGGAAAACCTGGTCGAGGGGCGTCTCTGCTCCATGGTGGAGAATTCATGAGCCCAATGTACGGCATGACCATTGATCGACAAGGATCAGTTTTTGTCGTGGATAACGGAAACAACCGGATCCAAAAATTTGAAAATAATGGAAACTTTATTTTGCTATGGGGAAATTTCGGATCATCGAATGGCAACTTTCATAATCCGACGGGCGTCGCCTGTGATGGAGACGACAATGTCTATGTCGCGGACACCAATAACCACCGCATTCAAAAATTTGATGGCAAGCTTGGGCAATACCTCAGGAAATTTGGCGGACGCGGGAATGGGGAAGGACAGTTCAATGCTCCATGGGGTGTGGCAATCGATCGCGTTCGGGGTTACATGTACGTGACAGATAGCGCAAACTTTCGAGTGCAAAAGCTCGATATGGATGGGGAATTTGTCATGCAATGGGGGAGTTTTGGGAATAACGATGGCCAATTTTACTTTGCACGCGGCGTTGCTGTTGATCAGACTGATGGCTCCGTGTACGTTGTCGACATGGGCAACCATCGTGTCCTGAAGTTTGATACAAGTACCAATGTGCTTCCACAATTGATTGCCAAGTGGGGGGTCGGTGGTGGTGCAGGCCATGCGAGTAGCGCATTAGCGCAAGAGCCAGGACAATTTCGTTCGCCATGGGGGATTACGGTTGATGGCAATGGTGATGTGTTTATCTCTGATACAGGGAATCAGCGCATTCAAAAATTCGACCGGGATGGAAATTTCCTAACGCAATGGGGTGGTTTTGGAAACGGGAAAGGGCAATTTAACTTTCCGTATGGTTTGAGCGTGGATGCACGAGGCCATCTGTTTGTGGTGGATAGTGGGAATATGCGGGTTCAACACTTTATGCCTGCAGAGGATGCAGAAGACCATATTCGTGACGAATCTGCAACAATTCCTGCCTTACAAGAACGTGTAGAAACCTAACGAGGAGATCGTTTGTGTGGGATAACGCCAGCCGAGTTGGTCTGACATTTGATGATGTAGTTTTGATCCCAGCAAAGTCTGAGGTCATGCCGACGGACATCGATACACGGACTTCCGTCACACGGAATATTCAGATTAACATTCCGCTGTTGAGTGCGGCTATGGATACGGTAACTGAAGGGCGGTTGGCTATTGCCATTGCACGTGAAGGCGGATTGGGCGTCATTCATCGAGCGCTTTCCATAGACGTCCAGAGCATCGAAGTCGACAAGGTAAAAAAATCAGAAAGCGGGATGATCTTGGATCCCATCACCATTGCGCCAGACCAAACGATTCGGGATGCCCATCATATTATGGAGACCTACCGGATTTCTGGCATTCCAGTGACACAGGAAAAAAAATTGGTGGGTATCTTGACTAACCGTGACCTTCGGTTTGAGAGTCGGATGGATCTCAAGATTTCTCAGGTCATGACACGCGGAAAGCTTGTGACCGTTCCCGAAGGCACAAGCTTAGCGAAAGCGAGAGAAATCCTCCATGAACATCGGATTGAAAAACTTCCTGTTGTGAATAATGACTATGAATTAAAAGGCCTGATCACCATCAAAGATATTCAAAAACAAATCAAATATCCGCATGCGTGTAAAGATGAACATGGGCGGCTGCGTGTTGGAGCGGCTGTGGGCGTTGGAGCGGAAGCCAAGGAACGAGCAACGAGTCTTGTCAAAACAGGGGTCGACGTGGTGGTGGTTGATACGGCGCATGGGCATTCACAGGCTGTCATTGATATGGTGAAGTGGATTAAAGCCCAATATCCAGCAGTGGACGTGATTGCGGGCAATATTGCCACGGCCGAGGCGGCTAAGGAACTGGCAGAGAGTGGAGCGGATGCGGTGAAAGTTGGTGTCGGACCTGGATCAATTTGTACAACACGAGTGGTATCGGGTGCGGGAGTTCCACAACTCACGGCCGTCGCTGATTGTGCCAACGCGCTACACGGATCGGGAATTCCCGTCATTGCCGATGGAGGCATTAAATATTCAGGGGATATTAGCAAGGCCTTAGCAGTCGGTGCTTCAGCCGTCATGATTGGGTCACTCTTTGCTGGGGCTGAAGAATCCCCTGGTGAGACGGTCCTTTTTCAAGGGCGAACCTATAAAGAATATCGTGGCATGGGGTCCCTGGGTGCCCTGGAGCGAGGAGGAAAAGACCGATATAAACAAGAAGGTCAGTCTGGGGCCAAATTGGTGCCTGAAGGCATTGAGGCACGGGTTCCCTTCAAAGGACCACTGTTAAAACTCGTATATCAACTAGTCGGTGGGATCAAAGCGGGCATGGCCTATTGTGGATGTCGGTCGATTCCTGAATTTCAAGAGAAAGCACAATTTATTCGATTGACACAGGCTGGTCTTCGTGAAGGACATGTCCATGATGTCGTCGTGACAAAGGAAGCGCCGAATTATCGAGCTGAGGTAGAATAGGCTTCCGGTTTCTCTCCTCATTAGTCAACACGGTTCAGTTCTCAGCAATCTTCCCAACATGCCGTCTTGTCATGAAAACATTGTGATCCTTGATTTCGGGTCCCAGTACACCCAGCTCATTGCGCGGCGAATCCGTGAAGCACAGGTGCATTCTGTGATCCTGCCATCTTCCTCTTCCCTAGAAACCATTCAAGCGTTGAATCCCAAGGGAATCATTTTTTCTGGGGGGCCAGCTAGTGTGACAGAAGTTGTGGCTCCCTCATGGATATCTGCGATTCTGGAAAAAGACATTCCGTTGCTCGGTATTTGTTATGGCATGCAACTTCTGGCACAGAAGCTGGGAGGAGCTGTGGGATGTGCAGAACGCAGAGAGTTTGGCCGTGCGGATCTGACCGTTACCGACGAGCATGACTTATTTAAAGGCGTCTCGCCACAACGCACGTTTCCTGTGTGGATGTCGCATGGCGATCATATTGAGGCCGTGCCTCCAGGATTTTCGATTATGGCCCATACGCCAAGCGTCCCGATTGCGGCTATGAAATCAGTCACCAATGGCAAGAAGATTTTTTGTTTGCAATTTCATCCAGAAGTGGTTCACACCACAAATGGGACAGCCATTCTTCGGAATTTTGTCCATGACATTTGCCAATGCCAACCATCATGGACCATGAGCTCGTTTTTACAGAAAACCGTTCATGATATTCGAGAGACCGTTGGGACACGGCGGGTAATTTGCGGGTTGAGTGGAGGCGTGGATTCCTCTGTAGCAGCAGCGTTGACACATCATGCAATTGGCAAGCAACTGACATGTGTGTTCATTGATAATGGGTTGCTCCGGAAACATGAGTCAGCTCAGCTGGAACAGGTCTTTTCCTCGTATGCTGACTTTCAATTCCGAATCAGAGACCATACCGATGATTTTCTTCGGGCATTAGCGCATGTCGCAAATCCTGAACAGAAACGAAAAATCATTGGTCGAGAATTCATTAAAGCCTTTGACAAGGAGGCCAAGGCGATTGGACGTGTGGAGTTTCTCGTCCAAGGCACGTTGTATCCTGATGTGATTGAAAGTATCAGCGCGAAAGGACCTTCCGCCACAATTAAGACCCATCACAATGTGGGCGGGCTGCCGGCACGCATGAAATTGAAAGTGATCGAGCCGCTTCGAGAGCTGTTCAAGGACGAAGTGCGAAAACTTGGAGAAGAACTGGGGTTACCGGAAGACATGATTCATCGCCATCCATTTCCTGGCCCTGGATTGGCTGTCAGGATTTTGGGCAGTGTAACACCGGAACGGCTGGCAATGCTGCGGGAAGCTGATGCGATTGTGGATGATGAAATCAGGCAATCGGGTTTATATCGAGAGATCTGGCAGGTGTTTGCAGTCTTACTGCCTATTCGTACCGTAGGCGTGATGGGGGATCGGCGGACGTATGAACATGTCCTAGCCGTACGGGCGGTGACAAGCGTTGATGGGATGACGGCGGACTGGGCTAAGATTCCGCATGATGTCCTCGCACGGCTCTCTAATCGGATTATTAATGCGGTGTCAGGTGTGAACCGAGTTGTCTACGACATCAGTTCAAAACCGCCTAGCACCATTGAGTGGGAATAAGGACGCAACGACTTCTATGCAAGTCAGGCTTCAAAAAGTCATTGCGGCAAGTGGGTTAGCCTCTCGCCGGCAAGCAGAAACCATGATTCGATCTGGACAGGTGACGGTCAATGGTGAAGTCATCTGCACCATGGGGGTCAGTATTGATCCTTCGCGTGATCACGTCAAAGTGGATGGTCGGCATATCAAGTCCACAGAGCCTGATGTTTTTCTCATGCTCAATAAACCTCCAGGATGTGTCACGAGCATGAGAGATCCATTAGGTCGTTCCACCATTGCCGATTTGTTGAAAGGCATTCGTGCCAGAGTATTTCCTGTTGGACGGTTGGATTATGATAGTGAGGGGCTTTTATTGCTTACCAATAATGGAGATGTGGCGCAAGCTTGTCTGCATCCACGTTTCAAAATTCCCAAGAGCTATCTCGTCAAGGTAGCAGGGGTGCTCAATAATCAAGAGATTGCGAGACTGGAGCAGGGCATGGTATTGAACGATGGTCCAACAGCTCCAGCCAGAGTCAAAAAATCTGGCAAGGCAAAAGTCAACTCTTGGGTCGAGATGACCATTCATGAAGGAAGGCAGCATCAGGTCAAGCGAATGCTGGAAGCAGTGGGACACCAAGTCTTGCGTTTGCGGCGTGTGCGGTTTGGTCCCTTGTCTCTGGGAGACATTCCGATTGGAGCACATCGTTACCTCACAGACAAAGAAGCCAATGCCTTGCGAGCCCTGCTATGTGATTCCTCTCGCCAGTTGTCAACAGAAGAAACGCAGATGCGAACAGTGGGCCATGTCCCGCCGACGCGTTCGAGAAAGCCAAATCCAAGAAAAGAAGGGCAACAACGTGGAACAGCCTCGTTAACCCCAAGCCGACGGACCTTGAAACAATAATGTGCTGATGCAAGGTGCGGAAAGAAGGGATGAAACGCCTTCCCTTTTAAGAAAACTATGATACGAACTCATCATTGTGCGGAACTCACCCAAGCTCATGTTGATCAAACCGTGTCCTTAGTGGGATGGGTCCAAGGGCATCGAAATCATGGAGGTGTGATCTTTATTGATTTGCGTGATCGAGAGGGTGTGACACAAATTGTGTTTGATTCTGAAAAACACCTCGCTTCTCATGAACAGGCACATGTCCTTCGTGGGGAGTTTGTCATTCATGTCATTGGGCAAGTGGTTAGAAGACCGGAAGGATCGGAGAATCCCAATTTGCCTACTGGAAGGATTGAAGTCGAAGTTGAAACCCTCAATATTTTAAATGCTTCGCAGACAACCCCGTTTCTTATTGAAGATGACGGGCATGTCACAGAAGCCTTACGGCTTAGACATCGGTATCTCGATCTCCGGCGTCCTGTCATGCAACGGCTGCTTCGACTTCGACATGAGGTCACACATCAGACACGATGCTTCCTCCATAACCGGGGGTTCCTGGAAATTGAAACGCCGATTTTGACAAAAAGTACACCAGAAGGGGCGAGAGATTATTTGGTGCCCAGTCGTGTCAACCTCGGTGAGTTTTTTGCTTTGCCGCAGTCACCGCAATTATTCAAGCAAATTCTGATGATTGGCGGAACCGATCGTTATTACCAAATTGCACGATGTTTTCGTGATGAAGATCTCCGATTAGATCGACAGCCAGAATTTACACAGATTGATATGGAGATGTCGTTTGTCGAACGGGAAGACGTGTTGGCGCTCAGCGAGGAGATGATTGTGCATATCGTCAAAGAAGCAGCGGGCGTGACTTTGCCGACGCCCTTTCCTCGTATGAGTTATCAGGAGGCCATGGCCAACTATGGCACGGATAAGCCAGACAGGCGTTTTGGATTGCGCATTCAAGATTTGCAAGAAATGGCTGCTAAAAGCGAGTTTAAAGTGTTCCGGGAGACCGTGGAAAAAGGCGGAGCTGTCAAAGCGCTCATCGTCAAGAATGGAGCCAACTTGTCACGAAGCAAAATCGATGGTCTCATTGATGTGGCCAAAGGATTCGGGGCAAAGGGGCTAGCATGGGTGAAAATTGCTCAAGATTGGCAACTGGATTCGGTCATTGCGAAATTTCTTGATTCAGCCGCATTGCGTCAGGCATTGCCGGAGGCCCAGCCTGGTGATTTGCTCTTGTTCGTCGCGGATAACGTCGCCATTGTGCACGAGGTGTTAGGACGCCTTCGACTGTACTTAGCCGAAGATCTGAAATTGATTGAACCGAATCGCTGGGAACCCCTCTGGGTGTTGGATTTTCCCTTGTTGGAATTTGACCAGGAGACCCAACGTCATGTGGCCATACATCATCCGTTCACGGCGCCTCGTGAAGAAGACCGTGCCTGCTTGGAATCGAATCCGCTGGAAGCACAAGCACAAGCCTATGACTTGGTCTTGAATGGGTTTGAAGTGGGTGGGGGGAGTATTCGTATTCATCAGCCTAAACTCCAACGACAGATGTTTGACCTCTTAGGAATTACCAAAGACGAAGCCCAAGAAAAATTTGGATTTTTGTTAGACGCCCTGCAATTTGGTGCCCCACCGCATGGAGGGATCGCGTTAGGGCTAGACCGGCTGGTGATGTTATTGGGGAACACGGACTCCATTCGCGATGTGATTCCCTTCCCCAAAACCCAGAGGGCTCAATGCCCGATGACCGAGGCGCCATCTTCAGTTTCTGCTGATCAACTTAAAGAACTCCATATTCGCCAGTGTACTGATACCTGAAGGGGGGCTCGATAGCAGGAGCTCCTCTCGTGTTTCTGTGTAGGTGGAGAATGGGGGCAGTCTGGTTGAAAAATCTTCGTTTCTTCTGACCCGCAAAAGACCTATCAAACAAGAAACTTGTCAACAGCTCATCCACAGACAGTTTCGAAAGCCGGTTTTTGTGTGAAATGATCAATGTTTCAATGATCGCTTCCTACAGGGGCTTTCGCATCAAACAGACAAAAAACGCTGTAAAAGTAAGGTATTTCTCTGTCAACTCTTCAAAAGACATCGAAAATACATGGGCAAATTACGTGAAGGGCAGAAAGCCCTTGTCAGACAAGGTTATTGACGGTACTAACAGGTTAATCACATGCCTAGAAAGCCATTTGGTCTTTACGGAATGGTATTGGCTTGTGGCAAAGGCGTTTTGTCTTGATAGGCATGCGCGACAAAGAGAAAAATGATGGCAACGATCAACATGATCAAGGCAAAAAACCAGTAATAATCTGGTCCAGATAACCATGTGGTGCCATCATCGTTTTGAATCCAATAATTCACGAGTGATGTAAATGCGTTGCCTAAGGAGACGGACAACAAAAAGAGTGCCATCACAAAGGACTTGAGGGTCTTAGGGGCTTGCGTATACGAAAACTCCAGACAGGTAATCGAGACCATGACCTCAGCGCCGGTAATAATCGCAAAGGCGAGCAATTGCCAGCCGATGTTGGGATGGGCCCCGGCAGAAATGTGTCGCTCTATTTCAGCTGAGAGTGCAAAGGCCAACACTGTCACAAAAAATCCAATGGAGATTTTCCGTAGTGCCGTGAGGGAAAAAATCCTATGGATCGCTGGATAGATGACATAGGAAAACAAGGGAATAAAGAGCATGATTAAGATTGGATTAATCGCTTGAATTTGTGAAGGCAGCCACTCAATGCCCATCCAGTGTCGATCCATGTGTTTCGCTTGCAAGACCCAAGCAGAACCTGTCTGGTCGTATAATGCCCAAAAAAAAGCGACAAATAGGTACACCCCAGATAGCTTGAGGATTGTTCGGATCCCATTATGACTGAATAGTTCCTGCACAACGTCCATGCCCGAAGGAGGAATGTGGGCATATTCCAACCGCCCCACCCAAAAGAAAAAGGTTGCGAGCAACATCAAGAAGCCTGGGGCGCCAAACGCGGCATGGGGGCCATAGTGGTTAAGGAGCCAAGGCGTAATGATGGTTGAGAGAAATGCTCCAAAATTAATGGCAAAATAAAACCACCCAAAAGCTTTGCCCATCAGGGGTCGATTCATCGCGCCAAACTGATCGCCCAGATGCGCGGAGACACAGGGTTTAATTCCGCCTGATCCAATGGCGATGAGTGTCAAGCCTAGGGCTAAGCCCATCCGTGTATGATCGAGCGCCAAGACCCCATGCCCTAAGCAATAGACTAGCGAGAGCGTGATGATGGTTTTATATTTCCCCCAAAAGACATCGGCAATGAGGGCGCCGATCGCTGGCAAAAAGTAGACGGCTGAGGTGAATAAATGAAAATATGAACGAGCCTCGGCGTCGCCCATTGTGGCGAGGCTGCCATCATGACTCATGAGATAGTCTGTCATGAATACCACGAGAATGGCCCGCATACCATAAAAGCTGAACCGTTCGGCCGCTTCATTGGCAATGAGGTACGAAAGCCCAGGCGGCATGGTGGAGATCTCTAAGGGAGTTGGACGATATGGGCTGGCTGGCATAGCGCGAAGAGTTTGATACAATAAATCTCAACAATCGGTAAATGCTGTTACTGCACTATTTCAAAGTTGAGGGAACCAAGTCTAGATGATGCCTGTAAGAAAGATAAGGGACATGTGACTAGCATTGTCTGAAGAGAGTATGGAGAGTGACACCGTGGAGAATCAGCGGAGTGGCCTAGATCGGCAGCGTCATTGGATGAGAACGCGGTATGTCACAGGAATGCTCTGCGGCATAATGCTTATGGTAAATCTGATGGGGGGCGCACGGGCAGCAGATGTCAGACAATGGACCGTGGTCCCAGATGCAGCCATTTACGATTTGGATGGTGCCCCAGTCGCCCTCTCTGATTTTAACGGCAAGGTCGTGCTCATCAATTTTTGGGGGACATGGTGCGTGCCTTGTCTGCAAGAAATTCCAGAGTTGGTGCAGCTCTCGCATCAATTCACGGCGCAGCAGATGAATGTAGTGGGCATTGCGGTCGAGTCTGGAACCCCTCAGACCATCCGCACATTCATAGCCAAACAGGGGATGAACTATCCAATATTCATGAGTGAACTCAATGTAGTGAAAGCACAGTTCCAAGTAGTTGGCTTCCCAACAAGTTTGTTGATCGATCGGCAGGGTGGCATTCGCAAACGGTATTTTGGGCCGCAGACGGTCGAGCAGTTGACGCAGGATATTCAACATCTTTTGGCATTGCCCCAATAACCAAATGATCCAGACTATGACAGACAGCCTCCACATGGCCCATTGCAGAAGCGGAAAGACGTGGCGACGAGCGATCTACACAGTTCTTGTGCTTGTAGTGATGAGTTCGTGTGAGAGCACGGCGACACTTCATCAAAGCAATGGGCCGTCTGGCAATCAATTGGCTGGGGCAGCCAGTCCGTACTTGCGAGAAGCAGGGCATCAGCCTGTGCATTGGCAGGCATGGGGAGAAGAGGCATTTCGTCGAGCCCAATTAGAGGACAAGCCGATACTCTTGGATATTGGGGCGGTGTGGTGTCACTGGTGTCATGTCATGGATAGAGAATCCTATAACAATAAAGAGATTGCACGTCTTATCAACCGGGATTTTATCGCGATTAAAGTAGATAGGGATGAACGGCCTGATATTGACCGGCGCTATCAAGAAGCCATTCGAGCATTGACGGGGAATGGGGGGTGGCCTCTTACAGCATTTCTCACGCCAGAAGGACAGGTGTTCTTTGGGGGAACGTATTTTCCTCCTGAGACACGGGAAGAGCAAACGGGCCTAAAGGCGCTGTTGCCACATGTGGCCAATGTCTATAAAGAGCAGAAAACAACTGTTATTGCTCATGCCCACGACATTGCCACCAGCTTAACGCAACGAGGGTTGGCAATGAATCGGAAAGGCCACGTGTCCGATACTCTGGTGCAAAATATGTTAACTCGGATGAGACAGCAGTTTGATCCGGTCTATGGCGGGTTCGGTACGAAGATAAAATTTCCGGCGGGGAGTGCGATGGAGTTGGCTTTGGCCAGGCATTTTATAGATCGGAAGTCCTCATTCTTGAGTCTTGCGGTGCAAACATTGGATGCCATGGCATATGGGGGGATTTATGATCAGATTGGCGGGGGATTTTTTCGGTATTCGACCGATCCACAATGGCGCGTGCCGCATTTTGAAAAAATGAATGATGTCAATGCGGAGCTGTTGATCAATTATCTCCATGCCTATCAGGCCACGGGCAATGGCTTCTATCGGGAGGTGGCTGAGGGCATTATGCAGTACCTCAATACTGTGTTATCCGACCAGAAACATGGGGGATTTTATGCCCATCAAGATGCGGATATGACGCAAGATGATGATGGCGCGTATTACACCTGGACACTCGAAGAGGTGGACGCGGTCCTGTCACAAGAGGAAGCCGCGGTCATCCGTCGGTTATATGATATTCGTCCTAAAGGGGAAATGTTGGAAACCCCTCAGCGCAATGTGCTTTTTGTGGCGGCCACGCCAGAGGTAATTGCGCAAGAACTCGATATAACTCCTGAGCAGGTACTGTCATACATAGAAACCGGCAATGCTCGATTGTTGCAGAGAAGAGCCATGCGTAATGCGCCATTAGTGGATCAAACCATCTATGTTGATCGTAATGGCTTGTTGATTTCAGCCTATTTGGAAGCTTTTCAGGTAGTAGGAGATGAACAGGCAAAAGCCTTTGCACTCAAAACCTTAGAGCGGCTCCTTCGTCAGACCTATCAGGAGGGCCAGGGGTTTTACCATGCCTATTTCGAGGGGCACACGCGAATCTCAGGACTGTTGAACGATCAAGTGCAGATGGCGAGAGCATTGCTTGATGCATTTGAGGTGACAGGAGAATGGCGATACGTGCATGTGGCCAAAGAACTTATGGAGAATGTCATCGAGGCATTCTGGGATACCCAAGCAGGGGGGTTCTTTGATCGATGGCCACAGGAAACGGCCTTGGCGTCGTTGAGTCGGCCAGTCAAAGATATTGATGATCACCCCACTGCGTCACCAAACGGGGTTGCGGTGAGGGTATTAGACCGTCTCGCAGCGCTAACCAATCACGAACCTTACCGACTAAAAGCTCAAGAGTTACTTGAGGTTTTTGCTGGGGCTATCGAGGGAAATAGATATGTGGTCCCCTCCTATGCGCTGGCGCTCCACTATCATCTCAACCCCTCGGTCCAGGTGGTGATCATTGGAAAGCAAGATGACCACAAAAGACAGGCACTCTGGCACGCGGCTCTCATAGCCTATCGTCCAGGAAAAATTGTCGCGGTGTATGATCCCACAGACCTCAAGAAGGAGACATTGCCACCAGCGGTCGCTGGTGCCGTGAATGTATTTGGAGATCGAAAAGAAGCGCGAGCCTATGTCTGTGCGGGTAGGACCTGTGCGCCGCCTACCAGTCATCCAGAGGAAGTCGCGATGTTGGTGAAGCAATATGGGGTACCAAACGAGTAGCGTGGCTCATGAGTGGTGAATCAATACATTTGTGCATGACCATACAGGAGAAGCATGAGGGTGGATAAAGTGGTAACGGACGAGAGGAGGTGGCATACAGTATGGCTGAAGGCCTCACGTATCTCTGAGGGGGACCCTGGTCATCGCTGACTCGCTCGGGCTGTCATGCGTTCCAAGACCAGCTGTTTCTTACGAAGGACGTAAGTCTGTGACGTATTCGGGCGATAGGCGCGTGGATTAGGAACCACGACAGCCAATCGGGCAGATTCATCTTGTGTTAAATTGCTTGCAGATTTGCCAAAATATGTCTGCGCTGCGGCCTCAATCCCAAAAATGCCTCGTCCCCATTCAATACTATTCAAGTAAATTTCAAGAATTCTTCCCTTACTCAGATGAGCCTCTAAGAGAAAGGCAATGATCAGTTCCTTGAATTTTCTTATGGGAGTTTTAGCTGGTGACAAATACAAGTTTTTCGCGACTTGTTGTGTGATGGTGCTCCCTCCTCGCACCAGACGTCCGTGTTTCCAATTTGCTTGGACCGATTCCCAGACTTCATACCAATCTACACCCGCATGAGCATAAAACGCGCCATCTTCTGCCACGACGATTGCATTCCGCATATGATGAGGAATGGTTGAAAGCGGAACCCAATGCTGAGTCATCACGAACCGTTGATCCTTTTGAAGCGCTTCTTCTTGTCTTTGCTGCATTAATGCTGTCTGGTCGGGATTTTCCGTTTTGAGTGTTCGTATGTCTTGAAAAGGAATTGTCCAGACTTCGAGGCAGAGATATAGGAAGACAACCAGGCAAATTGTTTTGACCTTATTCCTGTAAAGCCAGTTCAGGGATTGTTTCCGACGTCTCCTTCTTTTCATTGCTCGGAGCCCCTTACACGCATTGGAATTGGACAACAGTGAATAGGATAAAAGATTCTATAAGATCTTGAAAGAAATGTAGAGAAAAAGCGAGGGAGGTTGTATGAAGGCTATGGTGTTGGAGAACGAGGCTAACGTCAGCACCAACCCGTTGGTACTCAGAGAACTAGCTGAACCTCATCCAGGTCCAGGACACGTACGCATTCGTGTGCGAGTATGTGGAATGTGTCGGACAGACTTACATATTGTCGAAGGCGAAATCTCGCCATCGACTCGTCCGATTATTCCTGGACACGAGGTTGTCGGAATTATTGATCGAATCGGGAATGGAGTGAAAACTTTTCGAGAGGGCGACCGAGTGGGAATTGCCTGGCTGCAGGGAACATGTGGTCATTGTGAGTTTTGCCAAAGTGGTCGAGAAAATTTGTGCGCGCAGCCAATCTTTTCCGGCTACCATGTGCATGGTGGCTATGCGGAATATGCCATCGTGCCTGAGTCATTTGCCTATCCGATTCCGTCTCTTTTCAGTGATGAGGAGGCCGCTCCACTGTTATGTGCCGGTATAATTGGATACCGTGCCCTACGGCGTAGTCAGGTGAAACCCGGACAACGGTTGGGGTTATATGGCTTTGGTGCATCGGCCCATATCACAATCCAAATTGCGCAATATTGGGGGTGTGAGGTCTATGTCTGTTCACTGAGTCAAGACCATCAACGGCTTGCTCGTCAATTAGGTGCGGTGTGGGTTGGAAATGCCATGGATTCTCCTCCCGAGAAACTCCACAGTTCGATTCTGTTTGCCCCGGCTGGCGAACTTGTTTCTCCCGCACTTCGAGCTTTGGAAAAAGGCGGTACGTTGGCTCTTGCCGGTATTTACATGACACCTATCCCGTCTTTGGATTATACCCAAGACTTATTCCAGGAACGAACGTTACAAAGCGTGACGGCTAACACGAAGCAGGATGGCCTAGACCTTTTTCAAGAGGCGGCAATCATTCCCATTCGTCCATACACGAAATCGTTTCCTCTGGAAGAAGCGAATGTAGGCTTGCAATGCCTCAAGGCTGGCACGATTCAGGGCGCAGGAGTGTTAACGATAGCCTCATAACCGGGTTTGTCAACAGTCTATAAAATCACGAAGTTTTCTTTAGCGCATCGAGACCAGCTTGAGCACAGGCTTCATCCAGGTGTGCTCCTGGAGCGCCGCCTACGCCGATGCCACCTACGATGTCACCAGCTATGATAATTGGGAGGCCACCTCCAAGGATTAAGATGTTTTCATTCATGTCTCGCAAGCCTTCGATGTTTGGAACTTGATTGATGAGTTTGGCCAATTCATTGGTGGATCGCCGAAGGCTAGCTGAAGTATAGGCCTTTTTTGTACTACTGTCAGTTGTATGCGGGCCAGCGCCATCATCTCGTACTAAGACCTTCATGTTTCCTCCAGGATCAACAATTGCGACGCTAACCAAATAGCCATCTGTCTGGCATTTGGCTAAGGCAGCGGTGGCGGCTTTTTGGGCTAGTGTGAGCGGCAATGTGGCCACATGGTGTGCATGTTGTGCTGTGGCGACATATCCTGTCCCCACGAGACTCATGACGCATAAGCCGATCACTACCCTCAAAAACGAGATTTCGTGCAATGATCCCATTGGTCGTTCCTCCTTCATAACTATTTCGCGTTCGGTGTTGTGTTTCTTTTGTTGCGTTCGTTCGAGAGATTCGTTGTTACATTAACTAAACGGTTCATAGATCCGTCGCATCCGTGGTCCAATGGCACAGAGGACCTCATATGGAATGGTACCTTGCCAGTCAGCTACGTCATGCGCTGAAATCTCATGGTCTCCGTATTTGCCTAAGAGGACGACTTCGTCTCCTTGCTTGATCATTGGACAGGCTGTAACGTCAATGAACATCATGTCCATACAGATGTTGCCGACGATAGGGGCTCGGCCATGTTTGACTAACACTTCACCCTGGTTTGCCAACCGCCGATTGACGCCATGCGAATAGCCTACCGGAAGAATGGCAATCCTCGATGGTTGGGTTGTTCGATAAATCCCGTTATAACTTAGCGGTTCCCCAGCCTTGACGTTTCGAATATGGACTACGTTTGTGGTCAGCCGTATGGCCGGTTGAAGATTTACCTTATGCTGTAGGTGGATGGTTGGAGCATACCCATACAACATCAGTCCAGGACGGACCATTCCCAAATGTGCTGAAGGGTGTGATATGAGGGCCGCGGTATTGGCGGCATGGGCCATTGGGATGGTTCTACCGGTTCCTTGGACGAGATCAAGCAATTCTCGAAATTGGGTAAGCTGGGCATGTGTGAAGCTTGGCTCAGGATTATCGGCGTCGGCTAAGTGGGTCATGATGCCGGCGATGTGGAGGGGGCCCTTACAGAGTGGATTATCCAGGAACGATACTAACTGGTGTGCCGCAATGCCTAGCCGTCGCATGCCGGTGTCCACTTTCACGTGCACTGGGTAGGGTTTAGGGTGTCCGTGCCTCACGTGAGCCAGTTGTTGGGCTATTTCGAGATTTGATAGGACTGGTGTGAGTTGATGGTGTACCATCTCAGACAGGTGTTCAGGGAGCATGCCACCCATAACCAGAATGTCTCCCTGGATATTGTTTGCTCTGAGCTCGCATCCTTCTTCAACTGTGGATACGCCAAATTGGTGAATGCCAAGCTGGGTCAGCGCGTTGGCTACCGCGATGGCTCCATGCCCATAGCCATCGGCTTTGATAATGGGCAGAATATCGCATGATGGGGCGATGAGATTCCGAATTTCCGCAAGATTGTGGGCAATCGCGGGAAGAGAAATCGTGGCAGTAACCGGGGACAGGTAAGCAGGCTGTAATGCTTGAGTTAGTGGGATCGGGTTGGGCACAGAACGCACCTCAAATTTCTAAAATCTCCTCCTCTTTTTTCTTGAGCAGCTCATCGACTTTTTTGACTTCTTGATCCGTGACCTTTTGTACTTCGGCCTCTCCTCGACGTAGCTCATCTTCTGTGATAGTCGATTCTTTTTGGAGGTGTTTCAATTCGTCATTGGCTTCCCTGCGGATGCTTCGAATCTGAATTTTGGTATCTTCCCCTATTTTTTTACTCATTTTTACCAATTCTTTGCGACGTTCTTCACTAAGTGGGGGCACTGGGAGTCTGATCATTTTCCCATCATTCGATGGGGTTAAGCCGAGTTCAGAGGCTAAAATGGCTTTTTCAATTTCATTGACTAAGGTTGGATCCCATGGTTGAATCGTCATCAGCCGACCATCCGGCATGGCTAAATTCGCTACTTGTTTTAACGGGGTTGGGGTCCCAAAATAATTGACCGTGATTCGATCGAGGAGGGCCAGTGATGCGCGTCCTGTTCG
Organism: Nitrospirota bacterium; assembly: GCA_011088105.1. Taxonomy (GTDB): domain Bacteria; phylum Nitrospirota; class Nitrospiria; order Nitrospirales; family UBA8639; genus JAALKI01. The sequence goes on along the minus strand of JAALKI010000004.1, from coordinate 62,056 downwards.
TAGCCCAGACAATTCTTGCCGCAAATGGGTGAGCGCGTTTTCCATTTGTTGGTTGGTTTTTTTGAGAATGTCTTGGGACATCGCGTACCTGTCTTATGGTGTGGTCTGTTGGCTGACTCGCGTTCCGATTTTCTCTCCTTGAATAACCCGTCGTAAGTTGCCAGGGTGTGACAAATTAAAGACGATCAGGGGGAGGTTATTATCCATACAAAGAGTAATAGCCGTGGAGTCCATGACTTTCAGGTTTTTATTAATGACGGAAAGAAACGGCAATTCGGTAAACATTTTAGCTGAAGGCGTTTCGTGAGGGTCTGCATCGTAAATGCCATCGACTTTGGTGCCTTTCATGATCACGTCTGCGCCAATTTCCATTGCCCGGAGGGCCGCTGCGGTATCCGTCGTAAAATAAGGGTTGCCTGTTCCGGCGGCAAAGATCACGACTCGTTTCTTTTCCAAATGTCGAATTGCTCGGCGGCGAATATAGCCTTCGGCTAATTGATGCATTTCAATGGCTGACTGGATGCGTGTGTTAACGTGTTTCTTTTCCAACGCATTTTGTAAGGCAAGGGCATTTAACATGGTGGCGAGCATGCCCATATAATCTGCTGACGCCCGTTCCATCCCTTTGGCGCTGGCTGCCAGCCCACGAAAAATGTTTCCTCCTCCAATCACGAGGGCGACTTCTACGTCCATACAGACAATTTCAGCGATGTCATCAGCTAAGGCTTCTAAGACTTGAGGTTCAATCCCATAGTCCTGGGAGCCTGCTAACATTTCCCCACTGATTTTCAGGACGATGCGCCGATAGGGGAGTGAGCTCATTCTTGCCCTAATTGATAACGGATAAAGCGATGAATGGAAATGTTTTCCCCCATCTTTGCAATCGCTGCATTCAACATTTCTTTAATGGTTATGCTGGTATCTTTAATAAACGCTTGCTCGACCAGACATTGGTCTTGATAGAACTTTTCGACTTTCCCATTAACAATTTTTTCCCATGCGGCTTCGGGCTTTCCCATATCCTTCGCTTGTCCTATGTAAATGGCCTTTTCACGCTCCAATAAATCTCCCGGCACATCTTCCCGCTTGACAAAGGTTGGATTAGCTGCTGCGACTTGCAAGGCGAGATCCTTGACAAATCCTTGGAATTCTTCATTGCGCGCGACAAAGTCTGTTTCACAATTTACTTCAATCATGACCCCAATCTTACTTCCTGCATGAATATAGGCATGCACAATGCCTTCTTTGGTTTCTCGGCCTGCTTTTTTCTGCGCGGCTGCTAGGCCTTTTTGGCGTAGAAAGTCAATAGACTTTTCGATATCATGCTCATTCTCTTTGAGCGCGTTTTGGCAATCTAAAATGCCAGCGCCGGTTTTTGCTCGAAGTTCTTTGACCAAGGCACTCATATTTGCCATGATTCCATTTCTCCCTTTTCTGTTTCGTGACCGAAACCAGTCTGACAGTAATATCGTTTGGTAGGTCTATCGTTACGAGGCCGGTGTGCTATCGACAGTCTCTTCCGGCGATCTAGCGGAAATCATATCTGCCATAATAGTATCTTCTTCTTTGACGGGTTCATGGGGTTCTTGTTGTTTGAGTCGTATTTCATTGCCTTCAATACAGGCATTGGCGATGAGGGCTGTAAAGAGTTTGAGTGAACGGATGGCATCGTCATTGCCTGGAACGGGGTAGTCGATATCATCCGGGTCACAGTTGGTGTCAATGATGGCGACAACTGGGATGCCGAGACGATTGGCTTCTTTCACCGTAATATGCTGCATGCGTGTATCAAGAATAAACACGCACCCTGGCAGCTTTTCCATATTTTTTATGCCACATAGATACTTTTCCAGCTTTTCGCGTTCTTTTTCCATCAACAAGATTTCTTTTTTCTTGAGTCGTTCATGGGTACCATCCGTCTGCGCGGCTTCAAACTTTTTCAATTGGTTAATGCTTTTACGGATGGTCTGGAAATTGGTCAACATCCCGCCTAGCCACCGTTGGGTGACATAGAACATGTTGCATCGTGTGGCTTCTTCCTCAATGATTCCAATGGCTTGGCGTTTGGTTCCCACAAAGAGCACGGATTCACCTGCTGCCACCGTATCCCGAATAAAGTTATACGCAGCCTGAAAGAGCTTAGAGGTTTGTTGGAGGTCCAGGATGTAGATCCCGTTCCGTTCTCCGAAAATATAGGGCTTCATTTTGGGATTCCAGCGATTGGTTTGATGCCCAAAATGCACACCTGCTTCCAACATATCTTTAATGGTTACCATGGCGAAACCGTTACCTCCTTGACTCAAGTGAATGGGTTCATTCGGCTGCAGCGTACACTAAAACTTACGAAAGCTAGCATAGGCTTCGATTTTATTGCAAGCATATGCATTGTGACGTCGTGAACATAGAGGTCGTGGCATGATGTGGTGCCGTCTGTGGTCATTGGTCTGTCGTGGCCTCAATGAGACGACTGGAGTGTGACCTGGATTTTGACTCTGCCACAGCGGGCGAGTACAGTAACTCCCTCCTTAGCTCCCAGAAACATGAATCTTAGGAATGGAGACGACATCAATATGGTTGAAATCCCATTAAAAATGTATGTCCAAAACCTCGCGAAACAAGCCCGAGAGTCCATGCGCGCTGTTGGGTTATTATCGGGTGTGAGTCGAGTTCATCTTCTCTTTGCTGTAGCTGAGCATTTGGATGCGCACATTGACGAGATTTTTCAAGCGAATCGTGCGGATCTTGACGTGATTCCCAAAGATGGCGATATGTCTGTTTACCGTCAGGCGCTTGAGCGCGTTCGACTGACCGATGAATCGGTCAAGGATATGATCACATTTCTACGGGACGTGGCTGAGTTGCCTGATCCAATTGGTGAGGCGACGCAGCTCTGGAATACGGTTGATGGTTTGCAGGTGCGGCGAGTTCGTATTCCTCTTGGGGTGATTGGCGTCATTTCCGAAATGGCCCCGCGGGTTCTAATCGAATCGTTTGCTCTCTGTCTCAAAAGCGGCAATGTCTGTCTCTATCGAGGCGGCCGTGAATGGGAGCAGACGAATGCCGCTCTGGCCAAGATGATTCATGATGTCTTAGCCACAGAGCATCTGCCTTCCAGCATGTTTACCTTTATTGATCGTTCTGAACCAGAAGGTGCCTTGGAACTGTGTCGTCTGACACAATATGTGAATGCCATTGTGCCACGGGGAAAAGGCGGGCTACGCAAGGCTGTGATGGAACAATCTCGAGTGCCAGTTCTGGGGTATGATGGGAGTCTCTCGCATGTCTATATTGACGGGGATGTCGATTTGCCCTTGGCTCAAACCCTTGTGGTGAATTCCAAAGTCCAGGATCCTGAAGCTTCAAATGCTGTTGATACCGTGTTGGTCCATCAAGCTGCTGCACGCAAGTTGTTGCCGGGGCTTCTTCGGCGACTGCTCGAAGAGTGGAAAGTGGACCTCTTTGGCTGTCCTCAAACAATTTCCATTATGGGCGTTATGGAAATGACAGGCCACAAAGGTATTCACCCAGCTACGGACAAGACGTGGAAGACAAAATTTCAATCGCTCACGTTGGCAGTTAAAGTGGTGAATACTGTTGATGAAGCTATTGAGCATATTACGCAAGATGGACCTGGTCATACAGATACGATTGTGACTCGGGACTATGGGAATGCGATGCAGTTTGTTCGAGACGTGAACTCGAGTGCGGTGTTTGTGAATGCCTCCACGCGTCTGCATAGTGGTCCTGGGTTGGAATTAGGCCCGGAGCTCGGAATGAATACCACGCCGTTTCAGCCAAGAGGCCCTCTCACCCTTAAGGCGTTGACTTCCGAGAAGTTTGTGGGCTTGGGTGTTGGACATCTTTCTTATCCTCATCCTGTTCCTCAGGCTTATGAAGATGCGATGATGATGTCCCCTAAATTCTAACAGGGCCTTCTGGGTGGGTTCTGTCTTCGGCGAGCATGACCAATTCTTCACGTGTTCCTGACGAGCATCAGGTCTTCTTCGACCATCTTGCGCAATGGGGCCTTCGTCGCGTTGATACTGACGCGGCGTATGCGACGTGGCAGCGTTCTCAGCTTTCTGCCCAACAGCTTCAGCAGTTGAGTCTTCTCAGTCAGCGTCGGCAAGGTGGCGTCGATATGCATGCTGATGTTGAGTTTTATGATATGGCGGCAAGCCCGTCGGTGCTTCCTGTCCTCTACAGTCAGCGATACGAATTTTATGAAACGGTCGGCTTGGCCGTTGCGGCTCGTCTTCAGCACGCGCGACAAGTTTTGGATTTTGGGTGCGGTGTCGGTATTCTGACTACGCTGTATGCCAAGTTACACCCAGCCGTCACGTTTGTCGGCATTGATCGTTCCCCTCAATCAGTGGCTCGGGCGCAACAGTTTGCTCAGGAGATGAACCTCTCCAATGTCCAATTTATCCAGGGCGCTATTCCAGATTTTCAGATTGCTGGGCAGTTTGACTGCATGATTTCTACTCATGCGCTCTTTCAGGCAGAGGCCGATCCAGGGCTGCCGAGTCAAGGTTGGGACACTTTTGCCCGTGAGCACAACGACGCTCTTCAGATGGCTCTTGAGAAACAAACGGGTTTGCATCAGCGCCTGGATGCGCTTGTATCGTATCTTGAGCCGGATGGTCAATGGATTTTAGTAGAAAAAGCCAGGCATGTTGGGCGTCGTATTCTGTTGCAACGTGCATTGGCTCGTCGAGACTTGCATCTTGTTGAAGAACCACAAAATCTTTCTTATGCCACCTTAGGAGAGAAGACATTGGATGGTCCCCTCTATCAGGTCACACGTCGTCAGAATTCTATTGTCTTGCCGTGGAATGAAGATCCTGAGCGATATGCTCGACAGCGGCTTTATGGATGTCTCGGGTCAGCGGCTCGGGACTTGTTTGACCGATTGCCTAACCGGACCGTTACGCACACACAGGCTCTTCGACTCGCTTCCCATGGTGATATTCAGATCGGGTGGGGGGGCATTGGAAATGTCCTGACCTATGGATGGTTTCAAATAGACGATGAGATTCGAGGGATTCAGATCGGTGGGGTAGATGATGGCACCATGATTGCCCATGACATAGAAGAGATCTTAACGCGGGCAGCCAATCACCCGTCATGGAACTGCTACCTTGAACTGTACTGGCCATCTTCTTCGGGTGCAAGCGATCCTCAATCTCTGCCACTCTACGAAAATCATACGCCATCAGCTCAAGATCTGTGGTCTGCTTTGCCTGGGCGGATTGTGTTTGAGACATACACATCTGAAGAGCCGGATGGTCGCCAACGTCATATCGAACTTGGTGGCAGCGAGAACTTCGCGTATCTGTATTGGGCAAATACCTATGATCAGCGTCAACTGGTTATCATGGAAAGCCAACGGAAGTTTTTGCTGAAACAATATTATGACGAGTCTCTGCATACATAGATGAATTCATCGGAAAGCCAAACATGGGCATGCTCAACAGGTTGATGCAGCTGATGTGCCTCTAAGGTTGGTGTGTGATACTTCTGTCAAGGGAGGGAAGGGTTATCGTGAGTTTTAGAGAGACGTCGAAGAATGGACGAGACGAGGGTTACGTTGTGCGTTTCATTGGCCTATAAAATTCATGCCGTCCAATCGTGGCGACTTTATGGCTAGCTATGGCCCAGTTTGGTGTGCGGGCAATGTGAGGATTAAAAAACAACACGGCGCCATCCACGACATTTCTTCCGTCCTGAACCAGTTTCCACGCTAAGACGCTGTCTCGCATTCGCGTGTCGTCTCCATTCAGTTTGACCTGGTTCGGGTGCCGGTGGTTCCATGGCTGAAATTGTTTGCGTCGCAATACCGTGCCATTAATGGTTCCGTCACTCTGGTACTTGAGCTTGATCCTGTTTCGAATGACTGCCGCCACAGCAAGTTTGCCAGCAAAACTTTCTCCCCTGGCTTCCATGTAAATCGTCAGCGCGGCTAAGTGATGGTCTGGTCCCCAAAGGGCCAGATTCTTTTGGTCGTTTAAACGTTCTTGTGTCAAAGATCCGGTAGGATAATCAGCTAGGAGCCCTGGGAGTCGTTCACTTGGGTCCATGGCTGTTGAGAAAGGAATCAGGAACAGTATGACTGCTGCGAATCCCGCCATACTTGTTTTAAGATAGAGTGTATGCATACCCATTGTCATGCTGAATATCTTTCTGATCAATGCCATCATGTCGTAAGAACGTCTATGGCTTGAGGATGGTGACCATGTTGAATATGAAAGTGCCTCAACGTGACCATATCGTGAATGTGGTGTTGGGGCCAGTGACCTTCAGAAGAAATGCCGAGTCAAACGCGGGGGACAATAGCAACTCTTTTCCAAAACTTCAAGGGGGCTCGAATGCAAAAATCTATCCAGACGTTCACCCAACGAGTTGGCATGATCAGTTCTCTCTTGTGCGTCTTTCTTCTACTGGCTCCTGGGCTTGGGATTGCCGTCACGCCTGTGGACTCTCCTCCTGCTTCCCTCCAACGAGCCAAAATCTATCTAGCTGTAGGAGATTACCGGCGTGCTGTTGAAGCCTGTCAGCGATATCTTGATCGTGCACCCTCAGTCGAGGGCTATGTGTACTTGACATATGTGTACCATGCAATTGATGGGTATTTGTCATTTTTGGCGAAACATGATGAATGGGGTAAAGTTGGTCAATTGGCTCTTGGGCTATTCTCTGAAGGAACTCGTGATATAGTTGATCCGCCGGATATGCTTTCGCGAATGGCCAAAGAGCTGATTCATGAGGGGCTTCGTCAGCAATTTGACCTGACGGCGGCTATGGCCAATCGTCTGGATCGGTCAGCTGTCGACCGGCTTTGGCAGGAATTGGCTGATTGGAAGGAAGCCCACCCTCAGCAATGGTGGGCAAGTGTTCCCCCACAGTGGGGATGGTAAGAAGTGGTAGGCGAGTTGACAGTCTCTAGGTGTCGGGGTACGATGATTTCCCGACATTAGCAATTTAACGAGTAAGGAGGTCCGGGTGGCTACGCAAGTAATACAAGCTGATCAGTCGAATTGGGAAGCAGAGGTCATGCAGTCGTCTCAGTTAGTGATGGTTGATTTTTGGGCTGTATGGTGTGGCCCTTGTCAAATGGTGGCGCCCATTGTGGAGGAATTGGCAGGAGAATACGAAGGGAAGCTCAAGGTCATGAAGCTCAATACCGATGAGGCCCCAGAAGTTGCTGCGCAATATCAAATTATGAGTATCCCCACCATTGTGTTTTTTAAGGATGGGAAACCAGTCGAAAAGTTAGTTGGTGTCAGACCTAAACCGCAATTCAAGCAAACCATCGACTCTCTCCTTGAACCGTAATCGGCAACGGTATGATTCCGTGCCGTATGATGGCATGGCTCCATGATTACCGAGCTGCATATCTCCAATTTTGCGCTTATCGATCGGCTCTATCTTGAATGTGTTCCTGGTTTTCAGGTGCTCACAGGGGAAACAGGGGCTGGAAAGTCGCTGCTTGTCGAAGCGCTGATTTTACTGATTGGTGGACGCGCATCCACTGATCAGATTCGAATTGGTGCCGAGGAGGCTGTCCTTGAAGCCGCCTTTTCACTTCCTTTATCCGGACCCTGTATTGATTATTTGGATAAGGTCAATCTTCGTCCTTCTGAAGGAGAAGACCTGATTATTCGGAGGGTCCTCTCTCGATCTGGGCGAAATCGGCTCTATCTTAATGGACATCTCACCCCCTTGCACGTTATCCAACAACTCGGCCGTTGCTTAGTCGATATACATGGTCAACATGACCAACAGTCGTTGTTATCGCCAAAAGTCCAACTGGATATGCTTGATGGGCTTGGGCATTTGATAAGCCTTCGCACCGAGTTTACGCAGTGTTTTCAGCGCTGGCAGGACGTTCAAGCGGAGCTTGAGCAACTTGTTTGCCACGCGTCCGATCACATACAGCGTCAGGAGTTTTTTCAGTTTCAATTGCAAGAATTGGACAATGCCGAGCTGCGTTTCGGGGAGGAAGAGGAGTTGGAACGTGAACATCATCGTTTGCAACATGCAGGTCGATTGTCTGAGCTGGCACAGCATGCCTATGAAATGGTCTATCGCAGTGATGACTCTCTCTTGGATTGTCTGAATGTCGTTCAGGGTGATATTCAGGAGTTGGAATGTATTGATCAAGAGTTGGCCGGAATACATGAACATGCTGAAAGTGCTACTGTTCACTTGCAAGAATTAGCAAGTCGCCTTCGGGATTATGTCGGAGGCCTTGAGATGGATCCCGGACGGCTTGAGGAGATTGATGTACGTCTGGCTCTTCTTCAACGATTAAAAAAGAAATATGGGCAATCCATTGAGGAACTCATCTCTCGAGTTGGGGAGTTAAGACACGAATGTGAAAGCTGGACGACCTTAGAGGAACGAACAGAGAGGCTTCGGCAGGCGGTTACCAAGGAACGACAGCAGGCTGGTGAATTGGCTACGCGTCTTTCTCAAGCTCGTCGACAGATTGCGCAAGATATGGAGAAAAAAATTCAAGGCGAACTAGCTGCATTACACATGACTCACACACATTTTTCCATCATGGTGTTGCCCCTGCCAGAAGAGGAACTTACGGCGACAGGCATGGATCGGGTCGAATACCTGTTTTCTGCCAATCCTGGGGAGGTGCCGCAGTCTCTTGCCAAAGTCGCGTCTGGTGGTGAATTGTCACGGCTGATGCTGGCCATGAAAACGGTCTTGGCCGAAACGGATCAGATTCCAGTCTTATTTTTTGATGAAGTTGATACTGGGATTGGTGGAGGCGTCGCCGCCGTCATGGGACAACGCTTACAGGCCTTGGGCCAATACCATCAAGTTTTTTGTATCACGCATCTTCCTCAAATTGCTTCTCATGGGCATGCCCATTTTCTGATTGAAAAATCGGTGATGAATGAAAGGACTGTCACACAAGTCCGTGGGTTGTCTCATCCAGATCGCCAAGAAGAAATTGCAAGAATGCTGGGCGGTCTGAAAATCACGCCTTCGGTGAGAAACACTGCTGAGGAAATGCTCAAGACGGCTAAAGGCCACAGGCCTTCACGATCTTAAGAGATGGCTTTCCAAAAGAAGACGACGGCCATTCGTTTTGAGGCCAATTCATGTCCCCAGCCAAAGTAGCTGCTTGCGGAATGAATGATATCGGATTTGTAGATGAGCAAGCGGTTGAAGACATAAGGAACTTCGATGATTTCTTCGAACATGGTTGGGTCCATTTCTTGTGAAACGCCTGGAACCTGACTCAAGCTTTCGTATTCCCGGGGACAGACATTTCCGCCTGGTTCTTCTCCCGGTAGATGGAGTCGATAAAACGACGTGCCACAATGAATGGTCGGTGGGCTAGGGTGGAGATAGAGCACCCCCGCATAATCACATATTGTGGCGGAATCGACATGTGGTCGAGCGACGCCTTCAGCTCCCCCAACAATTTGAATGTGATTATGCCCGGAAATGCCCATTTCAACGGCATTTTGTGGGTGGACGCCTTTGAGTCCAAATCGAGTGGTGACACATGTTTCAATCACTGTAAGTTCTTCGCGAGTTAGGGCGTCTGTCGCACGCATTCCCGGCCACGGTTCTGGCCGCCAGGGAGCTCCCAAGGTCCAAGTGCTTTTGGAAATACATCGTTGAGCAGTTTCAAGGGGGTTCCGTAAGACCTGGTCTTCAATCCAATAATCTTGACCTGCTGTGAGTTCTCGATATGGTAGTTGAATTGTCATCATCGTACTCGCGCATCTCGGTTGCAATGTGAGTGAAGGGGTTTCTGCATTATGCTATAGTCATGACGGGGCTGCATAGAGGGTTGATTAACATGAGGGAGTCTGTATGCACATTGTGCGAGAGAGGGTTGAGCAAGAACTGAATCAGGCCATTCAGCAGTCTGACTTTACTCAACTCCAACAGCGCTATACTGCCCAGGGAGAATTTTTAACGATTCAAAATTTTTTCTCTCCACCCGTGGTTGATCAGTTGATGGAGGATGTCACCCAAGTTCGTCCACAGTTGAATCGTAATTATATTCCCACTCATAAAAAAGGCGGTAGTGTAAGTGCGTATCTGCTTCAGCAGAAGGCGCCAGCCATTCTCGCATTCTATCGTGCCCCAGTGTTTATTGATTGGCTTAGTCGTCTTGCTGGTGTTCCCCTGCTTCTCTGCCCTGATCATGACCCTCATGCCTGTGCGTTGTACTTTTATACCGAGCCAGGGGATCACATTGGATTTCATTATGATACGTCATACTATAAAGGCGCTCGCTATACGGTATTGTTGGGGTTAGTCGACAGGTCCACGAGTCAATTAGTCTGTCGGCTGCATACCAAGGACCCACAACGAGAAATCACAGAGCTGTCCCTGCGCACGGATCCTGGGTCACTGGTTTTCTTTAATGGCGATAGGCTCTATCATGCCGTGACGCCGCTTGGTGAAGCAGAGGAACGCATTGTGTTAACGCTGCAATATGTCACGGATCCTCATATGGGGACAGCAAAACGGTGGTTTTCTAACATGAAAGATGCTGTGGGGTATTTTGGCTGGTCTGCATTGTTTCGGAGACCAACCTGACCTCATGGTTGACCGTTTTGGCCAACAATGATCACTGTGGTATTGTCCTGCCCTCCTAGACGGTTCGCTTCTGTGATCAACTCCTGACAATAATCCTCTCTGCTTCTCTGAGAGGATGAAGTCCTGTTGAAAATCTGCTGATCACTCATCATTTTGGTAAGTCCATCTGTGCAAAGGAGTACCCGATCTGTTGGCTGTAGCGCTAGAGTGCGAATGTCTGGGGCGCTCGTGGGTTCGATGCCAAGGGCTCGAGTTATGGCATTTTGCATAGGGTGGATACTTGCTTCTTCAGGGCTCAGGAGTCCTTGTTGTATTTGCTCAATGACCCAAGAATGGTCGGTAGACAGTTGGGTGATGGTATCCTGCTGCAGCAAATAGGCGCGACTATCCCCAATATGGACAATGGTGGCTTGTGAGGGAGGAGAGGAGGAGATCCACAATAGAACAGCCGTGGTTCCCATCCCGGCTAATTTTGGACGTCTCTGCACTTCCTCTCGTATGGCCGTGTTTGCCGATTTCATGGCTATTTCCAGTATGGCCTGTTGGTGTGCTGGTTCTCCCTGCGTGTCTGCCATAGACTCCTGAATAGACGTCATGATGGTGTTTACAGCTATTTGACTGGCAATGTCTCCTCCTGGACGTCCTCCCATTCCGTCTGCCACCACCCACAATTGCAGTGGATTATTAATGGCAAAGGCATCTTGCTTCGATGCTCGTACCTTGCCTCTATCCGTGAGGCCTGTTCCTTCCCATTTCATCCTGCACTCCTTGTTTTTCTCACAGATGGTTGATAGGGAGAAACAAATCCTGAGCGTTCCCGCAACATGGCATACAAATGCTCTGCTAAAGGCTCCAGATTCCGAACATCCGCTTCATTGTAGTCACATAACAGCGCCTTGGCTTCAGTCTGCCCATTTTCCCAGGCTCTCCAAAGACGAACGGCATCCCATCCGTCAAGTCCTTGGATGTTAGCCGATCGAGCCAACCCTAATTCCTGTTCAATATGTTTGAGCCCCCCGCGAAGCCCAAGACGCCTGGCAGCAAAACAGAGGTCAAAGTGGGCATGATCAATACGGAGCGTTGGGAAGGTTGTCCGAAGGTAGGGTACGTCGAAGCTAGTTCCAAAGAATGTGACAATGAGATCATAGCGTGAGAGTTCACTCTCAAGCCGATCTGCGGTGAGTGTTTCATTGCGAATAAGTGTTGTGGTCTGGCCGTTGGCATATAATCCCACGAGTGTGACGTACCCGATCCCTGCTGGCTCGCCTGTTGTTTCAATATCAAGGAAAACAGTTCTCGTCCGAAAGGTATCGAAGAGTCGCCAATGGTCACGGGGCTTGAGACACCGAGCGAAAAAACGAAAATTGCCTTGTTGGTATTCAGCGAGTAAGTGATACATGTACTCGTCGTACAAGTTTTTTCGAGCCGTTGCGATGCCAGGCAGGGAAGAACTGGCTAAAAAATCATGCCAATTTCTAATGCCAGCCTCCCAGAGACAGCGTTCGGTCGATTCGCCATTGCCTTTGAGAAAAACGAATGTTGATTGTAACATAGGTTCCGATACCTGTCACAACGCATTGTATTCTTGATTTTAGCCGGGGAACAAGTTACATTCCGTGATTGTTGAAAACAGCCGTCAGGCTTTGCAAACGCAAAGGCTCGCGTGCTTGCGGCGTGCCTCATCACTCATACCCGCAGACAGCTGGGTTGTCTTGTTGAATGATCTTGATTCTTTTCTATTATTTGCGGATAGATGGTCGTTGCCTCCTGCGCTTGAGACTTTTTTGAATTATTCACCCTCCTTATTCCAACAAAAGGATACGAATGGAAGAGACAACGCGACGTATCAAAATTTCAGTTGGTGGCATCACGTTAGAAGCTGAGCTCAAGTCTACTCGTACGGCTCAGGAAATCTATCAAGCTCTTCCCATTGAAGCGCCGATGAATATGTGGGGTGAAGAGTTTTATTGCCACGTGCCTGGTGTGAAAGATTACCGGGAAACTGCCACGACCCAAGTGAAAGTGGGGGATCTTGCCTTTTGGGGCATGGGTCAGATGTTGGCAATCTTTTTCGGTCGAACGCCTATGAGCATGGGAGAGGATCCTGTCCCTGCTGATCGTGTCAATATTATCGGACGACTTGTCGGTGATCCAACAGTCTTGCGTCAGGTTATTGGCGCCAAAACGATTCATGTCGAAGCTGTGGTATGACAATATTCGATGCGGATCACACAAGAGCATAGCCACCACCTTTCTCGATTACTCATTGATCGACTCCAAGTAGCGGAACTGCTGGAGGTCTGTGGATCGCTTGATACCCTGATTTTGGCCATTGAGAAGACGATTACGACGGAATGTTCTGTCGAAGATCGCTTGAATGCGGAGGTTCGGGATATGTTGAAACAGTATGAGGCCGAATTCGAGAAGGGCCGTGCGGATTACCAAAAAATGTTTTCAATGGTCAAAAACAAATTGATTAAGGAACGTGATATTATCTTGTAAAACACTCCTTCCCATTCTCCAAAAGGAAGAAGGGGAGTGTACGAAAGACCCAATGGCATTACTCAGCGAAGAGAAACAAACACACCTTTCGCATGGTATTCTTCAGGCTCTTCAAAAGAGCCCGGATGCGAAGATCATTGGGGAGCCGACGAAGGCTTTGCGAGAAATTAAACGAGTCCTAGCAGAGCATGTGTCTCATGAACAGGACATTGATCGAATTGTTCGTGCCCGTTTGGCCTCTTACTCTCGTTCTATTCCAGAAGGGTCTTCCGAATGGGAGATTCTCTATCAAAAAACTTATGACGAGGAGCTCTTCAAGCGCAAGCGTCGGTAAAGTCACCTCGTCTGGCACGGTTGCTTTCGAGGATTTGCTTTAACATGCCTCCATTCTCTTCACGTCGGAAGCTCGTAGAACCTCAGGACAGAACAGCATGGAGTCCTCTCAAAACCACCAAAAATTTTGTAGAACATTGATGCATTTCTGTACTTTGCAGAACTATTTTCCCATGATATCCTGTGGGAATTTTCGTGAAACATCTTCCTAGAAGGACTCCAGTATGATGAATACCGAAAGCCCTCATTCTTCCATTTTGCCAGGAGATACATTCCCTTGTCGGCATCTCGGCCCTAGTGAATCTGATATTCAAGAAATGGTGGGCATGCTTGGTTTTGCATCACTGAATGTACTGATTAATGCTGTCGTTCCAGATACGATTCGCTTACACAGGTCGTTGGATTTGCCTGCCTCTCGTACTGAACAGGCTGTGCTTGAAGAGTTGAGGGCAGTGGCTCATGACAATACCCGATATCGTTCGTTTATTGGGATGGGCTATTATGATTGCCTCACTCCACCCGTTATTCTTCGAAACATCTTTGAGAATCCTGCCTGGTATACCCAATACACACCGTATCAAGCAGAGATTGCACAGGGCCGGCTAGAGGCCTTGTTGAACTTTCAGACGATGGTCGCTGATTTGACGGGCTTGCCATTGGCCAATGCGTCGTTGCTTGATGAAGCAACGGCTGCGGCTGAAGCCATGTCGATGTGCCGAGCGATTGTCGGGGGAGAACAAAACACATTTTTTATTGCCGAGGGTTGCCACCCACAGACCATAGCCGTTGTGCAAACGCGTGCCATGTCTTCAGGCATTCATCTACAAATTGGTCCTGTCTCTTCTCTCGATCCTTCGGCTCAGCGATACTGTGGCGTCTTGGTACAATATCCAACAACTGAGGGCGCTCTGTATGATTATCGCGAATTGGCGAAGCAGATGCATGAGGCTGGGGCGCTTTTGGTTGTCGCCACCGATCTATTGGCGTTGACGCTTCTGACGCCTCCTGGTGAATTTGGTGCTGACATTGCTGTTGGCTCATCACAACGCTTTGGCGTCCCATTGGGGTTTGGTGGACCACATGCTGCATTTTTATCGACTACGATGGATCATAAGCGGCAAATGCCTGGCCGTCTTGTCGGTGTTTCCCGTGATTCGCAAGATCGACCAGCCTATCGGTTAGCCCTTCAAACACGTGAACAGCATATCCGTCGAGATCGTGCGACAAGCAACATCTGTACGGCACAAGTGCTTCTCGCCATTTTAGCTGGGATGTATGCGGTCTACCATGGCCCTATAGGTCTTAGGCGGATTGCGCAGTCTGTTCATGACCTCACCTGTTTTCTTGCTGAAGGCCTTACGCGTCTTGGCTGTCGACAGACCGCGACATATTTTTTCGATACCCTTCGTGTATACCCTGCTGGTCTTTCGCAAAACGACATTCTGGCAAGAGGCATACAACATGGCATGAATGTTCGTCCCTTTGACGATGGCTCGGTGGGGATTGCGCTTGATGAAACAACGACACTTTCAGATGTCACCACGCTCCTATATGTCTTTTCACCTGACCCTGTATTGCCATTTGCGATTGAGGATTTGATGGCACATCGGACATCCTGTCTTCCCGAATCCTTTCTCCGGACTTCTCCGTACTTGACTCATGATGTGTTTAATACCTACCACTCTGAGCATGAATTGCTTCGATATATTTACCGCTTGCAGTCGCGTGATTTATCACTGGTGCATTCTATGATCCCCTTGGGGTCCTGCACGATGAAGTTAAATGCTACAGCGGAAATGATTCCTGTGACGTGGCCTGAATTCAGTGGGATCCACCCGTTTGTGCCATCGGACCAAACCGTTGGCTATGCAAAGCTTTTTCAACAATTGGAGGGCTGGTTGGCTGAAATTACGGGATTTGCCGCCGTGTCCCTGCAACCCAATGCTGGATCTCAAGGAGAGTATGCTGGGCTCATGGTCATCCGTGCCTATCATGAACAGCGAGGGCAATCTCAACGGACAATCTGTCTCATTCCTGTATCGGCGCATGGCACAAATCCTGCCAGTGCGGTCATCGCCGGGTTTACGGTTGTGCCAGTTGCCTGTGATCAGGCTGGCAATATTGATTTACATGATTTGGAAACGAAGGCCCGTACGCATGCCGATGTCTTAGGGGCCATTATGATTACGTATCCTTCCACGCATGGCGTATTTGAGGAGACCATTCGCCATGTATGTCAGGTTGTTCATGATCATGGTGGCCAGGTGTACATGGATGGGGCCAATATGAATGCAATGGTTGGATTATGCCGTCCTGGAGATATTGGCGCGGATGTATGTCATTTGAACCTTCATAAAACATTTTGCATTCCCCATGGAGGGGGTGGCCCCGGAATGGGTCCTATTGGGACGGCCGAGCATTTATCCCCATTTCTTCCAGGCCATCCGGTTCGGGATTCAGGTGGACCATTGGGGATTGGGGCCATCGCCGCTGCACCCTATGGCAGTCCGAGTATCCTGCCAATTTCTTGGGCGTTTATTGCCTTGATGGGACATGATGGTCTCACCAAAGCCACGAGCGTTGCCATTTTGAATGCTAATTACATGGCAAAACGTCTCGAGAAGAACTTTCCTGTATTATATGCTGGGAAGCATGGCTTATCAGCGCATGAGTTTATCTTGGATATTCGGCCATTTAAAAAATCCGCAGACGTCGAGGTTGAAGACGTGGCTAAACGATTGATGGATTTTGGTTTTCATGCCCCGACTATCTCTTGGCCTGTCGCTGGAACATTGATGGTTGAACCGACTGAGAGTGAATCCAAGGCGGAGCTTGATCGGTATTGCGATGCCCTTCTCACCATTCGGCAGGAGATTGCGGCGATTGAAGATGGTCAGTGGCCACGAGACGATAATCCACTCAAAAATGCTCCGCATACGATCGAGACCTTAATCACAGAACATTGGACCCACCCGTATTCTCGAGAGCGCGCGGTGTACCCGGCTTCATGGCTACGGCAATACAAGTTTTGGCCTGCTGTCTCGAGAATAGACAATACCTATGGCGATCGAAACCTCGCATGTACCTGTCCTCCGATGGAAAGCTATTAGTCTTAACCGCGTTCTCTCGATCAGACACATTCTCTCTTTCAACATGACGGCTACCATTCTGACATGATTGCCCCAGGCCCTCATCGACTTCTTGTTGCGCTCTTGTTGGGCATCTTGGCAGGAATGATGTTTGGGGGGCTGGTCCCGGAATGGGGTAAAGCCGTGCAATTTCTCGGAGATCTTTTTCTCCGCGCACTCTTTGTCATGGTTGTGCCGCTGGTGATGAGCTCCATGATTGTTGGGGTGAGTAGTGTTGGGGATGTTCGGACACTCGGCGGTCTTGGGTTTCGGACTATCTTGTTTTTTGTGACCACGACAGGGTTGGCTGTATTGGTTGGATTATTGCTCGTCGTGATCATTCATCCTGGCACACCGCTTCTTCAGGAATCATCAGACCTGACCTCTGAGTCTGGCTACAGTCTTTCCCAAAGGATGGAAGATCGGCCCACCACCGTTGCTGAACTCTTGAAGTCTATTCTGATGAATCTAGTGCCTCAAAATCTCTTGAAAGCGATGGTGAATGTCGATGTGTTGCCGTTGATCATTTTTTCCTTGGTGTTTGGTAGCGTCCTCACGACACTTGGAGAACGCGGGCAGTTTGTCATCCGATTCTTTGAAGGTGTGAATGAAGCCATTATGGGGATGGTGCATCTGTTGATGTGGACGGCTCCCGTTGGCATTGGTGCGTTAATTGCTGGACGTTTAGGGGAGGCCGGTGGCTTTAGTGGATTCTGGCCTCAATTGATCCAATTGGGGGCCTATGCGGCTACCGTTATCCTTGCCTTGCTGATTCATGGCATGGTGACGTTACCGCTCTTTCTCCAATTGCTTGGAAAACAGAATGTCCTCACGTATGTCCGAAACATGGGGACGGCATTGACCACGGCCTTTTCCACCGGTTCAAGCTCGGCTACGCTTCCATTGACCATGGAATGTGCTATCGGACGACATCGTGTGTCTAAGCGAATTGCCAGCTTTGTTTTACCACTTGGGGCCACGATCAATATGAATGGAACGGCCCTCTATGAAGCAATTGCCGCCATGTTTATTGCCCAAACATATGGTATTGAGTTGGATCTTGGGCAAACAGTGATTATTTTTCTGACGGCCACTCTGGCAGCCATTGGTGCTGCAGGTATTCCCGAAGCGGGGTTGGTCACAATGGTGATTGTCTTGAAAGCCGTGAATCTTCCTGTAGAGGGAATTTCCTTGCTCTTAGTTATTGATTGGTTTCTTGACAGATGTCGGACATCAGTCAATGTCTGGGGCGATGCGGTCGGCGCTGCCGTGATTGATCAACTAGAGGGTCACGAGCACGAGGAGTCTACAAGGCAGCCGTGATGTTGCTCAATAATGAAGTCCACGTATGGCTGGCTGACTTTTCCAGCTTTAAAAAAATTGATTCATATCGGGCATTGCTCAATGGTGATGAATTCGACCGGCTGCGTCAAGATGGCGAGTCTTTCAATAAAATGCTTCCATTGCTCTCCCGTGCATTGTTAAGAAAAACCTTGTCACGATATCGTGATGTGCCTCCCCAGCAATGGAAATTTAACCGGGGGGCTTATGGCAAGCCTGAGATTGCCAATTTTGAGGTACCGTTCTTTTTTAACGTTTCTCACAGCGCACAACTTGCTGTTTGTGCTATTTGTGAGATAGGGCCTATTGGTGTGGATCTTGAAAGAACGGATCGCATTTGCTCGGCAGATAGAATTGCCCATCGTTTTTTCGCTCAATCTGAAGTGGATAGGTTGTTAGAGTTAACGGATGAGCCACGACGCAGAAGGTTTTTTGAACTGTGGACATTAAAAGAAGCGTATTTAAAAGCTAAGGGTGTTGGGTTAACTCAACCATTGAATAGCATGAGCTTTTTTCTAAAGGACGATGGCACGATAGCCATACAATTTGTCACAAAGTCCGATGATCCAGCCTGTTGGGCATTTAGCCTTTTCGAGCCCTGTCTTCATTACCAATTAGCTTTGGCTGTCCAGAGGCCAAAGCTTTTGAACCCGTTAAACATTCGCTTTCTTTCCACTGATGCCGGGTTTATGGAGAGCGAAGGGGTTTTTAAAGAGGATGTGGCGGTTGTTAGGTGAGAATGCCTAGCAATAGACAATCATCTTTTGTGAATTTTTCTTGAAACCTGTATCGGTGCAATTTTCGGATTGTTGAGACTGGCACAAATCTTTAAATCGTCGACATTGACCTGAGGAATCATGAAAGTTCAACAAAACGCAACGATCATATTCTATTTATGAACAGCCACTGGTCTCGCCACAATTCATGCATTTCAAGCAGGTTCCATTCCGAACAAGTTTGAATTCCTTACAATGCTGGCAAGGGTCACCTTCATACCCTTTTTGTTTGGCGACCATCACTTCGGTCAGTGTCATGGCTTGTTCATGAATCTCAAGCGTTTTTCTGTTGGTCCCATTACCATTTTCTGATGGTTCTTTGGGACGAGTCCCTCGTGAAGGAAACACATCCTGAAGGATAGAGGAAGCCGCGAGCGCTTTGGAGTCTGGTGGGTCCTCATCCGTGCATTCGGGATCATGTTTCACGGAATCCCCTCGAAGATCATCCGGCGCCACTTGCGCTAGGTCATGACGGCCCAGATAGGTAATAGCCAATTCCCGAAAGATGTAATCGATGATCGAGGTCGACATTTTAATGTGATTGTTGAGTTTGACAGGGCCATTGGGCTCAAATCGTGTAAATAAAAAGGCTTCAACAAATTCTTCAAGAGGTACACCATGCTGCAAGCCCAAGGAAATGGCAATCGCAAAGCAATTCATCAAGCTGCGAAAGGCCGCCCCTTCTTTATGCATATCGAGGAAGATCTCACCCAGTGTACCATCTTGATATTCTCCGGTCCTGAGATAGATTTTATGCCCGCCAATACTGGCTTTTTGGGTGTACCCTCCTCGTCGAGTTGGTAGGGGGCGTCGTTTTGCCAGATAACGGACGAGGATGCGTTCAGTGGCTTGTTGCGCTGCTGCAAGAACCTCGGTTTTCAGTGGTTCTCGCAACGCAGTGTCACTTGAGACATTCAAGGGTTGACTGAGCTTTGAGCCATCTCGGTACAAGGCAATGGCCTTAAGCATGTAGGTCCATCCGACATGGTAGGCTGTTTTGACCGATTCGACAGATGCATCAGCTGGCATATTAATCGTTTTACTAATGGCGCCACTAATGAAGGGTTGCGCGGCTGCCATCATGCGAAGATGAGCATGGGTTGCAATAAATCGTTGCCCTGTGCGTCCACATCGATTGGCACAATCAAAGACGGGCAGGTGTTCATTTTTAATGTGTGGCGCACCTTCAATTGTCATGGTGCCACAGCAATAGTCATTGGCGGCCATGATTTGTTCCGGTGTGAATTCTAAGGTTTTTAGAATGTTTAATTGCATGTCGTTCAGTTGTGTTTCAGTGAGCAACAAGCTGTCTCGGCAAAAATCTTCTCCTAGTGTCCATTTATTGAAGGCAAATTGGATTTCGAATGCCCCATCAAGTTCAGCTTCGACTTTCTCGATCGCTGCAGGGGTAAACCCTTTTTCTCGAAGTGAGACATGATTGATAAAGGGGGCATCTTTGAGGGTCCGAGTGCCTGAGGCATATCTGATAATGTCTTGGATTTGCGTTTGAGTGTAGCCCAACGTTCGTAGCGCAGGTGGCAGGCTTTGATTGATAATCTTAAAGTAGCCCCCTCCCGCTAATTTTTTAAATTTGACCAACGCAAAATCTGGCTCGATCCCGGTCGTGTCACAATCCATGACAAGACCGATCGTTCCTGTGGGGGCAATCACGGTCGCTTGCGCATTTCGATAGCCATGAGCCTCTCCCAGCGTTAGGGCTCGATCCCATGCCTGTCTCGCCGCATCCAACAGTTGGGTGGGGGTCTCGTCTGCTTGAATACCATGAGGAGTAATCGTCAATCCTTCATAGTCATCCACGGGCATGTTATAGGCCGCTCGCCGATGATTCCGAATCACGCGCAGCATGGACTCACGATTTCGAGAAAATCCAGGAAATGAACCAAGCTCGGCGGCCATTTCAGCCGATGTGGCATACGATTCTCCCGTTAAGATCGAAGTTAATGCCCCGCAGATTGCCAGGGCTTTGGGGGAATCATAGGGAATCCCTTGCTGCATGAGGTAGGAGCCGAGGTTGGCATACCCCAATCCCAGGGTTCGGTAGGCATAACTTTTTCGTGCAATCGCCTTGCTTGGGAAGCTGGCCATCAAGACGCTAATCTCCAGCACAACGGTCCACAGGCGAATGGCATGGCGGTAGCCATCTAAATCAAACTGTCCATCAGGTGATGTAAAGGCGCCTAGATTCAATGAGGCTAAGTTGCACGCGGTGTCGTCCAAAAACATATATTCACTACAGGGATTCGAGGCGGTGATTGCGCCATCTTCAGGACAGGTATGCCATTCATTGATGGTTGAGTCGTATTGAACTCCAGGGTCGGCACAGATCCACGCTGCCCAAGCAATGCGATCCCATAGATCCATGGCTTTGATCGTTTTGGCCATGGTCCCATCCGTTCGTCTAGTGAGCGTCCAGTCTCCATCGTTTTGCAAGGTTTCAAAAAATGTATTAGGAATACGAATGCTATTATTGGAGTTTTGCCCAGACACCGTCTGATAAGCTTTACTGTCCCAATTGGTGTCATATTCATGAAAGAGAAAGTGTGTATAGCCTTGGTGGGCATAGTTAAACATGCGTTGGATGTAGGCTTCAGGAATGGCCGCTTCACGGGCTGCATCAATTGCTTCTTGGAGTGGTGAATTTTTGCGTGGGTTGGTTTCGACACGAGGCTGTCCCTGTTCGTGAGAGACATGGCAAGCTTTCAGGACGGTATTCAGCCGCTGCGCGCACATTTTGGATCCAGCCACCATCGCGGCAACCTTTTGCTCTTCTATTACTTTCCAATCAATGAACTCTTCAATGTCTGGGTGGTCCAAGTCCAAACAGACCATCTTGGCTGCCCGTCTCGTCGTTCCGCCAGACTTAATCGCTCCAGCTGCACGATCTCCGATCTTGAGAAATGACATTAAGCCAGATGATCGACCACCACCGGAAAGCGGCTCGTTGTCGCCACGTAGTTTAGAAAAGTTCGTGCCTGTGCCAGAGCCGTATTTGAACAGCCGGGCTTCCCGAACCCACAAGTCCATGATGCCACCCTCATTGACCAAATCATCAGAGACTGACTGGATAAAGCAGGCATGTACTTGTGGTCGTTCGTAGGCATTCTTGGACCGGCTGAGCCGTTCGGATTCTGGTTCGATGAAATAGTGTCCTTGAGAAGGACCAGAGAGGTTATACGCAAAGTGTAAACCAGTATTAAACCATTGGGGCGAGTTTGGCGCAGCCATTTGTTTGGCTAGCATGAAAGACAGTTCATCGTAGAAAGCTTCGGTATCCTGGTCCGTATCAAAGTATTGATGGGTTTTTCCCCAATGCGTCCAGCATCCGGCTAAGCGATGAAAGACTTGTCGTGCGTCGGTTTCTCCTCCTAGGATCGGGGCACCGGTTGCATCGGTCTGAACGGTTCCATTGGCATCGACTTGAGGAACCCCGGCCTTTCGAAAATATTTCTGAGCCAGGATGTCTACCGCCAATTGCGACCATTGCTCTGGCACCTGGATATCATTAAGTAAGAACACACTCGAACCATCAGGATTTTTAATTTCGGATGTTCGTGTGACAAAGGTCATACCATGGTATGGCCCTTGTCCAGGTTGGGTGAACCGACGCTCAATTTTCATGGGTGTTCTCCTTTTACCTCTCTCTCGCTGTTAAGAAAGCCCCAATGAGGCTCTCACAAGGAGCAAAGGCATTTTCCTTGTCGATCATGAGGATACGATACGTACACGGGACATGATCGATATGATAAGAGAACGCAATTTATAGCGGTTTGAAGTATTTGTCAATACTAAATATTGTGGGTCACCTGTGGATTGTTGGAACAACATGGGGTGACTTGTGCATAGCCAAATCTATAGGTTTTTTCGATAGTTGTCGTATGATGATGAGTAGTTATCCACAGTCTGTGTGCATGCAGGCAAGAAAAAATTTTCTTTATGGTGAGAGGGCAGTGTATCTTTTGCCGTAGATGAGCATTCTACGCTTGATGAAAGAATCTGGTGTGATCTTTCATCGTTTCACCGTGATGGCTTAACCGTATTGAAAGGGGACAAGCATGTACGTATGGAGTAAACGGATTGTCGTAAGTTTGCTGGTCGCATTTGGGTTGTTGGAAGTGTTGTTTTGGTTGACTGCCACGGGTGCGGATCCGAGTTTGCTTGATATCCGGACAACTCATTGGCTTGCACTCAATTATTTTCTCCTGTTGGTTTGGGTCTTCGTGTGGATGTTTGATCAGGCACGGGTCAGAGGGAAAAATGTGTGGGCCTGGCTTCTGCCGTTTTTCTTAGCGCCTCTTCCGACGCTTATGGCGTTTGTTCTTGTTCTTCAGCGGCGAGCGAAGTAGATACATAATGCTTAGGCATCCATGCCGGTTGTACCAATCAAGGCATCGAGGGGCTAGTCCTTACCCAATGACGACACGAGATTCGGCATACCGGTATGGTGTATGGACAGCTGTTTTTATGGCAAACAGGCCAATCATCAATGGGCCAAATCGACCCAAGAGCATGCAAAGGATAATGGTTACTTTCCCAAAATCAGTAAACAGCGCTGATAAGCTGCGACCTTCGTCATCCCCTAAAGACATGCCGACAATCCCCATGGCAGAGGTTACTTCGAACATGATACTGAGAAACGGCCGGTGTTCTGTAAAAGACAGCAAGAGGGTAAAGAGGGTAATCATGGTTAACGCCAAGATGCAGAGACACAAGGCTCGGATGATCAGATCACGTGGAATCCGGCGGTGAAAAATTTCGACGTCTTCTCGTCTCCGCAGGACAGTCCAAATTGTCAGGAAGACAATGGCGATCGTCGTGGTTTTAATGCCTCCCGACATGCTGCCCGGTGATCCTCCAATGGCCATGAGAAGGAGGAGGAAATATAATGTGGCATCATGCATGTCGCTGATGTCAATGGTTGTAAATCCGGCGGTTCTCGAAACGGCATGGAAGTGCGCGGTGGCTAGCCGTTCTCCAATACTCAAGGGTTGAAAGGTTTGTGGGTTATTCCATTCCAACGCTGAAATTCCCAAAGTCCCAGTTGTGAGGAGGATGAGGGTGGTGATGAGGACAAGCTTCGTATGGGTTTGAATGCGGAACCGTCGGCCTTTCCAGTAATCGATCGCATCTTCAAAGACCAAAAATCCGATGCTCCCGAGAACAATAAGAATGGTTACCACGACATTGAGGGCGATATCTGATCGATAGGAGATCAGACTATTGGAAAATAAGGAAAACCCTGCATTATTAAATGCAGACACAGCATGGAATAGGCCAAAATACATTGCTTGACCCACGTCCATGTCTTGCCAAAACCGCAGGGTGAGTAACAGGGCGCCAAGACCTTCAAGTCCTAAGGTGACGAGTGCAACAATTTTGACAAAACGGACGGATCCTGCCATGTCGATCGTACTCAGTGTTTCGGCTAGCATCATGCGGTCGCGCAATCCAATTCGGTGTCCTAGGACCAACAAAATCAAGGTGGCCATCAGGGCATAACCCAACCCGCCTATCTGAATGAGGATCAGAATGACCAGCTGTCCAAACATCGTGAATTCGTGAGGCGTGTCTAGCACAATGAGCCCAGTGACACAGACGGCGGAGGTGGCGGTGAACAAGGCATCGATAAACCTTAATGGCAAGCCAGGAGGGGTCGCGATGGGCAACATGAGTAGGCCAGCTCCAATCAGAATGAGGACCCCGGCTGCCAACGCCACAATTTGTCCTGGCAGTAATTTTATGCGTAAAAGGCAGCTCCACACACGGCGTCCCAGGCTTTCTGTTTGCCTCCATGTCGTCATGGTGTTTCTTCTCTTTCAAGTGCGATGAGGTAGTGAAGAGGTTGCGGCATTGTTGCTTTCTACTCGAACAAAGTTTTTTTGGATTGGCATCCTCTATTTTGGTGAAGGGTTCCCATTTGGGCTGCTCTTAGACTTTTATCCAGTCTATTTTCGGCTGCATGGTGTGAGTCTCACGCAGATTGGGCTATTGAGCCTCATTGGGTTGACCTGGACGCTGAAGTGGATATGGGCGCCCTTTGTTGATCTGTGGGGAACCAGGAAACAGTGGGTCGTTTCTTGCCAACTCTTGCTTACTCTGGGTCTTGTCCTATCCCTCTTCATGGATCCCTTCACACGTGAGTCTCTGGGGCTGGGTGCTCCTACTCGTGATGGCCTGTGCGTCTGCGACACAAGACATCGCTATCGATGCCTATAGTATTCAATTGCTTGACCGGAAAGAATTGGGCCCAGGCAATGGCATCAGGGTGACAACGTATCGCATTGCCTTGATTGCCGCAGGCGGGGTGTTCCTTGCTGTTGGTGGCGTCTTGGGTTGGTCGTCCACCATCGCTGGGGCAGCCCTGCTCATGGCTGGGTCTTCTCTCTTTTTGTCTTTGAAGCTTCCCCAAATTGTTCAACCTGTTCACCAAACGAGCGACTCATTGTCTCGGCGCGTTTGGGCCTCCTTTGCAGAATTATTTGGGAGCGCAGGGTTTGTCCCGGTTGCGTTATTCATTGTCTTATTTAAGCTTGGTGACATGGCATTAGGACCCATGATTCGTCCGTTTTGGGTCGATCAAGAATTTTCACCTGTCCAAATAGGCATTGTACCTGGGACCATTGGGGTTGTCAGCACCATTGTCGGTGCGCTGCTTGGAGGAATGCTCACAGAAAAATGGGGGCTTTATCAAGCCATGTGGATTCTCGGTGTTGCTCAAGCTGGCTCAAACCTTGTGTATGTCCTTGCGGCGGCCAGTTCACCCTCTGCTTTGCTGATGTATACAGCATCCGTTGTCGAGTCGCTCTGCGGAGGGTTGGGCACAGCTCCATTTTTAGCGTTTTTAATGAGCATCTGCAACAAGACATTTGCGGCTTCTCAATATGCTATTCTGAGCGCCTTATTTGGCCTCACTCGGGTTGTCGCTGGAAGTTTCTCTGGTATCGTCACTGAGTCGATTGGATACATGGCCTATTTTTCTCTGACGGTAGTCTTAGCATTTCCTGCTTTTCTACTCTTACCGTTTGTCAAACATTGGGTTGCAGAGCATGAGACAAAATAGGTACGTTCTTTCGACGGAGACCTGAGCATTACGTGGGTGTGACTCACCCGATACATCTATTATATGGAACCTGCATTGCCAAAGCCACGAACGGTATCCATCCACACGATTGGATGTCGCTTAAACCAAGCTGAATCGGCCATTTTAACAAATAGGTTAAAAGCTATTGGTTATGAACTTGTACCATTTGGTCAAGCCACGGATCTGTTGGTCCTCAATACCTGTTCTGTCACCGAAAATGCCGAAGCTGATTGCCGGTATGCTGTGCGAAAAACCTTGCGGCATTCTCCTCATGCCTTTATTGCCGTAACAGGGTGTTATGCACAAACTGGTATGACCGCGCTTCAAGCCATTCCTGGAATCGATTTGATTCTTGGGAATCAATATAAAATGGCGCTGCCAAACTTTGTCGCAGATTTGCCACATGACCCAAAGCGCACCACTCCTGAAATCCGGCATGCTGATCGGATGGACCGCGATGATTTTCTGATAGAAGGTGTTGGTGAATACCAAACCACCCGAGCCAATCTGAAGATCCAAGATGGCTGTAATTTCATGTGTTCCTTTTGTTTGATTCCCTTTGCGCGAGGACGCGAACGAAGCCGTGATTGTGACGATGCCATTCGAGAAGCTGAAGGCCTTGTGGCTCGTGGACATCAAGAGCTTGTCCTGACCGGTGTCAACATTGGACGTTTTGGTCGTCAGGAGAGAGACCTCATTAATCTGATCGAACGGCTTGAGGCTATTCATGGGCTTGAGAGAATTCGTATTTCGTCTATTGAACCGACGACTATTCCTGACGAACTTCTCGACTATATGGCCTCATCGACAAAACTTTGTCGCTACTTGCATGTTCCTTTACAGAGTGGAGATGACGCCATCTTACGGGCCATGAATCGTCGATATTCTGTGAAGGATTACCGGCAATGGGTTGAGCATGCCATCTGTCGTGTTCCGGGGGTTTGTGTCGGGACGGATGTGATGGTTGGGTTTCCAGGAGAAGGTGAACTAGAATTTGCCAATACCCATGCTTTCCTGCGAGATCTGCCGTTTGCCTATTTCCATGTGTTTTCCTATTCTGAACGGCCCGGGACGGCAGTATGTCGATTGTCAAATCCTGTTTCGTCGTTGGTGATCAAACATCGGAATGCAACATTAACCAAACTCTCTCGGGCAAAACGGTTGGCATTTTATCAACGTATCGTGGGGCAGACCGTTTCAGTGTTGTTTGAGTCGAAAGGTTCTCATGGTTTGTGGGTGGGTTTGACTGATCATTTCATTCGTGTGGGTGTCCCAACCATGGCAGATGTGCAGAATACGCAACGGACTGTGCTTGTGACGGGAATCATGGGAGAGGTTGCTGTTGGCCAATTTTCAGAACCCATTGACTCGTCAAGACGACACAATGCCCTTCCTTTACTTGTCAGCAGGTCTTCCACGAGTGTTGAGGAGCCTGTGCTGTTGGATTGTCATTCATAAGAAGAGACGACTATGGCCTATCACGTCTATATGGAAACATTCGGGTGCCAGATGAACGAGTATGACACGGAATTAGTCCGTTCTCTGCTCAAAACCAACGGGTTTCAGATGACGCAGGATTCAGAGGAAGCCCATGTTGTTCTGCTTAATACTTGTGCCATTCGAGAGAATGCACATAACCGTGTCTATGGGCACCTTGGTAAGTTTAAAGTGGCAAAACAAGAACGTGGTCTCGTCATTGGTGTCCTAGGGTGCATGGCACAAAATCTCAAAAAAGAGTTGCAGGAGACCCGACCATTTATTGATGTCTTAGTGGGGCCTGATGGCTATCGGCAGCTTCCGGTTTTATTGACACGTGCTTTAGAACAGCATGAAAAAGGACAGGCTGTTGAATTATCCGAATATGAAACCTATGAACAGATTGTGCCGGATCGCGTTCCTGGTGTGCATGGATGGATTGCGGTGATGCGAGGGTGCGATAATTTTTGCACTTTTTGTGTGGTGCCCTATACTCGTGGGCGAGAACGATCAAGAGAGCCACAGGGTATTGTGAGAGAGGCTCAAGACCTAGCCGATCGAGGCTACAAACAAATTACGCTTTTGGGGCAAAACGTCAATTCCTATCAGGCGGATGGTTGGGGTTTTGCCAGACTGATCAAGGTCGTTGCGGATGTGCCAGGCATTGAACGCGTTCGATTCATGTCCCCGCATCCTAAAGATTTTCCCCCTGCGTTGTTGGAAGCCATTGCGGATCATCCTCATATCTGTCGACAGATTCATCTTCCACTTCAATCAGGCAATGATCGTATGCTTGAGATGATGGGCCGAACGTATACGAGACGTGAATACCTGGAGCTTGTGGATGTGATTCGTCAACACGGCACTATCGCTTTGAGTACGGACGTGATTTGTGGTTTTTGTAGTGAAACCCAAGAAGAATACTTGGAAACCTACCGTTTGCTCGAAGAGGTTGCGTTTCAGTCTACTTTTGTTTTTAAATATTCCGAACGCAAGCAAACAATTGCGAGCCGAAAGTATCCTGATGATGTTTCTGACGTGGTGAAGTCAGAGCGCGTGATGCAATTAATTGAACTCCAAAAAAAGATCTCGATTAGGAAAAATCAGCAAAAAATTGGACGAACCGTGCAGGTGCTGGTTGAAGGGCATGCAAGAAAATTCCCTGACCAATGGATGGGACATGCAGAAGACAATACGACCGTCGTATGGGAGAAAAATGGCCATATGACGCAGCCTGGTGATCTTGTGTCTGTTCTCGTTCATGATGTTTCTGCCGGTACGTTGTTTGGTCATATGGCTCCTGTTCTCTAAGGATACGGTCTTGACAAGGCCGACACGTTCGTACCTACCGCATCGCACTGAGAGTGACGGCTACTGTTCTCGATTGCCTACGATGCTTCACGGTCAATGTGACGCGATCTCCAACAGCATGTCGATCTAAAATCGTTAAGAGATCGTCGAGGTTGGCCACTGTTTCTCCGTCAACTTTCGTAATCGTATCCCCCAGTTCAATCCGGCCTCTTTGTGCTTTTCGGATTCCTCGTAATCCAGCGTGATGGGCTGGCCCATTCGGAGCAACTCGATTGATGATGATGCCGGAGATTCCCCATCGGTTGGCAATAGAATCATGAATGACCGAGATCCCAAGGCCTGGGCGAATGATTTTCCCATATTTGATGAGTTGAGGAATCACTCGGTTCACTGTGGAGACCGGAACAGCAAATCCGATACCTGCCGATGATCCGCTGGGGCTATAAATTTGAGTGTTGACTCCGATCAGTTTCCCAGAACTATCAAGAAGAGGGCCTCCGGAATTGCCAGGATTAATTGCTGCATCAGTTTGAATAACATCTTCAATCGTTCGGTTGTTGAGTGATTTGATGCTTCGACCTAAGGCACTCACAATGCCAGTCGTCAAGGTATGATCCAAGCCAAAAGGGTTGCCAATGGCCAGTACTTTTTGTCCGACCCGGAGGTCGCGGGATTTCCCGATGTTGAGGGGGGGTAATGGTTTTCTTGGTACAGAGATTTTCAAGACGGCAAGATCATGGTCTGGATCGACCCCAACGATGGATGCCTCATACGTGGATTGATCCTCCAGAATGACGTCAATGGTATGGGCTCCATAGACGACGTGAAAATTTGTGACGATATGGCCGGTAGTATCCCAAATGAAGCCAGACCCTGATCCTTGAGGGACTTCAAAGGTATTGAGAGACCAAAAGTCTCGCTGGATTGTCGAGTTGGTGATATAGACCACTGACTGTGAAGCTTTTCCAAATGTGGCAATGGTGGCCAGTTCGTCGGCACCGAGAGAAATGAGACGAGTGGGGGAGACGGATCTGGTGGTTTCGGTGAAGAGGAGGGACCCGTCCAATGTCAGCTCTTGTGCTTGACACGGTGCA
This sequence comes from Nitrospirota bacterium, assembly GCA_011088105.1. Classification (GTDB taxonomy): domain Bacteria; phylum Nitrospirota; class Nitrospiria; order Nitrospirales; family UBA8639; genus JAALKI01. The sequence continues at coordinate 32,415 of JAALKI010000004.1, read as the reverse complement.
AGAGATGCGAGGAAGACAGCCAAGAGAAGAAGAATGCCTGAATGATTCAATCAGAAAGCCCTCAAAATAGTATCCTCGAAGCCAGAGTTGCATCACGAAAGCCCACGCCAGTTCTTAGCGCACCTAGCACAAACAAAACATATCGCATGACCAAAAAGGTCTCCACGAATGTTTTTTGCACCATGTATCTCACTTCCATGTCTGTTTTGCGCTCTACTGTCGTTCCGAGTGTTATTCACCAATGATTTGGACTAGGACGTCTCGAGTCCGGGATCGTGTATCAAAGTCGAGTATGACAAGTTGTTGCCATGTCCCCAATGTCAAGGCGCTTTGAATAAATGGAACGGTGATCGATTGGCCTTGCAGTTGACCTCGCAAATGGCTATGGCCATTGTCTTCACCATGATTCCGTACATTATGTTGCCAGGATGGATCAGCCGGAATTAAACGGTTCCAGATGGTTTGCGTGTCGGCACGGATTCCTGGTTCGTCTTCGATAATCAAGACAGAGGCAGTTGTATGTTTGATGAAGATCGTGACAATTCCTGATTGCATCCCACTGGTTGTTATTGCACATTGGATTTCATCTGTGATGTTTTCAACGTGAGTCTGGCCTTTCATTGATACGGAGAAGTGATGACTTTTTACAGGCATAGGGTGACTCACGTGTTCAGAGAACGAAGAAAAGTTATTTCTCTCTTAGAGAGTTTTTTTCCACGGGCTGATTGTAAAATATGGTCAAATGTACCTGTTGCTGTGAGTTTCTTGACGGAGTTGACAACGATGCGAGTTAGGATGTTGTTGTGTGTCAATGCTTCAAGAAAGGCAAAGGCGTCTTCAAATTGTTCCTGTGAACGCGTGTAATAATCTTTCCCGCGTTGCCGGTTGCTATAGGCTTCCAATTGTTCGCATGCCACAAGGATTTCGCCAAGCTGTCGTATCCATCGAGGGGATCGTGCAAATGTCTCAGGGTAATAATAGTACAACATAATTTTCCCCATCCATGGGGCCCATTGAACCCCAATCTGAGCGAGCGCTGGTTTCACTCGACGTAGTTGGCGCTTTAATCGACGTGCAAAACCCAGGCGCATTTCTATTTGTTGAATAGTCCAAGGATCTATGGAAATCCCTTGTTTTTCAAGCTCTACCTGATACCGTGCGACGAAGGCTTCCGTTTCTTTTCCATATGGGGTCGCAGGAAAACGCGCTCGCCACTCGCCTGGTCTTGTTGGAATATTCTGGTTTTTGGCCCAAGACCAGATCTGCGAAAAGATTGCGTGATCGAGTCCTGCTCGGCCAAGGTCATGCAATAAGCAGGCGATATGAAAGCTCTGTAATGTTTCTGACTGATATCCTAAGTCCTGTGCAACTGTCGTGCACATCCATGCAGTCCGGAGTGCATGTGGTTTATCATAGCCTTCGATCATTCGCGTTGGGTGCTTGGGGTCTGGATAATCATAGAACTGCAACAGGGCCGTGGTGAGGTGGCTGTCGATCATAGAGAAGGAGGAATGCAGGGGATGTGCCATGATAAAAAAAATCCATCTAAAACATGCGATCGTGCCGTTCATGTTGGAACGCAGGATCGAAAAATAGCGGTCCCTTTATTTCCTGTCAAGTTGGTCTCTTGGTGGTGACGAAACAGGATATGGGGTAAAATGACAACTTTGCACGAAGTCATGTGATTGATAAGGATGATGATGGCCGTTCGTCGAAGAAAACAATGGATGATCCTAGCTCTTTTAGTAAGTATAGGATTACTGGCCTTTGTGCTCTATTTTCAGTGGGATTCTTTACGGAAAATGGCCCTGGAAGAAATTGACGAAGCATTTGGCCAATCTATTCGCTTTGACAATCTTCAGGTCTCTTTTTTTCCTCATCCTCGCATTGAATTGACTAATGTGCTGATAGAAAAGCATGGAATCAGTAAAGTGCTGTTCTTTCAGGCTTCTCGCATTCGAGTCGATATTGAAGCGATGTCTTCGTTCCTGGATAAAATTGTTCCCACAAAATTCGTTCTTGAACAACCACATCTCGTGCTTCGGCGTGAATCACAGGATCCATGGCACTTCAACAAGGCGATCTCCAATACGCAAGCTGAGAAGATGATTTTTCAAACCATCTTGTTGGCGAATGAATTATTGGTGGTTGATGGCCAAGTCACAGTTGAAGATGTGTCTCATCCAGATAACCCTCGTGCCTTATCCTTGAAGGCCATTCAGTTTGCTCTCTCCAAAAATCCTGGTGCTCTTGGGCGGGAGATGAAACTCTCGGGCCAAATAGGCAATCGCTCAGATGTGGCGTCTTTGTCACTTGGTGGCACATGGGAACAGGTGCAAGCGCCAACGGTGATTGCCCAAGACCATTCGATGTCGTTACTTCCCAGCATCGCATTTGATGGCACCGTTGATCTAGTCGGTTTTGACCCACAGCAGCTTTCGGCGTTTTTCCAGTTGAATGATATCCCTTTGGCGCAGTATGGACCAATAGGGATTCAAGGTTCGTTTCGTATAGCTCCGGCTTCGCAAGGCTATGCGTTGACGGTTTCGAAATTTCAAGCGAAATCTCGGGCCCTGTCGTTGACTGGTGAGGGCAGTGTATCAGGCCTGCTTGTGGATGAGCCGTCAACGATGTTTTGGACGATTTCGTCAAGTGCCATTTCCTTGAAACGCCTTGTTTCGTTACTTCCTCTTCGTCTTCTCCCTTCATCTTTGACACGTTCTCTTGAAGAGGAGAAATTGCGTGGCGTTCTGACTGTAGAGTCAGCCCATATTGCAGGGTCGCCTCATCCAGATGTGGGGTTTTCGGTTGTTGGTGATCTTCGGGTCGAAGAGGGATTTTTGGATTTAGGACCCAAGTGGGGAATGGCACAAGGTGTACGAGGGCGAGCCGTTTTGCAACATGATCTCCTGAAATTTTTCGATGTGCAGGGGATCTATGATTCCATTCCTATTCAAGCTGGTGCAGGTACGATTGACCTACAGAATCCTCATTTCCCCATGGACACGGTATTAGAAGGGGAAATGTCATCAAGAAAACTCATCGATATCCTTCGAAGGGTTTTTGATAGTGAACACACCTCGCCAGCATGGACTTCGTTCAAGGGCGTGGGGGGGAATGGTGGAATAACCATTCGGTTTAACGGACCCCTGGCGTCTCCGGACTTAGTGGGGTTTCAGGATGCCAAATATCAGATTAGGGATGGGAGTTTTGAGTTTGGAACCCCAGCTCATTTATTCACGGGTGTTACAGGCTCAGTCACATTTTCCCCGAAGCACGTTGGATTTGAAACAGTGGCCGTTAATTTTGGGGACAGTCTCGGGCAGGTTCAAGGAAATATCACGTTTGGAGAAACCAATCGGTTTGATGCCTTGAATGTGGCTGGCGATATTCAGGTAGCAGACTTGATCCAACGACTGTTTCCAGATTCTCTGCCCCAAGAGACATTCTCTGGCACTGTGCATTTGAATGGTATGATCGTTGGGCTTCTGGAGGAACCTGCAATTCAGGGGAAGGTGGATTTGCTTGATGCCAGTCTGGTCTTCCCAGGGGTTCTTGTAAAAACGGCAGGGGTTCCAGGGGTGTTCGAGTTTGAATCGCAGGTTCGTCCTCGTGGAACCTTTGCAATTGACCGTATGGCTTTATCGATTCTGCCGTTCCAGCTTTTAGGCAGAGGTGCCGTGAATCTTGTTTCTCCATTTGGTATCAATGCTTCATTGTCTACAGGTCCTGTTGCATGGGAATTGCTGCCGGAAGGCATGTCGGTGTGGTCGCAAGCTTTCCAGTCTGGGATCTTCGATCTGTCGGTGGATGTCAAGGGAATAGGGCGAGACTGGCAGCGTTGGGATAAGAAGGGATGGGTGGCGGTGACTGATGGGGTGATAGACAAACAGGGGTTCGATCATCCGATCGAAGATCTGTATCTTCGTCTGAAATTATCCCAACATCATATAGCCGTGAAACGATTGGACTTTCGGATTGAAGAGAGCACGGCGCAGGGAAGAGGTATGATTCGAAATTGGGACCGTCATCCTGTTGCTCAGCTTGATATTGGGGCCCCGCAGTTTGACCTCGATCTCCTCATTCCTAAAGGTGCGCGTTCCCCAATTCGTGATATTTTGGAAGAGGTCGCTGCCACGAGTGAGGTCGATGCACAGTTTCGGTTTACGAAGGCCTGGTATAAGGCATTGGATTTTCAAGATCTGTCGGCCCAAGTGAGGATTGCGAATGGGGTCGTTGACTTGGCAAAGGTTCAAGGAGCGACTGAGTCGGGTCGAGTGAATGGACGAGTGGTTATTCGTCTTCCTCAAGGAGCTCCGGCCGCAGTCAACACTCACTTTGCTCTTCAGGATGTTTCACTAGAGACGCTTGAACGGGCATTTATTCAGCCAAAAGATTTAGAAGCGCGACTGGTTACAGGATTGGTCTCGGCGAAAGGGAATGTTGAAGGCCATGGCCATGATCCACTCGGGATTATGCACACCATCAAAGGAGCCGTCGATGTCAAAGTGACTGATGGGTACATTCAACGAGGGACGGTTGTGCCCAAGGTGCTGGCGTTATTAAACCTGCCGACCGTCTTACGAGGAAAAGTAGATTTTCAGGAGAAAGGCTTTCCCTTTAATCATAGTACCGCGAGGTTCATGATAGACCATGGGGTTATGACCACTGAAAACCTTGTGTTGAGCAGTCCTATTTTAACCATGACTGCTGCAGGAGAATATCGTCTTCCTGATCATCATGTGCAACTGATCTCAGCGGTGAGTCCTTTTGGCCCATACTCGGACTTACTCAAACAAATTCCCCTGTTTGGTTTATTATTCGATGGGGATCGTGAAGCGATTGATACGGCAATGTTCGAAGTTCATGGGCCCATTCAGAGTCCTGAGGTGGCCTATCTTCCGGGGCAGTCTTTCAAAGCTGGGCTCACCGGTTTGGCAAAAATGGCCTATTATGTCTTGAAAAATACGGTCACGCTTCCTGCCACATTATTGAAAGACTCTCCCTCTGAGGATGCGTCTTCTGACCAGACTGACTCTCTCGATGTTGTAGTCCCTTCGGATGCAAAAGCCACAGGTCCTCGGGATCGAAAACAAGAGCCGGAATAGTATGTGCCTCATCTATGGGTTAGATGAGAAAATAACAAAGAGGGAAAAAAAGATAGCGCGTATCATGTAGGAAATGGGTTGATCATTGATTGTGAAAAGGAGTTGAAATGATACCAACGGTTGAATGGAAAGATGGAGTGGTTAGGTTACTAGACCAAAGCCGGCTTCCGAATTCCGTAGAAATTCTTGAGTGTCGGGATTATCAAACCGTTGCTCGGGCAATCAGGGAGCTCAAAGTTCGTGGAGCTCCTGCTATTGGTGTGACGGCAGCCCTGGGTGTGGCCTTGGGGGCTCAAGCTGTGCAAGGACCAACAATGGAGTTGTTCACGAAGGCCGTTTTCGGGATATGTCAGGAGCTTGCGGCAACCCGCCCCACAGCAGTGAATTTATTTTGGGCTATCGATCGAATGAAGCGCGTTCTCTCAGCCTGTCAAGAAAACCCCGTGGCTCTTGTGAAACAACGACTCCTTGAAGAAGCACAAACCATTCTTGAAGAGGATATTGCCATCAATAGAGCCATTGGCACTCATGGCGCTCGCCTTCTTCAAGATGGACAGAGGATCTTAACTCATTGTAATGCTGGAGCTTTAGCCACTGCGGGGTATGGGACCGCGCTCGGTGTTGTCAGAGCTGCCTGGGAACAAGGTAAACAGATTCATGTCTTTGCTGATGAAACGCGCCCAGTTTTGCAAGGCGCCCGGTTAACAGCTTGGGAGTTGAAGCAGGATGGTATTCCCGTCACCGTGATGACGGACAATATGGCTGGGGCGTTAATGCGACAAGAGGGAATCGATGTCTGTATTGTCGGGGCGGATCGCATCGCGGCAAACGGGGATGTGGCAAATAAAATTGGCACTTATGCGGTTGCAGTCCTAGCCCATGTTCATGGCCTTCCCTTTTATGTCGCGGCGCCCTCTTCTACGGTCGATCTCAATACACCAACTGGAGATGCTATTCCAATTGAACAACGGGATGAGCAGGAAGTCCGAACCATCAATGGCGGCCCTGCGGTTATTCCCGACGGGGTCGCTGTGTGGAATCCAGCTTTTGACGTGACTCCAGCCAAGTATGTCACCGCGATCATTACAGAAAAAGGCATTGTTCGACCCGGTTATGAGGAGTTACAGTCCATCATCTGACTTGATGATCGTAAGAACCCATGTGGGTATGCTGACGCGATGAGCTTCATGTTCCACATTCGAATCTTCTGAGCAGACGCGAGAGGAATCTGATGACCAAGCGGTCTTCTTCGAAACCTCAAGAATGTCTTCTGGTCTACGATGGAAATTGCCGAGTATGTGTTGCCTTTAAGCACAGACTCGAACGTCGAGATTGTCATCCTGCTATTCGCTTTGTTCCCTACCAAAGTGATGAAGCTGCCCATCTTCTTGGTGTTGAATATACTCCGTCACGTCCGTCGATGGCGTATTTTTTTGATTCAGCTGGTCGCATGTCTCGTGGTGTCGAGGCTTTTCGCCCTTTTCTCACAGGGCTTCCTGGCGAGGCGTATGTGTTGCGTCTTTGGCAGGTCCGTTGGATTCGGGCTCTGATCTCATGGTCGTATAGCGTCTTTGCTCGAAACAGGTATCGATGGTTTGGCGAAGTGAAAAAGATATGAGACTGAAGAAAATACACATGCCTCTTGCGGAGTTACCGCAAGAGGCATGTGTGTCTATCCCTAGTTTTTGATCGTCAGGTCTACATCTTTATCGTTTGCCCTTTGAGGTGGGTGTTGTCAAGAAATTGCATGAAAGCATCTTCCAGCACATCATTAATCAGTTCTTCTAAGTCGGCAAGCTCAAAAATGAAATTGGTGTCATCCCCATCAGCCTTCAAGACAATGTTGGTCACGCTTCCGTCCTGCTGGTTTTGCGCTTCAAAGAGCACTTCCATGTGGACCGTTAGTTCGTTACACCAAAAGTGACTGTTCACCTCAGCCGAAAAGTCTGTAATTTTTCCCACTAACAGGACATCGGCTGTAGAGGTGTTTGTGCCAGCAAGTTCAGCTTTCCACCCGTGTTGCTGAAAATACTCGACAGCGGTCTGAGCCATGCCATTGCCAATCATTCCATCCCAAGCGGTAAAGTAGGTTTTTCCGCCTCCCCAGTGGTTCCGGAGGCCAATTTGTTCTGTGTGTTCACGTAAATCCTGGAATGGTTGAATGGTGACATGTATTTTAGGTGCGGTCATCTGTGGTGTAGACTCGAGGGAATGGAGGTTTAAGTTGATCACCTTACCTGTCCCTTGGCATCCTCCGAGCAATACAATCGCACTGAGCAATCCTAGATATCCTACACGTTTCATCTGAGCGTCTCCTTTGCGTTAAATGTGAACGGGTTATGTATTTTATTTATCGTGTGTGTTACTGGGAGGAGGGCGTTGTCCTGCGGCTGTCTGCAAAGTGCGTGACCTCTTGTCATGGCAATGTGGAACAAGCATCTTCATGGGATCAGCTGTCGTGTATCTTAATACATTTTTACCTTACGACACTATAGAGTTGAGTGAGCGTAGTTGACATTTCTTCGTTCCCTTGACAGTATGACCCTCTCAATCACCAGTGAAACTCATATGTTTGAGAGGATTATATCCCGATGTGGAAGAAAAATTTTCTGTTTCGTGAAGGTGATGCGATTCCTCGTCAGGAGACAGAGAATGAGCTGTTTCATGATACGGATCCTGCGCTCGATAGTACAGGCCTTCATATGGAAAAATATATTTCTGTGTGGTTGCAGGGGGAAGGCACGGAAGAGACACCGACGGCATATACGACTGTATATGCCCGAACAGCTACATTGGACCCAAACCAAGGGACCGGCTTTCTGCAGCCTCTTCAAGGGCGAACACATGAAATTAAGAAATTACTCGCTCCTCAACAAAAAGGCTATTTGAGACAGTGGTTGACCACCACCCACCCTTCAGCTTGGGAAGAGGCCGAAGACCATTTCCAAGATATTTTTGCCGACGAGTGAGTGTTCTTAGACTTTCCGCTCAATCCTCCCGAAGATGTTTCAATACACCTGTTGAGAAGAGATTGGCTGCCCATGATGTGGCATCCCTACAGCCCAATTAGCCTCCCGTTTACGAATCCCTGCTTTCGGACCTTCTGTCACAATGTCGTTCACACATTGTGATGTCAAACCTGTAACATGATTGTGTTGGAGAGAACGATGATACCCGATGGATGCCCTGTTGATTGAAGAATTAAAGATGCGATACCTTCCCGAATCCGTTTTTGAGGGGCTGTGAGGAATGTGATGGAGAAACAAACCGATGTTGTGATTGTCGGAGCCGGTGGCGGTGGGGCTATTCTTGGGCTAGCGTTAGCTCAAAAAAATATTGACACCCTGGTCTTGGAACAGGCACTTGGGCCACCAACTGGTATTCGAGGAGAAATCCTTCAACCAAACGGACAAAAAATCCTAGATGAGCTAGGAATTTTGGAGCAACTGCCTTGTGACGCGGTCCGGCCTGTCCAGTTCTTTCATTTTCGGCAGATTGGTGGTGGTCGTTTATGTACCATTGATTATGATCTCTTGCCTCCTCCGTATAATCGAGCCTTAGTCACCCGTCCTCATCTTGCGCATCAGATTGTGTTGCAGGCATTAGAACAGCGTCGCCCTAACAGCCTATGGTATGGTGCCAGTTTTCGAAAACTCTTGCGAAAAGATCAGCAGGTCGTAGGGGTTGAAGCTGAGGTGGAGGGGCGTTCCGTCAAGATTGCGGCCAAGCTAGTGATTGGGGCTGATGGACCGTTTTCCAAGGTTCGAGAAGCTTTGGCCATTCCCACCCAATTGCATCGCTATCCAGAGAGCTATGTGGTGTCAATACTGGATTGTCCTGATGATCTTGAGGAAACGCAATATTGTATTGGTCGACAAACCATTTTAGGGCTTTTCCCTGTTGCCCAAAAGAAGGTCTATGTGGTGTATATGGTGCCGTCGAATTCCATGGCTGCCGTGAAAACTGCTGGGTTATCGGCATTGCGGGAAAAATGGACGACCATTTATCCGGAATTACACCGTACGTTTGAAACGCTCATCGATTGGAACCAAACCGCATATATGCCAACGGGACGGGCTAGAGCTGCAACGTGGGTGCGTGATGGAGCCCTCATTCTAGGAGATGCCGCTCATGGAATGAATCCGCATGCGTCACAAGGTCGTATGCAGGCTATGGTCGATGCCATGGTGTTGGCTGAACACATCCCAACTTGGTTGGAGCAAGGGGATTATTCTGCCGCAACCTTACGGGTGTTTGAAGCATGTCGCCGCCCGCATGTGGAGATGCTCCAGCGGTTGGCAGACGAAGAAGCCTTTTTTTGGAATACAGGGAACCCAATTGTAGCGTATCTGCGAAATCGGGTGTTTTCAACCTTAGACCGTAACCGGCGGCTTCGATATAATGTCTTGGCTGCCACAGCAGGACTTCGGGATTCTCCGCCGTTTGGATGGCTTGATCGATTGCAAGCTGTGGGGTTTTTACCTGACCCGTATGCGAATGATCTTCCAGCAGGTGCGGTCCCGGTTGTTTCGTGAATGGCTCCTGTCCCCTCTGTCTGTTGTGGTGAGGCATAGTACCCCAGAGGAAGAGCCTGTGAACCCGTGAGGTTGATATACGATATGAGAACACCACGGGGCTAACTTTTTTAACAACATTGGAATTGACAATGTCTCCTATTCCTGAACACCTTCCCTCAAGTATCTCACGTGCCATTCAGCATGTTCTGACTGCATTGCGAAAGCAGAAGAATAATCCAATCACGGCGGTGATGCTGTATGGAAGCTATGCCCGAGGTGATTTTGTGGTTGACCGATCCAATATCAACCTTCTCATTGTGGCAACCGACTACCCCCTGGAATGGCTCCAAAGGATTGGTCCTTTACAAGCACGGTGGAGAAAAGATGGCGTCGTGGCCCCCCTCATGCTGACGGAACAAGAACTCCAAGACTCTCTAGGGCTCTTTCCCCTGGAATTTTTAGAAATGAAAGACCAGTCTGTGTTGTTGGAAGGGCAAGACCCCTTTCTTGCCTGTCATCTCAACCTTGCCCACCTGCTTGTGCAATGTGAACAGGAAATTCGAGGAAATCTTTTACGTGTGCGACAACGATTTGTCGAAGGATGGGGGCGACCCGAAGCCATTCAAACTTTACTCCCCATTTCCCTGGTAGCGTTGCTTCCATGTATTCGAGGGCTTTTCCACCTATTGAATCATTCTCCAGATGGAACAACCCAAACGGTGTTAGAGCAAGTCGAGCCTGTGCTAAATGTAAAAAATGAAGTGTTACTAGAGGTTTTAAGTATGAAACGCGGGGTGAGTACTCCAGGCCGCATCGAACTCCCACGGTTGTTTGAGCGATATCTTGAGACATTGAAGAACCTGGTTAACCGTATTCAAGATCTAAAAAGAAGTGAGCACTTATGAAAAGGCGGCTTTCAGCTATAGTGGGTTTCTCTCAAAGCATTGTCTTTGGGTGCCTTCTTCTCGTTTTTGGCTGTGGACCCTTCCTTGCATCGACGTATGCCTACAATCGTGAAGCGGTCACATTGCCCACTCCTTTGGGATACGTATCGGATTATGCCGAAGTTTTAGAGGCAGGCTGGGAGGCTCGTATCCGATCAGTGTGTAAAGAATTGGAAAAGGCGACGGGTGTAGAGATGATTGTGGTGATGATGCCGACCATTCATCCCATGGTTCATGCCAAGGATTTTGCGTCGAACATGTATGAAGGCTGGAGGATTGGCACGGCGCAACAAGAGCGAGGAATCTTGGTACTGGCTGCATTGAAAGAAAAGCAAGCCGTGGTGGTCTTGGGGCGTGCGCTCCTTTCAGTCATGACTCCTCAGCAATTAAATCAATTGTCGGAACAACATTTCCTGCCGATGTTTCAGACGCACGAGTTTGGGGAGGGGATATATCAAGCCGTCGTGACGCTTGCCTCGGTCTCGGGTTCTGTTAAGCCTTCATCAGAGAAAAAGCCAGGGAAGTCTCAGGCAGGATTTTGGATGAATGTAAGCGCCGCGTTGGCCATGGTCTACGTGTTATGGCGATTTACACGGCCAGAGCGCCAACATCCATTTCGTCGATGGAAACGGGGCGAGTATTGGGGGACTGGCCAGGGCGGGTTTCGAGGTAACTTTGGGGGATTTGGCGGGGGAATGGGCGGTCAAGGATTGAGTTGACCGCCCATTGCTTATTGCCAAACTCTTACTCCATGCTCATCCATATGGCCCATAGTATGGAGAGTGTGAATATCCATTTCATCGCTGCCTTGGGAAGCGTCTGCTTCATGATGGTCTTGTGACTGTTACAGCATCTTGTGGTTGGCAAACGTGACGGTTTTCACGGTGACTTCTCCGTTTTCATAAGAAATAATGCGTCGAGTTACAGGAAGATCTGAGGACCCAATTCGGATATGGGTATCAGAGAAGCTTTCCACATTTTGTAGTGCCGCGTCTTTTGGTGAAAAATAATAGACCGTATATCGAGTTGTGAGATTTTTCTGATCCTGTGTGAGTGCACTCTCTTCGACGTTGATCGTAAACGCGACATAAGGCATTTTCCGATTGATTTGCGTAATGCGGTTGTCGTGAATTCGATAAAAAGACCCCATGCTATCTCCGTGAATTGTGAGTTTCGGCCCTAATGGGTGCTGATCTTCATCAAGCGTCAAGACATACTTGCCGTCTGATTCTTCAAATGTTCGGGGTCCGCGATGGACTGCAATCATCCCAATTTGATTTTGGGCCCATTTTTGTAATTCTTCATCAGGCAGTGTGACCTGCACATCTTTGGGACCTTTGACCGTGACGGTCCCATGTGTTTCTTTCCCATTAACATTAATAACTAGGTCCGCCTGGAATCCCGAAAAATCTGCTTGCCAACGGGCGGTTTTTCCAAAGGCTTGACGTAGGAGTTCACGGGCTTTTGGGTCATCTGCGATATCTGTTTTTTCTTCCTGACGCGTATACATTTCCATGTGTGTGTCCTCTCTGATTAAAATTACCTAAGTGTAATGGAAAATTCATGGTTTGTTAGGGAAAAATAATACCCTAACACATTATAGAAAGACCTGTGTATTGGAACAACCTGAGCCGTGATAGAACGGGAAGGATGTTTACAGGAGAATCTTGGTGCCGAGGGACAGAATCGAACTGTCGACACCAGCCTTTTCAGGGCTGTGCTCTGCCAACTGAGCTACCTCGGCACATGAGAGGCGTTGTGTGTAACAGGAATCCCTTGGAAAAATCAAGCCAGACCTTGATGCAGTGGACATCGTACTTGTCATCGTTAGCGCCAATAGTTTTGTACAGATTGGCTCTCATCGTTAATCTGATCTTAGCTCAAATGCCCCCATAGTCTGTAATCCATTATTAATGTGTGGAGGAAAGAACAGTACAAAAAGTATTCTTTATAGAGAAGAGAAGACAGAGTGATGACTGTCTCTAGGAATGAGGTAAACGATTTGTGGTCTTCCCCCAATTTTGTGGATACATTTGAAACGGTTCATAATGAGCCAGGAGGTGTGTCATGGAACAGCGGAGGCGATTTTTCAAGGAATTTAAACACGAGGCCGTCAAAAGAGCGGCAGGTGCGAATCTGGCCATCAAGCAAGTGGCGGCAACCCTAAGCCTTCATGTTAACGTGCGCAGTCGATGGTGTCGCGAACAGAAACGAGAGGGGGTGTCAGTCCTTTAGGCAAGTTCTTTGGTGGACCATCTCTGAAAGAGGCTTCATTGAGATGGGCTTGTCTCAGATATTGTACCTTACTGAGATTAGCTCCGCTGAGGTTGGCGCGTCTGAGGTCGGCCCCGAGTAGGTTGGCCCCAACGAGGTTGGTTCTGGAGAGGTTGGCCCCGACGAGGTCGGCCCCTTTCAAGTCTGCCCAGGACAGGTCCACCCCAAAGAAATAATCCTTTGTCCCCAGATATTTCTTTCTCCAGGCATTCCATACTACAGCGCCTTGCATGAGAATTTCCAAATGTTCAGGATTGGCCATGGTTTCATCCTTTTACTTAAAACTACCTTACTGCCACCATATGTCTTATGCTGACGAGCGAGGCAATTTTGCCGTTGGGCTCATTCGCCAATATTTCCCCAAGCAGCGGCCCTTTGCAACCATTACCCAGGAAGAGATTCAGCTGGTGATGAACAAACTGAATAATCGCTCCAGAAAAAGCCTTGGGTTCAAAACCCCGAATCAAGAATGTTTTGGCATTGACCCATTCGTTGCACTAGCGAGTTGAAACCAAGCTTCATAGATTTCTTATGGAAGTACATTTTTTATGTGGCGTTCGAATTTTGATATAAGTTGAAATAAAATACCCTGGTTACGATCATTCCTCCCCTCGCATCTCCTTGTAGGCTTTCTTATTAACCTCGTCTCGTTGAACCCATTCCGTGGCAGCTCTTCCAGTAGCGAAGAATTGTACGTGCGATACCTTATTTTCCTCGGCGTTGAGGGCTCCTGCCAGTGAACTTTCATTGTCTAGTGAGGCAAAGAAAGATGGAACTTTTACTTTCCAGCTGCCTTTAGAACATTTTTTATCACCATCTTTTTTAACTGACTTGACAAAAACTGGAGGAAACGCTAGTTCCTTGCGGTTATATCCAAGCTTTAAATTTGTAGGGTAAGGCCCACCCGTACCATCCCAGCCTACCTTAAGACCAAATATCGTATCAGTCGCAAAATAAAATGCACGAGTATTTTCGTCTGGTCTTCCCGTTAGCCAATGCCAAAACTTTTTTAAGGGAGGGCGTGAATCTGGCTCCTTATCTAGACAAATAGCAGAACTATTTTTAGCTTTATCCGTTCTAGCTCCGGCCCCTTCAGTTCCAGCCCCTTCTGATTCACTCCCTTGAGCTAGCACTATTGCAGCATCCCCACCGGCAAAATGCGATTTTAAACCCGTAGTAAAAAGCCCTCCGGTTCGTCCAAATGCTGCCAGCAATGGAGGAGTTTTATGTTCCTCATCCGTAGTATCCTGAAAGGTTGGCGCAATAGCTATTTCCCGTCTTGCAATGGTGATTTCTGCTGTTGGAGGTTTGTTTTCAACATCAAGCCCTACATTGGTTTTGGTTACAAATAGAATTCGATCATAACCAAAACAGCCGGTTAAAAGTGTACTCCCTATCAGCATGACTACAACACGACTTAATCTTAAAAGAAGGGTCATGGCTCACTCTCCTTTTTCGAATGAGAATTATTGAGATTCGGGGGTTTCTCTAAATCGGGTAGGTGGGTTAGTGGATCGGTTCCAATTTTAAAGTAAAAAAAGTCGTTACTTGGATGTCGCCGGATGGCGATAGCCGTATTGGCATCATAAATAAGAAGATGCTCACGCTCATCATACCCAACGCTTACTCCAAACGAGCCATTGTCTGTTCCTACCGCCACCCCGGTTAACGTCATTTGCTGGATGAGCGCCTTCTTCCCCTCCAAGGGAGGCGTCACTTTCATTGCGAGATGACCAAATCCCCAAATATGTTCAGCTCCCGATTCACGATCACGGTAATACACTGCACAACCAGCCACGTGAAACCCTACAATCACAAAAATAATAATTCTTAACATCAATCTGAACGGAGCTGAAAGTGACATAGTATGGTTTTCTTCTCTATATTAAGATGCTGGAAAGCAATGCGATTTTGCCATGTGCGGGTCATGTGGGGGTACCTCTGACCCTTGTTGGGCATGGCCCGCACGTCATTCTGAGAATGCCATTCCCTCCACGCATACTTCGTGACGCCCTGTTCCCCATATGCGCATGGGAGAACATGTCTATTGTGTTTTTTACACGTCATGTTTGTCAGGTCTGTCATATACCATGATTTTATCCAACGGATGTAGAAACTCTATCTTGAGGGGTTGTCGGATCGGACTCATACTAACTATATGATCCAGGCCATTCTCCACCCAGGTGTCTCAAGTAGCTGATCCCCGAGGTTTGGAACCTGAGACACAACGCCCCATTCAGGCATTGATCATCGTTGTGACAGAGCACGATCGCGTTAGTGAAGCGTTATGCCCATTTGAGCCCCTTCTATTTTACGCGAGGCGGTGGAGAAGGTAAGAGTGTTTGGGAAAGGGGGAATCTCGGAGAAGATAGGGAAGTTACCAGAGGAAACCATGACTAAAAAGAACGTACAAGCAGGGTATGATGGGTAAGTTGTTAGAAATATTGGAGCTGGCGAAGGGAATCGAACCCCCAACCTGCGGTTTACAAAACCTTAACCAGCTCGATCTTCCCTTCGACAAATTCCCGCTACAGGAGCGAAAATCTATTGATTGATAGGCAGGTTAGGTCATTCGGTGATGTTGCATATGATTGCATAGTGTGTGAGGGGGCTATGCCCCGACGGTTACAAAAAAGGTTACACGTAGGAAACCTAGGGTTTATTGTTAGTTAATAGTGAGGACAGGTTGGATTGAATTTACAATAACCGGGTGAAGTCTATCATTCAGTGATGGATTAAACCGTAGACTTCTGGAGTAAGCAGAGATGGGATTGTGGCTATCAAGCAAGGCCCCAGACCCAATAAACGCAGTTTAACCTTACATCTCTCTTCCATTTAGCTAGCGTTCACCAGCTATTATCTGGACTTGCTTCGTTTCCGTAGACACTCAGCCTGGTTTTGCCATCTGCTGCTCATACGCGACTGGGCTAATATTTCCTAGGTGCTGATGGCGCCTTGCCCGATTATAAAACACTTCAATATAATCGAATAGTTCGGCTCGTGCTGTTTCACGAGTTTTAAAGATGTGGCGACGGATTTTCTCCTTCTTCAAGCTCCCAAAGAAGGACTCGACTGCGGCGTTATCATAACAGTTTCCTTGGCGACTCATGCTGGGGAGCAAACCATGCGTCTGGCAGAACCGATTCCAGTCATCGCTGCTAAACTTCGATCCTTGATCCGAGTGGATAATGACATCATGCTTGGGCTGGCGTCGCCACACAGCCATCAGTAAAGCATCTAACACAATCTCCTTAGCCAACGTGGCCTTCATCGACCAGCCGATGATCCGGCGTGAGTAGAGATCCATCACCACCGCCAAATAGAGCCACCCTTCGTAGGTCCGAATATAGGTGATGTCGGTCGCCCATGCCCGATCCGGCCGCTCTATCGCAAACTGTTGCTGCAATCGATTCGGTGCCGCCACCGCCGGCTTGGGGTCGCGAACGCCTGGCTGCTTATAGCCGTGCTGGGCGCGGATCTTGTGGCGCTTCATGAGCTGGGCAATCCGGTTTTTGCCAACGCATTCCCCCACCTCCCGCAGATCACAGAGAATGCGGGGCGCACCATAAGTGCGGCCACTCGCCTCATACGACTCGCGGATCAGTCCCAACAGCCGGTCGTCGTCTCGTGACCGCTGCGACGGGGGACGCTCCAACCACGCATAATATCCACTGCGCGAGACTCCCAACAGGCGACACAGCGGCTGCGCCGCATACCGATCTTGATGCTGCAAGATGAACGCGTACTTCACACCGGGTTTTTCGCGAAGTACGCGGCTGCCTTTTTTAGGATGTCCCGCTCTTCCTGGGCACGGCTAAGTTCCGCCTTCAGCTTCAAATTCTCACGCCGGAACTCTGTAAGTTCAGCCTCATAACGATCGGTGGGGTTGGGGGCATACATTTTCACCCACTTGTATAAGCTTTGCACGGAAATCCCCAAGCGCTTCGCGACATCGCCCACCGTGTACCCTCGCTCGATGACCTGTTTGACCGCTTCTTCTTTGAACTCATCCGCAAACTTACCCTTGGTCATGACCTGCCTCCCATGCTGTAAATTAAAGTATAGGAGTGTCTACCGATTCAGAGGAAGTCCAATTGACACAGGAGTGTCAGAACAAACAGATCATGCAGTTTTCCATCGCCGCCGGATGCAAATTGAGGAAGCCTTTCGGGATTTGAAGAGTGAGCCGTATGGATTGGGCTTCGCCACGAGCCAAACGCGTATCTCCCATCGATTGGCGATCCTTGGGTCCCTTTTGTCCTCCAAGAAGTTTTAGGCGGCCACTGTGCGCGTTTCATAATTCATCTCGACAGCAATCCTCACTCTTGGCTATGGTATACTGAGAACGTGGGTGCAGTGGATGAGTCTTCGTTTCATGAATTCTGGAATATCCAGGATTCATCATCCCACGCTATTTCGATGGAATGATGTTTCACAGTTACATGACCTTCTTTTTGAAAGGTTTGCTCCAATCATAGGTTGCAACTATGTTTATGAATAAACACTTAGGATCCTATAGGACATCTTTTGTCCGGCTGATAAGAGGCCAATGGAACATCGAGGCTATTCTTTTTATCGTGCTGTTCGTGACCTTGTCGATGAATATGTTGGCATTGGCCCAAGAACAACCGATGAACCCTGTGGATAGAGTTGCTGATCGTGCAGAAGCCGCGTGGAGAGATGGCGACAACGCTCGAGCGCTGGATATCCTTGCCCAAGGCATTCGAGACAATACTCACGCTCTCATCTTACAAAAATTACGCGGCAATATTCTGGCCACATCCCGTCGTCCCCGGGAAGCCATTGAGGCCTATGAAGCTATTCTCCAGAGGTCACCGGAGGCATTGGATGTGCGATGGTCTAAATGGAGTGTGTTGCTTCGCATGGGAGAAGGCGATCAAGCGATCGCCGAGTTGCAGCGCATTGCCCAGCACGATGCCACCAATCCCTTGGTTTACATGCGGTTGGCACAAGAACTTCGAAAACTTGATCGCTTAGAGGAATCGCTGGAATGGTATCAGAAGGCGGTGGAACTCGCTCCGGATTTGCCAGGTTGGCGGTTGGCGTTGGCCCGGGCGCGTTTTGACGTCTTGGATGGCCGGGGGGCACGTGACGAAGTCCAACACGTTTTGAAAATGGTGTCCCCCGGTTCTCCTGAGGAAGCGGCTGCTCGAAGTCTGCTCTCGGTTGTCTATGGGGCCACCAAAGAACGGGGCCGACGCTTTGAGTACATTTTTAGTCCAGAAGGAACTGCAGAAACGCGGAAGGAATGGGCGTCTATTCGCGCAGATGCATGGAGAACCTTCGAGGCGGGTCGCTATAAGGAGGCCGAGCCGCTCTTGCGAAAGGTTATGGACCTCAAGCCCAGTGATTACGGAGCGACCCACGATTTAGGGGTGACTCTCATGGAACTTGGTCAATACGAGGAGGCGATGCCCATTCTTGAAAAAGTGCTAACCATGACGACAAAGGACGAAGTCCTTGCAGATACGTTTTTTTGGATAGGCGTATGTCTGGCAAAATTAGAACGGTGGTCTGAGGCGTTAGTCCATTTTGAAATACTCTATGATGCAGCCATTGAATTTGAAGAAATGACCAAAGACGTTCGGGTCATGGAAGGGATTAGAGTTCTGGATAAAGAGAAACTGGTCAAGTGGAAAGAGATGGCTCGCCAACATGTTCCCGAGAGCGAACTCAAGAAGCATGATGCGAATAAAAGGATGCTGTCTGTCGATCCTTCCAGCCAAGCCGTCATGACCGAACAAGAATTGTATGAAAAGATAGCATCAAAACCGATGAAGTCCGAGGACCCAATATACACGCATGCGACGCTGATGGGGCGAGATGCAGATTTCAGCATGTTTCGATATGTGATTCCTGCCTACCATGTCATGCGAGATGATCTGCCCGGGGGTGCCCATGAATTTATCCCGATTCAACCAGGTAATACCTTTCCCCCAACCCAGCCAGAAATTTACTTGGTATTTGGGCTCGTGACAGCCTCCTATGATGAGGTTCAACTCACGGCAAAATGTTTTCTTGAAACATCCAAGGTTGCCGAAAATCAAATCGTCTCAGCCCAGGACCAGGTGGTCATGGCCATGAATGAACAGTTTGGTTACTTTGTCTTATTTCCTCCTGAAACGGGGTGGACACCCGGCCTCCACCGGTGTGGTTTGTTTGTCGGAGATGAAGTGTCCGCCTATACGCACACAGACGAAGTGAGATTTCGCATCATTGATCCTACCTCGTTGTCGTAATCCATTAGATGGGCCGGAAAAATAGAATCAGACTCTGAAGGCTCCCCACAAAAGCCTCTTGTTTCTCAATGGATGAGGGCGTATCGTTTGCGAAAATTGCGTGCACATGGCATTATACCAGTCTGCTTGACATGGCCTTATCCTAAAGGAGGAGCTGCCATGTACGCGATTCGGTTCTTACACACTCATCTCCAAAAAAAACCTGTCCGACTGTCCACGCCAAACGCTTAGCGGTTCTGCTGATCGCGGTGGACACTGTCACTCGCCATCCCTGTTTGACACTGCCCGAACTCGGGCGCGCCCTGTGCAGTTCGAAGCATAATATCAAGCGTATGGATCGAAAAAGGAGACGTTCTACTTTTTGTGTTGACGACCTGAGCCGAATCGGCTAAGGGCCAGGCCACGGACAGCGCGGGCCTCGGTCGGCGGGGTCTGTTACCACGTCATCAATCGCGGGAATGCGCGAGGGACTTTTTCACCTTGACGAAGAGAAGGAACCCCCTGGGTTCGACCCTGACCGACCTGTTCATTTGAAGTTGCGCTTACGCTCCGGCTTCATGGCACGGTGGGGTAAAGACCCGGACCGATATGCGGCTGAATGGCAGACCC
The DNA here is from genome assembly GCA_011088105.1 of Nitrospirota bacterium. Classification (GTDB taxonomy): domain Bacteria; phylum Nitrospirota; class Nitrospiria; order Nitrospirales; family UBA8639; genus JAALKI01. Next base: position 12,703 of record JAALKI010000004.1, on the reverse strand, counting down.
CGAACTCTTCGTTGCGGCATACCGAAGCCTGGCTGGCTATGGAAATGCTTCAATAGAGCGATATTGCGTCAGATATCGAAGGGGTTAGCGATCTACAAATCGGAGAACGAACCCGATGGGCAACGCCAATTTTCCCGTTGGAAGCGGAAACGGCGAAAAAGGGGTCAAGCCTATTTTATAATTCTCAAGTCTGTTAGGATTTGTAAATGCCAAGGCCTCTCCGCATTCAATACGAACATGCGTTTTATCATGTCATGAATCGGGGAAGAGGACAGCAGCCCATCTTTCACGGCCCAGCGTACTGCCACAGCTTTCTCACAACGCTGGAAGAAGCCCATCGGCGCTTTGCGACCATCGTGCATGCCTATTCTCTGATGGGCAATCACTATCACCTGCTTCTCGAAACACCACGCGTGAACCTCGACCGCATTATGCGTCATATCAATGGGGTCTATACCCAGCGATATAATCGACTCCAATCTCCTCAAACGGCAAGTTGGCCGGTAACAGGCAAACGTTCCGCGAAAGGTCGCTATGGATTGTTGTCAGCAATATGGTGACGTGTCATTGAAAGCGATTGCTTTGCTGTTTGGGTTGACGCATGCAGGAAGTGTTTCACCCGCTGTGCAGGCCATTCAGCGCTTGCTCAACCCTGGGGAGCTTCAAAGGCAGGTGCAATCAATTTAAAAATATTTGGCTATTATAAAATAGACTTGACCCCTTTACAGGTGTCTCAATATCAGGTGTCTCAAGTGGCTGATCCCCGAGGCTTAGAACCTGAGATACAACGCCCCATTCAGGCATTGATCATTGTTGTGACAGAGCACGACCGCGTTGGTGAAGCGTTATGCCTATTTGAGCCTCTTCTATTTTACGCGAGGCGATGGAGATGGTAGCGACGTTTGGAAAGGGCCAGAAAACGGGAAAAAACCAGCAGTTAGCAAGTGAAACCGTGACGGTAACCAGGATGGAGGAGAATGTAGAGGCGAGGTGTGATGCGTAAGTCCTTGAATATATTGGAGCTGGCGAAGGGAATCGAACCCCCAACCTGCGGTTTACAAAACCGCTGCTCTGCCGATTGAGCTACGCCAGCCCGTTGATTTTATGAATTTTTCGGATGCTGTTTTTCGTGTTCCGATTTCATTTACGCTAACTTTTTTGCCACGTGCCTTCAATCTTCCTGCATAGCATAAATATGCTGACTCATGGCTTAGGCAGAAGCTGTTGCCTAAGAGACCAAATTGCCTTCGCACTGGCTTCCTGGTGGCTAAACGCTTCCTAACCATGGACGGAGTGTATGCCATTTTAAGCTTGATGGCAAGCCGTTCTGTAAACTTTGAACGCGTTGCCATAAGAGAGGTTCTCATTCCTTCTCAGAGTAGCTGTCTGGCTTTTATAAGTTCACGGTGCAATAGAAATTCTTACTGCGGCTCGATTGCAATGTCTACCTTGGCGCCCTGGATGAGTGTGTTATAGACAGGTGAGAACTCTGCCAGGCTTTTTAACTTCTTCACGTTTTCTGCGTCAGCTTTGACCTTGAATTTCAGTCGGATGTTTGTGAAGCCCTTTGGTACCGTGGGAGCTAGGCCGAGGAACCCACGTAGGTCGATATCGCCTTCTAGTTCTGATTCCAATTCCTCGATGTGGATGCCGCGTACAGCTGCATGGGCAACCATGCTCGTGGTCACGCAACCAGCCAAGGCATTTAGCAAGTGTTCGACGGGATTGGCCCCTTGATCTTTCCCTGCAAGAATTGGAGGTTCATCTGCATGCAATTCAAACTCTTGCTCGTGAGGCATTTCTTGTTTGGCTCCGTAGAAACTTGAGATCGTTGTGCAGTTATGAGTGGCATCAATCCATTTGTTGCGAGCGCGAAATTGACATTTCCCAAGCTCAGGATCGGCTTCGATTGCACTCACCGTGTCTTTGAGGACGTTCAGGTTGATGCCGTTTACGAGATTGATATTTTCTTCGGTTGTCATCATGCACTCCTTGGTTTTTGAGTTGATGGCAGTTTGGGGTTTTTTATAGGAAACCTGTGTTCACACATTCGGTATTATTCCAAGTAAGACCAGATAAACGTCGAATTCGATGGCTGTGCACCGCTGGTATCTGCGAGTATCGGCACGCAGCTTTCAAATTTTGTGTGTTGCAGGGTGGTATTCGTTTCATTGTCTAAGGGGCCCGATAACCTGTGTGAGCCCTGAGCAGATAGCGAGACGTTTGTACATAGATGTTAGGTGTTTTTGTGAACCAGCTGGGCATCAATATATCAAAATTCACAACCCAATACTCATTTGGTGTGCCTAGTGTGCCGATAGGCAGGTTATGGAGACGCATTTCCGTCCTTGCCTTAAACTCCTCGCGGTCTGGATATCTGCTAAGATCTAATTGCCGATGTCATCCGGCTCACTTGACAATAATCACATAGAGGTTCAGCTTTAGCATAGACTGTTTAGCCGAGCATCTTCCTTGTTCTTTTTTCGCCTTATGAATGTTGCTAAGCTGAACAGTATGTGATGGTTTTCATCATTCAACAATAAGGGGGATCCTATGAAACAGCTATCTTTCAGCCTCGGAGTGCTGGTGCTTGGGATGTTGGTAGGGAGTGGATGTGATTCTGGCCAATATGGAAAGGAAACCAAAACAGAGCCCAAGGTCGAGAGTAAAGCTATGGAGACTGCCAAAGCTCCCATGACTGAAGAAGTATCAAAAGTGAAAGGGGCCCTTATGGCTCCTGAGGGAGTCGCCGGCGCAGCAGAAAACGACGAGGGGGTCGGCCATTACCAACAAGGCCATTGGGATGTGGCTCAAGAACACTTTAATAAAGCGTTAGCCGCCAATGCGGGTCTTGCGGAAGCGCATTACAATCTGGCGCTGGCGTTAGATAAGCTGGGAGATCACGGAACAGCGACCAACCATTTCAAAAAGGCTCTGGAGCTTGCTCCGGATGATCCAAAAATAAAAGATTCCGGCATTCTTAGAGCCCATGTTGGTGGGTGAAACGCGACCGTATCGCCAACCTTCATTGGCAATATCAAGATCGGTCATGGCGCATCGTCCGCGCCATGGCCGTAACGGTTCCAGTGAGTGAGGCAAACGCCTCGATGTGTTTGTTAGGTGTATATATTTCCAATCAATAACTCATTCCCCCGCGCAGGCTTCAAATGCACGTGTCTGCTCCATACAAGTAAGCCAACCCTAGTAGCTTTTCCAGATCCGTGATGGTTTTGGTCAGGACAGGAATACGGAGAGACGACTTCAATGCCATCAAATGTTCATGGGGTGTGCAGATTTGGAAAATTTCAGCAAGATTTCCCCTTTAGACTACACCATTCCTTCTATACTCGTTCATAACCACAATACCCATTTTCGAGTTCTGGTTTATGGTCCAGCCTGAATGAAAAGGATCGTGAACTGGCGGAAAATAATTTTCGAGAATCTCGAAATTTTAATGATTTGAAAAAACAGTAGCTAGCATATAACAGAAAGAATGCTTCTGTCAGTTCCAAAACTACTGCTCTGCTGATTGAGCTATGCCATGTCTCAAGATGATAGATTTCTGTAGCATGTGTTGGTAGCCGTTGGTTTCTATAACGTTTTCGAACGGATTTGGATCAATGGTTTTTAGGAATATGATAAACTGACATCTATTCATGAAAATTGGCGAAACATTGCATGAAAACTGGTTGACAAAATCTCATTTTTGGCAGATCATGCCCTTTCGTTGTTGACTCGTTCGAACGCGTTCTATCAGGGTTTTTTGCGTTGACTCTTCTAGGAGGTGTCAAGGGTTCATGATAGATTCCGCCATCAGCCACATTGCCAATCAGCTAAATCAGTTTCTGAAGAGAACCTTTGATCTTCATGAGGATATCGTCGTGGTGTCCAATATTTTGGAGCAAAATGGCAATGTGGCTTCTCATGTCAATAACAAGCTCGTGATTTTTTTAATTAACATTGAGAAAGATACCGTTCCACCCAATCAGACAGGAAAATCGGCCCCCGGTGGTGACCGAGCGATCATGCACTACCCTCCATTATATTTAAACTTATATTTGATGGTTGCTGGACATTTTAGCGGCAATAATTATCTGGAAGCGCTGAAATTTCTTTCAAATGCCATCAGTTTTTTTCAAAGGCAGCCGGTCTTTAATCATCAAAACACACCAGATCTAGACCGAAGAATCGATAAGTTGGTGTTGGACATCGAGAATCAGAGCATTCATGATTTAAGCAGTTTGTGGGGGGTGCTCAGTGGCAAGTATTTGCCTTCAATTTTGTACAAGGTGAGGATGGTGGCTTTTGATTCTGAAGATATCAGAAGTCAGGTGCCAACATTAAAAGAAACCCAGCAGTTTTCGGTAAATATCTAAGAGACGTGACCTTATGGGTTCATACTTCCCATTATTTAGTATTGCGGTGGAGCATCAGTTTTTTTTAAATGGGGTGTGTATAAAACTTGATTTTATCCCAACGGCACAGTCTGCCATGATGCTCCAACGTGCAGGGCTGTTGACGCGGAATACGCGCAATGGCATCCGCGTATTTTTATGATGATAGCCGGATTGATGCGCTTCAGTTGCTGATGGCTGACCAAGATGAGCCCTTGTGCTTTGGCTTTAAGGTTGTTTCACGAGACCCTGTATTTGTGAACTACACCATGCCCGCGGTGCTTCGTGATGATGAGATTCTCTATTTTGATAGTCGAAAAGCTAAAACAGAGACGACAGGGAAGCTGAGGCTCCATGCGGACTCATCTGTTTCCGACAAAAACTTTGAAAAGCTGAATGCCCCTGTCCTTGAAGGATTGATCGGGAAAAAGGAAAAGCTTGTGAAACCTCATTTTCTCATTAATATCTGGGTTGAAGCGGAGAAGACATTGCCGAAGCCGCTTGCGAAGAGTCGCACGCTCATTCCTGCTGAGTATTATCTCAAATTCAAGGCACGACAGACCTATTGGAAATACTATCTCCTTGGGGCGATGGCCAAAAACAATCCCTATATTGCCGACCTCAATAATAAGACGGAATTCGAGGCTACCGGCAACGTCTCGTTACCGAACGAGAGAACAGCGTTAACTTTCCGGTCAAAAGCACCGATCCCCTTACAAGAAAAATTTGATCAGCGGTTTCAATTGCGAACCAATGGGACGCGAGAGGGCAAAGTGCTCCTGAAGCGATTGCCTGTGGCTTCAACGAGTCAAATTGATAAAGAAGTAGTGGAAGGGAAAGAAGTGGTCGTGTCGGAAATATTTATTAACTGTTAATCATCATCAGAGGAGGCCTTTATGGGAGCAATGAAAACACCCGGCGTGTATATCGTCGAAAAAATGCGTTTCCCAATTCCGTTGTTGAGGTGGCTACTGCTGTTCCGGCTTTTATCGGATACACCCAAAAAGCCAATAACAAAGGAAAGTCGCTCTTGAACAAGGCATGGCGGATTACATCCATGGGCGAATTTCATAGTTACTTTGGAGGTGGGCCGACCCCGATCTTTTCCATTGATGAAAAAGCTGCCGATTCCACGGACGAAGCGGCATTTTCTTTGGCAGACAAGGAATATGTCCTGACTCAAGCTACGGGGGTAGCTGGAGGAAAGTATCTTCTGTATTACAGTATGTTGCTGTTTTATCAGAATGGAGGGGGGCCTTGCTACATTGTCTCGGTCGGCAATTATTCTCAGGATATTGAGTCGGACAAGCTCCAAGCCGGTATTAATCAACTGATCAAGGAACAGGAACCGACCATGGTGGTCATTCCTGAGGCAATTTTATTAGACCAGGCCAATTGCCAAAAGATTCAGCAGGCCTCCTTAATGCATTGTGGGGAAAAGATGAAGAATCGGTTTGCCATCCTTGATGTGCGGAATGGCGATAAAGACCGACATGATCCATCAGGTGATCCGATTGATACGTTCCGTAACGACCTTGGTATAAATAATTTGGATTATGCCGCTAGCTATTATCCCTGGATTAACACCAGCATTGTCCAGGATAGAGATTTAAGCTATGACAATATTTCTAACAAGGATGTATTGCAGGGGCTTCTAAAGAGCGAATTGAAACTTCCTGATGAAACAGATGATACGACGCCACCCAAAGTTGTTCAACAGAAAAAAGCCGTTGATGACATTCAGAATGAAACCGATGCCGCCAACAAAATTTTGTTGAACAAGAGCTTAGTGGCGATGAGCCCACTGTTCAATAATATTTTGACGGGTATCAAAGGCACGTTGAATCTTCTTCCGCCTTCCGCAGCCATGGCAGGGATTTATACCATGGTGGATAACTCACGGGGCGTCTGGAAAGCTCCGGCTAACGTGAGTTTGAATGCCGTAGTATCCCCTTCGGTTAATATTACGCATGATGATCAAGAAGACCTCAATGTGACGACGCAAGGTAAGTCGATTAATGCTATTCGGGCATTTGTCGGCGAAGGGACGCTGGTTTGGGGTGCTCGGACGCTCGACGGCAACAGCTTGGATTGGCGTTATGTCAACGTGCGGAGAACAATGATTATGCTGGAAGAGTCAATTAAATTGGCTTCGAAAGCCTATGTATTTGAGCCGAACGATGCGAATACCTGGGTGACCATTAAAAGCATGATTCGCAACTTTTTGACGGGTATTTGGAAGCGTGGTGGGTTGGCTGGGGCGAGCCCCGATGATGCCTTCAGTGTGCATGTGGGATTAGGAGAGACTATGACACCTGAGGACATTCTTGAAGGCATTCTGCGGGTAACCGTCTTGGTGGCGATTAGCCGTCCAGCTGAATTCATTGAGATTACCTTCCAACAGCAGATGCAGAAGTCATAAGTATGGGAAGGTCTCAGTAGGTATGTAATCATCCTATGTTGAAAATGTCTATGGAGATTAAAGGAGGTTAATTATGGCAGATGATGGATCCGCTCAATCCACGAGTGTATGGCCTTTACCGAAGTTTTATTTTCAAGTGAAATGAGACTCCGAGGTCATGTCCTTTCAAGAAGTGTCTGGTCTTGATATCGAAGCGCAGGTGATCGAATATCGCCATGGTGATAACAAGGCTTTCAGCACGATTAAAATGCCTGGAATCAAAAAATCTGGGAATGTGACGATGAAGAAAGGTGTCTTCAAGTCTGACAATAAGTTCTGGGATTGGTTTAATCAGATTAAGATGAATACCATCAAACGAATCCCGGTGACGATTAGTCTGCTTGATGAGGCTGGTGCTCCTACCATGGTATGGACCCTGGCGAATGCCTGGCCGACAAAAATTACCGGTACGGATCTCAAGTCCGATGGTAACGAGACCGCAATCGAATCCATCGAGCTTGCTCATGAAGGGGTGACGATTGCGAATAGCTAATCGAACGCAATATGTATGAAAGGGAGGAATACGAAAGTATTCTCTCTTGGTTTGATGATCTAGGGTAAAGGCAACATGCCAGATCCACCAAACATATGGGAAGAGGGCGGATATCCGCCCTCTTCCTTTTATTTTAAAGTTGTCTTTGAGCGCAGCGCAGGGATTGCCGATGTTGCATTTCAAGAGGTGAGCGGGATTGGTCCGGAATTGGAGACTCAGGAGGTTGTTGAGGGTGGGGAAAATACCTTTGTACACCAATTACCGAAAGTCGTAAAACATCCTAAGCTTGTCCTTAAACGCGGCATTGCGAAAAAAAACTCTGACTTAGTGGAGTGGTGTCGAGAGGTCCTGGAGGAATTTACACTTCCCATCAAGCCTAAAGCCTTCCAAGTCCGACTTCTGAATGAAAAAGGTGATCCGATCCGATCATGGTCGTTTGCCAATGCGTATCCGGTCCATTGGGAAATTGAGAGTTTTAATTCAACGAAAAGTGAAGTAGCCATCGAAAAAATAGAGTTCCGGTATAGCTACGCTAAGAGGTTTATCTAGATATGGCGATAGAAGTTCGACAGATGACAATCAAGTCCACGGTAATGCAACGGGATACATCTGGTGATCGTGTCCTGCCTGATAGAGAAGACTTAGAGAAGGTCAAAAAAGACATTCGTGCCGAATGTAAACAGTTTATCATTGATCTATTACGTGAACAGCAAGAGCGATAAATGGCTGTTACAAAATTAACCATCTCACCGTGTAAAGTCGATTCCGGAAAAATCAGTGTTGATACTTCGAAAAAGAAATTCGAAGTCATGATTAACCCGTCCGACTATACGCATGGCTTTACCATTCAATACAACAAAGATGAGGCTTTGGGTGCGACAGGAAGCGAACAAAAGTTTGATGCTTACAAACCGGAAAAAATCAGTTTTGACCTAGTGATTGATGGGACTGGGGTGGTAGCTGGAACGAGTGCTGTTGATGTCAAAACACGAATGAAGGACCTTGAAGGCACAGTGTATAAGTTTGATGGTAATGCTCATGAACCTCAATATGTCAGGCTGTTGTGGGGAAGTCTTTTATTTTATGGACGGCTTGAAACATTGTCTGTGCAATACACATTGTTTAAGCCAAGTGGAGAGCCCTTACGCGCTGCCGTGAAACTGTCATTTATCGAGTTTGTCAGTAAGGAAGAGGAAGCGCTTGAAGCAAATAAGACCTCTCCAGACCTTACCCATATTGTTGAAGTGAAAGCCGGTGATACCTTGCCGCTGTTATGTGCACGCATCTATAAAGACTCCTCTTATTATATTGATGTGGCACGATGGAATAATCTTGTCAACTTCCGGGATATCGAACCTGGGAGTCGTCTTCATTTTCCTCCACTGAAAGTCACGCATGGCTGACTCACCAAATCTTGAAGGCAGTGGTCTTGTTAGTCTGACCGTGTTAGTTAATGGTGCACCACTTGATGCATCCGTTGCACTCGTCTCAGTTCGAATCAGCAGTGTCATCAACAAAATTCCAACGGCGAGGATTGTGTTATTGGATGGCGATATGCCCAATAAAGACTTCCCGGTCAGTAACTCCGACAATTTCAAACCGGGGGCCGAGATCACCATCAATGCTGGGTATGACCAACAAGAAGAAACGATTTTTAAAGGCATTGTTGTAAAACATGGTCTCAAGATTACCGGTAATAATTATGCGCGTTTAGTTATTGATTGCTGGGATAAGGCGATCAAAATGACAATAGGCCGAAACAATGCCAATTATGTTGAGTCCAAAGATAGCGATATCATGACCAAATTGATTGGGAATGCTAGTGGGCTCACGGCCAATGTCTCTGCAACTACAGTCCAATACAAAGAACTGGTGCAACATTATTGCACCGACTGGGATTTCTTGCTGTCTCGCGCTGAGGTGAATGGTCTCCTTGTGATTGTGGAAGACGGAAAGGTGACGGTCCAAGCACCACAGGTAAGTGGGGCGGCTCAGCTTACGGTTACCTACGGCGAAGACTTGATAGAATTTGATGCGGATATTGATGCCAAGACTCAGCTTACGGCGGTTAAAGGAGTTTCCTGGGACCCGAAGACTCAGGCCATTGTTGAGGAAGAGGTGAGCCCCCAGACGCTCAATGCACAGGGAGATCTGACTTCGTCACAATTGGCGACGGTGGTAGGCCCGAGCTCTTTTCGGTTACAGACCTCGGCGCCTTTGGAAAAGACCGCCATCAAGGCCTGGAGCGATGGTCAACAGGTCAAGGCAGGCTTGGCGAGAATTCGAGGCCGTATGAAATTTCAAGGGAGTGCCAAGGCGAAAATTGGCACCCTCATCGAACTCGAAGGCGTTGGCAATCGCTTTAACGGTAATGTGTTTATCAGTGCCGTGCATCATGACATTTCAGAGGGGAACTGGACTAGTGAGGTTGAGTTTGGTCTACCCTCAGCATGGTTTGCCGAAAGACGGGACTTGGTCGCTCCCTCGGCGTCGGGGTTATTGCCAGGCGTCGATGGGTTACAGGTTGGGATCGTGAAGAAACTCGATGCTGATCCCGAAGGGCAATATAAGATTCAAGTAACGGTGCCTGTATTACAGACAGAGACAGAAGGCGTGTGGGCGAGGTTAACCAAATTTTATGCCTCGGACGGGATTGGCTCATTTTTTATCCCAGAAATTGGGGATGAAGTTGTCTTGGGGTATTTCAATAATGACCCGTCGCATCCGGTGATCCTCGGCAGCTTGTATAGCAGCAAACGAAAACCACCATATGAACCAACTGCGGACAACTTCATCAAAGCCATTGTGACGAAGAGCGAGCTGAAGGTTGAATTTGATGATGATAAAAAGGTGATCACCCTTGTCACTCCCGGTAATAACACGATTGTGATCAGTGATGATCAAAAATCAATTCTGCTGCAGGATCAAAATAACAATAAGGTTGAACTGAGCTCCAGTGGCATTGTCTTAGATAGTCCAAAAGATATTAGCATCACGGCCAAAGGAAAAGTGACCATTGATGCTGTGGGAGAAGTCGGGATCACGTCGAAAGTCGATGTCAAGGTGACAGGGCTGAACGTGAACAATACAGCGAATGTGGGTTTTGTGGCCAAAGGCAATGCCACCGCTGAATTATCTGCATCGGGCCAGACGACGGTCAAAGGCGCCATGGTCATGATTAATTAAGGAGCGTTGCCATGCCACCTGCGTCCAGACTGACAGATATGCATACCTGCCCAATGGTCACAGGGGTGGTGCCTCATGTTGGTGGGCCGATCATTGGACCTGGGATTCCCACGGTGTTGATTGCAAAGCTGCCTTCAGCAGTTGTTGGGGATAGCTGTACCTGTGTTGGTCCTCCCGATACGATCGTGAAAGGTTCGGCCACAGTGATGATTGGCAAGAAGCCTGCCGCAAGAATGGGCGACAACACGGCGCATGGAGGGGTCATTGTTCTTGGGTGTCCAACAGTCATTGTTGGTGGGTAGAGAGCTGCAGACAGACGACTATGGGTATCGACAAAACATTTCTTGGTACAGGATGGGCGTTTCCCCCAGAGTTTCATCAGCGTGCGAAAGGTGTCAAGCTGGTTTCGGAAGGAGATGATATTTGGGAAAGCCTAAAAATCCTTCTCTTAACATCACCCGGAGAGCGTGTGATGTACCCTTCGTATGGATGTGGTTTGAAAGGCTTAGTGTTTGAGCATATGAATGACAGTGCCATTGCAGAATTGACGGATATCATTACACGAGCCATCCTATTTTTTGAGCCACGTATTACTCTCAATGCAGTGGATGTGAATACGGACGAGCTCTATGAAGGTAAGCTCTTGATTCACCTGGATTATACCGTGCGAATGACCAATGCTCGAAGTAATATGGTTTTCCCGTTCTATTTTCGTGAGGGGACAAATATTCGGCCTGGAGGAGGATTCCCAGCGTTGTCACAGGAAAAAGGATGATCGTCAATGGCTGATGAGGCTCGATTACATATCACGGATGGAACAGCGCAGAATATGCGGTTCCCTGCGGCGCTACGGGAGGACTACTTCAAGGTCGATGAAATGACCTTTGAAGACTTGCTGGCGTTGAGTGTGAAAGTCGCTTCCCATTTGCACTTTTATAACCTCAACAATAAACCAGAGGGGACCTGGGCAGGGTTATTTGAAGCGGATGAGGCGGTAGTCATGGCCCAAATCCTCAGTCTGGATCTCAAGCAGCTGGAAACGGAATTTCAATATCGGTTTGATTCCAGTGTGGAAGAGGTTGGTGTCGGCCTGTGTCAATTTGTCAAGGATATTGATGGTTGGTTGAAAACACTGAAAATGTCCAATCATTCATCGGGGAAAGCCCTTAGTGTGAAAATCGAAGAGGTGATTGAAGAAAAACTTTCGGCTGAATTTGGAGACCTTCGTGAATGTCTCAAGCGACTGATGGAGGGACGATCACAGCGAGAGCCGGTGTTTGATTTAGAAGGCTGCGATCCCATTTGGGCGCGGCCAAAGACAGGGCAACCCATTCAACCATCGAAGTTGCCAGACTCTAGAAATTCCATGATTGAGAAACGTCTCCTACGTTCGATTTTTTATGCTTTTTTTCATGCCGTTCTCTACCTGCAGAGTGTGACCGCTGTTTATATGCAACAAACATTGCGTGGGCAAACCCACGATCCCAGCGTAGGTTTATTGATGACGTTTCTCAAGCTGTTTGGTGACGCGCAAGAACGGATCAATACCTTTTCTCAGAGACATCTCAATTTTTATTATCAAACGTTGCTCAAAGCTTCTCCTCGCGATCCTTTGCCAGATAGCGCCGATCTTGTTTTGGAAACAGATGCCGGTGCGCGAGAAGTTTTTATTCCCAAAGGGACCGAATTTTCTGGAGGGAAGGATTTGGCAGGGAAAGAATTAGTGTATGAGGCGGAGAGTAATATCGTGGTCACAGATGCCAAGATTCAGTCACTTGCCACGCTCTTTTTCGAACGCAATCGACTGATTTCACCAGAGGCAGAGTTACAGTATGTCACCCGTGCGCGAAGTAATCGCTTGCCGGAGGGATTGTCGTCAGGGGGTGACCCCAATGCGCCTTCTTGGCCATTGTTTGGCGCAGAAGAAAAAGATGGTGGCTACGGATCTGTTGAAGATGCTCAATTGGGGTTTGCAGTCGCTTCTCCAGTGTTGCGTCTGAAAGAAGGGGTTCGAACGATTACCATCATTATAAAAGTTTCTGACCCTGCAGATATCGATCCTATGATTACACGGGCTCTTCAGGAGGTTGATGCCCAGGGTGGTGGAGAAAAAGTTGGGGCTGTCCTAGATAACGAGAGTTATCTTAGGATGGCTGGATGCGGAAGAGT
>JAALKI010000034.1 GCA_011088105.1 Nitrospirota bacterium | reverse complement strand
AACACCCTCAATTATGTCGTATTGGTGGACTCACTTTCATGGGGGGCAGGATAGGGGCGCCAAAGCTGGTCCCCTGCGCGAGGACCTGGGTTAACCGTTGGACGATCGCGGCGGGGGCATGGCCCAAGATCATGGGCCCCCACGACAGGACGTAGTCCAGGAACCGATGGCCATCGAGGTCATAGACATAGGCCCCTTTCGCGCGGGTGAGAAAGAGCGGCTGGCCTCCGACGGCTCGAAAGGCGCGGACGGGGCTATTGACGCCCCCGGGGATGACGCGTTGGGCGGCGTGAAACCAGGCGAGGGATTGAGGGGTGGCGAAGGCCGGACGGGGGGGCATGGTTACCAGCGGAGGGAGCCGTCTTGTTGGGTCATGGCATTATCGGCGGCTTCCCAGAGGGCTTCTTGTTCTTGGTTGGCGAGATCGGCTTCCTGCTGGGCGGCTTCGGAGAGGGGTGGGGCGGCCCCCTCAACGCGGGTGGTCCGCGGCGCCGGTCGAGTCGGGCGGGGCTGGTCTTTTCGTAGGGCATTGACAGGCATAGGGTCCTCCTTGGGCCAGGCGTCGAAGCGTCTCTAGGCGTACCGTGTTTCTCGCCGCCCTGTCAAGTCACCCCCATCTCAACTAGGGGTGGTTATTTAACAGCATCGGCACTGAAATGTCTTAGGCTGGAGATTGATTAAGATTGGTGCTAGGTGGTTGACATCATAATGATACTCAAGCCTATTATCCATCCAGTAAAATTTTTGAGCAGGAAATTCCGCCTTTGAAATTTGTGAATGAAGATTTTCATCACTTTGCTATCTGTTTTTATCCACTCACCGGTTGCAAACGGCCTTATGCTTCCCTAGCCTTTGATTCATATGCGTATGAGGCTATGAATAGTCAAATTTGTTTTTTTGCGGCTGGCCGTTTTTCAAAGAAAACTAAAATGCTATACATGGAAGACCATACATGTTAAATCCCATGTCATCTCATTCAATTTCCCAAAGACTATAGGCATGTTGAACAAGCCAGACTATGTGCTTTCTATCATGAACTGTAGTGGACGTATGAAAATTGGAGCTTCAACCAAGTGTTTAGCTTTAACCCTGGATGCCAGATAATCATGTCAGATGAGAGCTACTTTGACGTAGATTCAGATCCTGCGCTTGCCAAACGAATTCGACTTGAACGGACAAAAGCAAGAGATTTACGACGGACCCAATGGTGGAAGCGTCAAATTGCTAAAGGGCAATGCCATTACTGCAAGGCATGTATTCTTCCTATATTACTTTCCATGGACCATATCGTCCCACTTGCCAGAGGTGGAAAATCAACAAAGGGAAATATTGTACCAGCTTGTTTAGAATGCAATAAAAAGAAAAATCTAGAAACCCCGGCCGAGGCCAGACTTCGAGATTTGGCTTCACGAAAAGATTCTTCTTCAAACCCTAGAGAAACTAGCTGAACGGTAGAGACATAGGAGTCTCTGTCCTAGGCAAACTAGGGAGTTGTGTCTTGAATTTCCTCTAACCGTCTCTTTGCCATTTCAGCATGATCTGACTCTGGGTATGATCGTATAATTTCATGGTACAGCTGCTTAGCATGTATCATGTTGTTTTGCTTTTCCTCAAACTGAGCCGTATCAAACATACTGTCTGGGCTTTCCCCACCACAACTTGCTACGCCTATCAAGATTCCCAATAACCATACCCGGCATTTCATACAAAACTCCATCTCGTCAATTGCATTGGCTCTACACTCTCGTCTTCCCTCTGCATAGTAAGAAGAAGGCTACACAAAAAAAGGGCAGGGTTCGTATGAACCCTGCCCTTTCCTCCTACTGCAATAAAAGTAATTATTACAGCCAGTTGACCCGTTCTGCAGGCCGAATGTAAATCGGCTCTTCAACCTGCTGACGAACACATTCCTTACCAGACTTGTTAAAGCCCAACACGGTATCGTTATACATTTCAAACTTCTTACCGTGAATCTGGGTTTCAAACACTTTTGGCCCAGGAATGACATCGTAACGGAAAATGATTTGCTGACTGGCACGCCATAATTGCAACACGGCCAGCAACTCACGGCTTGGCACCAGGTATTTTTCAATTGCATTATCAACACCTGGACCAAACATTTGACGAATATATCCACGTGGAGCTTGTCGTGGAGGAATATAGAAACCATTTGGCTCAGTACCCCATTGTGGGTAAAGAGGAAGGGCAACTTGTTCCACTCGAATCGTGTAATACAATGGATTCCAGCGATCTTCTGCCCAAAGACCATCTTCCCCAACTTTGACCAAGCTCTGCAAGCGGATTTTTCCTACACAGGCGGCCATACACCGTGTTTCCATTGGCTCACCACCAGTTAAAGGATCTTTTCCTTCAACACGAGGATAACAGGCAATACACTTTTCCGTTACCCTGGTTGTTCCACGATACATGGGCTTTTTAAATGGGCATTGTTCCACACATTTTTTATACCCACGGCAGCGGTTTTGGTCGATCAACACAATCCCATCTTCTGGCCTCTTGTAAATGGCCTTACGGGGACATGCCGCCAAACACCCAGGATATGTACAGTGGTTACAAATACGTTGAAGATAGAAGAAGTAGGTTTCATGTTCTGGAAGGCTGCTTCCAGTCATTTTCCATGGTTCTTCCTTTGTAAAAC
This sequence comes from Nitrospirota bacterium, assembly GCA_011088105.1. GTDB lineage: Bacteria > Nitrospirota > Nitrospiria > Nitrospirales > UBA8639 > JAALKI01. The sequence continues at coordinate 24,442 of JAALKI010000034.1, read as the reverse complement.
CAGATTTATCAATACCTTCAACGAGAGCCCGCATGGATGTGGCGGTATCTTCATAAATATTGACAAACCGCCATTCTTGGTCTGTTGGAATGTACCCAATGGCTGCCTGGCCAACCTTGGCTCCAGCATCAAAAATGGTCATTCCTTCAAACACACCATATGGAGCATGGTGCTTTCTTCCCACGCGAACGTTCCACACTTGACCGCCTGGATTAACCTGCTCAATCAATTGTGTAATTTTCACATCGTAGAACTGTGGGTATCCACCATATGGTTTCGTTTCCACATTGTTCCACCACATGTATTCTTGGCCTTTAGAAAATAGCCAGGTTGACTTATCTGCCATCGAACAGGTTTGGCATGCCAAACACCGATTGATATTAAAGACAAAGGCAAACTGCCACTTTGGATGTCTTTCCTCGTAAGGATAGAGCATCTTTCTGCCTAGTTGCCAATTATATACTTCTGGCATAGTTTCCTCCGTTTCTGTGAACTAAAATTTCACTCAATTCCCTAATCATTCTAGGGTACGTAGGGCTGGAACCTATTTCCCAGCCCTACGCGAAGTTGTATTACACCTTTATCTTAATATGATCACCCTTCAGCCATTTAATCATGAACTCATTTTCTTGGCCTGGAGTGAACCCTGTTCGCACTGGTTCCCATGGACCGCGTCCTCCGATACCACCGTCTTCTGCTTTGGTGATTCGGATTAAGCATTCTTTAGGAACTGTGTTGACAGCATGGTTATCAACCTGATAGCCGAATTTAAACTTCCAGGCAACAGCATGCTTACCAGGTAGTGAGTCCAATTGATGCATTGGCATCAACCAGTCACGAGTAAACGATTGCTGTGCACCATAACGGAAGTTTGATTGATATCCAGTATCCATCGCGATGGCTCGTCCATCTGGACGGGTTTCATGTCCCTTTACTGATTTCGCAGTTGCGACGTAGGGAGCATGTTTTGCCATTGTGACATGGTATGGGAAGGCCGGGTTATACTTTGCCCGAATCATTAATCGAGCAACTTTGTAGTAAGGATCACTCGGCTTCCAACCACGATATGGACGATCAACAGGGTTTCCATCAACGTATACATAGTCACCATCATTGATACCACGGTCTTTCGCGGCCTGAGGGTTAATGTGGAGTTGATGTTCACCAACACCTGGAGTTCGTTTATCCATTCTGTATGCATCACCAAAGTTTGATTCATACATTTGGACCCAGTCATTGACTGACCATTGGCTATGCACTCTGTGACGCGTTTTTGGCGTTACACAATAGAACTGATAGCCTTTTTCCCACAATGGGTTGCTGTACCGCTTAATTTCCTGCCATGGCAACTTGATGTTTCTGACTGTCTTGTCATCATGGTGTTGCGCGGTAATAGGAATACCATAGTCATCAGGTCTGACGTATGGATTGGTTGAGAAGATTGCATTAGGAAGATACGGGGTAGCCTCTGTTCCTTCACGATGAGAAATAAAGTTTTCACCGTATTCAATGGCTTCTGGCTCAACCCGATAGTTTTCATATCTTCCTGTACGAGTCCATTGAGGCTTACTTTCATTGGTCTCTTCCCAGAATGGCTGCCGTGGATAGGTACGGCACATCACCATCCAGCCCTTTTCAGATTTAAGCATAGTGTCAACACTATACCCATAACCTGTGGAGCTCGCATCAAGGAGACGTTGGACGTAGACGTCAACACGATTATCATAGACAAACTTAAAGTAATCGCGGAAACGTCGATCGCCTGTCATTTCTGTCAATTTTGCTGCAACACCTGCAACGGTATCCAAGTCATTCCGAGTATCGTACAGTGGACGAATACCACCTTTCCATACCTGGAACCATGGGTTTGATACTGTTGCCGTATGTTCTGGATAGGTAAACTCCATCCATGTGTTCACGCCCATCGCCACGTCATTATGGTTGACGTCCGATGTCATTTCCACGTCTTGCGTAACCAAAGTTTCGTTATGAGGATCAACGTTTTTCACCATGTCATAATGGTGTTTTGCATTATTCAACACGTTAACGTTGGCCACCCATCGGAACTTACTTGGCGTAGGCATATGAGTTTTCCCAGTAAACACACGCCGTCCGTATTTTGGAGTATTGACAATCAACGCCGTATCACCATGGTTCCAGTAAGCGACTTCTTCACCATAGTAGTAACCACGAACGTTGACTTCTTTTCCATGGGCACTCGCATCCAAGGTAATCTTGAATGGATTTTCTGCAGTGTGCGTTCCAAGACCTCCACCGCTCCATGGAGTTGACGTCCAAATACCGGCTTTGTAGTTACCAGCCCAGGTATGTTGGCCAGTTCCAAATTTCCCGACGTTTCCAGCAACAATCAACACCATGGCTGCACCACGAGCGGCAATTGTCTGATGGAAATAGTGGTTGGTTCCTTCGCCATTATGAATGGCAGCAGGCTTAACCGTTCCACTGTCTCGTGCCCATCTCACAATCAAGTCTTTTGGAGCCCGATTGATTTGATGAACAGTATCCAAATCGTAATCCTGCAAATGCACCTGATACATTTGGAAAATTGGCAGAACGTCGACTTCACGACCATTCAACAACTTCACCCGGTAAGTTCCGGTCATGGCAGGATCAATTCCGCTTCTGCGAGAATGCCAACCGACCAACTCTCTATGTAGTGGGACAGCGGCATTTTTGTTTTGATCCCAAACCATAAAACCACCCAAACGAGCGATTTTTGAAGGATTCAATGTTTGCACTTTCCCAGAGTAGGTCTTTGAGAAATCTGGGAATTGATAACCTTCGACCACGTCACGTGGATCCAAATATTGAAGAGTATCAGTTCTTACTAACAATGGAAGATCTGTGTAGTGCTTACAGAAATCCACATCGTGCATGTTTTCATCGAAGATGATCTTCAAGGCACCAAGGAACAACGCGGTATCAGTGGTTGGCCGAACAGGGATCCAGTAATCTGCACGATAGGCAGTTGGATTATATTCTGGCGTAATGACCACCAAGCGAGCTCCACGCTCAATGGACTCTAACTTCCAGTGAGCTTCAGGCATCTTGTTTTCAACGAAGTTCTTCCCCCAACTGGTGTTGAGTTTAGAAAATCGCATGTCATTCATGTCGATATCCGAAGTCTGAACACCAGACCAGAATGGATGACCAGGATTTTGGTCACCATGCCAGGTGTAGTTCGACCAGTACCGACCACCTTGCGCCTGATGTGGCTTTACTTTTCTGGTGTAGGTATCAAGTAACGCACCGCAACCACCATTCATTCGGGTGATACCCATCTTTCCAATAACACCCAAGATCGGCATGCCAGCACGGAACTTCATACAACGAACACCGGAACCCTTTGTCATTTCAATCATTTCAGGTGGATAGCCTTGCTCACGTAAACGCCGAGCACCAGACTCACCACTATACCGAGCTGCAATGATAATCATTGCCTTGGCAAGATACGTGAACGCGGTGTCCCAAGACACCCGAATCATATCGTCAAGATACCGAGCATTAAATTTGTACTTTGCCATGCTCGCTGGGGTAAATTCAGGGCTTCCGTCATCCATCCATTGCTTCCATCCACGGCGCATCAACGGCCCTTTTAACCGATAGGGACCATATACACGACGATGGAAGGTATACCCCTTCAAGCACATCCGTGGGTTATGAGCAAAGGTTCCACGATTTCCGTAAAGGTCTTCGTAGGTTTGATGGTCATAGTTTTGCTCAACCCGCATAACCACACCATTTCTGACAAATGCTCGAATTCGACAGGCATGGGTGTCATTTGGGGAGCAGACCCATGTGAAAGAGGAGTCATATCGATATTGATCATGATAGACACGCTCCCAAGCACGGTCTGGATATTCACCAAGCGGATTACCCACTTCGATCACGGGTTGAAGCGCTGTTAACGCTAGTGCCTTATCAGCCAAGGCAACTGCGGCAACGGTGCCCGTGGAAACCTTTAAAAACTGTCTTCTTGAAAGAAACATTTCACATACCTCCTAAATGTGAAGACTGGTAAGCGGCAAACATCTTTTTGCCATACGGAACATCCCAATTAAGGGATAAGAGAACAAACCACCTCCCTTCGAAAACCTCACCTTTTGTTTGTGTCGATAACATTTTGACCATATAGATAATTCATAATCTCACATATTTAATGAGTACCTGACATAATCAGGCTCAACTGTACATTAGCAAAAATCAATCCACATTGAAAATTAATCTCAAAAAAATTGTAAGTCATTGAAAGTTATAACAAAATATCATATCAATCTAGTTAACTAGTTAAAACTGAACTTCATACCTTAACGAAAATGGAGCATATTTCGTAACATGTCAATCGAACCTATCTAATGAATCACACCAGTATTATTCTCAATAAATAAAAAAACCATTAATTATCAATAGATTACGAATTAAATCCCATGATGTTACAAAAAGGTAACTCCATGGGATTTAAAAATGGGTTTTAAGTAATTCTATAAAAAACCAATTGTTTCTATAAATCAGTGCAAGAAAATCATTACCATTTGGTAACATCACAAACACCAAGCAATGGCTTATTAAGCATTCTCATCATTAAACATGTTCAATCGGCATGGATAGGGATTTTCGACCAATCCATACCACCATTGGCAGAGTGATACGCCCCTCCCCCATTCGTTCCAATATAAAGCACGTGATCATCCTGTGGGTGCAAACGAATAGCCCGTATATTAATGTTATCTAGTCCTTTATTCATGAACACCCAGGTATTCCCGCCATCGACACTTTTCTGAACCCCTTCAGCTGTCGCAATATATAAAATGTTTGGGTTACGCGGGTCAATAGCCATCGAACTCACATATCCTTTGCTGCCAACTGTGCCAAGGCCTTTCCATGTCTCTCCACGGTTTATGGTTTTAAAAACCCCGCGAGTTGTCGCTGCATAGACCGTATCCGGAGTAACTGGGTCAATAACCAGGATGTTCACACCCAAAGCCATAGAGGCCATTTTCGCATCTGGCGGCACCAGCCCCGTGTTCACTTTTTCCCAATGTTCCGTCGCATCCATGCTTCGATACACTCCCCCACTGGTCCCTGCATAGACAATGTTGGTCCGGGTGGGGTCAACAGCTAAAGAGACAATAAAATTAATCTCCGTCATGCCCTGCATACGCTCGACCCATTGCGCACCCCCATTCGTGCTTTGAAAAACACCGACTGTCGTTGCCGCATAAAGGATCTGACTATTTCGGGGATGTAAAACAAGTTGTTGAACATTGACAGAAATTGTGCCCTTTTGAATACCCGTATTACGGGAGAACCACCGATGCCCACCATCTGGACTCATATAGACCCCGTCACCCATCGTCCCCGCCAGAACATTTGCTGGCAAATGAGGATCAACGAGGACGGTCGTCACACGGACTCGGTCCAATCCCTCATCAAGGCGTATCCAAGACTGGCCACCATCTCGCGTTTTGTAAACTGATTCATCTGTCGCAATGTATAGGATATTGGACTTCTTGGGATGAATGGCAATCGAAACAACCGTATCTCGACGATCAGCACACCCCACGTGCACAAGGGCCAAAACCATTAGTCCTAAACTAACGATACAAATCAGGGATACGTTTCTCTTCATATAAGCACTGTACAATCAATAGGCCTTCCGTAAGGGCTTGGCATATCCTGTTAATTCGACATACCCCATCCCTGTCGTCGCCTTTCCCTGGAATTCTCCAGCCACATCCACCGCGCCTTCCCAATAAGCAACCTGAGTACTGCGATGCGTCACGAGTTCTTGATTGGGCAGACGAGGCACCACAACAAGCGCCAACTCAAGCGAAGGAATGCGAACCTGCCATTTGGATGGATACTGAGCCTTCGTCACAGGACTTTCCCAAATATCTTGAACCGTGATATGAATTGCTTTCAGTGAGAGATGCTGTGTGGTTCCATCAGGAAACACCATCGTGCCACTTGAAACAGCGTCTGGCGATCCATCATGTTTCCGCAATTGATAGATCATGATTTCGATATCGCCCTCTAACTGAATGCTAAACCAATCCCATCCAACCTGATCATCGCCCAGTTCCCCCGATCCAAATTCATGGTCCATCCAACTCAGGCCCTTCACAAGAACCTCTTCGCCATGAATGTTTAGCATACCTTCCGTAGAAAGTCGTGAAAGCGAATAGTAATGAGAGGCTTGTCCTGGCAAAAGACCTTTCACACTCACGCCATGAGTTCCATGTATAACCGGTGGCTTTTGAGGGCTCACGTGCAGATCGAGAGAAAAAGTCTCGGCATCAGCATGTAATTGAATCACACGATGATCAGCGGATACAGCCTTACACACCCATTCATCGATCCAGACGTCCAAAAAACCCGACTGAGCCCCAGCCTTGCCTAAACCGGCTCGACTCAATTTTTCAGCAAACTGAAACTGCTCATTGTGTTCATCGTTTACTGCGGAATGCGCAAAATATAGCTGTCGAATCGCCCAGGCCGATGGATTGTCGAGACCATGAGGGAGATCAACCGCTCGTCGAAAAAATGTTAATTCATACCCAAACCGACGGCCATCTTCTCCAAAGAGATGACCAGTGAAATACCACCATTCCGTACGAAAGGCATCATGCGAACCATGATCCTCGGGAAAAGAGAATTCATAGCCAGGACGCGCTTGGGCAACGTCAAGGGGAAAATCATCCAGAGCATGGCCCGCTCCGGTCACAATACTCCCCGCGCCCAAAAGAAACATCCCCGTGATGACAGAGACTAATTTCCACATATGAAGAGACAAGGTTGAGGGCTTGGACAACAATCGTTTTTTCAAATGCCAAATCCCGTTGACAAGACTCAAGACGGTTAGCTAGGGTTGAAGACGATGAACTCCGTTATTGCTATTGAGGCAACCAGCCTCGGGAAAACCTATGGTCACGTCACGGCTATTCAAGACATTTCCCTCACAGTACACAAAGGGGAAATCTTTGGGATGCTTGGCCCCAATGGAGCGGGGAAAAGTACCACACTCCGTATTCTCATTACGATCTTACCGCCGACGAGCGGAACCGCAACGATTCTAGGACACGACACCGTCAAGGAAGCCGAACATGTCCGCAGCCTCATTGGTTACGTCCCCCAGGAACGAGCCATCGACCGGTTCTTGACTGGCAGAGAGCACCTCCTGCTCTTAGGAGATCTTTATCATCTGCCAAAAGCCGAAGCCAAACAACGCATTAACCAGCTACTGCAGTTAGTCGATTTAGAAGAACATGCCGACCGTCCAGCAAAGACATATTCGGGAGGGATGAAGCGCAAGCTGGACATCGCTTGTGGCCTTCTCCCAAATCCAGAAATTTTATTTTTGGATGAACCCACACTCGGACTCGACGTCCAAAGCCGTTTACGAATCTGGGCCTATGTGCGTCAGCTGAAAGAACAAGGCATAACGATTGTGATGACGACGAATTATCTAGAGGAAGCCGAACAATTATGTGATCGTTTAGTCATCATTGACGAAGGGCAAATTCGTGCACTGGGCTCGCCAAACGAACTGAAAACCGCGCTCGGAGGGGATAGCCTTTCCCTCACCTTGAAACAAGTCGGAGAGCATGATTTCCAGCACATGTCCAATGAGCTCGAATCTTTTGCCTGTATCCGTCACATTCAAACCACCGCAAACGGGTTAGATATTCGGGTGGACTCCCCAGAAAAAGCCTTACCGACAATCCTAGACGTTGCCAACAAAGTGAATTGTCGCATAGAAGGTATTGAATACCACCGGCCTCGGCTGGACGATGTCTTCATCGCACATACAGGCCACGCCATTAAGGGTGGGGTTCCTGATGAGGTAACCGAATAAGGCCCTCATACAATCAGCCATGACCCCATACCGTTTCCTTACTTTCATGTTTCCTATGAGTTGCCCTTTATGACCTATCAACATCTCACACAAGAAGTGATGGCCCTCACCATGCGGTGGGTCCGGAGATTGAGCCGCGAAAAATTCAGCATGCTTTTCACGCTGATTCAGCCTATGTTGTTTTGGCTCATTTTTTTCGGCAATCTATTCCAACGTGCAACAGACGCCCAAGCTTTACAAGCGCCTAATTATATGAGCTTTTTGGCTGCGGGAGTCGTGGTCATGACCGTGCTCAATAATGGACTGGCCGGTGGAGTCGACCTCCTTTTTGATAAGGAAAATGGGTTTCTGGAACGACTCATGTCTACCCCCATTCATCGGACATCCGTTATTCTCAGCCGTTATTTGTTTGTCACATGCATCACGTCGTTACAGATTCTTGTCATTTTGGCTGTCGCCTTTCTCTTTGGCGTCACACCCATTACCGGACTGCTCGGCATCGCCGTCATTCTCTTGATCGGAATGCTCTTTGGCATCGGATTGACGGCCATATCCATGGCCATGGCATTTTCCGTCAAAAGCCATGGGGACTTCTTTTCTGTCCTTGGGTTTTTATCCCTCCCCATGATCTTTCTTAGTTCTGCCCTCGTGCCACTATCAGTCATGCCGGGATGGATGCACATGATTGCCTTCCTGAACCCCATGACCTGGGTGATTGAAGCCGTCCGGCCCTTGATCATTACCGGATGGGCAGCAGCACTGCCACAAGTTGCCACAGCCACGATTATTCTGCTGATCTTTGATGCCCTCTGTCTTTATGGAGGATCGAAAGCCTTTCAACGCGCGATTGGATAACTGCTTTGCTGTCAGCAGACACTTCCTTCCAAACATGATCGTTTATCTCGCCCGCATATGAGCACTCGTCGTGCAGAAATTATTGAAACACCTTGCCCCAAACGGGCAATCCCTTAAGCGAAAGAAGCCGTCAACGGCCAACGCCCCCAAAGGACATGCAAATGTCATCTCAATTCTGCTCCTAATCGGACTCATCATTGCCAGCATCTGGACCTGGAATCACCTTTCCTTCGATACACAAGATTACATTACTGACGAAATCATCCCCATTCTTTTCGTCATCATTCTCTCAACCCTCGCCATCTGGCTGAGCATACGAAAATTCAGAAATCGTCGGTATCTTGTCAGAAAACAGCAACAACTTATTGAACAATTTACGCAAGAACGGTCACCCCAAAAACGATTTGACCAGGCCGTCACCCTGATTGAATTGAATGGGTACGAGCTGCAAGGATTAGAAACGATTAAAGACGCATTGGCCGAATCATGCATTGTCACCTACAAGATGGCTATCGGAGACAAGCAGCATCGCATACGTGGCATGGCCATCAGCCATTTAGGCGCCCTCCAAGATCAAAAGAGTGTGCCCCTGCTCATTCGTGCATTGGAGGATGACCATGCCTATGTTCGTGGATGTGCAGCCTTAGCTCTTGGAAGAATGAGAGCTCAGGAAGCAAAAGAAAAATTACAAGAAATGATGAAAGAGGACTGGGATCAAACCGTGAGAAGCCGATCGCGGGAAGCTATAGAAAGGATGAGTTAAAGAAACGTTGAACAATAACATCTGCTATTGCGTGACCTGATGCAATGCCGCTTGATCAGCTGACGTAAACCGATACCCTTTTTCATACAATCGGCCCATACCTGTCGTTAAAACAGAAAACTCCCCGGTATGACGAACAGTATCAAAGGTCTGCGTGAGGGACACTAAGTAGTCAGCAGGATAGACCCCCGCCGGAAATTTCATCTCAAACGATTCAAACACATCGCGCAATTCAGCATCATTGTACGCCCCATTATCATCAGCATCGCCCACAAGGGCAAACTGATAAAACGTCAGACTCAGCGATAAAGAAGACTGCGTCTCACTAAATGCTTGCCGAGCTCCTTCAAGCCCATTTGGGTATTGCGCAAGACAGCGATGCGTATCCGCTGATGCGGGAACTGACAACAATTCAACCTGAGGGGAAGGCGGACGCTTGCGGAGCTGATGATAAAACCATTGAGTACAAGACTCTGCCGCAACAAATTCACGTTTATCTCGCATGATTTGCTGATTAATATGCCCGGTAAATCCACGAAAAACCTCAAGCTCCGTCGCATCCACTGTCACCATGCCACAAAGAAGCGTGCCAAGGATGACAAACGAGGACATGACGGGAACCTGTTGTATGGGCCTCTTCATAATGAACTCACTATACCATAAGCAACGAGAATCCAGCTAGATTTCCTTCTGCAATCTTGCCTACGTTCAGCAGCTACCCCTTCCCGTCAATACATCAAACGATCAAAGATTTCGGCGTGGACTTCTGCATGGTAGCACCACGGTTCTCGTGGTCGTGCAGAGAGGTCAAGCCATACAGACGGCATAAAGGGTAAGGTCACTGAGGAGCCATAATCTCGTCTTGCGCAACATGGCCCCGCATTGACTTCTCGATGATATTGCTCTGAATTTCCCAGGCAATCACATGCGCCAGTTGGGGAGCTGGTAGCGCCCCCATGGGCAAGCCATTCGTTTCCGCATAAAATGGATCCTCCGGGTCGGCGACTCGATGATAATTCACCAAGATCTTAGCTGGTTGTATCGTTTGCCCTCGGGCTCCTACCTGCACGGCCTTCTCCTTCGGAAGTACGCGTGTTCGTGTTGCCCAATCTCGCTTCTTGATTTTAACAAATGACACATTCCAGATCTTCCCATTGAGCAAGCTTCTAACAGCTATTAGGGTTTGCTTCCCAAAATAGGCTTCACGCACAATCATCTGAAGCGCTTCGCGCACTCGAATGTCATACAACTTCGTCGTTGAATCCTGGTGCATGGGAGGCAAGAGCGTTGTGGTGCCAACATCATAATACGATTCACCATCCAGACTGTTAAAATCGTCGACAGTTTTCAGATACGTTGAAAAAAGGGCATGCAGGACCTGTTCCCGGTCATCGCCTGACATGTTCGAAATTTCTTTGTTGGTTTTCACTGGAGCATTCTTCAAATCTCTTTGGGCCATAATCTTTTTCGGTTTTGGCTTTGTCGCTGCTTTACTCACCACCCATTGAAATTCTCTCGCTAAGACTGGTGCGAGTTTTGCTGGATGGTTGAGATACTCTTTTACTTTCAATGCTGATGCACTGATCAGCAATGTAACCTGTCCCTTGGTTTTGGTTCGAGCAACCAAAAAGGAAAACTCTTTCCCAGCTCTGTTAAAAACCCTAGGTTCAATAATGACCTTCTTAAGAACCCCTTTTGTTAAGGCTTCATCAAACCGGTGATGATGGAGGCGATTCTGAATCAAAAGACCAAACGTGTCGATGACTGTCTGCAATGCCTCATTAGCTTGCCCTTGATCAAACACTCCATTCTTTCCTTGTTGTGTCTTGTTTCTTAAGAATACCTGAAATGACACACCAGGAATTGAAGAGCCCTTTGTACCTTCCAGTATTTCTCTATCAGGCACATGATGTCCCCCATGCCCTTCATGACCACCCATAACCAGTGTCGGAATCAACAGCAAGCAACTGATAAACCAAAATGGACCGGATATATGATGATTCATCTTCTTTCCCCTTTAATAACAGCCATCTAGCAGAACAGTGGGTCGACCTGTTGTTCTTATTGTACACCTGAACAATACGCGTTTCAGAAGCCATACTATTCACAAGCCCACTCTGCACCCTTTACAACCTTCGAAACAATGTAATGGCTTGTCACACTAACACCTTAGATCTTATCGTTCACCTTATTGCAATTACCTTGCAATACCATTGACTCATCTTTTATGGATCTGCTAGATTGCCAACCCATGCTTGGCACTCGACAACCCTCTTCTCTCTTCGATCGTCTTCAACGACCGTTGGCATTCATGATCGCACTCATTATGTTGGGCTTCCTGCCTTTCGTGGGTGCACTGGATATTCATCATACCTTTTCTGATCTCGATCGGGACGGTCATGAACATCATGCGTTTGATATCTGTCAATGGGTTCAACACCATGCTCACAGTACGTTTGACGTTGAACCACCGACATTAGACATTGCACGATTGACATGCTCGCCTATCATGATAGGCGGCCCTTCTCTAGTCAGAACCCATTTCATTACTCTCGTTACTTCTCCTCGCCCTCCGCCAATCCGTTCTTTTCCACATTATTCATCGTTGTCATAAATCTTTCAGCATGATTGGCGTATGGGGTATTCCCTGATATGCGCTTTAGACATGCTTGATACTAAGCGGAGGAACGGTATATGCCGGATTGTGATATTTTCAGTATTTCAGTAAAGAGCAATTGTGTCCATTCCTGGAGAAAAAAGGTTCTGTATTTCATCATATGTAGTGGATGCTTCGCAGGTTCTCTTATTTGGGTTCCCTCCTCGTGGTCTGAAGAACGAAAGCGTTCCAATGTCGAAGAGGCACACCCAGGGTTGCGTCCAACCGTCAAGACAAGGGATATGCTCCCTCGAGTGGGAGGCACGCCTTTGCCTGAGGGTTCCCAGGACACCAATCCAGAACTTCAGGAAGAGGAGCATTCTAAGCCTCTAACAGAATCCGAAAGGTCGTCAGAAGATCAAAAGAGTTCGGATGTGGAACAAGCCCATCCTGGGTTGCGCCCATCCGTTAAGACAAGAGACATGTTGCCCCGAGTCGGAGGAACCCCTTTACGGGCAAAACCAGAATTAGCAATGCCGAAGGAACCTCGGCAAGCAGCAGTAACCAAGCGTCAGAGTTTGCTAAACCGGTTTAATCCCGCTATTGGATTTATCATTGAAACAGTTGGAGGATACTCCCAACGGCGTCAACGATTTAATGGCGGCTCCGGAGATGATGCCAATGCCGTGACAGGCACACGGTTTCCTAAGGGAGCCTTTGCCAATATTCGAACATTGGAATTTTTTGCTTCAGCTGAAGTCGATCCCTTTGTTCGGGCATATTTTATTGCTTCTATGCATGCCGAAGGCGCCAACGAACGTGGAACGGAAGATTTTGGAAAAGCGTTTTTTGAACTGGAAGAAGCCGCTATGCAAACGACTGCTTTGCCCTATAACCTCGCTATTCGAGCAGGAAGATTTTTTGCAGATTGGGGATACCTCGGCCGACGACATTCTCACGATCTTCCACAGATTGATGTCCCTCCCTCTCTGGCCCAATTGTACGGAAACAATGCCACAGATGGAATCGAAGTATCGTGGTTAGCACCACTCCCGGTATTCGCCATGTTCACTGGAGGATGGGGCAGCCGATTCGGTTCATTGGGCGAAGATATGTTGTCCCCATTTCAACAACAGATCATTCAAGGCAATACGTTCTTTGGTTCCGCCCGAACGTATTATGAGCTCAACGATGATCACAGCCTCGAACTTGGATTTTCAGCCATTTATTCTCCCAGATCCCGGGTTCCCGAAGCCGAAGAAAATTTTCTTGCCGTCAACTCCGACGACCGTATCGATCGTCGAACGTTTGATTTGGACTTTCACTATCGATGGTATCCCTTGGGTCGAGGACTCCGACAGAGTCTTTCAGTCCATGGAGAATTTTTGTGGGACTTTGGGCAAGGGCGAAGAACGACCACGGGAAACACAAAATTTCGGAAAACGATGGGAGGCTATGTCTACGGAGAATATCGGCTGAGCAAGCGGTGGCGGCCTGGGTTTCGGTTCGATTGGCGGCAACTTCCTTCAGAACCAGCGCTTGTCGAAAACGTTTCGACAGGATTATCCGGTTCTACCGCCAACACAAGCGGCCATCGAACGACCATTTCAACGTATTCGCCCTACATCACGTGGTATCCAAGTGAATTCAACCGTTTCGTCTTGCAATACAATAACATTCAACACGGCAATGCCAAAGATAATCATCAACTCTTTCTCCAATGGCAAGTCGTGATTGGAAGTCATCAACATGGATTCACAGAACGTGATTAAGACGTTAAGGATAATAGGCCGACACAGTTGTGTCGGCCTAACCATAGGACTCCTTCTGGTTGCTAGCTTAGGTATGGCCAGTCGACAGTCTATCCAGGAAGGTGGAACAATTCGTGTTGTCACTTCTATACCAGACCTCGCCGATCTGACATCCAGAATTGGAGGCAAGCTGGTCTCTGTAGAAAGTTTGGCCAAAGGACTCGAAGACCCTCACGGCGTTCCGATCAAACCCAGCTTTCTTCCAAAACTCAACAGAGCCGATGTCCTCGTCGTGATGGGCTTGGCTCATGAACATGCCTGGTTGAATGCATTAGTGCAAACCGCACGAAATCCAAACATTTTACCAGGCAATCCGGGGTTGATTGATTGTTCGTTGCATATTGCCCCAAAGCAGATTCCTCTAACCTTGTCTCGTCGTGAAGGAGATCTTCACCCTCAAGGAAATCCTCATTACAATCTCGATCCTCTCAACGCCATCTTGATGGCCCAAGCGATTGCCGAAGGGCTGAGTCGCGTCTATCCAACAGGCCAATCCGCCTTCGAAGCCAATTTCAAGAAGTTTCAAGCACACCTCACACAACGGATCGTTGAATGGCAAACGCTAGCCAAATCGTTTCGTGGGGTTAAATTTGTCTCCTATCATCAAGACACAATCTATTTTGCCGAACGCTTCGGGCTTATCGAAGCAGGGCATATTGAAATTCGTCCAGGGATTGAACCAACCCAACGTCACCTAATCAGCTTGGTGAACACCATGAAAAAGGAAGGAGTGACATTGATCCTTCGAGAACCATATTTTGGAGAACAGCTTCCCAACTGGGTCGCGCAACAGACTGGGGCACGCGTGGCTAAATTCCTTATCATGGTGGGAGGCAACTCCGGTGTGAAAACCTATGAAGATTTAATCGACTTTAATCTCCGGTCTATTCAGCAAGCCATTCAATCCGTAAATCAGGAGCACTCATAATTTATGGATCCGCTCCTCACGCTTGAACAGATGACGATGGGCTACCGTGGGAAACCAGTGTTATCCAATCTCACATTGGACATACACCATGGCGAACTCCTTGCTGTGGTGGGGTCAAATGGTTCTGGAAAAACCACATTTTTAAAGACACTTGTAGGCATTTTGCCCCCCTTAATGGGACGCTTTTCTACCAAACCCTTGCGACCAGACCATCCATTCCAAGTTGGATACGTCCCTCAACGCGCCACCCTCAATAGCTTACTGCCTTTGACGACAAAAGAAATCGTCGAAATGGGCACCTATGGCACCCTAAAGCCCTGGCAAAACCTAGGACAAAATGAACGGAGGCAAGTGGAATGGGCCATGGAGGCAGTCGGGATTCAATCGTATGCCAAATTGCAATATTCAGCGCTCTCAGGTGGTCAACAACAACGTGTGTTGATTGCACGTGCCCTCGCTTCCAAGCCTGATTTGATGATCTTGGATGAACCACTCGCCAGCTTGGATCAGGAGTCGGTAAAAACCATGGTCACATTGCTGCTGTCCCTTCGAACTGAAGCACACCTCACCATCTTATGGGCCGACCATTTTATCCCAACCATGGCAGCCATCGTACATGAGGGCCTCCTCCTCGAAGACGGAACTATTTTCCGAGGCAAACTCGATGACTTGCTTCGGCTGTCCGCTCATTGGACACTATCCGAATAACTTGAACCAATGCAGGAACTCCTCGACATTCTTCATCCCTCCTATGTCCTGAGAAATGCACTCTATGGAGGCATACTCACCGGCATGGTCCTTCCGTTAGTCGGCGTCTTCATGTATATGCGGCGGATGGTCTTCTTGGGAGTGGCCTTGCCACAACTCTCGGCCGCAGGGATTGCCGCAGCGGTTTTTTGGCATGCGACTTTCCACCAAGACCAGCCGATACACAGCGACTTTTTGCAAGCGCTGCTCGGGTCTGCCGTCGTCACCACAGGAGCCTTATTGCTCTTAGCATGGCTGGAAAGTCGAATGACAGAATTAGCCGAAGGCCGCATGGGCGTCCTGTATGTTTTTGCTGGAGCTGTTACTATTTTACTCGTCGCCTCTGATCGAATTCCCGAAGTTGGCGTACTCCGTCTCCTCCGTGGAGATATTATTGCCATGTCAGATGCAGACCTGCGTGTCCTGATAAGCTGCTGTGCCTTAATCGTGAGTGTCTTATGGTTTTTTCGAAAAGAACTGCTCTTGGTCTCGGTCGATCGAGATCATGCGATTTCACTAGGGAAACGAGTCTGGCTATGGGATATACTGTTGTATGGACTGTTGGGAACCGTCATGTCATTGGGAGTTCTTATGGTTGGCCCATTAGTTACATTTGGATTTCTGTTACTTCCCCCCATGATTGTCATTCCCTTAATAACAGGCATTCACCTATTACCGTTCTTTGCGGCGGCTGTTGGCATGTTCATTGCCGGCAGTGGCTTTTTGCTTTCTTATTCACTTGATTGGCCCACCGGAGCCACAGATGCCTTACTGGGGTGCATTGTCCTTGCCATCGTGACAGCCGGGCAATGGGTCATTCGATGGGCTAAACACCGCATTTCCTCATAATGGTAGAATCAGTCGACTTATTTGACAGAAAAGAGAAATTCATGATATTTCTTTTTGCAACTCTCTTGCAGTTGAGAACAGGACACTCCAGTATATGGCTGTTAAGTTAAAAGATGAACTGAAGGCAGCAGGCCGACGATTGACCCGACCACGACAAGCCGTGCTTGAAGTGTTAGAACAGTGCCAATATCCCTTAACTGCCTCAGAACTCTACCAGCAGTTACAAGAACATCACGTCTCTATTGATTTGGTCACAGTGTATCGGACGCTCACGGTATTAAAAGAGTTAGGGCTTATTACACAATTGGAGCTTCATCAAGAAGGACAGTTTCGTTATGAAATCCGTGAAGGACGCGAGCATCATCATCACATTCGTTGTCAAGGATGTGGGAAAATTGCCGACCTGCTCCTCTGTCCATTAAAGAAATTGACCGCATTCATCGAAAAAGAAACGCGGTTTATCGTTGAACATCACTCATTGGAATTCAGTGGGTGGTGTCCGAAGTGTCAATAACCATCTAACCCCCTAAGAATCTACCTATGAGCGTATTTGGTCAAAAACTGTCAAAAGCTGGATCTATCGCATCGATGGTCTGTGCCATTCACTGCGCGTTAACCCCAATCGCGTTATTAGCACTCCCCATACTAGCCGCCAATATCGACGGTGGCCTTGAAGCAACAATTGGGGCCTTTGCAGCGCAAACAACCGATTATCTCTTATTCGGCCTGATTGCCATTCTCGCAGGCTTTGGGCTGCTCGCGACATACCCGCTTCACCGCGATCGTCGACCAGTGATTCGAACAGCCCTAGGCTTGGGGATTATGTTAAGCGCACACCTGTTTCTTGAAGAAGGCAGTGCAGGGGAAATTGGGTTGGTCGTTGTTGGAGCATCAGTGATTACCTGGGCAAGCTTTCTAAACCGCCAACTGTGTCACTGCCAAGGCTGTGAAACAGAAGAACCCGCCAAAGAACAAGAATGGGTGAATACCTCCTCCGCCGTCCAGGAACCCTCATAACAAAAGACCCCGCGACAACGTCGCAGGGTCTTAATACAGAGACATCCTCTTTCCTAAAGTTCTACTCTCATGGCAAGCCAGAGAGAAGACAGGCTATGGGCATTAATTGGTCGTTTGAGTGCTTGACCGTTTCTGTAATTGCTCAGCTAACTCATAGAGCAACCGTTCTGTTTCTTCCCATCCAATACACGCATCGGTAATGGAGACCCCATAGGCAAGAGGATGATCCTTTTGCCAAGCTTGCTTCCCTGGCATAATATTGCTTTCGAGCAGTAAGCCCATAATAGCGTTTTGACCTTGGCACACCTGATTCATCACCGTATGTGCGACATGATTTTGACGAGTGTGATCCTTCTCCGAGTTCCCATGCGAACAATCCACCATGATGGGACGTGGGATTCCTTCTTCCCTTAACGATTCGGCAACTTGGATGATGTCCTCAGATTGGTAATTGACCTTTCCGCCCCCTCCTCGAAGCACAATGTGCTGATCAGGATTGCCATTCGTTTTGACAATGGACGTCAAGCCATCCAAGTTAATACCCACAAAGC
The DNA here is from genome assembly GCA_011088105.1 of Nitrospirota bacterium. GTDB lineage: Bacteria > Nitrospirota > Nitrospiria > Nitrospirales > UBA8639 > JAALKI01. Next base: position 6,449 of record JAALKI010000034.1, on the reverse strand, counting down.
TGTGTGGTTGACGAGAGGCAATCATGGCATTCACCGCGACTTCAGACCCACCATCCATCCCGTTCTTAAATCCAACCGGCATGGACACGCCACTTGCCATCTCACGATGGCGTTGGCTTTCCGTGGTCCTCGCGCCAACAGCAGCCCAACTAATCAAATCAGAAATATATTGTGGAGTGACCGGGTCCAGAAATTCTGACGCACAGGGCAACCCTTGATTGTTCACATTCAAGAGAATAGTTCTCGCTAAGGCTAACCCAGCCTCAATATCACAGGAACCATCTAAATGCGGATCATTAATGAGGCCTTTCCATCCCACAGTCGTCCGAGGCTTTTCGAAATATGTCCGCATCACGATTAAGAGATGCTCGCGTGTCGCATCCGCAACCCGTTTTAATGATTCGGCATAGGCATAGCATGCCTCCGGGTCATGGATCGAGCAAGGCCCCACAACCACAAGCAACCGGTGTTGATCGCGCCCATGAAGAATATCGCGGATTTCTTGTCTGGTCCGAAGCACCAATGCTTTGGCCTCTTCCGTAAGGGGCAACGTGGTCTTGATTTGGCGAGGAGACACCAGAACGCTAATATCAATAATATGCCGATTCTCTATTTGTTCAGACATGGAAACGCCCTACCTCTCATAATAAACATGGGCGTCATTATAGGAGATCGTCCATTTTGTGACAAGGGAGCCTCTCTTCTACCCGATTCAACGAGGCTGAATGGTACAGAATGCTTCTCAGATGAAGTGAGTCTGAATCTGGGAGTGTTGTTTTATGATGAGAATTGGTTGGCATAAATTGGCCTTATTTTTCACTTGCAGGATCGCAACCCAAACCGCATTGAAGCTGGAGCAACATTGAAATACATCGTAAGGCAAATGACATTTGGCTTGATTCTAAAATTTTTCAATTCCATTGATACAAGGCGGGTCATTGACAACGTATTTATTGCTCCAGTGATTCCTGAATCTGCTGAATTTTGTCCCGTAAGATTTGCAACTCCTGTTTGGTGGTTTGTCTTGTTTTCGAGCTGGAGGCTGAAGATTCTTCCGTGCCTCCACCTCGTGTCAAAGCAGGCGCTTGATCGGCTAGACGAGTCATCTCGATGGTCAAAGCATGGTCTGGATGAATGTCTAGCTGTTCATGAAAGAAGTTGGCGTCATTGGGCACGACATAAACAGAATCAAACCAAAGAGTCCAGCGTGGAGACCGACTAAATGATCGATTCGGCCGAGAAAGAGACGAACGGCTATCTTGAGTCATCTGATAGCTAGACAAAACGAATGCCAGTGACGAGTCCAATACAACCAGGGCTCCAGATATAGAAGTCGATTTATTCCCCTGCTCGCGCAGCACGGTAAAATGAATGGCTTCTTCCGCCGTTGCTAAGGCAAGCGCCTTAACCAAGGAAGGGGTAAGAAACGTAACTGCTTGCTCTGAAAAGAGAGGGGTGCGTGACGGCTGACCCGCAAGAGGCGCGGTGAGTGGATCAGGCTGCTCTTGAATAGAAAGCCCACGAAGAAATTTCTCGATAAGCATGACGGATATTGTTTGGGGATGCGATACGCGTCGAGTTGAATCAGCAAAGGACTCTAACCAAACTACCCCTTGAGGAGTCTCAAAGACTGGCGTGCCCACCGTGGGAACCATCGTACAGGCACTGATGAACACAACGATAACAGTGGCAAGTCTTAGGGAAAGGGGCATGGATATCATTGCTGTTCACGAATGGCCTGAGCCCGTGCCTCCAGCTCTGAGGCCTCCATGCTTCGGTCAGCTTCCCGTAACAAAGAGGCATAATGCCCAAGAATGATTACGATGTCTGAATGATGAGGACCATTGGTCCCTTCTTTCAGTGATAAGCACCGCTGATAGACGGCTTCAGCTTTATCATAACTTTTTTGATGACGGTAAAACTCCGCCAAGCTATACAATACACTCAAAAGGAGAGGATTTGCCGAGCCGAGTGTTTCGGCGGTCTTGACCGTCGCAAGCAGATTCTCCTCGACAGCCATATCCTTGTCCAACGCTTGAGACATGGCCGCAGGCTCTGGAGGAACCGTCTTGGAGGAGGTGGAGTTGGTTGAGGTGCAGGCGGTTATTCCTGTACTAAAAACCAGAGCAAGCATCACCATGATGCTCCCAACCATCATTCTCGTCGATATGACTACAACCATAGCATTACTCAGAACGTACTGCACGTCAATTATCAAGATCAACAGTAATCTATGCGTCAAGATGGAGACACAGCCCATCTGGTCGATTCTCTCACACCAGCATCATGGTTCAGGTTCGGTCAGGGGTGAGCGGCGGATAAAACATCACCGTCAAAGCTTCCAGATTGTTTTTAAGACGGTAGCCATTTGCATAGCGCTCATGCCAAAAGACTCCAAGAACTTCCACGTCACGACCTGTTGTAAGTTGAATATCTCCTCGTGTGCGATCGTGCCGTCCATAGACAACGAGCGTCTTGCCCCCCTTCTGCAATTCAAAGACAAAGTCAATAAATAACTGCGTCTCATCAACATGCAACTCAAGCCGAGAAACTGTTCCGCGAACGCGAACGGTTTCTTCATGAAACTGCTCAGGATGGTCAAAGAGCTGAGCAAGAGGCACTACCTCGTCAGCCCAAACAAGAGGGACCAGCCCTAACAACAGACACATGACCAACCAGGGCATTGCCATTATTCTCCTTTGTGCCTTTCATCATACAGAATATACAAGCCTAGGAACGCTTCGACAGTCACAGTGTTCAAGCTGTTATCCGATCGCGACACTGGTTTTTGAGAATATGCAATTGCGCGCATCTCCATGTGGTTGGTATGATCATGGTATCCGTCATGACTCGCCAACAACGATATCAGCGACGTCACAAGGAAGCGGGCCTATGTATTTATTGTCCCCGCAGAGCCGTGAGTCAATGGTTTTGTGCCATTCATCTACAAAAACGTCGAAACATGATGCGAAAACAGAAAGGCAGTCGCCCTTGGCATCCTGGTGGTCCTGGACGCCCCCCACTTCTCAAAAAAAACCAACCCTCTCAAAAATCCTAACGTGTTCGACTCTATCGCACAGCATCTAATGCCTGCCATATGCTTGCCAACCATGTCCTTTCTGAATACCGCGTTCACGTAAATCGCCCAAGAGCTTAGGAAGAACCACCATTCCCATGGTCCATCTTGATTACTATGTCACTTTAGGTGTTTCCCCTGAGGCCTCCGACGAAGAAATCAAAAAATCCTACCGAAGGTTGGTGTTTCAACATCACCCTGATCGGAACCATGATAACAAAGACGCTCAGGCTAAAATTCGGGAAATCAATGCGGCCTATGAAGTCTTAGGTGACCCTGAAACAAGAAAATCCTATGAACGGTTGCGGTTTGGGGGATATGGAAAATCATCACCTGACTATGGAGACATACAGGACGAAGCCGTTGACCTAAGCCTTATTCTCTGGAAAATGGAAAAAACGCTTTGGGACGAAGCTCGAAGAGAACTTTTTTCCGTCTTAATTCAAGACAGCGCGAAAATCAAACAAGAATTAGGTGTCATCCGAAAACTGACGGTCAGCCATCAAGGATATGATACGTTTCTCGAAGACATGGTGAAGAAGCGTGGCATGGAGATCCTCCCTGACCTGGTCACCGCAGAGATGGAAGAACGGCGAGACCGCTTGTTGAACGTTGCCCTGCAAATGATGGTCTCTCAAGGCATCACTCGAGCCGGCAATCAGGATGACGAGACTGGCATCCAGATGCAATTACGAAACGCCTATGATCGTGGAAGGATAGATGGATATTGCGAAGCCTGTGAGCTATTTTATGCCAGACGTTAACGGGCATTAGGTGTCATAGCACTAGACACACATGGCTATTTTCCATTGTCACCCTGCCAAAATTTTGACGATGGCGTTGCTCACCTATGCTGGGTATTGTAAGAAAGATGAGGCGTCCTGAAAAGTCATCTAGGCTCATAGAGAAATTTTAAATCGAAGGAGAACACAATGTTTCAATCATGCACGCGAACCTTTCGCCTCACAGCAAGCTTGCTGTGCCTGCTATGGGCAGGATGTACCACCATCATGTTAGAAACTGGCAAAAAGGCTTTTGAGGATCGCACCACCGAAGATCAAATCACAGATACCAAAATTACGACAGGCATTTTGTCACGGTTTTCTGAAAAGGATAAAGGGTTACTACTCGATGTGAGCGCCGATGCCTGGGAACAACAGGTTTTGCTAACTGGAACGTTGGATAGCACAATAACGCGGGACGAGATTCTGCAGCTCGTTCAATTAGATCCCCGTATCACAGCAATCTATGATGAGATCCAAATTGTCAGCCCTGAAGAAAAAGAACGTCGCCGGAAGCAAGCGGAAAAACAAAAGGCAGACAATACGGAAGGCATGGGCCAAACCGTTGATGATTTTTGGATTGCGGCAAAGATTGAAGACCAATTGGTTGCGACCAAGGGCATCACCTCCGTGAATTATCGCTGGCGTTCTGTGCGAAACCATGTTTATCTCCTAGGACGAGCACGCAGTCAGACCGAGTTAGACAAGGTACTCCACATTTGTCAGAAAACAAAAGGCGTCACATCCGTCAAACATTTTGTGAAGATCAAACCATTGTCTTAATCATTGTACTTCGCATCAACAACGTCAATGCCAGGCTGCTGACGTCTCCCCCGAAAAGAACGGCAGGTTGAAACTGAGGTAGAATGGCAGTTCCTTAACCCAGAAGGTCACTGGCTCTTATCGAGTTTTACAAGAAAGGATCCTCCCCTTAAACCCAGTCCTGTAGAAACAATCGATAAGAGCCGGTGAGTGAAACATTCCTGAAAACTGGTGTTCTAACCCTGAGGTTAAAACGACTTTCTTACTCTTACAGAACAACGATCTTCATTTCACCTACTTCTTACAAAAGCTCCGTTCATAAGCAATCACTTTCCAGGCTTCCTCCTCCGTAATAGCACTTGGAATCAATGGCACCATTCCTGTGCCTGGACTGCCATTCTTGATTACCCAAAACAGTTCACCATCTTTCCGTTTTTTGTGAAATTTGCAATTCGTGAAATCCCGTGGCGCTGGGTTCAAGACTTTCCCTGCCGGCCCATCGCCCTTTCCGGACTTTCCATGACAGTTGAAGCAGGTGCCCTTGCCCTCAAAAATCTTTTTGCCTTCTGCAACAATGCCAGGCGAAGCCTTGCTGGCTTTCTTGTAGAACGGCGACTTCATTTTCTTGGCCGCTCCTCGTTGATCTTTCGGCACTCGAGGCTTTAATGGATCGCGCTCAGCGCCGGCTAGCACAAGACTTGTCGAAAGACAAACCATCATGGCAAGTAAACTGATAATTTTGAACGTTTGCTTCATGACAACCTCCTTTCTAGTATAAAGAGAAAATAATACTTCGTGAATGGAAATGAGCAATTAGGATGCCAATATGGCAAATCACATAATTCTTTATGTATTTCATGGGCTTAGAAACCAAAAATGAAAAACTCCTTATGAGGGTTGTTCCAAGAGATTGTTTCAAAATTCCAGGTGACTGCATCAAATGACACAGGTTGGAACAGAGAACCAAGAGAGAGGCCGAAGGAAGAAACATTCTCAAAGAGAGTCCGGACAAATTGTGTCTGATCGATTGTGGGTTTCCCTGTTAAAAAAGGTTGGTCTGGGTAGCAAGGGATGATATTGTGAGATACCATTTTTCAATAATACGGGACTTTCTGTAACGCAGGAATGACAGAGATTGATCATTTAGTCACCCCTTTAAAGCGAGGCTCCTGAGGACCATGAGCGAAAAACCACGTCTTTCTGCCCAATTAGTAGGATTGCTTACGCTCTTTATTATAACGCTGGCAGGAATTCTGGCGTATACCTTTCTGGCCATTAATAAGCAAAAAGACGACGCAGTCGTGATAGACCTTGCAGGTCGTGAGCGAACACTCATTCAAAAAGATTTAAGTGAAGTGCTGTTGATCTCTCAGGGGGCTAATCCCGAACAAGCGGAAACCAGAAAAATATTACGTGCGACTTTAGATGCATTGATTCATGGAGGTCGAATCGTTTTGAACAAGGGAACCGGTGAGTCATTTTTCATTCCTGGAGCCCCAACATTGGAAATTAAAGAACGACTGGCCACCCAAAAGACACTCTTAGCCACCTACGTTGAGAAAGCCGACTCCTTTTTGGAGATTCCCAGGGATGATTCGATCTGGCCTGCGAAGTTTCAGGAACTGTTAGGCTTGCACACGGTTTTTCTCAACGGTGCCGATGAAACGGTCAAACTCCTTCGCGATTATTCACGGTCTAAAATGGCCGATATGCTCAAATGGGAAGTTGCCATAGCATTGGTGGTTGGCGTCTTCATTGTGCTCATGACGCGCAAGTGTAGTGCTCCCCTGAAATCAAGCCACCTGTGATCGTTGTTCATTGCGATACTG
>JAALKI010000033.1 GCA_011088105.1 Nitrospirota bacterium | reverse complement strand
GGCCGGAAAACTCTATGTTGAACCTGTCCGCTTGACGGGGAAGCTTACACTGTGAACGAATTGATCAATGTCTTCTTGGGTCACAGCCATGGGGTCTTTGAGAACGATCCATTGCACGCCCTCAGTGCAGGGTGGCGTAGTGAGTGACCCGGAATAGGCGTGGTAATGGGTGCTAGGGGGAAGAATATCGGCCAGACTCAATTCTAGGGGGATGGAGACTTCCTGGCTTCTTTGTTCCGGGAGCCATTTCCAGAGTTTGCTGAGGACTGGTTGCGTGGCACTTGTTTTCATCATGATGGCTAACACCAACACATGCCCTGTTTCATCCTGGTGGACCAAGTGCATTTCCATGGGAAAGGCCTTGCCCTCGATATGGTGTTCGCTTGGAGCGTGGAAATGGAATTGGCGGAGTTTGTATTTCCGGTTATTGAGATCCACCCGGCATCCCGAAACGTGGGAGACCTGAATGGTATGGCCATTGTTCATAACATGGAGTTGCGAGGTTTGGTAGTGGAAGACGAGCTTCCGGTGGTGATCTCCGTGATGAGTGATCGTGAGGTTAATCGGAGACTGACGGTTGCCGGTTTCGCACGCGATGTATTCCTTGGAGAGCAGACCCCAATGATCCGGTCCTTCGATGCCCATGTAGTCCCAATGTGCTTGAAGGTGTTTGTTGTGAGATATGTGTGATGGTGAGCCTGTTGTTTCCTCTGTCTTCTCAGATGCATTCCCAGCAAATGCTACTATAGAAAGGGAAGAGAACGGGCTATAGAAGATCAGCATAGCCAGGCAGAACCCTTGACCATAATTTTTGAGCATCTTTGTTAATGTAACCAAACGACGAATCCTGAAACTCATGGTCGACCTCTCTTTCCGCCAGCAAATTTAGGACAAAGGTGCTTCAAGAGGTTTGGGCCTCAACTTTCTGTTGGCCTACGTGTTGGGTTTGAGCCGGTTGCTCGCTCAGCGAGTGTGCTATATGACTCCATAAGCGAGCATGGCATCCGCAACCTTTGAGAACCCGGCAATATTGGCCCCTTTGACGTAATCCACATAGCCGTCTTCCCAGCCATGGGCCACACATTCCTCATGAATATTCGTCATGATCACACGCAAACGGTCTTCCAATTCCTTGTCGGACCAGGACAGACGAATGCTGTTCTGGGTCATCTCCAACCCCGAAACGGCTACGCCGCCAGCATTCGAGGCTTTTCCTGGGGAAAACAGGATTTTCGCTTTCTGGAAGGCCTTCACCGCCTCGATCGTGGTTGGCATATTGGCTCCCTCAGCGATTCCCAAGCAGCGATTTTTTAGTAATTCTTTTGCATCGTTTTCATCCAATTCATTTTGCGTCGCGCATGGGAAAGCCAAGTGGCATGGTACGGCCCACGGTTTCTTCCCTTCGTGAAACTTGAGTTTATATTTTTTGGCATATTCGGAAAGAGATTGTCTCTTCACTGTTTTCAATTCAATAATATTGTTGAGTTTCTCTTCGTTGATTCCATCGGGATCATGAACGAACCCTGTCGAGTCTGACATGGTAATAACTTTTGCCCCCAACTGAATGAGCTTCAATGCTGCGTATTGTGCGACATTCCCAGATCCGGAAATCACACAAGACTTCCCGGTCAGATCGTCGGAGTGATGTTTCAACATCTCTTGCATGAAATAGACACAACCGAATCCTGTGGCTTCTTTTCTAATCTTACTGCCTCCAAATTCTAATCCTTTGCCAGTCATTATCCCGGTGAATTCATTTTTCAGACGTTTGTATTGTCCGAATAGATAACTGATTTCCCTCTCCCCAACGCCAATGTCGCCTGCTGGGACATCAATGTTTTCTCCAATATGCTTCGATAGCTCGATCATGAAGGCCTGACAAAACCGCATGACCTCTGTATCTGATTTGCCCTTCGGATTAAAGTCGGCACCGCCCTTGCCTGCTCCTAGGGGAAGGGTTGTGAGACTGTTTTTCAATATCTGCTCAAATCCAAGAAATTTGAGAATGCTTAAATTGACGGAATGATGAAATCGTAATCCTCCCTTGTAAGGACCAATCGCATTATTGAACTGAACCCGGTATCCACGATTGACATGGACACTACCCTCATCGTCCTCCCAACATACTCGAAAGATGATAATCCTATCTGGTTCGGTTAAACGTTCGAGTATCCGTGCGGTGTTATATTTGGGAAATTTTTGAATATAAGGAATAAGGTACGTGGCGACCTCTTCTACCGCTTGATGAAATTCCGTCTCTCCAGGGTTTCTTCGTTTCAAGCCTGCCATGAAGTGTTCAAGAGTTAAGTCATTTGGTTTGGGCATCAGATTTCTCCTGTGATAGCGAAATCAGGTAGTTGTGATGAGTTGTCTATGACATAATAGGTCAGTCGCCCAAGCTGCTTGCGGTCTCTCTGGACCTGGCCTTGCTTCGGGGAGCGGATTTTTGAACAGCTGCAGGTGTTCACGATCATTAAATCAGAGCTGATCGGAACACGATCATTTTTTCTTCTGTCATTTCCAACATCGTTGGCAAAATTCCTCCTACGCCTAGCCCGGAAGATTTACGACCAGCAAAGGGCATCCAGTCCACTCGGAATGCGGTATGGTCGTTTATCATGACGGCAGCGGCATTCAGGCGTTTGACCGTGTCCAAGGCAACATCGATATCTTTGGTAAACACGGCAGCTTGGAAGGAAAAAGGTATGTGATTGGCTCGTTCAATAGCATCTAAACGATCTGTATACGTGTAGACATTGATGACTGGACCAAATATTTCCTCTGTAGAGACTTTCGCCGTGTGAGGAGGATTGAGAATAACTGTTGGCGCATAGCAGGTGTTATTGATTTTTGCTCCCCCTGCTTGAATGGTTCCACCTAATTTCTGCGCTTCATCTACCCATTGGGCAACACGATTGACTTCTCTTTCGAGAATAAGTGGTCCTACATCAGTGGCTTCGTTTTCTGGATTTCCTACCACCATCTGTTTTGCCAAATCAGCCAATTCCCTCACGACGTCATTGGCAATCGATTCATGAGCGAACACTCGTTGAACGGACACACAAACCTGTCCGGCGTGATAATAGCCTCCTTTGGCCAACAATGGCAGCGCGTCCTGAATATCCGCCGTGGAGTCTATAAGCACAGGTGCTGCTCCGCCATGCTCCAACGTGCATCGGACCCCTGGGGCTAATTTGGAACGAAGGGCCCATCCAACTTTTGCCGAACCGATAAAGGAAAAAAGACCGACCCTTGGATCGGTGACGATTCTTTCAGCCAGGTCATTGTCACAGATGACAACTTTGCACCAATCGTTGGGAAGGCCTGCCTCCAACAAGCACTGAACCAGATTGAAACAAGACAGGGGAGTAGTCAAAGCGGGTTTGACGATGACGGGACAACCCACAGCAATCGCGGGTATCACCTGATGCACAATGAGGTTAAAGGGGTGATTGAAAGCGCTGATAGCAACGACAGGTCCAATCGGTTCTCGTATCGTAAACGCCATTCGATTATTGGAAGGGCCATTTAATTTCATGGGAATCTCACGACCAACTAGTTGATTGATGGATCGTGCGGCTTCCCGAATACCTTGAATCGCTCGCTCAAGCTCGACTTTGGAGTCGGTCAGAGGTTTTCCTCCTTCTTCCGCAGCCTGCTTGGCAAAGACATGGGCCTTTGCTTCTACCAGGTTCGCCGTTCTTTCTAGAATGGCAGTTCGCTCAAAAGGCGGTATCATTGCATCGTGGGAATGGGCTACACGCTCAGCCGTGTTGAGTGTATCCTCGATCTCTGTTTCGTGTGTGAACTCCAGTTCGGAAATCACGTGACCATCGAAGGGTGAAACGACGTGCAGCTTGTTAATCATTAACGACTCTCACAGGTGACAAGGAATCTATAAAACACAGGTTTTTGCATTCAGTTCTTGAATCAAGACTTGTTCGTTTTCAGAATAGTCGACTGGAACTTCAATAAGGTGTATTCCGGGAGTCTCCAAACAAGATTGAAGCATTTCGTTGAGTTGATCTGTCTGTTCTACTCGATGCCCCTTGGCACCATACGATTCCGCATATTTCATGAAGTCTGGATTTCCATAATCTAGCCCAAATTCCTGAAACCCCATTCCGGCCTGTTTCCATTTAATCATACCGTATGCGTTATCGCGTAAGACAAGGACGACGAGATTAAGTTTCAACCGAACGGCTGTTTCCATTTCCTGCGAGTTCATCATGAACCCACCATCACCACAAATTGCTAGGACTTTTCTTAAAGGGTAAACAATTTTAGCGGCGATAGCCGAAGGAAAGCCGGCCCCCATCGTTGCAAGAGCGTTATCCAGTAAAACCGTATTGGGTGAGTAGGCCTTGTAATTTCTTGCAAACCAAATCTTATACACTCCGTTGTCCAATGCAATGATTCCATCATCGGGCATGACGACACGAACTTGATCCACTAAATATTGTGGGATAACAGGGAAACTGGCTTCTTTGCTCTTATCTTCCACATGCTCATCAATTTCATGTTTCACCCGATGAAAATATGTGAAGTCCCAATTCTTACCTGGTTCAAGTTTTTCCGTTATGTGTTCAATACTTGTCGCGATATCTCCTACGATTTCTAAGTGGGAAAAGTAGACTTCATCCATCTGAGCGAAAAAGTGATTGACGTGGATAACTTTTGCTGTGCCTTGCTCCATATAGAACGGAGGCTTTTCAATCACATCGTGACCGACGTTGATAATCAAGTCGGCTCGATCGATGGCGCAATGCAAGTAATCCTTGGTCGAGAGTGCCGCAGTGCCAAGAAAGCAAGGATGCCTTTCGTCTACCACTCCTTTACCCATTTGCGTATTGAAAAAATACAATCCTGTTTTTTCGATGAACATACTTAAGGCTTTACACGTGCTAGTGCGGTTCGCTCCCGCTCCGATGAGGAGCAGTGGCCTTGTTGCAGAACGAATCATGTCAATTGCTTGAGTAACTGCCCGTTCATCGGGCTGAGGGCGTCTTGGAGAAATGACCTCAAAAGGTTGAGCCGAACATTCTTCCGTAGCGATATCTTCTGGTAATTCGATGTGGACGGCACCCGGACGTTCTTCCTGAGCGACTCTTATGGCTTCTCTCACAAGCACTGGGATACTGTTTCCGTGAACAACTTGTTTAGTAAATTTTGTGATCGGACGCATCATTTCAACAACGTCCAAGATTTGAAATCGGCCTTGCTTGCTTTTTTTGATAGGTTTTTGTCCAGAGATCATCAGAAGGGGCATTGCGCCCAATTGAGAATACGCTCCAGCTGTGAAAAAATTGGTTGCTCCAGGCCCGAGCGTAGATAAGCACACACCGACTTTTCCCGTTAAGCGTCCATACGTAGCGGCCATAAAGCCAGCTGCCTGTTCATGACGTGTTAAGATCAACTTAATTTTTGATTCTCTCAGGGATTCAAGGAAGTCGAGATTTTCTTCGCCGGGGACGCCAAATATATACACGACCCCTTCTTCTTCAAGACAGCGAACAAACAAGTCAGATGCCTTCATGAAATGTCCTCTAAGTCATAAAATACGTCTAATCGATATCTGTACATTTGCAGCTTCCACTTAGTCCTTCATCCTACGCAATTGTTACAAGGTTTTTTATGTCGTCGTGTCAGTAGTACAGGCTTTTCATTCAGGGGTGAGAACACGGAGGCTTGACTAGGAAGAGCCTGTGCCAGATTTGCGATTCCCATTCCTTCTTGCGATGCTCTATAATACTGAGTATATTTGCCCATTATATTCTGAATTGTCTCCTTGTTAGGTGAATTTGTGAATCATCGAGAAAAAATTGATGAATCTCGAAAGGCGATTGATCGCCTTGATGATGAAATTCTCAATTTATTAAATGAACGTTCGGGCCATGTGATCGCGATTGGCCACGCCAAGAAGGAAATTGATCCCACTGCCCATTTGCATACGCAAGGTCGGGAAACGAAAATTGTTGAACGGTTAGCGAAACGCAACCCTGGTCCCTTTCCGAATTCAGCTATCCGGCCAGTGTATCGCGAGATTATGTCGGCCTCGCTTTCGCTGGAAGGAAAACAGACGGTTGCCTATCTTGGTCCTCCAGCGACCTTCACACATCTTGCGGCGTTGAAAAAGTTTGGTGAATCGGCCATGTGCCTGCCAGTGAATGGGATTAAGGATGTGTTTGAAGAAGTGGAGCGAGGTCGCGTCCGATTTGGGGTGGTCCCGATTGAGAATTCCACTGAAGGCGTCGTGAATTATACGCTAGATTTATTTATCGACTCCAACCTCTTCATTTATGGGGAAGTGATGCAAGAGGTGTCGCATCATCTGCTTTCAAAAAGTTCCAATGTGAAGGATATTCAGGCTATTTATTCTCATCCTCATGCGATTGCGCAATGTCGGAATTGGTTGGAAACCAATTTCCCTAATGTCCCCGTTGCGGAAACGCCGAGTACGGCCAAAGCGGCGGAGAAATGTCAAGAAGAGGCTAATGCTGGAGCGATTGCCTCCGAATTAGCCGCGCAACTCTATGACTTACACATTGTTAAGTCTCGTATTGAAGACAATATCAATAATTTTACGCGGTTTCTTATCCTATCCCAGCAACCATCCGAGCGTACCGGCAAGGACAAAACCTCTGTGATGCTATCGGTCAAAGATCGAGCGGGCGCGCTCTACGATCTTGTCCGTCCTTTTGCTTCCCACGGAATCAATATGACGAAAATTGAGTCTCGTCCTTCGCGTCGAAAAGCGTGGGAGTACATCTTTTTTGTGGACTTTGAAGGGCATCAGGAAGAAGAGCGGGTTCGAAAGGCATTGGAAGAGTTAACAAATCGTTGTCTGTTCCTGAAAGTGTTGGGGTCTTACCCGACTCCTGCGTGACCGGTCATGCCATAGGTTCTTATGCCGCTATCTATCCATCCAACCATTGAACAACTCGTTCCGTATTCACCCGGAAAACCTATTGATGAATTGGAACGGGAGCTTGGTATCCAGGGCGCGATTAAGCTGGCGTCGAATGAAAATCCGCTTGGTCCGTCTCCGAAGGCGATCGCGGCATTAAACAAGGCGGCTCTCACGCTCAACCGATATCCCGATGGTGGGGCTCACCATTTAACCAAGGCACTGGCTGCACGATGGCACGTCTTGTCCGAGCAGGTCGTGGTGGGGAATGGGTCTGATGAAATTATTAGCCTCTTGGTCAAAGCCTTTCTCTCTCCTGGTGATGAAGTGGTGATGGCGGATCATACATTTGTCATGTACAAGTTGTCTGTCTTGGGAGGGCATGGGGTTCCTCGGGAAGTTCCATTAAAGCATTGGCGGCATGACCTGGCGGCCATGGCCGATGCGATAACGGACCGGACACGTTTGCTTTTTGTCTGTAACCCCAACAATCCCACCGGTACGATGGTTACGGCTTCCGAAGTGGACGACTTTCTGGCACATATCCCTGATCATGTCATTGTGGTCTTTGACGAAGCTTACTACGAGTACGTCTGCGACCCAACATTTCCGGAGAGCATACGATTGATCCATCCCAATAGGCCAGTGATTCTTTTACGAACATTTTCCAAAATCTATGGGTTAGCCGGGTTGCGGATTGGTTATGGTATCACGACCCCGAAAATTGCCGGGTACCTGCAACGGGTTCGTCCACCGTTCAATACCAATACGCTTGCCCAAACGGCAGCGTTGGCTGCCCTTGCAGATGACGATCATGTGGCCACGAGTCGAGCATTGAATCGAGCTGAAATGATGATGTTAGAGAAAGGCTTGCGTCAGCTTGGCCTTGAGCCGTTACCCAGTCAAGCTAATTTTCTCTATGTCGATGTCAACCGTGATGGGAAACAGGTGTTTGACGCGCTCCTCCAGGAGGGGATTATCATCCGCCATATTCGCGGATCGATGATCCGGGTCACGGTTGGACAACCAGGAGAGAATAGCCGATTTTTGCAAGCCTTGGAACCTGTGTTACAGAAAACTCCTCTTGCCTCAGTAGGGATGCTCTCATGATTATTGTCTTTAAGCCTCATGCCACAGAACAGGATATTGATCATGTCACTGATCGACTCCGTGAATTGGGGTTACGCACGCAAATTTCCCTTGGAGAAGAGCGAACCATCATTGGGGTCATTGGGGATGAACGAATTTTACAAGGCGAGCCACTGAGCATTTTCCCAGGTGTTGAAAGTGTGACGCCTATTCTGGCTCCTTGGAAACTCGTCAGCCGGGAATTTCAACCACATGATTCGATTATTGATGTATGTGGAGTCACGATTGGCGGGAGACGGTTAGCTATCATGGCGGGCCCCTGTGCTGTCGAAAAGCTGGAAGTGACAGTTGAGATTGCCCATGCCGTAAAAGCCGCCGGTAGCACCATTTTGCGGGGAGGCGCCTACAAGCCTCGGACATCCCCTTATTCCTTTCAAGGGTTAGGGCGTGAAGGGTTGGATTATCTCCTTGCGGCCAAAGAGCAGACCGGACTCCCTGTTGTGAGTGAAATCCTCGATCCTCGGGATATTGATGTGTTTTTGGAAAAGGCCGATGTGATTCAAGTTGGTGCACGAAATATGCAGAATTTTGAACTACTGAAAGAAGTTGGGGCTTATGATAAACCGGTGTTATTGAAACGAGGTCTATCGGCCACCGTCAAAGAATTTTTGTTGTCAGCAGAATATATCCTCTCTCGGGGAAATCGAAATGTGATGTTATGCGAGCGAGGGATTCGCACCTTTGAAACACATTATCGAAACACATTAGATTTGTCTGCGGTTCCCAGTTTAAAAGAACTTACGCATTTGCCCGTGATCGTGGATCCTAGCCATGCGACTGGTCGTTGGTCACTGGTTGCGCCTATGGCAAAAGCAGCGATTGCGGCTGGTGCTGATGGGCTTTTAATTGAAGTCCATTCCAATCCGGAATGCGCCATGTGTGATGGCGAAGAATCTCTGAAGCCAAGTCGGTTCAACAATTTAATGATTGATCTGAAAAAGGTCGCGGAAGCTGTTGGACGAGAGCTGTAACCTCTCTACGCCAGATTTTCTTATCATCTTCTGATTCTACACTCGCTCGCATGTTCTACCTATGACTGCCCTCTTTCAACAAGTGACGATCGTCGGTGTGGGCCTTATCGGCGGCTCTTTGGGCATGGTGCTGAAAGAGAAGGGGCTGGCCAATTCTGTGGTTGGCCTAGGGCGAAGCCTTGAGAATCTCAAACTGGGCGTTGAACTTGGCGCGATTGATCGATATGAACGTGACCCACGCTTGGCGCTACAGGGGACCGATCTTGTGGTGTTGGCGACGCCGATTGAGAGCTATGCTTCACACGTTACCCAATGGGGCGCATTGCTTGAGCCTGGCGCGATTATCAGTGATGTCGGGAGTGTCAAAGGTCCACTCGTTGAGCAGGTTGAAACGCTATTACCACCAGAGGTCCATTTTGTTGGGGCGCACCCTATTGCCGGCAAAGAGCAGTCTGGCGTGCAAGCGGGATCCTCCCAGTTATTTCAGGGCAGCCTGTGTATTGTGACTCCTACAGATCGCACGAATGCGCAGGCCCTGGATCGGGTATGCAAACTTTGGGAAGTTGTGGGCTCGCATACTATCTTGCTGGATCCGCATCTCCATGATTGGATTTTAGGTGCCGTCAGCCATTTCCCTCATGTGGTGGCCTTTACGCTGATGAATGCACTAGGTGAAATTCAACAGCAATCCAAGGAGAAGGTAGAATTACTCCGTTATTCTGGGGGTGGGCTTCGCGATACGACCCGTATTGCCGCGAGTTCTCCTGAAATGTGGAGAGATATTTCCTTATGGAACAGAGAGAATCTGCTTTCCATGATTGAAACGTATGAACGCCACCTCATTCAGTTTAAAAACTTGCTGAAAGCGAAGGATGGTGAAGGCCTCGAAAAAGTGATGAGTCAGGCTAGAACATTGCGAGGAACTCTTCGATGAGTTCGTTGACAATTACGCCTCCGAAGGGGCCTCTCCGCGGGGTGCTCTCTCTGCCTGGTGATAAATCCATTACTCATCGTGCGTTGATTCTCAGTGCGTTGGCTGAAGGGGCTGCAACAGTATCAGGCTATTGTCAGGGAGAAGATTGTCTGAATACCTTGCGTGCGCTTCAAGGGTTAGGCATTGCCATTGAGCGTCAGCCAGATGTGCTCCATATTTCCGGACAGGGTCGATGGGGATTACGTGAACCAACGACTCACCTTGATTTGGGCAACTCAGGGACTGGGTTTCGCTTGTTGACAGGTGTCTTGGCGAGCCAGGACTTCTTTACGGTGCTGACGGGAGATGACTCTTTGCGCCGTCGACCGATGAACAGGATTGTGGATCCGCTTCGGGAGATGGGGGCGAAGATTTCTGGGAGAAAGGGTGGGCAGTTCGCCCCGTTGGCTCTTACAGGGAATCGGCTCAAAGGGGTGGATTATGTGGCGCCACTCTCAAGCGCACAAGTGAAGTCTGCCATTCTCCTTGCCGGCCTCTTTGCGGAAGGTACGACGTGTTTTACTGAACCACAGCTCTCCCGAGACCATACGGAGCGCCTATTTCGGTATTTTGAGATTCCGCTGGAAGTTCAGGGGAAAACATTAGTGCTCAAGGCGCATCAGTCGTTTAAAGCCAAAGACCTTTGCGTCCCAGGCGATCTTTCAGCCGCCGCCTTTTTTCTTGTTGCGGGAACGATTGTGCCAGGATCCGAATTGATGCTTCCCAACGTCGGGATGAACCCAGCCAGAACAGGCATTATCGACATTCTCAAGGATATGGGTGGGGATATCTCAGTCGAGAATGTGCGGGAAGTTTGTGGTGAACCGGTTGCGGATCTTGTGGTGCGAGCGGCCTCACTCAAGGGCATGACAATTGGGAGAGACCGTATCCCTCAAACAATTGACGAATTGCCGGTCCTGTGTGTGGCCGCGGCCTTTGCCACTGGAGAAACACGTGTCACTGGAGCTGAGGAACTTCGCGTAAAAGAAACAGATCGAATTCGTACGATGGTGACGGAGTTGAAAAAACTACAGGTCTCGATTCAGGAGACGGAGGATGGCTTTATTATCCAGGGCGGAGCGACACTCTTTGGGGGGACCTGTACCAGTCATGGCGATCATCGGGTGGCAATGTCAGTGGCCATTGCTGCGTTGAGAGCTGATTCGTCGGTTCAGATTGACGATACCGATTGCATCGAAACCTCCTTCCCTGGATTTCAAGGCAACCTGTTGGAATTATTGACAAATTCTTGCTGAACCCTATAATAGCTATCTTGCAGACGTCTTCAACACGGTTCTCTCCCTCTACACATCGCCTCGTCATTACCATCGATGGCCCTGCTGGAGCTGGGAAAAGTACGGTGGCTCAATGTGTCGCGCGTCGTCTGGGCTATACGTATCTTGATACTGGAGCGTTGTATCGTGCTGTTGCATGGAATGTGAAGCAGGCAGCGATTGATATCTTAGATGTGAATCAAATGAATAGTCTGATGGCATCCATGAATGTTCATATCATGGTGCAAGAGAGTTTGATGAGGGTGTGGGTTAATGAAGAAGATGTCACATCTCAACTTCGAGACCCGGAAATTGGTACCTTAGCGTCTTCTGTTGCGACAATCCCGGCCATACGGGAATGGCTCCTTCCGATCCAACAAGATTTTGGTCGTCAGGGAGGCATTGTGGCAGAAGGACGAGATATGGGCACGCGGGTTTTTCCTTTTGCGGAAGCCAAATTTTTCTTGGATGCTGATGTGGCCATACGTGCCAAGCGTCGCTATCAGGATAATGTGTTGGCAGGGCACGGGATGGAGCAAGCGGCCGTGCAAGAGGAGATCATCGCCAGGGATATACGCGATCGTTCACGAACGATTGCTCCCCTGTATCCAGCGTCTGATGCGGTGGTCATTGACTCCTCAGTCTTGACGGTCGATGAGGTTGTTGCCACCATCCTTGAACGGATATCGGCAATCCAGTGAGTAGCTTTTTTTATGGAGTTCTCTGGATTCTGTGCAATGTGCTAAGCCGACTCTTTCTTCGTTTTCGCGTGGTGGGAAAAGAGAACCTGCCGAAAGCCGGTGGCGTGTTGTTGGCAGCGAACCATGCTAGTTATCTCGATATTCCATTGTTGGGCTGTGGCGCATGGCGCCGTCTCTATTACATTGGACGATCGAATCTTTTTCCAAATCGGTTGCTTAGCTGGTGGCTGCGATGCTTAGGGTGGATCCCGCTCAAAGCCGATCGGGTTGATCGCCAGGCGTTAGGCATGGTGGTTGATCTCTTACAGGCCGGCGAGGCTGTGGTGATATTTCCGGAAGGGACACGCACTGATGATGGTCATCTCAAGCCAGGGAAGCCAGGAATTGGGATGCTTGTTGAAAAGAGCCCGTGTCCGGTGGTTCCGGTGTATCTTGATGGCCCTTTTCAGGTTTGGCCGATGGGGCCGTTCCGTATTCGGTTACATCCTGTGACAGTGATATTTGGAAAGCCCATAGATTTTAGCGAAGATATTCGCAGATTCCAAAGCAAGGAGCTATACTACCACATTAGTAAGACGGTGATGGCACGAATCGCTGAGATTGGCCACGTGGAGCCACCAGCGGATTGTTTTAAATTAACCCAGGCTGTTCCTCCATCAACATGTACCTAAGTCGTGGAGGGGTGCCGCAACCTCGCAACACTATGATGCGAGTGAGAGAGTAAGGATTCGGATGGATGCTGCGTCAAATGTCATTGAAGAGATGGATCGAGAAACACTCGAAGCCCTCTATGAGGAAACGTTTCGTAATTTTGAAGAGGGGACCATTACCGAAGGTCGCGTCGTGGCGATCCAAAAGGATCGCGTGGTCGTAGATATCGGCTATAAATCAGAAGGGATGATTGCCACCAATCAATTTATCCCAGAAGAACTCGAAGGTTTGGTTCTTGGAGACATGATCCAAGTTTATATCGAACAACGGGAAGATCCTGATGGGAATCTTTTGCTGTCGAAAGAAAAAGCCGACAAGATGAAAACATGGGAGGAATTAGAAGTTGCCCATGAAGAAGAAAGGGAAGTCGAAGGTAAAATCATGTCTCGTATTAAAGGCGGCATGATGGTAGATATTGGTGTCAAAGCGTTCCTCCCAGGGTCACAAATAGATTTAACCCCCGTTCGTGATCTTGATGGCTTAGTTGGTAAAACATTCCCCTTTAAAATCATTAAAATTAATCACCGGCGTGGGAATGTGGTAATTTCTCGGCGCGCACTCTTAGAAGAAACCCGTGATAAAAAGAGAAAAACGACCTTGTCGACTCTGGCAGAAGGACAATTGATTGAAGGAACGGTCAAAAACATTACGGATTATGGAGCCTTTCTTGATTTGGGCGGCATTGATGGCTTGCTTCATATCACTGATATTTCTTGGGGACGTGTGGGCCATCCCTCCGACATGTTTTCTGTTGGCGACAAATTAGAAGTGTTAGTGCTGAAATATGATCGGGATTCCGGGCGGATTTCATTAGGACTGAAGCAAAAGACTGATGATCCGTGGGCAAATGTCGAATCGACCTTTCCTCAAGGTTCCCGTGTCCAGGGCAAAGTCGTGAGTCTGACCGATTATGGGGCCTTTGTGGAACTCAAGCCTGGTGTTGAAGGGCTCGTCCATGTATCAGAAATGTCTTGGGCACATGAAGTCCGTCACCCTTCTCGTGTCGTGGCTGTTGGTGAACAGATTGAAGCACAAGTCCTCCATGTGGACCAGCACGGCCGTAAAATTTCCTTGGGTATGAAACAAACAGCTCCCAATCCATGGGATGTAATTCAGGCCAAATATCCCGTTGGCACACGGATAGAGGGTAAGGTCAAAAGCGTCACAGACTTTGGTGCATTTGTCGGGCTAGACGAAGGAATTGATGGTCTTATCCATATTTCTGATATGTCTTGGACCAAACATGTCAAACATCCGTCAGAAATCTTCAAAAAAGGCCAGCGTGTTGAAGCCATTATTATCCGAATCGACAAAGAGAAAGAACGCCTGTCGTTGGGGTATAAGCAACTGACTGATGACCCATGGGTTTCGGATATTCCCGTCCGATATCATATTGGAGAAACCACGACGGGAACCGTCTCAAAGATTGCTGACTTTGGAGTTTTTGTTGAACTCGAAGGCGGAGTCGAAGGATTAATCCATATTAGTGAGGCTGGTCAGGATTCCCATGCGCGGTTGGAAGAGATGTTTAATGAAGGTGATACCGTCGCAGCGAAAATTGTCAAGGTTGATTGTGAAGAACGAAAAATTGCCTTGAGTCTTCGAGAATTTGTCAAAGACTCAGAGAGTCAGGAACTGCAAGAGTTTCATGCTTCCCAGGGTACAGTTGACCAATCTTTGGGGCGAGCGGTGCAGGGCAATGAGTCGGAAGAAAGTTCAGAGCCCACAGCAGAATAAGAGAGGGATGGCCACGAACGGCTTATGAATCACGTGTCTTCAGGGCAACCCACACCTTCGCGGTGGCGACGGATCTTTTGGATCTTGGCGAGCGCCGTTCTCCTGACCGTTTTGGGGAAGGCGCTCTTGCCGGAATTAGCATCCATGGGAAAAGAGCGTGTGGCGTTGGTCCGCGTCGAAGGCCCCATTGTCGATGCACAAGAAACCGTTAATGCGTTACACACGTTTGGGCAAGATCCTTTGGTCAAAGCTATCGTGCTGCGAATTGATAGCCCTGGAGGAGCCGTGGCTCCTTCGCAAGAAATTTATAATGCTGTCAAACGGATACGGAATACCGACCACAAAACCGTCATTGCGTCGATGGGGTCCGTGGCGGCTTCCGGAGGCTACTATATCGCTGTAGCCGCGGACCAAATTTTGGCAAACCCAGGGACACTGACGGGAAGCATTGGCGTCATTATGCAGACCGCCAACCTGGAACAACTTCTAGAAAAAATTGGCGTGCAAAGCGTGATTATTAAAAGTGGGCGGTATAAGGATACCGGGTCGCCGTTTCGGTCTATGGATGACGGTGACCGTCGTTTACTTCAGGATGTCATGGATGATGTGCATCGACAATTCATTGAGGCGGTGGCGGATGGCCGCTCGCTTGATATTGCAGACGTGGAACCGGTGGCAGATGGACGTGTCTTTACGGGGAAGCAAGCGAAAGATCTGCTGTTGGTGGATGAATTAGGGGATTTGCGGGATGCCATCATGTTGGCTGCCGAAATCAGTGGTATCCAAGGTATTCCGCCAGTAGTTGAACCATCAAAACAATTTTCATTCCGTGACGTAATTGCGAGTCAAATTTTTGGTTTTGTGCCAGCAGTTCCAGTGCATATGGGTAGCAATCTAATGTATTTCATGGCGTTGTGACCCGGTGCCTTCATCCCAACGGGTGTCAGTGTCCTTGATGGTGTGTGAACCGGCGATGATATGATTAAAGGAGAAAGGAGATGACCAAAGCTCACCTCATTGACCGAGTGGCTGAACGTTCCTCGACGTTGACGCGTCGACAAGCGGAGACGGCCGTCAATGCTATTTTTGGAAGCATTCGTGATGCTCTCCAACGAGGAGAGAAAACAGAGATCAGAGGATTTGGGAGTTTTTGTCTTCGAATGAGACGGAACAAAGATGGTCGGAATCCAAAAACCGGTGAAACAGTCCCCGTTCCTGAAAAACGAATGCCTTTTTTTAAGGCAGGTAAAGAATTCAAAGAACTTTTGAATCAGGAGCCGTTGCATAAGAAGGAAGAACCCAGTGAATACACCGCAACCTGAAACCCCCTCTACTGATATGCCTTGGACAGATGACGCGCGCCAACGCTTGCAGCGTGCCCCAAGCTTTTTGCGTGGCATGGTGACTCGTTTAGCTGAAAAAAAAGCAAAAGAATTGGGTGCGGAACAAATCACCGTCGAATTGCTTGACCAGTTTAAACGGCAGATGATGGGAGACATGGGTGGAGAGGCGGGCATGGCTGATGCCGCGAGTCAAATGGCAAAAGGAAAACTCCCTTGGACCGCAGAAGCCCGAAAACGTCTCGAAACGGTTCCGGAATTCATGCGAAGCATGATCCAACAAATTGCTGAGGATATTGCAAAAGAACGGGGCCATCTAGAAGTGAACGTCGATCTATTTCAAAAGGTCGAGGCTCTTGGTGATTTTCAAGAGCCGGAGATGAGTCGTATTGAATGGACTGATGCTGCCGCAGCTTTAGTCCAGGAAAAAATCAAGGATTCTCCTGCCATTGCAATGGACTTTGTCTCCGATATGTTAAAGCGAGATGCCGAAGATTTGGCAAGGGAGCAAGGCTTGACATGCATTGATGAAGCAACGCTTCTTCAGTTGTGGGCGACGCCTCAAGAGCAGGTTATTTGGTCGGATGACGCTTGGAAACGACTCATGACCTCTCCTGATTTTGTAAGAAGTGGGATTCGAAAGGCTGCTGAACGACGGGCTCGGAAAATGGGCCTCAAAGAAATCGATTCGACACACCTGACACGATTTCGCAATGAGGCGATGATGAAAGCCGTGAAACGCATTCGAAGTTTCGGCTATCAGGAATTAACGTTTGATGCCTTTGATGATGCGATGGGTAAGGTTAAGCGACTCAAGGGAAATGATCAGGCTGAACAACGTCTGACAGAAATTCGCGAATATATGAAAGAGAAACCGGATGTAGGGGTGTTGGGGGAAGAACTGATGGACCGTTTCCGGAAATATCTGAAAGGAGAAGGCACGCTGACCTAAATCCTCTTCGGGCTGTTGATCATCCCATGTTCACAACAGCCTCTTGCCCTGCGGCTTCTTTGGCCATCTTGTCAACCTGCTCATTGTGGGCCTCGCCAGAATGACCCTTGACTTTAACCCAGGTCAACTCTATCCCCAAACTCTGAACCGACATGGCATATGACTGTGTCAGTGGTGTTTTGGTTTTCCATGTTCCTTCTACCCAGCTCGCCAATCCTTGATAGTCATAGTAAATGGTGGCCGCGCTGATCCCTTCTGCTTGACACCAGGTCAGGGCCTGTAAGACGGCCATGATTTCACCGGCAACATTACGATATTGGCTCGCATTTTCGGGGATGTCATTCCCACTGGCGCGGTGCAGTTCCCGCTCTCCTTGTATAACCAGGTAAGCCCAGCCGAACCGCATGCCCCCCTTGGCATGTTGGAGACAGGCCCCGTCTACCCAGATATGAATACCGTCGTTTGCGAGCCGTGTCTTCGATGGGGATCTCTTTGGTGTGTGGGGCACTGATAAGGCATTGGCCATTCCCTTGACAAATAGCTCGGCTTCTTGGCGAGTCTGAAAAGATCGAAATCTTGCGTTTGGAAAGCCAGAGACTTGTTTTTGACAGGCTTGCCACGTGGTATAGACTCCTGGCTGTCGTCCCACCCGGACACCATAGAATTTCATCGCGACCTGTTACCGGTTTTTAAGGTGTTCGATACGTTTTTGTGCCAAAGCTATTCGCGCCGTCTCTTCAGGAAATCCTTCTGCCAAAACCAGGTAGGTTTCATATTCCTCTAAGGCGCGTTTGGAATTGATTGGTTCTAACACGTCCGCGAGGTTAAATCGAGCGCGAGCGTAATTAGCCTTAAGCCGAATGGCTTTTTCAAAAGACGCAATGGCCTTCTCGGTCTGTCCTTGTTCAGCGAAAATAGTCCCGAGATTGTTGATGACTTCTGGAATGTTTGGTCGAATAGCCAACGCTTTCTCAAAATGCATTTGAGTGTCTGCCAATCGGCCCTTGTCTCGCAAGGCTAATCCTAGACGATGATGGGCTTCTGATTGTCTGATGGGATCGGGAAGTCCATAGGCAATGGCCTTGGTATACGCGGCAATAGCGATATCCGAATCTCGTGTCCCACAAGAGGCAAAGAGTGATGCTTCCCCTCTCGCAAATGCTTGCAGTGCCCAGAATGCAGGTTCTTCAGATTGAGGCGGAAGCTGGTCTTCTTTGGGAGATGGTTTTCCTGAGTCAGCTAAGTTGGGAATTAACGTGTTCTGAAATTGGGCCAGAAGTGACTCATAGGGGTCAAGAACGGTTGCTGTTGCCAGCAGGATGGGGGAGCTGTTTTCCTTAAGCACGATATAGCGGGTTGTGGAGGTCTTATCTCCTGTCCGATACAACGTAGCTGTTTCCAGCTTCCCTCCATCTACTAATGATTGGCTATTTAAAAAGAATTCTAACGTGGGTGGTAGTTGGGAAAGGGTCTTGCGCAGTATCGGATAAGGGGAAAGGTTGACTCCGTCTGGGAAACGAAAGGCGGCTCCAATCAATAGGCCATCTTCATTAAAAAAGTAGAATCCATCGGATTTTCCGTTTTGCTGAGAGGTAATCTTGATGGTTTCCCCAGTTCCCCAGGAGTGAGGCTTAAGAGATCTTTTGTGTGTCGCAAGGAACGATGATTGGGAATCGCAAAGCTGGATCGACCCTAACGGCTTAAAGTCGCTTGCTGAAGGAGGCAGTCTCGATGGTGGGGGTGTCAGTGTTCCACATGCGCTGATAAGCCAGATGAGACACAACAGACCGCTCAGAGTAAAGGCTTTGCGAAGTCGAATCATGGGGAGATGGGCGTCCTGGTGATTCACAGTGCTGATTTAAGCGCAGATGAGCCGCTGGAAGGGTGAAACACACACATTATGGTGGGCGATACTGGTATCGAACCAGTGACCTCTTCCGTGTGAGGGAAGCGCTCTCCCACTGAGCTAATCGCCCGAAGAATCAGTGTACCATAGGGTAGAGAGTGGATCAACGAAGGCCGAAGGTCTGCGGAAACCAAGTGGGAATCGTCTGGACCCATTGACCTATTTTGTCTGGGTATGCTATCAGTGTCATGTGTTTATTCACAAGGAGAATTATTATGCCGGTTGTGCATACATCAACTATTAAACGAGTCCGCCAGGCTGAAAAGCGACGACAGCGAAACCGATCTATTCTGCGTGGGACCAAAACCCTTGTCAAAAAAGTCAAAGCGGCTGTGGAAGAGAAAAACGCTGAACTTGCCCAGTCCTTATTACGTCAAGCCAATTCAACATTACAAAAGGCGGTGACGAAAGGAACTTTAAAGCGGAATGCTGCCTCTCGGCACATTTCCAGACTGACGCTGCAGGTCAATCGGTTGAAAGCCGCCTAACGAGGCATTGGGCCTTCTCCTACAGCATTTCTCCTGCCAGAAACATGAAGGGGGCCGATTTGCCTTGTACCGAATATGGGCACCCTTTTCCCTCTCATGTTTCTCTACCCTCTATCACAACATGGCTATCTTGAGTGCCGGTGTATTCTTGCGTTGAATGTGCACCCTACAGAACATTCTCTTTTCAATACGGCAGGTGCCCGCTGATCGTCTGAATTATCCTTTCACCATCCTGTCCTCTCGTTTCTCTCTCACTCAGGTAACCTAGGAGTTCTCAAGAATTGGCATGATTGCAATTTCCGGACAAGAAATCAGCAAATCCTATGGGCATTATCAGGTTTTGCATGAGGTTTCTATTCAAATCAACCAAGGGGAGTGCTTTGCGTTATTTGGCCCAAACGGCGCTGGTAAAACCACGTTGCTCAAAATTTTTGCCACACTCTCCCGTCCAACTGCCGGGCAGATCAAGATTCTAGGTCGGGATGCTGTGAAGGAAAAGGATATGGTCAGGGCATCCATGATGTTTTTGGCTCATGGCTCCTACTTGTATGATGAGCTGAATGCTATCGAAAACCTTCAGTTTGCTATGGGGTTGCGTCACCTTACGCCGTCTCTCCGGTCCATTGCTTCAACATTGGATCGAGTTGGTATTGGAGCATTTTCCGGCATGAAGGTCAGGAATTTTTCAGCAGGGATGAAAAAACGCCTCAATTTGGCCAAAGCCATGTTGGCTCAGCCCCATGTTTTGCTCCTTGACGAACCATTTACTGCTCTGGATGATTCCGGCATTGCTCTGATGCAAGAGTACATTGTTGAACGGGTGACCAATGGAGGTGCGGTTTTGATGTCCACGCATGATAGAGATAAGGCGGCTCCCTTGGCTCATCATGCAGGGGTGTTGAGCCAGGGCATATTGAAGACAGTGAGTTCGAAGGCCGGATAACAACGAATGGGCTTTTTCAAAATCATGCAATGGGTTGTCTGGAAGGACCTTCTCACCGAGTGGCGAAGTCGAGAGACGATGTCTTCTATGTTCTTTTTCGCGCTCATCGTCATCTTGGTGTTTAGCTTCAGCTTTTCAATGGATCAACAAGCTGCACAGGAATTAATCGCGGGGATTATCTGGGTGGCCTTTGCGTTTACTGGAATGATTGGACTGGGTAAGTCATTTGCCGTAGAACTCCAGGATGATTGTCTGAATTATCTGCAAGGATGCCCTGGGTCTAAGGGGGCGTTATACCTAGGAAAAGTCACGGCCAATTTTGCATTTATGTTTGCCGTCGAAGTGATTCTGTTTCCGATGTTCATTGTGTTGTTTAACTTGAACGTGATTGAAGAATTTCACATCCTTCTGTTAATATTTTTGATGGCCACTATGGGGCTATCTGCTGTCGGCACATTGTTTTCTGCCTTGACCGTTCAGATTCGGGCGAGAGAAGTCATGTTGCCGATCCTTCTTCTTCCCCTTGTCGTTCCCGTGATGATTGCTGCTGTTGAAGCGACCAAAGGGGCTCTGAGTGGGGATTCCTTCGCGCTCTATCGGCAATGGCTTGAGCTCCTCGCCATCTTTGATGCCGTATTTATGGTCGTCTCGTTTTGGATGTTTGAGTTTATCATGGATGAATAAGACCATGATTAATCGAGTAATTCGGAAAATTCAACGATACAAAGGTTGGTTTGGCGGTGCAGCGGCCCTGTGTATGATGGCAGGGTTGTATGTGGGCTTGCTGGCTTCTCCTCCTGATTATTACCAGGGTGAGGTCGCGCGGATTATGTATGTGCATGTGCCTTTAGCCCATACTTCGCTCTTAGCCTATACGGTTTTGTTTGGGGGGAGTATTTGGTATCTATGGAAACGGGATCCCTTAGTTGACAATATGTGTCATGCGGCGGCTGGCTTAACCGCGCTCTTTACCCTGCTTGCGCTTTTGACGGGTATGATTTGGGGAAAGCCGACATGGAATGCCTGGTGGACGTGGGATGCCCGTTTGACGTCATTTATTGTCTTGCTCTTGATCACTATTGGATATTTGATGCTCCGTACATTTATTGATGATCCTGAGCGAGAAGCTCGTTATGCCGCTGTCCTGGCCATTGTTGGTTTTGTGGACCTCCCGATTGTCCATTTTTCTGTTGAATGGTGGCGAACACTCCACCAACCGCAGTCGATTTCCATGCGGGGAGTGAGTATTTCATCAGGGTTGCTTATTCCGCTCATGTTGATGAGCGTGGGAATGTCCTTACTCTTTTCCTATATGCTCATGGTTAGAACCCAAATGTTGTATTTGGTCAATTTATTAGATGCCAAAAAAGGGCGGCTCCTTAGTCAATTTCATCTCTCTAAAGCCGAGTCATGACCGCATTTTATTTGCGATGGGGTGTGGTGTTGGTCATTGCCATGATTATCGTGGGGATGACAGTTCGGGATTATGAACAACATTTGGCCAGTGTCAGCCCTGCGCAGATTTTGGACGATCCCCCTCATGGGGATGTTCGCGTCCAGGGGTTGGTCAAAGCGGGAACGTTACAGGGCAACCTTGAAGAGGGCTTTGCTACATTTGCTTTGGGTGGCGACCAGGCGACGCTCTCGGTAGAATATAAGGGACTCCCGCCTGAAAATTTGCGGGAATTGAAATTGTTGATTGTTGTTGGCCAATGGGATCCGGCGTCGCAGGTGTTTCGTGCCAGAGAGCTCGCGCTGCTGACGCATTATGGATTTGTCGTCAGTGCGTATCTGGTTGGGCTGCTTCCGCTTCTCTTGGTGTTGTTTTTCATGGGGCGAAAAGTCAGTCTGCTGTTTGAGGAAATTAAACAGTCAAAATTGTATCAATCGGAGTAGAGTGAGATAAGCGTATATGGGACGTAAGAAAATCGGCATCTTGGTGAGTGTGCTCATTGTTGGAGGCGCCTTAGGGTACCTGGCCTTAGGCAATTTTGGCGAGAACCTGGTCTATTTTTTTACCCCAACTGAGGTCAAAGCCTTTTCTTCAGATTACTATCAGAAGAAAGTCCGTGTCGGCGGAATGGTGGTTAAAGATAGCGTGCACGCACTCACGGAGAAAACAGGGCTGACATTTGAACTGACAGATGGGGAATCCACCATTCCCGTTGCCTTTGAAGGGATTCCTCCAGATCTGTTTAAAGAAGGCCAAGGGGCCGTCGTCGAAGGGTACTGGACACATGGTCATCAATTTCAATCGCATATGATTATGGCGAAGCATTCCGAAGACTATATGCCCATGGAATTGAAACGCGCTGGTGTGGAGTTACCCAAAAAAGATTTCATGAAATCCTTGCAACAGTGAACCTCCTGTCGTTTTTTCTATGATAATTGAAATCGGACATTTTTCTGTTGTGATTGCACTGGTGCTCTCACTCCTGGGCATGGGCGCTTCGTTTATTGCCCTTCGTTCGAAAAGCTCGGAATGGGTGCAAGTTGGGCGAATGGCGCTTACCTTGATTTTTGGGTTGTTAGCCATTGGCATGCTCTCATTAGTCTATTCATTTTTGGTTCGAGATTTTTCCGTCCATTATGTGGCGATGACCTCCAATTCAGAGCTTCCTCTGTTCTACACCATTGCCGCTCTGTGGGGGGGGCATGAAGGATCCCTGTTACTGTGGGTCTTTATCCTGGCAGCCTTTAGCACAATTGCTGTTTGGCTGCATTGGCGAACCCAGCCCGCAATCATGCCCTATTTAATTGGTGTCGAATGTTTGGTGATTTTTGGGTTTCTTGCGCTGATTGTCTTTTTATCGAACCCATTCGAACGCCTGATTCCTGCTCCAATGGATGGGAAAGATCTTAATCCACTTTTGCAGGACCCCGCGATGGTGTTACAT
This sequence comes from Nitrospirota bacterium, assembly GCA_011088105.1. GTDB lineage: Bacteria > Nitrospirota > Nitrospiria > Nitrospirales > UBA8639 > JAALKI01. The sequence goes on along the minus strand of JAALKI010000033.1, from coordinate 4,227 downwards.
CCTCCCATGCTATACATGGGCTATGTTGGCTTTTCGATTCCATTTTCCTTTGCAATGGCGGCCTTGTTTTCAGGGCGGTTGGGCGAAGAGTGGATTAAGGTTACTCAACGATGGACGGTCTTTGCGTGGCTGTGCCTCACTACGGGTATTTTGTTGGGCGGATACTGGGCCTATTATGAATTAGGCTGGGGTGGGTACTGGGGCTGGGATCCTGTGGAAAATGCCTCTTTTATGCCCTGGTTAGTGGGCACCGCGTTTCTCCATTCTGTGATGGTCCAAGAAAAACGGAAGATGTTTAAAGTCTGGAACCTGTTCCTGATTATTCTCACATTTTCCTTGTCATTGATCGGGACATTTCTGGTACGGAGTGGGGTGTTGACCTCCGTGCATTCGTTTGCGACAGACCCCGAACGGGGCCTCTTTATCTTGATATTTATGGCTATAATTATTGGCTTAGCCTTTGGGACATTGATGTTGCGATCCAATAAACTCAAAAGCCAAATCGAACTCGATTCTATGGTCTCTCGTGAATCAGTTTTTCTGTTTAACAATCTCTTCTTTTTAGTTGCGGCGGCAACGGTTTTTTTAGGGACCTTGTATCCTCTCATCGTGGAAACTTGGGGTGGCGGTAAAGTCACGGTAGGACCTCCCTATTACAATGCGGTGTTCATGCCCGTCGCCTTAGGATTATTGTTTCTCATGGGGGTTGGACCGTATATCCCATGGCGTAAGGCGTCGCAAGCCAGCCTGCGCAACAACTTTTTAGTGCCAGTGCTCATTGGACTTTGTTTGATGATTCTCTTGTTTATCTTGGGCATTCGCAATACCTATGCCTTAGCCGGGACCTTTGTGGTGGGATTTGCTGGGACGACAATCCTTGCGGATTTCGGAAAAATTTCCGCAATTTATGCCAGACGTGATCAGGTCAACTATTTCAAGGGGTTAATGACCGCGTTTACCAGTAATCAACGTCGTTATTCAGGATTGATTACCCACATTGGTGTACTCGTGCTGGTCATTGGGATTATTGCATCCACGATTTATCAAACGGAAAAAGTTGTTTCCTTGCACGTTGGTGATGAATTTCTTATTGACGTCTATCGAATGAAATTACTCAAAATCCATGAAGTGGAGGGGAAAAACTGGAAGGCACAGGAAGGGGTGTTTCAAGTCTTTCGTGGCAGCGAACTTGTGACAGAACTTCGTCCACAAAAACGGATTTATAACCAGTCGCAAACACCTACGACGGAATCAGCCATTCATGCCATCAATATGGGGCATATCTTTTTGACTATGCCCGATGTGTCGCCAGAGGGCGTTGCGGTGGCGCGAGGGGTAATCAATCCATTAATCCTTTGGGTCTGGGGCGGCGGTGGTATCATGGGGTTGGGTGTGTTGTTTAATATTTTCCGTCCGCGCAAACGAGAAGACTGAGCTATCCGCATGAACCGCACGACCCAATTCACGCTTTTTATCGTCCTCTGCGGCTTGTTGACCTTGTTTTATCAGGGGCTTTGGGGCGATCCACGAAGTATTCCAACTGTCTTAGTTGGGACGCAAGCCCCGGGATTTGAGGGGCCTGATGTGGAGTCAGGCGAACACATTTCCTATAACCAATTTCGTGGGAAGGTTGTCCTTCTCAACTTTTGGGCGTCGTGGTGCTATGAATGTAAGGTCGAGCACGAAGACATTCTGAAACTCCATAAACAATTGAAGGACCATCCCGACTTTGTGATGTTGGGGGTGAACTATCAAGATAAGGTGCCAGATGCTCTCGCGTATCTTAAACGGTATGGCTCAACCTTTCGGCATGTCCGCGATATTACAGGCGCTTTGGCCATTGACTATGGAGTTTATGGCGTTCCAGAGACCTTTGTAATTGATCAACAAGGTGTCATCCGGCATAAATGGGTTGGCCCCATTGTTGGGAAAACCTACACGGATCTCACGAAAAATGTACTCTTGCCTTTATTAAACGGAAAACCGGTTGTTAACTTACACCAGTCCTTGCCAGCGTTGAGCACGTCTGGCGCATGAACATCACGTCGCATGACCCAAAAGGGCATCATAAAGGTGGTGCTTGTACCAGGGGCTCCAACGGCTTCCCTGTCTATTGTGCACCCAACGGTTGTTTCTCGTTTAAACACCACATCAACGACAACGTGATACGCCAATCCTTCGTCATTCTCTGTCTGTGTCTGCTCGTGGCCCTAGTATCTGAGGCACATGCGACGACTATTGACGAAACGCATATCGACGTCAAAACACGAGAGATTGCCAAAACACTTCGCTGTACTGTTTGCCAGACGGAAAATATCTGGGAGTCTGGAGCCCCCTTGGCACAACAAATGCGCAGTGTTGTGCGGGAACGAGTTAAGCAAGGCCAGTCCGCCAAAGAAATTCGGGAATACTTTCTCAGTCGATATGGCGACTACATTTTAATGCAGCCTCCCAAACGTGGCATCAATTGGTTGATTTGGATAGGCCCCTTTGCCCTCTTACTCATTGGGGGCTTCCTCCTGTATCGGGAAATTGCTCGTTGGGTGACTCATGCTCCTCGGATCCCTTCTGACCTGCCTCCCCCACTGGACGAAGAATCTCGTCGGCGTCTTGAGCGAGAACGACGGCTGGAACATTAAATCTCATGTCAATTGGATTCCTTCTCATCTGCGGCTTGATCCTTGTTCTTATCATGTTGAGCATTTCCTCGCCGTTCTGGCGAAAGCAGAGAGCGGATGAATCAGATCGCATGCTTCACGCTGTCGAAGATCAAGAAATGGCTGACCTGCAAGTCGAACGCGATGTCTTGGCGCAATCACTCCAGGAACTTGATGACGAATTGGCACAAGGACGATTGGAACCTGACGACTACGAACGATTGAAGGCGACGGATGAGCATCGATTACTTCAGGTTTTGAATCGGGTACAGGCCTTAGCAGGGCAAGAATCCTCACATTCTACAGATGTGGCCACTGCGGCTTCCTCTCGTGCGTGGCTCAATATTGTTCTGCCTAGTCTACTCGTCGTGCTGACCTCTATTGGCATTTATGGATATATGCAATGGGTGAACATGCAAAAAATTGTCGAGCTGCAACGACAAACAGGCATGGAGTCTCCAGATCCACAAAAAATGGTAGCCAGATTGGAAGCACGTCTACGAGAGAATCCTGATGACTTGCAAGGACAAATTATGGCGGGACGCTCCTACATTGCGTTGCAACGCTTTGATGATGCACAAAAATCTTGGGAAAAAGTCCTGGAACTAGATCCACGAAACCGTGATGGCAATTTTCATATCGGGGTGATGCTTATAGAAAATCGACAATTAGATGATCCTGAGCTATTCCAAAAGGCCTTGGGGCATTTTGACACGGTCTTAGTCGATCTTCCCAACCACCCTGGGGTGAATTGGTACCGTGGCGTATCACTCTGGTATTTGAAACGGCATCGGGAAACCGAAGAGGCTTGGGCCACCGCCTTTAAACAGCTCGATCCTGGTAGTCAAGATGCAGAATTTATCAAGTCAGCGTTAGCCAAATTACGGAAAGGAGAGACGCCGTTTTAAAGTAGAACCATTTTCCATTTGCAACTGCCGTTTCTAGTTTAGTCCTAACAATTTCTTCGAGCCGCGTAGGCGAAATGTAAAAAATACATCTGGAGGAATTGCTCGGATGTCCTAAACGAGTTCTCCCTTCAAAAGAAATCCATAATGATCTCTTGCTCTGGTGATCTCTTTCAGCTGAGCCAACGTCTTGCAACTCTCCGGCGTCAGATCAAACAACTCAAGTGTTCCCTCGAATGCCTTGCGGCAATACTCATGATGATTTTTGGCCTTCCACTTTAAGGCCCGTTCCATCTCACTCCTAATATTCGCCATTTGCTCAACTAGCAATAATACAGCCCACTGCCATCTCCCGATGCTGTATGTTTATCGACAAATCCTTTCTTTGACAATATCAAGTATGACCTTGCGAACTGCTTGATCTCTCACATCTCGGCTCCTATTTCCTTAGAGCTGTTAAAAACCACCACTAGCGGCGTTCTCATGGCTCAGAGCGCTCAACGTACTTGTCAGTAGGTCTTACCTTCTTCACGGCTTACGGTAATCTGATGGAGCTTATTCAGAGCGAGTCTTTCACGAATTACTTTGCCCTATGCTTCACTTTTTTACACCAAACTATCCTGCCCCCCATGAAAGTGAGTCCACCAATACGACATAATTGAGGG
>JAALKI010000063.1 GCA_011088105.1 Nitrospirota bacterium | reverse complement strand
GACGGCCATGTTTCGTCAGACGAGAGGATAACAGCATCAATGATGGCTCGTGCTGATTTCACAGCTTCATAGGGTGAGGGATTCTTTTGGCAAACCATGTGTGCCGTATGTAATGCCCGTTGCATGTCGCGTAGCATGGCGTATTGCGCAACGTTTCTTGCGTGATACTGGCAATCTCGGACACTGTAAATTGCATCTACCAGCATCGACAGTAACGAATGCGCTTGGTGGTAGAGCATGGATTCATCCCGCTCGATCCTCGACACGATTTCCGGAAGCCCGATGCCAATCCCATCCGCGTGAAGGCTTTGGATTGCGCGAAAAATAGACCGCAGCGAATGATCATAGAGAGAGTCGTGACTGACGGTATCCGCGATGCTGTCTATCATGTCGGGATAAGCCAGCAAACATGAGCATAATGCTCGTTCCGATGCGATGCTATGTGATAATTCCAAATGATTCTGGGGTTGCATAAATGAGTCCTCCGGCAAAAGCGTCAAAATTGCGTTCTAACGGGTTTACTTTTTAAACGCCCACGGATGCCTTCTCAAGTCGCGTCCATGGTGTCACAGACGAACGTCGGCCCATCCATGGGCATTTCTAAAACATATCATACGGGGATTCTGATTCGTCTGGAGCGTCATGCTCTCCGGGATAGGCTTCGTCTTCCCACCTGTGGCCGTTCAGCCATGTAACAGCATCCGGGGAAAAATCCCCGTAGGTTGAAGCTAAAACCTGAATCCGTTCCACAAGGTAATGGGATTCTACGATTCCATCACGCACAAGCTTCCACCAAGTCACGAAAGCCTTCCGTTTTCCGCCACGCTTGCCATTCCTTCGTGGGTAATGCGTCCAAAAGCCTTCGAACAGGGGATGGTATTCACTGGGCGCAAGGCCTTTGATTTCCGTTCCACACGATTCAACACATACGCCCCCGTCAGGGGGCAAAAGCTCCCCGGTATCCAAAATCTCGGGAAGTTCTTTTTTTTCTTTTTGTATGTTTTCTTTTTTTTCTTTTTTTAAAGAATAAGGTCTCGCCCAAATTTCGAGTTGATTTTCAGGTAGAGATGCTTCGTGTGTTTCGGCCGATTCTGGGGTGAAATCTTTTTCTGTTCCGTGATGCTGAATTTTTCGGACAGGTGTGAACAAACATAGTTTTTCTCGATCGTTCAGCGGACTCTTTTGTTCGGCTATTCCGTCCTGTTCGCCGATGCTGAATTTTTCGGACAGGATTCGGTTGACTTCCGAGCATTTGTCGATTAACAGTCTTAGCTGGTCTGACCTCCCTTCCATCGTACACATAAGTTTGTCCAATCGTTCAAGGCGATTGATGATCTCTTGCTCAAAACCATTTCCATCGTGTTCAATGCGTTTCATGGCGATAAAACTCCCTTGGTTTTCAATAAGGCCCATGTCACTGAGTCGCGAGACTTCCCTACGGATTGTGCGGGTGGTGACGTTGCATAATCGTGCCAGTTCATGGTGAGACAGGTGGCATAGCCCATTCGCATCTTGGTACTCAATAAGTAAAGTGTGAAGGGATAAGCTGGTTCCGCTCAATCGTCTTTTGTTGCTATTCTCCATCGTCTTGAGATTCGACGTACTCCTCCCAAAGTTGGTTCGTCAGGTCGCAAAAAATGGCGATGCTAAGCTTCAATTCCTTCGCCCCGTCTTTCCAGTTCTTGGTTGGATTTTCTTCCCACCATCGCCGAATCCTTTCTCTGTTCACCTGTTCGTCTATAATATCCCTGCGATGCCTGTAATATGTTTTGGGGTCCATTTGCAGAAATTCGTGTCCTTCGAATACATAGGCGTCGGACGCCACGGTCTCCATCCATGCGCGCACTCGCTCACGGTTGTATCGTGCGTGGCGTCGTTTGTGTTCTCCCCGCCTTTCCAGTCTTCCGGATTTTCTTGGATCTTTCATCTTGCACTCCTTTTTTTTATGCCCGATTTACCTGCCCGAAACCAAAAATATGGAAACCTCCGCCGATTGTCAATCTCGGAGCCATTTTATTTTTTTTATGCCCGACAGTTGACACCATCCCAACCTGACATATCATTTGGTCAGAGCAAGCCGACCCGATCGGCACCACAATAGCAGGAGGTGTTTCCATGAAGAAAATTCGTGATTGGTTTAGCCGCATTCCCGATGCGTACAGGATCGAGATTATCGCATTCGCAATTGCCGTTACTGTGGCGGTGACTATTGCGATAGTTATACTTTACTAACGAAACCGTAAGGTGACCCTATGGAAAAAATACGAGATTGGTTCCGCAATTTGCACGTTCCGCTAACCGTTGACGTTTTTGCCCTATTGGTTATTGCATTCTTCCTTGTCTTCATGGCGTTTTCCCTTGTGGAAAGCATCCTCTTCATGATCAATCCGGACTCTGGTGGGTAAGTCCATGCCGGTTTTTGCGATAGACATTCAGACGCATATAATTGTCGGGGGCGGGGAAAATCGGCCCCAGTGGTTAGCCGACGCACAAAGCGGCTTTATAGATATGGATGAAGGGTATGTCAGATTCGCAGCTTGCACGGACGCTGCTGCAATTGTTTTTCGGAATTACGGAGTATTCGAGGAGTCCGATTTTCACAAGGACGGATACGGTGAGTTGGACGTACCACAATTTATTGCAGGAAACCCTTGGTGGCATCCTGCGAACGCTGATTTCTTTTGAGCATAAACGACGGAGAAACATATGGATATCAAAGATCTTCCCAAGGTTAGCGCTCTGATCGACGAACGCAGATCCATTATTTGCATAATCAAACAGCTTTCAGATCTCAATAACGATAAATGCAACGAGAACCACCTACTTTCTTACGACCACAGCGTCAAGGTTGTAGTAGGTTCCGAGCATAGTGATGGAGGCATCCGTTCATATCACTTGCCGATAGCTACACTGGAAAAGGCCCTGAGCAAGTGGATGAGCGATCTTGAATTTGAACTGAGCATGTTGGGTGTGTTTACTCGGGAGGAAAAAACACCCTTCCCATTCTCGGCAAAAAGCAATGCTGAACCGGAGGCCGGTGATTGCGCGGCACCTCTTGTTCCGAAAATTGACGCCTTTGAAATGCCGTGATCATTTCAGCTTTTAGATAAAAATTCAACGGGATGGGGTGGGTGGGGGAAGGAGTTTATCGTGAAGACGAAAAGTGACCGATATTTATCAGGACGGGTAGCGCATCGATGCTGCGCATTCTTCCGAGAGATTAACCACGAGTGAATTTTTAATGTCGTTGCAAAGCTGCAGCGGGAGGTGTGGGCATGGGGAAAAACACGCACAAAGACACGATCAAGTTCTTAAAGGAGCGACTCCAAGGGCTGGACACTTGGGGAAAAGACCTAACATGGGCTAATTCTCACAACAAAGACTACAAGATGCGAATGAGTGTTCAGCATCAGGATTGTGAAAGAGGGTGGGTTTCAATCGAATTACCTGTTGAGACGGAAATGATTATCCACTCTGCGAGTATGATATCGAAGAGGATTAATAGGCTGAAAGATGCAATTGACGTTATCAACTTCGAGATCTCGCATGAACAAGAAGGCGATTTTTGCGAGTACGTGGCGAAGGGGAGGAGACAGAATGGCTACTGAATTCAAGGCGTCGATAGACAGATATATGGAAGCATCACCTTGCGAAGATGGAGTGAATCAGGCTCTTTCACAGTTTGGAACAACGTCAACATATGGCACTCTTCTATCCGTCGAAGATATATGGATTTCAAATGGGATAAGGGATGCAATTTGGTCATTGCGAGTCTTCCCGGAGCGCGAAATGGAAATCCGGTTGTTTGCTTGTGCATGTGCCCGGTTGCTACTTCCATTTTGGTATCGCCATTTCCCCGGTAACAACACCCCGCTGGATGCTATCAATACTGCTAAATCCTATGCCTATGGGGAGGTTGATGCCGACGCCTTGACGGCATCACGATCTAAGGTTGAAGAAGAAGACAAAAAAATCACATGGTTCGCGACAATGGAAGTAGCCGCGGAGGCTTTGCGAGTCGCCAAGTCGACAACTCATAGGACGGCATCAGAAGCCGCGGCGGAAACATCATCGACGGTGGAGTGGGTTCTTGGTTCTCCTCTACTGGATCGGTTATTTAGGAAGCTTTTGGGTGGCGGATTTATTTGAGGGAGACGGTATTGTGGAGACTGAATTCAAAGCGACGGTAGGGGAATATTTGGAGTTCCGGCCTTGCGAGTCCGGAAGGGTTTTAGCTCTCTCTCGTTTAGGTCCGGATTATAACAACAGTCAGCACCTATCTATCCTGAATATCTGGGAGACCAATGGCTACATGGACGCTGTGTGGGCATTACGAGC
>JAALKI010000032.1 GCA_011088105.1 Nitrospirota bacterium | reverse complement strand
TTCTGCCAGAAAGCTCTACATTGCGCCTGTCCGTGGTTGGGGGAAGCTTACACTAACCCGCCCGATCTTCACCCGCACGTCACTGGATAAGTCGCGATCGATTTCTGGCTCTAGGTACCCATGACCTGCACAATAAATGAGTAGATTATCGTGATGGTGAAGAGTACGACGATAGACGTTGAGGGCACTGAGAATGTCTTTGCGTGCTCCATTTGAATTTCCGTGACTTCAAAGCCATATTGCTTTCGTAACACCTGCGCCACGGCTGTGGCATCGGCGACAGCCGTTTCCAGTTTCTCCCAGTGATGATAGCAATCATTGCCAATCACAAGCGCATGGTAAGAGCCATATCAGCGGGATGATTGAAAGAGTGTGTTTCATGAAATGAGAAAAGTTACGGCGAGGGGTAGAAAGAACAACCGACATAGATACCTCCAAAATGGGGTGAGATATGTGGGTATCGTGATCATGAGTCAAACTGCCCTTGCAGGGCAAGGACTTCAACCTAGAAACGGCAGTTGGGTTACACAAATCCTTGGGCATCTGGCAAAATAAAAATGGGCTGGCTAGGGGATTAAGATGACCTACGCTTCGTAGGTCTCAAGATTCATTGGCTGTTCGCAGTGCTTATTGTCGTCCCAGGCTCATATTGCTCTTTTTGCTTTGTCCCTTTGAATGAGGCAAGAAGCTTGAGAATATCCCATGCAAATGAAAAATCTAGGCTTTCGTCATTCAGCTTCTAAATGGGCTTGGTGCTTACGAAAGTGATCTTTGTGGGCAAGCGTACATAGCTACAGCAATTGCCGGGAAGTGGACTTGGGCGCTTTGTCTTTGTGCGGCTCGCAGATGTCGCATTGGCACATGCGGCGGAGGTTGGTAAAGGTGTAGATACCGGTGTTATGCCCATCACTCCATTGAAACTGAAGCGCATACCGACCAACGGATTCAATATCCTGCAACATGATCAAGAGCGGAATCGCGTCAGGTTGAACCCGACGCTCTCCGGTCCACTCATCCACACAGGCTGCACACGGACAATGTTGACGAAGGTAGCGGACAGGGTAGACCCCTTGATGCCCATCACTCCACTTAATACCAAAAACACCTTTGTCTATCCAGTTCATATCGCGGGGTTCAACTGACTCGTGATTCATCCTGATACCTCAATATTGTTCTCCATAGGGTGCGGTGGAAATGGTCTCTGATCGTTTGCCACCCCATATGATGGAGGATGGGATTCAGCGGCTAAAAAATCCATGGCCGGCAGTTGCCGTCCGATGACTTCCATGATGTAAGCCTCAATGGCAGCTTCCACTTCTCGACGGATTTGCCCAACAGCCTTGAGCCGAGTCGCAGCCGGAAATGGCAATCGTCGAGCTTGTTGAATAAACGCTACGCTACCCGGAGACATGGGTAAACTTTGGCCATGACTCTGTCCTTCGCAATGTCGGCAGAGGAGCCCACCTGATACGGCACAGAATCGAGCGGCTTGTAAGGCATAAGGATTGTTACACGAGGCGCAATGATCTGTTTGGGGCCGGAATCCTGTGTGCCCGAGAATTTGAATTTGCACAATCATGGAGGTTAAGACCGGGTCGCATTTATCTTGCAACGATTGAAGCCCATTCAGCAAGGTGCTGAAAATTCGCGTCCCGGCATCACGGTCTGCAGAGAGTGCCGAGACAATGTTGACAAGCCGCGCCGCCGCAGACATTTGCGCTAAGGATTCGCGTAACCTCAAAAAGCTCTCTCGGACATCGACCTGACTGATACGTACCAGGGCATCCTGCCCCTTTTCGAAAAACGTGACCTCAACATGACCAAACGGTTCTAAGCCGGCGCCGAATTGACTGTTCATGCGTCTGGCACCTCGTGCAACCCCTCGAACTTTTCCCAGTTTGAGGGTATACAAGGTCACAATGCGGTCGGCTTCTCCCCACCGCCGACTATGTAATGTAATCGCTTCTGTTTTCCACAGAGGCATAATGCTCCTAACCGCTTAGCGGTCTTTCTCAACGATCATGCTTCACCGGAGATGATCAAGCATGAGTGTGGCCAAGCTCAAATAAATGGTAATTCCTGTAATATCATTGACCGTTGTGATAAATGGCCCGGCAGCGACCGCTGGATCAATCTTGAATCGTTTCAAGACTAAGGGCGTAATGGTGGCCATGCTCGTTGAGACCAGAAAGGCCGAAATCAAGGATACGCCCACGACCATTCCTAGAAATCCTCCGCCTTGCCACACGGACCCAATCACCGTTAACAATGTCCCGCAAATGAGACCCAACAGAAGCCCAATGCGCACTTCCCGAAACAACACAGTCCACAAATCGCTCAGCTCTACACGTCCAGTGGCCAAGCCTCGGATAATTAAGGTCGAAGATTGCAAACCGACATTGCCGCCCATTGCGGCAATGACTGGGATAAAGGTGACAACAGCGACAACTTCTTGGATCGTTAAGCGAAAATGCCACAGGATGACTCCTGACGCAAGACTGCCCAACAGGTTTGTAAACAACCATGGCAGCCGATTCCCGATCGCATGCACGCTGGATTTGTGCATGAAGTTATCTTCTTCAGCAGCTCCCGCCATTTTGAGCATATCTTTCGTGTCTTCTTCCTGAATGACGTCAATGACGTCATCGACCGTAATAATGCCGGCTAATCGGTCTTCTTCATCAATGACGGGAATGGCCAGGAGATTGTAATTTGCGACATTTTGGGCAACCTCTTCCTGGTCTGTTCCAACCTGTACACGAATGATATCACGGGTCAGGAAGGACTTGAGTGGCGCAGTGGGCGCCACCGTCAGGAGTTCGCGCAATGAGAGTACTCCTGTAAGATGCCCTTCGTGGTCTGTGGCATAAATATAAAAAACGGTTTCAGCCTTGGTGGCTTGTTGAAGGCGTTGAATGGCTTCTTGGGCTGTGATCTCTTCCGGAAGAGAGAAGAATTCTGTGGTCATAATGCTTCCTGCTGTCCCTTTGGGATAGGTCAGGAGATGGGCAATACCCTGAGAATCCTCCGCTTTCATCAAGGTCAAAATTTCTTGTGCGCGGTCCTCCTCAATCCTCCCCAGTACGTAGGCGACATCATCCGCTCCCACGTTTCGCAGCAACCATGCGACATCAAACGGGGCTCGTTCTTCTAAGACTTCACAAATAGAATCGGCATCTAATTCACTGAGGACCTTTCCTCGCTCCGTGTCTTCTCCCACTAATTCGAACACAGTCCCTTTTTCTTGGGCAGTCGCTAAATGGCCAATCACTCTCGCCACATCAGCAGGGTGTAATCGGCCGATCAAGTTGGCCAGATTGGCTAGGGCGCCTCGATGGAGCAAGCGCCGGACAGAGAGCAACACCAAATCGAACTTGCTCTGACCGGTATCTGGTGTCTCGACGGGAATCGGTGGCGTGTCATCCTCTATGGGATGGCTCATAGAGGGGAGTGCGTGCGTGTCTGCCATTAATAGCCTAACTCGGAAAGGATCCGTTCATTATCTCGCCACGTGGCTTGAACTTTGACAAAAAGTTCCATATAGACTTTTTTGCCAATGGCAGCTTCGATGTCCCGACGTGCTTCCGATCCAATCGTTTTCAGCCGTTCTCCGCCTTTACCAATCACAATGCCTTTTTGACTGTCTTTTTCCACAAAAATGGCTGCGGCTATCCGTACGACTCGATCTTCTTCTTCATACTGTTCCACTGTCACGGCCACCGCATACGGTAGTTCGGCTCTTGTTTGTATCAGGACTTTTTCTCGAATCATTTCTCCTGCCAAATGGCGCATGGATTGATCAGTGACAAAATCTTCATCATAGGCGCCTTCGACTTCTGGTAGTTTCTTGATGACGATATCCAGCAAACGATCAAGGTTCAGCGTGGTCTTGGCGGAGAGGGGCACAATCTCCGTCCATGTCATCAGGTGTTGATAGGCTTCAATAATAGGCAACACTTTAGACTTTCTTATCAGATCCACCTTATTGATCAATAAGAAGAGTGGCATCGGCGGGCGTTCTTTCAGAAGCTGAGCAACCTGTTCCAGAACTAGCCGATCCCCTGGCCCGGGAAGCCGTTGGCCATCGACCATGATCGCGAGTAGGTCGGCTTCTTGTATGGTGTCCAGAGAAGCTTGAACCATTCGCTTGTTCAACCGATGCCATGGACGATGCAACCCTGGCGTATCCAGCAAGACCAGTTGGCCCTCGGGAAAATGCGCAACCCCCAACACCCGTGTTCGTGTAGTCTGAGGTTTATCAGAAACAATCGCTACTTTTTGTTTCACCAGTGCATTGACCAGAGTCGATTTTCCCACATTCGGACATCCCAATATGGCCATGGCTCCATATTTCATGATGGCATCATAACCTTAGTCTTCCAGTTAGTTATATCCTGTCATGAGAATATCTCTGGTGGTCTTTTGAATCGTCCTCTCCGGACAAAAGGTCTCTGTCTAGAAATAGTTGAAACACGATACGAGATTGGTGAAGTAGGAAGGAATCGTCAGGTACACTCCTCTAGGCTAACCCATACCAGCCTCCCTCCTTGACGTGGATCAACGCGTTGTTCATTGAGGCTTCACCAACTGATACACCACATCGCCTTCCCGTACAAACCCTAATTCTTCCCTGGCCAAGGCCTCGAGGGTGGCAGGGTCTGACTGAACGCGACTAATTTCTTCTCGAAGCCTGGTGTTGCCCTCTTTCAGTTCAAGGATGTCATGATGGAGTTGTGTCTCTTCCTGCTTCATCCGATAGTACTCAGGAATCCCTGATGTATGAAAAAGCCAGACACCCAATATCGAAATCCCGATCACGATACTCAGAAGAAAGGGGAGATTCGTTTCCAACGTATCTGCTGTATTGGCCCGTTTCCGGTTGGGTTTCGTCATGACACCTTAACCTTTCTGCCAAATCATCTCCTGTCCTCGATAGACGGCGGCTTCTCCCAATTCCTCTTCGATTCGCAGGAGTTGGTTGTATTTTGCTAACCGATCCGTTCTGGATAATGACCCTGTTTTGATTTGCCCGGTATTGACTGCCACGGCTAAGTCCGCAATAGTGGTATCTTCCGTTTCTCCTGAGCGATGGGACACAATCACCCCGTATCCCGCTCGTTTGGCAAGAGCGATGGTTTCCAATGTTTCCGTCAAGGTTCCGATTTGGTTCAGCTTGATCAGAATCGCGGTTCCGATTTTTTCTCGAATCCCACGCGATAAGAATTCCACATTCGTAACGAAGAGATCATCGCCGACTAGTTGAACGCGATGGCCTAACTGCTCCGTGAGCAATTTCCATCCTTTCCAATCATGTTCTTGTAATCCATCTTCAATCGACACGATAGGATAGTGATCAACTAGGCGTTGATACCACTGCACCATCGCTTTTGAGGAAAGGGGTCGAGTACCTTGGTCAGATAGTCGGTAGCCTGTCTTCTTGAAGAACTCATTGGATGCGGCATCGAGCGCCAGCACAACATCCCGTCCAGGACGATAACCGGCTTTTTCAATGGCGTCGACAATGATACTGAGGGCTTCTTCATTGGATTTCAGGGCTGGGGCAAAGCCGCCTTCATCCCCGACAGCCGTACTCAGGCCTCGATCTTTCAAAAGAGCTTTGAGGTGATGAAAGACTTCGGCACCCATCCGAAGAGCATCACTAAACCGATTGGCACCTATGGGCATGATCATATATTCCTGAACATCCAACCCGTTGTCGGCATGCGCCCCGCCATTAATGATATTCATCATGGGAACAGGCAGTTCTCGAGCGTTCACTCCACCCAGGTACCGATACAGGGGTTGACGTGCCTCAGCCGCGGCTGCGCGCGCGACGGCTAAGGAGATGCCGAGGATTGCATTGGCCCCTAACTTGGATTTTCCTTTTGTGCCATCCAGGGCCAACATGGTTCGATCAACCCCTACCTGATCGAAAGCCGACATCCCGATTAACGCTGGCGCAAGAATGGTCTCAATACTTTTGAGCGCTTTGGATATCCCTTTTCCTAACCATTGCTTTTTGTTTCCATCCCGGAGTTCCAAGGCCTCTCGTTTTCCAGTTGACGCTCCCGATGGAACCGCGGCTCTACCACATGCCCCACTGGCTAGTCGAACATCGACTTCAATGGTCGGTGTTCCTCTGGAGTCTAGGATCATTCGGCCTTTGATCATTGATATGGTGCTCATATCGCACACTCCTCTTTTCCTATGAGAGTCTCTTGCTTACTCATTGCCCAACAGTGCGGTTTTTAATAAGTCATTCACTTTTTTGGGGTTCGCCTTCCCCCCTGAGGCTTTCATAACCTGACCGACGAAATATCCTAATACAGCTTCTTTGCCCTCACGATATTGGGCGACTTGCGAAGGATTGTTTGCGATAACTGTCTGAATGAATTCAGTCAACGGGCCTTCATCGGAGACTTGGCGAAGGCCTGTTTCTTGGATCAATGCATGAGCGGTCTTTCCGCTGGCATAGAATTCTGGGAAGAGTTCGCGGGCCGCTTTCAAGCTGATGGTGCCATCTTCCACGAGGGTCAGTAGCTCGACGAGCCGCTCCGGCGTCACTGGAGCATCTTCGGCCCCAATGCCAGCGTGGTTCAATTCCCGAAGGAGTTCCCCCATAACCCAATTGCTTGTCGCCTTGGGTTGAGCCCCCAACTGAACGCATGTCTCATAATAGTCAGCCAATGTTCGAGAACTGGTCAGGACTCTGGCATCATGATCAGGAAGGTCATAGTCGTTGATGAATCGTTGCAACTTCGCTTGAGGTAATTCCTCAAGACCTTCTCTCACTTGCTCGATCCATCCCTCGCTGATGTGAAGTGGCATCAGATCAGGGTCAGGAAAATACCGGTAATCATGGGCTTCTTCTTTACTGCGCATCACGGCAGTTTTCCCTTTTGCCGTATCCCAGAGTCTAGTTTCCTGATGAACCGTTCCGCCTTCGTTGAGGACTTGGGTCTGCCGTGTGATTTCATAGTCAATGGCATCCTTGACGAACTTAAAGGAATTGATGTTTTTCAGTTCAACTTTGGTCCCGAATGTGGTTTCTCCTTTGGGCCGAAGTGAAAGATTGGGCTCGCATCGGAGGCTGCCTTCTTCCATATTTCCATCACACACATTGAGATATCGTAAAATGTCCCGCAGGGCTTTCAGATAGGCATCTACTTCATCTGCGCTGTGCAAATCAGGCTCAGTAACGATTTCCAATAACGGCGTTCCTGCCCGATTCAGGTCGACCAAGCTTCCTGACCCGGCACTCGCATGAATGTTTTTTCCCGCGTCTTCCTCAAGATGGGCGCGACGAATCCGTACCCGCTTCGTTGTGCCATGGACCTCGAGGGGAATCCATCCATGCTCGCAGATTGGTTCTTCATACTGTGAGATCTGATACCCTTTGGGCAAATCAGGGTAGAAGTAGTTTTTTCTGGCGAACCAGTTCGATGACCGAATTGTACAATTCAACGCCAATCCCGCTCGAATGGCCATATGCACCGCGGCTTCATTCGCCACGGGAAGGCTTCCGGGTAATCCCAGGCAGGTCGGACAGGTTTGGGTATTCGGCGGTTGCCCAAAATCGGTTGAGCAGCCACAAAACATTTTGGAGCGGGTGAGGAGTTGAGCATGCACCTCTACTCCAATGACGGGTTCATACGTCATTGAGGCCGAGAGGGATTCTCTGTTTCAGATCCTGAATCCGGTCTTGACTCACGCCGCATCGCGTCGCGTCCTGCATCCACTGCGTCTTTGACGGCGGAGCTGGCTTCGTCAATAAACTCGCGGCCTTTCGCAAGCATGTCATCCCAACTCCCAGATGCCTTATCCGTCAAATCCCGAAGGTCTTCTCCCGTTCGCCGGGCAACTCGAACTAACCCTTCACGTGATTCTCGGCCGGTTTGCGGCGCTAGTAAAAAGGCTGTTGCTGCACCCAACAACGCGCCACTCAAAAACGCCAAAGCGACACTTGCTCCTGACCCACATCCTTGATCATCCGCCATGTTGCTTCCCTCCTTTTGTCTGCACTCGTTGCGAAATCGTTGAAGAGGCCGCCTTCATGCCCGCAAATGCACTTGCCAATCCCATCAAGATGGCTCCGCCTCGTCCCCGAATGACTCCATGAACTTGATTCACCGTTTTTCCCACGTCTCCTATAGCATTCATTAATACTGAGATTCGGTCAACTCCTTGTTTGGCTTGCGTGGTCATCGCATGAACTTGTTCACTGGTGCCACGCAATTCTTTGAGCAAGAGAGGCACATCGTTGTTCAGACGAGCCAATAACCGTTCTGACTGGCTCACGGTCCGTCGGAGTTGAATCACGGTAGGCACGAGATAGCCTACGAGTACGGCGAATGCCACTGCCATAATCATCAATGCCAATTCAATCATAAGACTCGCCTCACTTACCGGATAACAGGTCGTGTGTTTCTCCAAGTTGTGGCCAACTCGTAGGCATTGGCTACACGGAGAATCGTTTCTTCTTCAAAAGACCGGCCAATGATTTGTAATCCGATGGGTAGCCCTGATTGGCTGAAGCCACAAGGGATAGAAATCGCCGGGTTTCCTGACAGACTTGCAGAGGTGGTATACATATCAGACAAATACATCTGGAGCGGATCATCAATTTTTTCGCCCAGTTTGAAGGCTGGTGTAGGCATGACGGGTGTCACCAAGACATCGACCTGCTCAAAGGCTTCCACAAAATCCTGTCGAATCAAAGTACGGACTGCTTGGGCTTTTCCATAATATGCATCGTAATAGCCGCTGCTCAGTGCATACGTCCCCAACATGATTCGCCGTTTGACTTCGGGGCCAAACCCTTCCTGGCGAGACGTTTCATACATCTCTAAGAGATCCTTGGTATGCTTGGAGCGGAGCCCAAATTTCACGCCATCATAGCGAGCTAAGTTGGAACTCGCTTCAGCCGTCGCCAGGACGTAATACGTCGCAATGGCAACGGGTGTTCTTGGGAGTGAGACTTCAATGATGTCTCCCCCTAAGACGTGTAGTTCCTGAATCGCTTCCCGCACGGCCATGTCAACCTCGGGGTCCAGCCCTTCCGTAAAATATTCTGTGGGTACGCCGATAGTCAGTCGCTTGGCATGCTTTTTTTTGAGCGCCTTGGTGTAATCGGGAACAGGAAGGTCCACGGAAGTTGAGTCCAACGGATCGTGCCCGGCTATGACATTCAACAGAATCGCGGCATCCATGACCGTTTTTGTAATAGGCCCGATTTGATCTAATGATGATGCGAAGGCGACAAGGCCATAGCGGGAAACCCGTCCGTAGGTCGGTTTGAGACCAACCACGCCACAACAAGCTGCTGGCTGTCGGATCGACCCACCAGTATCTGACCCTAGAGCAGCAACACATTCATCGGCTGCGACCGCCGCTGCTGATCCCCCGCTGGACCCACCTGGGATATGAGCAACATTCCACGGATTGCGACTTGGTCCAAAGGCTGAGTGTTCCGTCGATGAGCCCATGGCAAATTCGTCAAGATTCGTTTTCCCAAGGACGAAACATTGTTGGCTCCGTATCCGAGTGACGGTACTGGCATCATAGGGTGGAACAAATTGTCCCAGCATTCGTGACCCACAGGTCGTCAGCATCCCATCCGTGCAAATGTTATCTTTGACAGCTAAGGGCATCGCCATCAGCGGTGAGGTTTTCCGCCATCCTTTGAGGTTTTGGTCCATAGTGTGCGCGTCAGCCAACATCGTCTCTTTCGTGTTGCGCGTAATATAGGCCTTGATCTTTCCTTCCACCTGAGTCATGCGCAAGCAATAGGCCCGGACGATTTCCGCTGCACTGACATCACCCCTGGTAAATTGATCCTGCAGCTCTTTGAGACTTAGTTTGACAAGAGACATGGATTACGTGAATCACGCTGAGATAAAAGGTTTATTCGTTAGGAGAAAGGGGAATGGACGACCCATGGTCGTTGATCAATACACTGCCAGTTAAGAGGAAGGTACCATTCGATTCTGCGCATCGACTTGGATGACTCGAGGCCGATGATGTTTGGCTTCTTCCTCATTATAATACTCGTAACAAAAGATGATGACTTGATCTCCAATGACCCCTTTTCTGGCTGTCGGCCCATTAAGAACGACGTCGCCTTTCCCCCGTGTTCCAGCCATCGCGTAGGTTGTAAATCGTTCGCCATTATTGAGATTGGAGACCATCACCAATTCATAAGGAAAAATCCCAGCAGCCTCCAGCAGATCTTCATCGACCGTCAGGCTTCCCTCATAATCCAGACAGGCATCGGTGACGAGTGCGCGATGAATCTTGGCTCGTAACATTTGGCGTAACATCATCCTACCCCTTATACTAACGACTTATCGGTTTTCAAGAATGTTTGGTACGCGAAAAGACCCGTCGATGACTTCCGGCCCATTCGCCACAGCTTGCTCGTGGGGAAGACAGGGCTTTAGGGCATCTTCACGCAAGACATTAGCCTGATCGACAACTGATGCGATCGGTTCTACGCCGTCAGTCTCGATGGTGTTTAATTCATCCACGTACCGAAGTATCTCATTCAACTGTGGACTGAAAGCTTCGATCTCTTCTTCACTCAAGTGAAGTCGAGCTAATTGTCCCACATGTCGAACATGATCTTGATTGATTCCCATATGCTCAGATCTCTGACTCTCTTAAGCAAATGTTTGTATCAGAAAAACGTGAAAAAATCTACAAAAACAGAATAAGGCCTTCCTACATAGGTAAGTTTTTGCCCTTATCTCGATTTACTTATTTCTTGACATCCCTTGCACATCGAAACCCTGTGGAATGATTGCGGTCTAAAGGGTCACTTTTGATGCGTGTGAAAATCCGTGCTTGAGGCGTTTCACCTTGCCAGCCAGAGCTTCGTAGGACTTTGTGAGTGCCGTGTTGAGGTCCTGGTGGATTCCGTCGTGGGCTTTTGGAGTAATAGGCTGGATCATACCAATCCGCGACCCATTCCCAGACATTCCCTGCCACGTCGTAGATCCCATACGGACTTTTCCCAGCTTCATAAATGCCGACGGGGACCAATGTCGTTTCACCGCGCCATGCTTGATTGAAGTTGAGGTGCCGGTCAGTGGGTTCAACATCACCCCATGGAAACCGCCAGTCATTGTTGCCTTTGGCAGACTTTTCCCATTCCGCTTCGGTGGGGAGGCGTTTGCCAGCCCACCGACAGTAGGTGTCGGCGTCGTACCAATCCACATTAATCACAGGAAGGTCGGCAACGGATTCCGGCATCATGTTGCCTTTCCACAGCCCTTTGCGGGGATCTGTCGGATGCTGTGGTACGCGATGTCCTGTCTCGGTGACAAATTGCAAATAGCGCATATTCGTGATCTCGTATTTGTCCATGTAAAATGCATCGACATGCACTTCATGGTTGGGGCGCTCATCGACTCCGCCATCACGAGCGGCTTTCGGCACACCCATTGGAAACACGCCCTCAGGAATTAAGATCATGGGGGCTTCATCCTGTCCAACAATTTCCAAAGGAACGCGATCGCTTGCTTGTCCAGCACTGGCGCTGAATAAGCACAGCGGCACGCTCAGAAAAACGAAAACAATCCATTGAAGGTGACTCCCCAAACATACACGTTCCCATCGACTCATTGAATCCTCCATGATTTCCATCGGACCATTGGAATGGTTTGCCTGATCTTTTCTCTCAAGCATACGAAATTTTCCTAATATGGCTATGTGTATTAGAGTATAGCATACACAAGGCCTCATTCTCCGGAGAGCCATCCTTGATCAGCAAAGCTGACATAGCGTCCATCACCGATGACCAGGTGGTCCAGCACGCGAATGCCTAGAACATTACCAGCCTCCACTAATCTAGCGGTGAGGGTACGATCTTCTACGCTGGGTTGAGGGTCGCCACTTGGGTGATTGTGGAGAAAGATGACGGCTGCTGCTGATTCTCGAACCGCTGGATTGAAGACTTCCCGTGGGTGGACAATACTGTGCGTCAGGCTTCCTTCCGATATGGTCAAATCACGGATGATCCCATGTTTGGCATCCAGCAGAATGGCTTTAAAGACTTCATGCCGAAGATCCCGCAAGAGAGGGTAATAATGCTGAAACAAGTCACGGCTTTCACCGATACGAACCCCAGTGGTAAGAGGCGTCGCCAGTACCCGCTTGCCTAATTCGATGGCTGCCTGGATTTGGGCGGCTTTCGCTGTGCCAATTCCTGAAATGGCGCAAAGTTCTTCTTGGCTTCGATTAGCCAACCCCTGTAACCCTCCCCATTGATTAAGCAGATCCATGGCGACTTGGACGGCTGAAGAATCAGGACGTCCCACTCGTAACAGGATACCCAGCAACTGAGCATCAGAGAGCACATGTGGCCCTTCCTTGAGAATGCGCTCGCGTGGTCGTTCACATTCCGGCCATCCTGCAATGCCTGTACGTTTTTCGCTCATGCCTGTTGTTCCCTTCTCTTTGAGAAACGGTCGTTAGAGCACAAAAGTCCACACAAAGGCTTGGCATCCCTGGCACAATAAAAAATGCCTTATCATCCATGCAGGTGACCATGGATGTTTTGATTTCACCATCCACCCCGCTGTCTTCCGTGTTTGTTGTGTTCCTAAAGGACCATTTCTCGATTTACTCATGGAATCTACGGATTCCTTTATGAGTCTCATGTCTAGCAATCCTGCATTGCAGGCTAGAAAAACGGTATGGTAAGTTCAACGGGCTGATCACTTTGTTATACCGTTATGCGTGTCATAGCTGGAGAACATCGAGGACGCCGATTGACCGTTCCTCGGAAACGTCCCCTCCGCCCAACGTCGGAGCGTGTAAGGGAAGCCCTTTTTTCGATCTTGTACGATCGATTGCCGGGATCCACGATGCTGGATCTCTACGCGGGAACGGGTGCCATGGGTATTGAAGCCCTCAGTCGAGGCGCCGAACATGTGGTGTTTGTGGAAGACGATCATGTCTCACGGGCAACGATTGGTGAGAATCTTCGTCTGTGTTCCTTAACGTCACGTGCTACCCTTGTGCCGTTCGATGTCTCCCGATACTTGCGACAACGGCATCTTCACGAGAGTACGTCTCATTTTGACATGATCGTTGTGGATCCGCCGTATCACGACACGGATTATCAAGAACTGCTCGAATCGTTGAGTCAATTTCCCAAAATGTCTTCAGCCAGCATGGTCATTATCGAGCATTTCAGCAAGACGGTTCTTCCGGATCAGGTCGATCGCCTTATCCAATACCGACAATCACGATATGGTGATACGACGTTAACCTTTTTCCAAATTTTGTAAAGGACGATTTTCCTTCATGCGAATAGGCGTCTACCCTGGAACATTCGATCCCATAACCCGTGGACACACGGATATCATTGTTCGGAGCCTGCGAATTTTTGATCGGCTCATTGTTGCCGTAGCTCCGAACCCCCGCAAGGCTCCCATGCTCAACGTGGCTGAGCGTGTTGAACTAGCCAAAATTGCTACAAAGGGCATTGAGTACGTAGAGGTCGAAGCATTTAACGGATTATTGGTCCCCTATGTGCGTGATCGTGGAGCGCAAGGGATCATTCGTGGAATACGGGCGGTGTCTGACTTTGAACACGAATTTCAAATGGCTCTCCTGAATCGAAAATTGGATGAAGGCCTAGAAACAGTGTTTCTCATGCCCAGCGAAGAATATTCATATTTGACATCAAGTATTATTAAGGAACTGGCAATGTTGGGTGGTCCGCTGCACGACTTTGTCCAACCAGAGGTCGCCGAGCATCTCCGTATTCGTTTTCAGAAAGGTTCGTCGTGAAACTTGCTTCAAGAACTCATCGAGTGGGGCCATCCCCGACACTCGGCATTACCGCTACCGCCAAAACTATGGCGGCACAAGGGATTGAAGTATGCAATTTTGGTGCCGGTGAGCCTGCATGCGATACGCCTGATTTTATCAAGGCTGCGGCGATTGAGGCCATTCAGGCTGGATTTACGAAATATACGCCAGTGACCGGAACAGAGGAGTTAAAATCAGCGATTGTTGACAAATTTCAACATGACCAAGGGGTTGCGTATGAAAAGAGTCAAATCGTCGTGTCTTGCGGGGCGAAGCATACCCTCTACAATTTGGCACAGGCTTTGTGTGATGCGGGGGATGAAGTCATTATTCCCACTCCCTACTGGGTCTCCTACCCGGATATTGTGCGGCTTGCCGATGCCACGCCCGTCTTTCTTGATACGGATGAATCGAAGGGCTATGCCATCGACCCGCAGGCGTTAGAACAGAGCCTGTCCCCACGAACCAAGGCCTTAATCCTGAACAGTCCCTGTAACCCTACTGGGGCTATGTATAATCGTGAAACGCTGGAAGCCATTGCCAGTATTGCATTACGCCATAAAATAACCATCATCTCCGATGAAATTTATGAGAAAATTTGCTACGACCAGATCCCGTTCTTGAGTATTCTCTCCGTGGCACCTGAACTGCAGGCCCAAACCATTCTGGTCAATGGCGTCTCCAAAGCCTTTGCGATGACTGGTTGGCGAATCGGCTATGCGGCTGGTCCCCAAGACCTCATGACGGCCATGGGCCACATTCAAAGCCAAAGCACCTCGAATCCTACCTCTATTGCGCAAAAAGCGGCGACTGCTGGGCTTCGCGGGGATGAGAGCTTTTTTGCCGAACTGATTAGGGACCTCGAACCGAAACGGGCGTTGATGGTGAAACAACTCAATACCATCCCCGGCATTCACTGCCCCAACCCATCTGGAGCCTTTTATGCCTTTCCCAATGTGAAAGAGCTTTTGGGGCGTCGGCATGCTGAAGGCGTTATTGCCACACCAACAGATTTGGCTGCCTATCTCTTAAAGGAAGCCAGAGTTGCCTGTATTCCCGGCGAGCCGTTTGGAAGTGCGAACCATCTTCGACTTTCTTACACCACGGAGCTTCCGATTATTCAGAAAGGGTTGGAACGAATAGGTCAAGCGATTTCTGGCTTACGGTAAAAAATGGCCCTTCCGAATCTTGACTTCACAATTTCATGATTACTACCAAACAAGGGGTATACCCAATAGATTTCGATCACTCAAGGGAGGTCTCTCGTGCCCATTTATGAATATGCCTGCGATGCGTGCGACAATCAGTTTGAAGTTAAACAAAAATTCTCGGATCCACCCGTGGAAACTTGTCCTAACTGCGGGAAGTCTGTCAGAAAGCTGATCTCGGTGCCAGGGATTGTGTTTAAGGGGACAGGTTGGTATGTGACGGATTATTCGAACAAATTCAAAGATCCCAAGCATTCAACAGTCGAGGGGGCGTCAGGTGAGAAAAAGGGTGAAAAGGCAGATGGCGCCGTTGAGAAAACAGAAGCCAAGTCGGGAGAAGGAAAAACAGAAAGCCAACAGTCTTCTTCAACCGAAAGCTCGACGACCTCGACACCCACGACGTCATCTTCTGATACCAAAGCTTCCCCTTCGACCTCAAAGACATCGTCTTCCTCGACATGAAGTAAAGCTTGCAGGTCGGTTTCGCCACGTGACCTCACAAGCCCCCACAGGTGTATGGAGAGGTCACGTGGCAGCAAGACACTGCGAAGAACGAACGCAACCCGTGAGGGGATTGTGAGGGCAAATCGGCGTTCGACTAGGCAAAGGCCAATTCAGCCGATGGAGCATGGTGTTCGACACTGACCGTCTTGAGGGCGTCGAGAATCCATTGATAGCGTTCTTCGGCCCAGTCATTGAAGGCGGCTGTGGAGGGAAACAACAAGTCCCAAGCCCGAATGCCATCCAGTAAGAGCAATTGATGTGGAGCGTTGTGTCCGGGAAAATACACCACAAGCACCGAGGAATTGCCTAAAAGACTAATGTCCATAAACATATGAATCATCGCTTGAGGGGGAAGCATCACGGAACGCGTAGCTGCTTCGACAAGAGGCCCATACACACGTTGAAGAAACTGTTGTGTGGTCTCATAGGGAGATTTTGCGTGATGCAGGTTGGGATTGGGGGCCTCACCAATCAGGTTGGCATTCAGATACTCCACGGCTTCCCAGGAGGGCATCGCGCCTGAATCGACCAAAGAATCCAAAAGACACGACATCCAATTGCGCACAGATACCTGGCTATTCTTGCTCATTTGTAGCTCCACTTGATTGTGCTTTTCTCAGGAAAAGCGGATTGACATGTGAGATGAACTGGAAATGTTGGTGGGATTGGACAGGCAGAGCCTGAGATACGTTCCACACAAAGCGGGGCACATCTTACAAACACACACCAGGTTGGTCAAGCCCAACGTTCTTCACCTTCCGTGTTCGTGCATGAAAGATCTTTGAGTGTCAATGACCAGAAAAGGTGACCTATCCGTAAGCCGCATGCATGAATCTCTAATATATGCGTCAGAAGAAATTGAGGATGTGCTAGACTAGGTGGATATGTTATGCGAAGAAAAAGCTTGCTAGACTTAGACAAGAGCCTTGTTTCCTTGCTTGACAAGCCAACAACTTTTTGTGATACAAGTACGGCCTTGTTTCAATGACAACAACACGCCTCTAATAGTCTGGAAACCATGAAATTTTTCATTTATAGCGACAATCTGAATCCTACCCAATTAAAGCGACGAGCTCCCGAACATCGCTTTATCGTCAAGGCCTATCTTCCAGATCATTCCCTGAATTTCCCTCGATGGTCTTCTCAATGGCGCGGCGGTCTCGCGAGTGTGATCCCTTCTCCTGGAGAACGGGTCTGGGGGATTGTCGTGGAGGTGACAGAAGAAGACCTCAAGATTTTGGACGAGTTCGATGGGGAAGTACCCGAAGCCGCCTTTCGCCATCTGCAAGCGACTGTGATCACGGAAGATGAGCAAAAAGAGCTTGCCACCATGCACGTGGCAAACCCTGTGGGAAAGTTTAAACCCAAAGAACATTATTTGGATTGGGTGAAGAAGGGCATTCAGCATTGGCAACTTCCCGAAGAATGTTCTGAAATGTGGGAAATCTTCAGGCCGAGTTGACTGTGCAGCGTTTTCTCATGACCTCGCCAAGTTGTTCCGCTAATCCATAGAGTCTCACGTTTCTTTTTCAATGCACAATGGACTGAAAGGAGTCGATATGCCTAAGCCTAAACATCATATTCTCGTGTGTACAAATACTCGTCCTCCCGGACACCCTAAGCCTTCTTGTGGAAGTGCCGGATCCCAGAATATCCTGATGGCCTTGAATATGGGCCTCATGGAGCGTGGCGTTCAGCCTGGAGAAGTGTTGGTGACCGGGACAACATGTTTAGGACCCTGTGAACAAGGCCCGAATGTGGTCGTCTACCCTGACGGCACCTGGTATTCTCAGGTCAAAGAAACCGACGTGCCTCTGATCCTCGATGAACATATTAAAAACGGCACACCCGTAGAACAATTGAAGCCTGATGCGGTTTGGAACGACTAAGGGTCGTGGCTGACTGAGCTATGGCTGATCATGCCCACCAGCAATCGCACTCTGCTCCTGCTGAACATAAAGCCAAAGGCCCAACGTCAATAGCATGTGGGGTCATTACCTGCAGCGATACACGGACGCCTGAAACCGATACAAGTGGGAAAATCATCCAGGAACTCCTGGTTGGCAAAGGACATCGTATTGCGGCTTATCACGTTGTTAAGGATGAACCTGACACGGTTCGAGCCTTGGTTCAACAGCTCTCACACGATGCCACGCTCTCGGCCATTATCCTGAATGGCGGCACAGGTATCTCCCGGCGAGATACCACATTTGAAGCCGTGGATGGGTTGTTGGAGAAACGGTTAGGTGGGTTTGGAGAGCTCTTTCGGTTTCTGAGTTATGAAGACATTGGGTCGGCTGCGATGTTAAGTCGATCCACCGCCGGTCTGTATCAAGGAACCATCATCTTTTCTATTCCCGGGTCGAGCGGAGCCGTCCGTTTGGCCATGGAAAAGCTCATTTTGCCAGAATTGCCTCATATTGCGGGAGAGCTGACGAAGTAGTTCGTCCCAGACAGTCTGTCCCTTCTTGCTCATCCCCCCCTCCTGCACAGTTATCGATACACGTTCAAGTACTCATCGTTGACAATGTGGAAACAAACTGTTTTGACATCACAGGTCCATAGTTGTTGACCAATCTCCTGAAAAGGAGGTGAGCTTTCTCCTCGGGTTGTACGGATCCTTGTATGATATGTGTGCATCGATGTCATGGTTGTCCGCTATATTCGTACGTTCCTCGGATGGGATAGTCATTCTCCTGAATCCACTCCACAGTTTCGAGCAACTCTTCAGGATTGGATCTGTTAAATGGCGTGTTGGAGATGTCAATCAAATGAACCTTGCCTTCAGCATTGACGGCGAACATGCCGGGTTCTGGGAAGGGTCGGTCTGTTTCCTGGGGAGATCGTGGGTGCGAGATGTACAGTCCCAGGTCCTGCATCTGCTCGATGGAGAGACCA
Source organism: Nitrospirota bacterium (assembly GCA_011088105.1). GTDB lineage: Bacteria > Nitrospirota > Nitrospiria > Nitrospirales > UBA8639 > JAALKI01. The sequence goes on along the minus strand of JAALKI010000032.1, from coordinate 10,626 downwards.
TAGGCCACAGGAAACGTCAGTTCCGTAGATTCAGTCATTGCCTTGGCCTTCTCCTCAGGATCGCTGGACACGGCCACAATCTCGGCATGGCTTGCCAGAAACTGATCTTTCAAACTTTCAAGTTTCGCTAGATATTGTTTGCAGAGAGGACAATGTAAGCCACGATACACGAAAATCAGTTGCCAATTTCCTGCATTCTGAACGTTTCCCAGCGTCACCGTTCCTCCTCCCAAAAGGGGCAGGGTGATTTCGGGTAGTCGACTTCCTGAAGCAAGTTTCATAGTTCCCATAACATATTTCTCCTAAGCGTGAGGATCTTCCTTTTCAATGACGGCATTTCCTGAAGATGCCGACACCAGGCTTATCCACTCGGATGTTTTGTCTTGATAGATATGTGTTTAGAGGCGAAGATTCAAGTCATGAACCAAACATGCAAAAACGACCATGTTGTTTCTCCACATTGTTTGGAGAGCAAGGATTACACCGTGAGGACAACCTTTCCAAACGCCTTTCGGCTTAACAAATGTTCCTGGGCCTTGCGCGCTTCTGCCAGAGGAAACATGGTATCGACAACCGGCTTGAGGGTGCCTTGGCTCAAGAGGCGAATCGCTTGCTGAAGTTCAGCACGTGTGCCCATATACGATCCTTTGATCGTCAATTGGCGTGAAAAGAGATACCGGAGGTCGATGGTGACGCCCCCCCCTGTCGTCGCACCGCAGGTGACTAACCGCCCTCCGCGGGCCAAGGCGCGAAGGCAACGATCCCAAACCTGCTCGCCGATATGTTCGATCACAACATCCACGCCCTGGTTCTGGGTAACGTCATGGACTCTTTTCACAACGTCTTCACATGTATGATTAATCACGACGTCGGCTCCCAAGGCCTCTGCTTTGACGAATTTTTCTGCTGTGCCGACTGTGGTCAGTACTCGGGCCCCGATCATGTGAGCCATCTGAATAGCCATGCTTCCCATGCCACTCCCCGCGCCCATCACTAAGACCGTTTCTCCTGGTTGGAGATGGGCCAAGCTGAATAGCATATGCCAGGCGGTGACGGATACAAGAGAAAAGGCTGCAGCAGCTTCGAATGAAAGACCCGGCGGGAGGGCTATCGTATTGATTGCAGGGACTTTGACATATTCGGCATAACCTCCATCAACTTGCGCCCCAAGGACGTTGAACTGTGGGCAGAGATTGTCTTGACCCGAAAGGCACCACTCGCACTGCCAGCAGCTCAGTCCTGGAGAGAGCATGACCGCATCTCCCACCGATACGGTGGTAACCCCCGTGCCGACTTGCTGGATCACTCCAGCAACATCTGATCCTGATACATGGGGAAGTGAGATGTTATAGGCTGGAATGCCTTGGCGGATCCAAATATCTAAATGGTTCAAAGCGCAGGCTTTAACCCGAACAAGAACCTCTTCCTGTCCAAGCGTTGGGAGTGGGATATCTTCTTGCACCAATTGCTCTATCCCACCATGCTGATGAAAGATGATTGCGTTCATAAGAGTGTCTCTTGGTGTCTGCTTCTCATTTATAGAGGTTTTAAAGGGGTTAAAACATGCTTGATAGTCACGTGCTACGGCTATATATACTCAAACAGAAACAACTGGGTTTGCTCAAAAGGGTATCTCGTTATCTCTGGGTTGGGGTATGCGGGCCGAAGCTTTTGTGAAGGCTGGCGGTTTTTTCTACGGCTCCCTAATAGACCATGGTGCCTTCGGCCACCATGACCACTTCTCCCCCGACCTTGATTTCCTGAATCATATCATCGTCGGATAACACCTGAATGATAATGTGGGAAGGCCGATCAATTTCATAGCCCTGTTCAGCGACGATTTCCGTCGTTGGCCCTACTTCGACCACCCCATTTTTGACGAGATAGCCTCCTAGCGCACCACTTGCACTTCCCGTTGCAGGGTCCTCGGTGATGCCGATGGGGCATGCAAACACACGTGTGTGCACATCGGAGAGGTCTTCAACCGTCATGGTGCTGAAGGCCATGATGCCATTGGCTCCTAGCCGTTCACAGATTTCGGTGACGGCGGTTGGGTTCACGGAAATGGATTTCACTGCTGTCAGGGATCGAACAGGAACAATGACCATTGGCAGGCCCGTTGATACCACTTCAATCGGAAAGAGGGATGTGGCTATGGCATCTTTGGTCAATCCTAGCGCGTTCCCAATTTCATATAATTCTCGCATGTCTTCTACTGTTCCAAGGAATTGCGGGGCAGGTTGAGACATGACCAGGCGGTCAATTTTTCCATTCTGCACAAAGATATCAACAGAAAAGTTCCCAATGTTGCATTCATAGGATACATGCGTCACGGGTTCTCGTAATGAAAACCATTGGAGCGTGGCCAGGACATAAAATGTGCCCAAGATGGGGTGGCCGGCGAAGGGAATTTCCTGTGTGGGGGTGAAAATGCGGAGTTTTGCGACAGCCGTGGTGGCATCTGTTGGAGGGAGGACAAAGACGGTTTCTGAGAGGTTCATCTCTCGAGCAATTTGCTGAAACTCCCTGTCGGAAAACTGATGGCCATCGGGAATGATGGCGACGGGGTTTCCCCCGAACGGCACATCTGTAAACACATCAGCTTTGTAGAATCGGAACGATCGGGTTTCTGTATGCATGGGGAATAGCATTTCAGGCCGAACGATCACTCGACCTTTCCTCGGGCTGTTGAAAGCCCTTTAAGGGTCATGCCGTCAGTGGCAGTGCCTCGTACACAGCTGATTGCGGGTTGCGCACATAATCTTCAACAAAATTTTGCAGGGATCCATTCCGGTATAAACGGGCATTAGCGAATCGCGTGTTAATTTTGTGTAGGACCTTCACACCCACGCGTGTCTTGGTGACAAATTCTTCAAGCGTGACCCCGGCAATGTCCATGTTGGTTCCTCGACCGGATTCCATGATGCATTTGGGAATATGAACGGTTTTTTCGTCGGTTAAGCGAAGACGAATGTCGTCAAATGTCAACAGAACCGTACAATCGGAATCGCCTCCCAACATGGTATTCGGAACATACAGATAGCGCGCGCGGTTTTTCCGATATGTCGATAAAATTTTGTACACGCTTCCGGCCATGACAATCGTATCGCGCTTCCCAAGCTCCAAGGCATCGAACTGACTAATAATACGTTTCCGATTGAGAAAGGCCGTGACGTACGCTTCCGTATGAATAGTCGTCAAATTAGGATAGCCAGCATCGTAAACTCGTTCCGCCTCCACCGCCAAATGCTTCCGTCCTTGTTTCATCAAGGCCATGGTATCTTCTTTGAGTCCTCGGACTGGGGTAAGACACCCCATCCACAACACACATTTTTGGTTAATGCGCGCGATGGCCTCGGCGTCTTTGGACATGGTGTGTTCATCAAACGCATAAAAGTTTGCGGAAGAGACAGCAGGCCCATCCAATACTTTTTGAAGATGTTTGATAGAAGGAGCATGGGGCATCAAGCGTTGTCGATATTGCCCCATCGTGATCACGGATAGTTCAAAATTAATCCGTCCGGGATATCGTTCGGCTAACTGATGAATTTTCGGAACATGAACAAATCCAACGGTGAAAAACTGAATATTCTTATCGGTATATTTCAAGAAATCTTCTACCCATTCCATGGCCTTGGGGTGAAGAAATAAATCCGTCCATTCCATATACTCATTACCGCCCAGACACCAAAACTGCAGTGGGTCGGTCGGGATGTTATTGACGTAGTTCAGAATGAATTCCCAGTCGTCCTGCGTTGTTTTGGGTGGATCGAGAGTTTCCCGATACGAATGATCCATTTCGTAACAAAATTCACATTTGACGGGACAGTTTTTCCCGAGGCTGATGGGAATTTTTCCTGCGTCTAATTCCCGCTTCAGCACTTCACGGTAGTCCTTGCCCTTCAGGACTAATGTCGGTTCAAGCATTGGAAGCGGATGTGTCATCAATGATATCCTTTACGGTATGTCTCAACCCAGCCATGACCCACCTGTCTACGCCGAGTCGACGCCTTCGCGTGAATCAATTGACCAGGCGCTTCAGACGTTGGACTTGGCTTGGCCTCTGAGTGTGGAAGACCTGAATCAACGCTGTCGGGAACTTCTTTTGACGTGGCATCCCCATCGGTATGCTGGGTTGACGAATAGTCCTGCACAATATATGCAGATGTACAAGAAAGGTGAGGCCATGTCGAAGGCCGTCCAAGAAGCCTATCGTATTTTGTCTGCTACCCTAACCCGTGGCTGACCACACGCGCCATCCCGGGTTCCCCGGGCTCTCCGGATTCCTCTTCCATTTTTGCGACAGGCCAGGTAATCAATCCTCGCACATCCCGACCGACCTCGCTGGCATAGATCTGAGGCAAGCGGTTCGTGCCGAATTTGGAAATATATAAGAAAACATGCTCCCGCGCATTGACCCGAACGGCCCAGGGTTCGAAATCGTTGCGGTAAAACTCTTCACAGAGTTGCATGGCTTCCAAGCAACTGACGCCGCCTGATTTGTTAAGGGTGTAATAATAGTCAAGCGGCATGTCGTATTCTTCCTGCTTATGAATAGTGACGCCGAATTGCTCAGGATTGCGGGCAATGGGCGTATGCCGATAGGCCACGAAATAAAACACTTCTACTGAGTGAATGTATTCCTTGTTCTCGAGCAAAAATTGTCGGGTGTCTTCTGCTTCTTCACGAGTTTCCCCGGGGAAGCCGTAAAAGGCCATGACATGATTCCAAATGCCAGCCTTCGCCGCCTCTTTGAGATTGTTCTCGATGACACTGCGTTTCGCATGCTTATCCATTAATTCGAGAACACGTTCATTAGCCGACTCCATGCCATAATAGAGTGTCCGGCAACCGGATTGAACCGCTAACTTCCAAATCTCTGGGTCTTGCAGTGTTTCTTCGAAGCGAATCAGCGTGGTCCAGTGAATGTTGACCTGTTGGTCGATCAAGAGCTGCGACACTTTTTTGAGCAAGGCTGGGGGATAGGATTCATCAGCGAAGAGAAAATGCTCGGCCTGGTAGCGGTTTTTGAGTGCTTGAATCTCTTCAACAACGGCGGTGGCTGGTTTCCCACGATATTGATCAAAGTAGCCCTGACCATGATCACAAAAGGTGCATTTCCCCCAATAGCATCCACGTGTCGCCAAATACGGTAAAATCCTCACGGGGACAAAGTAGGAGTCTAGGGGTAGCCCAGAAAAATCAGGGAGTGGGAGTGTCGTCGTTTTTTCCGTATAAATTTCTGGGTTGACTCGCACATCGCCATTTTCGACGTACATGAGATTGGGCACGGCTGTCCATTCACGTTCACCGCTGATGGCTTCCAATAGCCACAGGAGCGCATGTTCGCCTTCATAGAGGATGGCTGAGTCGAAAATCGATTCCCAAAATTCCGGGGTCTTCGGCAATTCTTCCTGGAGGCGCGTAATCACGTTCCCGCCTACGGTGATATGGATCTGTGGAAAGGCCTCTTTAATCATTCGACACATCGTGAGGCCTGCAAAGAGTTGCATTTGCGTCCCAATTGAGATGCCAACGACATCAGGCTGTTCCTTACTCACGGTTGGCAAGACAAGTTGTTGGCAGATGTCGCGGTAGACGTTGACCTGTTCATCCTTGAGGCAGGCTAGTACTTCCTGAGACACCCCTGGGCGATAGCCCAAGTTACTTTCCATAGGATAAAAGACTAAAGAGGCTGGATAGTATGCGGCCGAGATGTATTCCATCACTTCTCGGAACGTATTGAGGGACCATTCCAATTTATCCGCGTCGTAAAACTCCTCGCCTTGAGAAATCGCCTTGGCGCGTTCAGCCTGGGCAGCTAATTCAAAGACATCTTTGGCAAGGGCTCGTTCTAAGCTGGCTTGTTGGTCTAATTCCCGTTCGGTCAAGATCCCTGCTTGGGCCGTCTGTTTCAAAACGCGGAGCTGCTGGGTCATGCGGGCCTGGACCCAAATGAGGAAAAAATCGCTAAAAAACAAATTGTACATTTCAATGTTGATGTCTTTTTGGATGACCTCATGCCCATGCTCACGCAAGACAGCCGTCAAACTGGGGAGTGCCAGATAGGGAGCAGTCGGAACCCATTCGGGAGGAAAAAGCAGCAGGGTTTTAAGCTTGCGGCTGGGTACCGCTTGAGACGCTGTTCCATCAATTTGAATTAAGCCTTCAGCCATCTATGGATGTCCTTCCTCATACAAAAATGATAAGGCGTGAGGAGTGAAACGGAAAACAGGCGATGCATCACGCCTTGGTCAACGTGCATTGACGACTAGCCGTTACACATTTGCCAACACGGCCATGTCCTTTTCATCAGGCAATTTGAACTGAAGTGCCGGTAATTTGTTGGTTCCAAAATGGGCGACATACAGATACACATATTCACGAATGATGATCTTGAGATCCCATCCGGCATAATGGTGTTGCTCAAATTCTTCAAACACGCGCTCGGCTTCCTCAATACTCAGGCCGTCTTTCACCGTGTAATAATAATCAAGGGCCAAATCCCATTCCGGGTTTTTATAGGAGGTTACCCCAAACTTTTCTTGATTTTTGGCAACAGGGTTGTGTTTCCCGAGGTCAAAGGTTCCGAAGCCGATGGAATGAACATGTTCCTTGTTATCTTCCAAAAACTGCATCGAGAATTTGGCTTCTTCATAGGTTTCTCCGGGAAAGCCAAAAAAGCCCATGATGTGATTCCAGACGCCGGCCTTGGACGAGAGCTCCAGGCTGCGTTGAATGACATCCGTGGTCGTGGCCTTGTCCATCAATTGCAACACGCGTTCGCTGCCAGACTCATAGCCCATGTGCAAAAATTTGCATCCTGCGTCAGCCGCATCTTTCCACACCGCTTCATCCAAGAGGCTTTTTTCAAAACGAATATGGGTTTCCCAGGAAATGCCCATGTTTTCCTCGACGAGTTTGCGTGTCAATTTCCTAAATAAGGCTGGAGGATACGATTCGTCTGTAAAATGGAAATGGCGGGCTTGATAGCGGTCCTTGAGGAATCGAATCTCCTCGATAATCTGAGGCACCTTCTTGGTGCGGTAGCCAGCCGTGTACCCTTCCCCGTGATCGCAGAATTCGCATCGTCCCCAGTAACATCCTCGTGTGGCGAGGTAGGGAAGAATTGGTTCAGGGACAAAATATTTTTCCAACGGCAAGCCGTCAAAATCTGGTAGTGGCAAAGATGCCATATCTTCGGAGGATGTGATCGTGGACGTATGAATGCCGGTCTCATCGCGATACATCAAATTGGGAATATCCGCGAAGTTCTTGTCGGTGCCAAGTGATTCGATCAAATGGAGCAAAGCCGTTTCACCTTCGAACATGACGGCACTATCGAAGAGTGAAAACAATTGGGGGGTGTCCGGGAGCACATCGCGTAGGCGAGTGACGGTGTTGCCCCCAACGGTGATGTGAATATTAGGAAATTGTTCCTTAATCAGGGCACAGAACGTCATGGTGGAAAACAATTGTTGCCGAAGCACAATAGAGATACCAATGACATCTGGCGACTCCGCAACGATTGCCGGTTTCAAAATATGTTCGAAGACATCTCGATAGATATTGACTTGTGTATCTTGAACAGCGTCTAGCACTTCACTGGACATAAAGAGTTTATAGGACAAATCCGTTTCCATGGGAGGCATGCAAATTCTGGCCGGAGCATAGACGAGGGAGATGGTGGCGGTGACTTCTCGAAACGTATTGATGGCCCATTCTAAACGGTCGGCATCATAAAAGTCTGAGGATCTGACGATGTGCTTGGCGCGCTCAGCTTTTTCGATAAGATCAAAGATCCGTGACCGTGTGCATTCGCACAAGGCCAGCTGAAGTTGCACTTCGGCGTCGGTCAACCCCTGATCGCGAGACCGTTTCTTGAGCCGGTCTAATTGTTGAGGGACTTTCTTTAAGACCTTCCGCAAGCAATCACTGCTGAAGTACCAATCGTACATTTCTAGATTGACGTCTTTTTGCACGACGTCGTGACCGGCCCGTCGGAGAAAAGCGGTCAACGTTGGAAGGCTGAGATAGGGTTCGGACGGATACCAATCTGGTGGAAACACCAACATGACCTTTTTCTTGTTGGCTGGTTCTTCTCCTCGGCTCTTCCGATCCAACTGAATAAGATTGGGCTGGATTAGTTCACCTTTTTTATAATCTATACGCATGAGTCATCCTCTTTATGACTAAGGTGGCATCGTGTTGATGTCCCTGGTTTACTCTGCCAGTGCTCCTGTTAGCAAAAGGCCACACACGACCCTCCCAATAGGCGACGTGTGGGGATCTTTGGGGTAGGAAAAGGCGGAACAGCCTAACCTCCCATACCTAACAATAGAGAATGATTGTATTCCTGCTGAAAATGACAGGTCAAGGGGACACTATAGAGGGTCTATATTGGAGTTGAGGCCACTATTGCTGGGATGGAGTGGTGGCACTTAATCACAGGAAGGCAATACCGGCTGCTGGCATGCAAGCCGAAGGGCGACTTTGGCGGCAGAGGCTGGCGGTCTTTTTCAACTGCCCCACCGGCGTTGGGCGAGTTCTTCGATAGCCTTCTTCATGTGATGACGATGGATATGAATGCGCTCTCCATGTCCTGGTAAGACCCACTCAAAAGAATGGTCGAGCAATTTCGTGATCGACTGTTTCAGGTGTGTGTCGTCCCACACCAGCATGTGCGGAGTCTCAAGTCGTTCAAGGTCTCGATCCCACCAAAGATGATCGCCTGAAAATAAGAAACAATGGTTGTAGAGCAAGGCCATACTGCCTGCGGTATGGCCAGGAACAGGAATGAGGGTGAACTTGGGCTCAGGATGGATGGCTTCTTCACCGCCAACGATCCATTCTGCATCGGGTATGGCCACAGCGTCGGCTTGGTGAATGATCCGAGTTGCTCCAAACGTCTTGGCATATCGGCCGGCATCTGCTACGTCGTCTTCGTGACTGAGGAAAATGTAACGAATGCCACCTTTTTTCTCGAATGCCTGAATAAGGTGCTTGAGATAGCGGGGAGAATCGACCAGCCAGTTACCCTCGGGATGCTGGATGAAATAGCTATGGGCGCCAAACGATTTCTCTGAATTGAATCCCACATAGTACACGTTGTCTTCGAGGTGCAGAGGAAAGGAGGCCTGGGCTTCAGCAAAGACCTGGGAGTTTTTCTTAACTGTGCCAATAGAACCAACTGGACAAGCGATTAGCGCTTGGTAGGCGGCGAATTCTTCTTGGGCAGATTCTGGCTGGTTGAAAACGACAGAATAGTCACTTTCCTCCATGAACGTCGCAGGAGCCAACTGTCGACAGGTATCGCAGTCGATACATGTGGAGTCGACAAAAAAATCACCCTCGACATTCGTAGACAATCGTTTTGAGATATTAGCCATTATCGAATTTTCTTGCTCCAAATTATACAGACTCATTGTAAATTCGTGCTATTATTAGGACGAGTGAGTATCTTTCCACGAGAAAGCCGTTAGTTTCAGGCGATAGGATTGGCTAGCCTATCTGAAAAGATAGATCTCTATCTTTTTTTGATAGCTGTTCCTATAGGATCAGGATTTTTAGAAATGGACTTTTCGTATGCCTGAACCCACTCAGTCCAATACGACTTCTTCAAGTATTGCACCGTCCAAGACTCAGACTAAAAATTTGGTCTCTAGAACCAAGTGAGTTGGTACGGCCAGCCTTGCGGTATTTCTGTTTCTCGCGGCAGGGGGTGGTGTGTATTACAGCTATGTTGTGGAACACCAAGAATATGTCATCGACCGGAATTTTCGACTATTAGCCTTGCATGGAAAATTATTAACGAGAACCATCACTGACCTTCGTCAGGTGTTTCAATCGGCTTTAGAGCTAGATCAGGCTTCAGAAAATAAAGATCAGGTTGATGATAAGGTTCTTTCCTGCTTGGATGAATCTCTTGATAAGGAGATAAAGAATGCCCAAAAAAAGAACTTAAATGCGAGCGAACGCCAGAACCTTGAAAGGCTTCATGAGAATATCAGGAGGATTGGGGCTAACCTATGCCTTTCGGAATTAAAGAATGTCAAAGTTCAGAGACAAACCTCCGCCTCGAAAAGGCACACATTTGACGCCAAGGTGAAAGAAGGACAAGAGGGCTTCATTGAATTGGAATTTCTCCAGTCGGCAGATTGGAAAATTGACCCTAAGCAATTCCCAGTCGAGAAGGCTGTAAAGTTTGTTAGGAAAGTCAAGGAAGCCAAGAAAATAGATAAGACTGAAGATGTCACACCAACGAAAAAGAAATTCAAAGTACTCTATGAGGAATTTACGAGCCTCCCTTTTGGAGAGTCGTTATTAAACTCTTTAGACCCTAACACTGAAGAGCAAGAAGAATATATCCGTTGGGCTTTAATTCTCTCCCTAAACCAGATACTGGGAAATCCCTTTATGTACTCCAATTTTTCACAAAGGAGTGATGTCACGTTTTCAGAGAAGGTTAAAGGGCTGTCGAAACAAAAATTTAAACCAGAGATATTAGAGGAGCTGAATAGGAGAATTTTAGAAGAAGCCTTTCCTACCTACATTCGCAATGCCGTTGGTCTTAGTGTAAGCTTCCCCGTCAAGCGGACAGGTTCAACATAGAGTTTTCCGGCCTTT
>JAALKI010000031.1 GCA_011088105.1 Nitrospirota bacterium | reverse complement strand
GAAATTGCACTTATTATATGAATCCGCGGGGTCAGCAAAGGGGTCAAGCCTAGTTTTATTAGATTTTCCAGCGACACTAATAGCCAGAATTGTAGCAACTAGAGGCGAATGTAAGCTGGTTTTTCCTAATGACTTTGCGTTAGGAAACGCTGCCCAATTCAAGACAGGTATAGTTCGAGAAATGACGGAAAATATCAAAAATGGTGGAGGGCAGGGGAATCGAACCCCCGACCTCAACGTTGCGAACGTTGCGCTCTCCCAACTGAGCTAGCCCCCCACGTTCAATATGGCTTGACGTTATGTGCTTGAGGATTGAATGGATTCCACTGTATCAGACAGGGTTTTTGTCTGCAAACCTTATAGATTCTCTGGCAAAATTACGACCTGTCGCCCCTCCATTCGCAACCGATTGTGGGCAAACAGTTGAATCGCCTCTGGATAGATTTTATGTTCTTGCTCAAGGATACGTTCAGCCAACGTCTCCGGTGAATCATCGTCCAAAACTGGTACGGCTGCTTGCAAAATGATTGGACCTTCGTCGACCCCTTCCGTCACGATATGCACTGTGCAGCCAGACACTTTCACTCCCCATTCCAATGCAGCTTGCTGCACGCGCAAGCCTGGAAACGCCGGAAGAAGTGAAGGATGGATATTCATAATTCGCCCAGGATATGCTTGAATGAGCAACGGGGTGACAATCCGCATGTACCCTGCCAGGATCACAAGATCGACTTGCTGAGTTTTCAAGACTTGTAAAAGTAATTGATCATAGGCTTGCCGAGGATCGGCTTCTTCTTTGACGGACTGCGGATCAAGAAAGACATCTGTTAACCCATGTCGACGCGCCCGCTCCAGCGCCACCGCTTGTTCTTTATTGCTGATCACGACAGCAATCTGTGCATCCAAGGCCTTCTGTTCAATGGCATCAATAATCGCTTGAAGATTCGACCCTCTTCCTGAAGCTAAGACACCGATCCGTAACAAATTCATACAACATTCTCACTGATAGGACACAACTGGGGTTTCACCCTCCCCTTGGACAATGTTCCCAATGACCACACCATGTTCACCTTCTTGCGCGATTCGTTCCAACACTGGACCGACTTGTTCTGCAGGGATGATGAGGATAAACCCTATCCCCATATTGAACACTCGGAACATTTCCTCTTCTTCAACCTGCCCAATTTCTTGGATCATCGTAAAGATCGGTGGAACCGTCCATGCCTGAGGGTCTATCCGTACTTGGGAATATTTCGGCAGGATTCTTGGGATGTTACCGGTTAGCCCACCCCCGGTAATATGTGCTAACCCATGGACAGGAAAATCTTGGAGGAGAGACACAATGCTCTTCGCATAGATTTTTGTGGGCGTTAAGAGTATGTCTCCTAATGGAAGATCATACCCAGGCACAGTACTCGACGGCTCCAGCTTGCCTGTATCAAATAGCACGGTTCTAGCCAAGGAATACCCATTGCTATGGAGACCTGTCGAAGCCAGGCCAATCACGGCATCCCCCTGTTGAATGTTGGCTCCATTCACTAATGCCTTCTTCTCAACAATGCCGACCGCAAATCCCGCCAATTCATATTCCCCGTCTTTATAAAAAGAGGGCATTTCGGCGGTCTCTCCCCCAATCAGCGCACAGCCAGCTTGCCGACAGCCATCGACAATTCCACGAACAACCTCTTGTGCTTGTTCTGGGCACAAATGCCCCACGGCGAGATAATCTAAGAAAAACAGCGGCTCGGCTCCAGAAACGATGATGTCATTGACACACATGGCCACCAAGTCAATACCAATGGTGTCATGGCGATCCAAGAGAAATGCCAGTTTCAACTTGGTGCCGACCCCATCAGTCCCTGAGACCAAAATGGGTTCCTTGTAGCGGTCTATGGGTAATTGAAATAATCCGCCAAATCCGCCTAGCCCTCCAAGGACTTCCGGTCGAAAGGTGGAACGGACGAGTGGGGAAATTCTCTGAACGAAGTCTTCCCCTGCATCAATATTCACACCTGCTTGTCGATAATCAGTCATCGTAAATCCTATATATCCAACTGAACAGTCTTTATGCCGATGAACGTCGCACTAACTCCACCAACGTTTCTAAATGCGCTGTTTGTGGAAACATATCAAAGTTCTGAAGGCGTAACACGTGGTATCCACCTGCACGCAATCGGCTCAGATCACGCGCCAACGAAGGGGTATCACAAGAGAGATAGAAAATTCTTGGCGCTTGAAGACGAATCAATGCCCCAAGACAATCTTTGCTCAACCCGGCCCGAGGAGGATCAAGAATAACCACATCACATTCACCCGGTTGGAGACTAGCTAAATAGGTTTCGGCTTTCGCAAGTCGAAATCGGGTGCGGCCAATGTGATTGACCTTGGCAGCATTTCGCGCATCCCGTAATGCATACGAATTGGCCTCGACTAGCGTCACCAGGGCACCCTGTCGAGCCAGGCTGAGCCCCAAACAGCCAATACCCGCATAAAGTTCCAAGACTCGTAGCCGATCACCTGGTTGGACCCACTCACACAACATATGCCCTATCGTTTCATACATTGGCCATTGTGCCTGCATAAACGAGCGATCATTGATAGAAAAGGTGAGATCATGAAAACGTTCCATCAGCGAGTCCTCGCCAATGCTATACCGACAAGCTGACCTCTTTGATTTCTGACCCGTCTGACGTTGATATAAAACTTGCCCCACGACTCCAGGCAGAGAGGCAAATCGTTCAAATACATCATGAGCCTGCTGCTTTCCTGCGATGGCAGCACGAAATATAAGGACGGTTGTTCCAAATGCCAGGCTGTGCCGCAGCTCAACTTGGTCAATGGGGTTCCTGCTCCCCTGCTCACCACGTAACCGCTCCCTGAGCCCCGTGAGCACAGCCTTCAACGGTTTGACCGGCAACAGACAGTCCAACGTCTCGACCAATCGATGCGTTCCTTCTTGATGCAATCCTAACGCCCCATTGGTGTCAACAACAAAACGCATCCAGCTTCGATAGTGAAAAGGTGTTGGTGAGGCAAGAGGCAGCGCGATCGAGTCAAGCTGTATATGGCCAATCCGAAAAAGCGTTTCTTGGACAATGTGGTGTTTGTATCGTAATTGTGCTTGGGCATCAATATGTTGAAGTTGGCATCCCCCACATACGCCATAGTCATGACATAGTGGAATGGTTCGCTCAGGTACGGCCTCAAGCACCGCAGCCAATGCCGCCGTTTGATACCCATTGTGCATCTGAGCCTGTTTGATCCTGACACGTTCTCCTGGAATGGTTTCACGCACAAAGGTGACCAATGATCCACATCGAGCCATCCCCCACCCTCCGGCGATGAGTCGGTCGATCACGACTGAGTCCGATTCGGTATTCATGAACAATCTTTGGTCGCAACAGGTTGGATGCAAATGCCGCTAGGCGTCTGAACGGCATTCTACGTTTAAGAGTTTAATTTTTCGATGAAGATGACTTCGTTCAATTTTCAAATCATCGGCGGTTTTAGAGACATTCCACTGATTGTCACGCAATCGACAGGTAATATACTCACGTTCAAACGCATTGCGCGCCTCTCGTAACGACTCGAAAGACATGGCGGGACTCACTTCCTGTGACACCCCGCCCCTTACCCCTGGGAAAAAGGGAATGACATCTGACACATCCATAACCGGGGTCGGCACCATAATCATCATCCGTTCGACCTGATTACGCAGTTCCCGAATATTGCCTGGCCATTCATGTCGTTTTAAGACCTCCAACGCCGAATCTGTAATCGCCTTAATCTTCATCCCTTGTTCTTCAGCATGCAGGCGAAGAAAATGACGGACTAACGCCGGGATGTCCTCTTTTCGCTGACGCAATGGTGGCACATCAATCGGGAGTACATTCAAACGATAAAACAAGTCTTCCCGAAATGTGCCCTTTTCAATTTCTTCCTGTAGGTCCTTATTAGAGGCCGCAATGACCCGCACATTAACCTTAATTAATTTAGAGCCGCCCACTCGGGTATATTGTTGCTCTTGGAGAACCCGTAAAACTTTTGCTTGCGCGGAGAAACTCATATCCGCAATCTCGTCCAAAAATAGGGTTCCCCCATCTGCCACATCAAACTTGCCTCGTTTCTGTGAAACAGCCCCCGTAAATGCTCCCCGTTCATGGCCAAACAACTCCGTTTCGATAAGGGTTTCCGGAATGGCTGCGCAATTGACTTCGACCAAAGGACGATGCCGTCGAGGACTTTGATGATGAATCGCACGAGCGACCAGCTCTTTGCCGGTCCCATTTTCTCCAGAAATTAACACCCGGCTATGTGTTGGGGCTGCTGCCGTAATTTGCTGTTGGAGCCGCCCCATGACTGGAGACGCTCCCACCAATTCCCAATGCCGTTCAACTTGATGGCGAAGGGTGAGGTTTTCTTCTTCAAGCTTACGCTGATGGAGAGCATTTCTGACAAGGATGGTGATTTTTTCGAGATCAAGTGGTTTTTCTAAATAGTCATAGGCGCCAAGCTTTGTGGCTTTGACTGCGGTTTCCACCGATCCATGGCCAGACATCATCACCACCATTAAATCAGGAAACTGCTTGCGGGCTTCTTTTAATGTTTCCAACCCATCCATCTCCGGCATCCAGATATCGAGGAGCACTAGGTCCGGGGCTTCAAGACGAATCAGCTTGAGCGCTTCGACCCCATTTTTGGCGACCAACACCTGATACCCTTCATCTTCAAGAATACCGCGTAACGAATTGAGGATGGATGGTTCATCATCCACCACACAAATACTGCCGTTCACAGATCCCTCTCATTCTGGTGTTTCTCGTTAGATTGGAAGTTCAATGGTAAATACCGCTCCTTTGGGACGATGATTAGCTGCAGAGATCGACCCATTATGATCACGGACAATCCGGTGAACAATAGCTAATCCCAATCCGGTCCCCGTCCGTTTTTTTGAAAAGTAGGGCACGAACAACTTTGGTTGATCATCCTGTCGGATCCCATGGCCTTCATCGGCCACCGTGACACGAACATGCCGACGCTCCTGGTTGACGGCCGTCGCCACCCAAACCTTTCCCTTTTGGTCCATGGCCTGAATAGCATTATCAAACAGATTTACAAACACACGACGAATTTGTTCACGATCGATATTCACGGGAGGTAAATCATCCTCCAAAGAGAGAATGAATTCAATATCACGATGAGCTCCAGCATACAAGGTAATAACTTGCTCAATCACCTCATGAAGCGATTCTTTCATCATGCGAGGCCCAGGCATACGAGCAAATTTTGAGAACTCATCAATCATGCATTTCAAACTCGTGACTTCATTCACAATCACTCCCGTGGACTGATCAAAAATATCCTGAAAGTCTGGGGCTTGTTCAAAAAACTTCTTTCGTAACCGTTGCGCCGATAATTGAATGGGAGTCAGAGGATTTTTAATTTCATGCGCAATGCGTTGAGCCACTTCTTGCCACGCCGCGGCCTTCTGAGCCTTAATCAAGTCGGTTCTATCCTCAAACACAAAAACAAACCCTAATTCTTTTCGTGCTTCGTTTCGTACTCGGGACAAGTTCAACCCAATGGTTAACAGTTTCCCTTCCACCTCCATTTGCCCTTCAAAAGAAAAGCTGTCATGTCCATCCACTAACAGCCGATCATAGGCTTCCTGAAAGAGGACAAACTCTCGTTCCTTGAACACTTCAAACATTGAACGTCCACGCAAAGCCTGCGCCTCAACCGCAAGAATTCGTTCTGCAGAATGATTAAATGTCGTAATCACCGCATGGGCATCCACAGACAATACCCCCGAAGCAATAGTATCCACGACCGCTTCGGTATATGCCCGGCGACGATCTGATTCCACATTCGATTGCATCAAGGATTGGTTCATTTCCTCTAACTTACCTTTGCTTGTCTGAAGATCTGCCGTCATGCGATTAAATGAGTCCACAAGGGTGCCGATTTCATCCTGTGCCTTCACTGCAATCCTGACATCTAAGTCCCCTCGCGCAATAGCCTCGGTCCCTTCGGCTAATTTTTGAATAGGGACGGTAATGCCTCGCGCGACGTAAAACCCAAACCATGTCGCACTAAAAAGCAACAAGACCGCCACAACGGCTACGAAAAGATAGGCGCCCGCTTTTATAGGGTTTTCCATCGCCTTGATTTGCAAATAGTCGGTATATTGCCGTGCGATGCCTTCCATTTTGCTCAACAAAGATTCAGAAACATATGCATCAACGACAACCACGCCACGAATCTCTTCTGTATTCAGAGATCCCGTGATGGGCACGCCTGCTCGAATTAACCGTCCGACCTGAGCCTCCTGAACAGACGTCGCCTCTTTACCCCCCTCTAAGACTTGGACCACAATCTGGCTAACCGGAAGGTTCAATACTGAAACGGGGACGTCAGAATCAGTCATTCGCACTAACAATTCAAGTTTCGAAGAAAACACTCCCACTCCTGCCAAATTATATTCTGATCGTTTTCTGGCCATGGCTGCGGACAATAACTCCCGATGTTCAAGAAACAACATATCTTCCCGAACAATTTCCTGACTAATTGCCCGCGCGCTTTTGACAGCCAAGGCTGTGTGCCCTTCATGGTATCGTCGAGCCATTTCCTCAGAGTCTTTTAAGACCCGTTCAATCTGCTCATTAAACCAGAGTTTCATGACTTCATTAATAACCCCGCTCGCGACAAAGGCCAACAAGACAGTGGGAACAAGGGAAAATCCCACAAACGCCGCGATTAACTTTGTTCGAAATCCTGACCCTAGTAAGCGATGACGACGTTCAAAATAGGCTCGAATAAGATTTCGAGAGAGCAGCAATGTCAAGGCCACTAACCCGACGATATCCAAATACACCAAAAATAACACAAGCGCATAACTTGGACTGGGCAAGAGGGAATCGCCGAATGACCCACTACTTCCTCCAAAGCGCGCCCAATAGACCGTCAAGGCCACACAAGGAATCAACAAAAACAGCACAATCCAGACAGGCCGTAAGTGCAGGCTTTGCTCGACCTCTTTGGAATCCTTGTGAGAAAGACGTTGTTCGGAGGAATGGATGGGAGAAAAGAGCGGAGTCGGCAATTTAGATGAACGTGACATGAGATCAAGGCCTTCTCAATAACACATGCCTACCCATATGATAGGGTGTACGCCATGCGCCTATGCCATCACGCGATACCGAATGAAGGAGATTTACGACTTACCGGAAACCGCGTCAACGTATTTCATCCGAAGAGTATACAGCATTTCATGTAACACCGTCTGCTCGTCGGATGTCAGATTCCCTTGAGTTTTGGCTTCCAGCATGGATAGAACGTCGATCATTTCTTTGGCTTGCGGAAGGTTCGCAGGGGGGGTAGGCTGGTCCGGAACCATGGATTCTCCCATCAACATCAACGTTGATGTGCCTAAGGAAAAGATAAATGAAGAAAACGTCAGAGGCGGAGCTTCTTGTTGACTCAAGGTTGATGCAGGAGAACTCGCTGGCTCAGGTTCAGGCTCGGAGGTCACGCTCGCCTCTTCTGCTCCATGCCCTCGCTTATCCCGAACAACAAAACCTGGATCTTCTTGGTCAGACACCTTCATCCCCTCTTTCACATGACCAAAAATTACCACAATCTTCTTTCTGCTGCAAGCAAACAAAAGGATTGCAGGAATGAGTCAAACCAGTATAATACACAGAGAACGCCATCTTTTTCTCCATGACTGTCTATTAAATTGATGTCAGCGGCATTTCACCATTTAGTCAACGTTGTTGCGAAACTCAGAGGGCCAGATGGGTGCCCTTGGGATCGTCAGCAAACCCATGACTCACTCAAACCATTTCTTCTTGAAGAAGCGTATGAAGTGTCTGATGCCATTGAGAACAACAACCCCGCTCTTCTTCGTGAGGAATTAGGGGATTTGCTCCTTCAAATTCTCCTGCATGCCCAACTCGAGTCAGAGGCCCAAACCTTTACCATCGACCAGGTCATGACTACCCTCACCGATAAACTGGTTCGGCGTCACCCTCATGTGTTTGGACCGAATACCCAAGGCACGTCGGCCTTAAGCTCCGATCAAGTCACACAACAATGGGAACGCATTAAACAGGAAGAAAAGAAACAGACTAGCTCCTCTCAAGAGTCTATCTTGTCGGGTATTCCTCGAACGTTACCAGCGCTCCTTCGGGCTTGGACGATTCAATCCCGTGCGTCACGCGTTGGATTCGATTGGCCCACCATTCAAGGTGTCGTTGATAAATTACAGGAAGAAGTTGAAGAACTACGAGAGGCTGCCATATCCGCCGAACAATCAGGAACACCCCTTCAGGGGGACAAAACCACTGAGGCTCCGCAAGAAGCACTTGAACGAGAATTTGGTGATGTCTTATTCACCATTGCAAACCTGGCCCGGTTTCTTCACATTAACCCCGAAGAAGCTCTCCGAAAATCGACGAACCGCTTCATCACTCGTTTTCACCATCTCGAAACCCGGGCAGCAGAAAAACAGAAAGCGCTCAATACAGTATCAGATACTGAATGGGACGCATGGTGGGAAGAGGCCAAGCGTCAAGAACAGACCAATTCCTCAACAGGAACTCTTAACCCCATCGACTAAGAAAAAGGCGGCACAATGGAAGAGCCAGAATACCCACACGAAGAAGGGAAACGTTCAGGAGCCCACCCGATTATTGTCGTGTTTGGAATCATCATAGGCCTTTGGCTGTTTATCCAATTCATTATTCCAGATTCAAAGAAGGTTCAACCCCCACAAGGGACAGAAAAGCCTCTTCTACAGACGATGCCCGAAGAAACAAATTCAGCTCTGGTTCCGTCGTTTAAGGTATCGGCTTCTATCCCATCCATGAATGCGCTCAGTCTCCTCGTGCATGAGAGCACGACGGATAGTCAGATCCTTGCCTTGCTGCAACATCTCCGTCAGGCACGAGCCAAAAAAATTCTCAAAACGCTTATTCCTCCAACAAACTTAGAAAACCAGCTTGATCCATTTTCTATTGCGGATATCTATGTGTTTTCCGATCCTCAGTATGGTGTCTCCGATGCCATTCGCGTGTTAGCCATTGGCGCGCATGCGCCTGGAGAGTTTTACTCGCCGACCATCCCGTACGAAGTGGCCATGGAACAAGTGCGTGGACATTACACGATTAATAGCAATGATAAAGTCAACTCTGAACGCGGATCTCTGGGCTTTGGCGAAGAAGCGACGGGACTGTACTCAAAACGATATCAGCTGATGTTTTGATGACGCGGGATGAAACGTGACTAGAGAGTCACGCCTAGAGACCGACTTGATCCTGAATAGTCTTCCGCAAGGTAAGGCCTTCGTTTTCAATCCACTGTTCCAGCTGTACAAACAGGTGACTCAGGGAATCTGTAAATGGTTCAATCATCACATCGCGTCGATCCTGAAACATCCCTTCCACATTGGCAATATGCAGTTTTTGATCGGCAATCGCTCGAACGACAATCTGATTAATACGAAGTTGTTGACCTGGAGAACCATTAGGAATTTCTAACATCTTTGATTTGACACGCTCTAACTCTTCTTGCAACGCCACCTTCACGCGAATCCCTTGTGGTGTGGCCCAATCGGGACGTTGCACTGAGTAATCAAAAGAAAAAGCTGGTTCTCTCGGTTCGCGGAAAGGCCCCAGCACATTCAAAATCGTAAACGGTTTACTCATTGTGCTTTCCGATTGGAGAGAGAATAAATATGAACATGCCACCGATAAGGTTGATCATCAGTCAAAAAATAGAGAGGAAAGAAAGACTCACTGGTCGGGGCGAGAGGATTTGAACCTCCGACCCCCGCGTCCCGAACGCGGTGCGCTACCGAACTGCGCTACGCCCCGATAAGCATTCATTACATTAAAACAGCGAGTGACACGTCAACCCATGGGCATCAGCCACAGCTTGACAGGTTATAGTTCCTTGTTTCACGTTGACACCTTTGGCCAATCCACGCCAGTCACGTAGCGCTCGCTCAATCCCTGAGTCAGCCAATTGGACTATAAAAGGAAGTGTGGCATTGGTCAAGGCATCTGTTGCCGTTCGAGGCACAATACCGGGAATATTAGTTACTCCATAATGCACAACCTCATTAACCACAGACACGGGCTCGGAATGAGTTGTCGGCTTCGTCGTTTCCACACACCCACCCTGATCGACGGCAACGTCCACAATGACTGACCCTGCGCTCATACGGCTTACAACGGAGCGAGAGACAATCTGAGGAGTTTTGGCACCACGAACCATCACTGCGCCAATTACAAGGTCAGCCTGTTCGACAGCATGGTCGATCCAGCCCTGGTGGGCCGCTAATGTCGCAATCCGCCCTTGATACATGGCATCTAGGACCTGAAGCTGCTCCAGGTCCAAACTGATCACAGTGACCCGTGCCCCCATACCACTTGCAATCCTTGCTGCCGACACCCCAACCACGCCAGCTCCAAGAATGACAACGTGTGCTGGAGCTACGCCAGGCACACCACTCATCACGATCCCTTGCCCTCCATATTGATTGCGAGTCAAATAATGTGCCCCAATCTGAACAGACATTCGTCCCGCGATGACGCTCATCGGATACAATATCGGCAGCTTCTCCTGTTGGTCTTCCACTGTTTCATACGCAATGGCCGTGACTCCCGTATTAAGGAGCGCGTCCGTCAGTTCTTTATTTGCGGCTAAATGGAAAAAGGTCAAGAGGGTATGTTCTGGCCGTAACAAGGCGCATTCCGAGAGGAGAGGTTCCTTCACTTTCAAGATGAGTTCACTATGTTGAAAAACGTCTTCTTTTGATGTCGTCACAGTGGCTCCGGCTTCTTGATAGGCTTCATCAGAGAACCCACTCCCTTGCCCGGCCCCTGATTCAACCCACGCCCTATGCCCTCGTTGACAAACAGCCTGGACCCCGGTTGGCGTTAACGCGACACGAAATTCGTGGTCTTTCACTTCTTTGGGGATGCCAATATTCACCGCGACGCTTTCTCCCAAAACCTGGCCACAGCGGGTAGACAGGTCAATATGTCCTCTTGTAAGATTCAGTCGATTGTACCATGATTCATTGACATTCTATACGAACAGCATGAGTGATTTTAAACATCACATTTTTATTTGCCTCAACCAGCGTCCCAAGGGGGACCCGCGAGGCTGTTGTGCCGACAATGGCTCTGAGCAATTACACGCGTATTTCAAAAAAGAGGTCGAACGCCTTGGCTTACGGGGGATTGTCCGAGCAAACAAAGCCGGCTGTTTAGATCATTGTGAACATGGACCGAGCATTGTCATTTACCCAGAAGGAGTCTGGTATTGGGTCGGAAGTGAAACCGATGTCAGGGAAATTATGGAACGGCATGTGGTAAAAGGGGAAATCGTCAATCGGCTGCTGATCCCAGGGCACGAGGTTCCTCCCGCAACATCGGTCACACGAGCCACGCCCATTTCCTCATAGACTATTCGCAACCAGCTAGGATTTGATCGGCATTACTTCTCGATATCCCCTCACCAAGACAAGAGGGAGACGCAACCAAACGTGAGTATCGTCCTCATATGCGCCGACCAGAAAACATTCTTGAGCTCTTTTCAGGGGCTCTTTTTGAAGGAGTCAAACCTATGATGGTGACACGCGACCACCTGGTACGCCACCCTGAGCGATGCAACCATAATGCTGTCTGTATTCCAGTTTGTCCGACCGGCGCTTGGCTCTCCACGCCACCGTACAAATTTGATGAATCAAGATGCCTGGAAACCTGCAGGATCTGTTTAGATGCCTGCCCATCCCAAGCCATTCACGGAGTGTTCCGAAAAGGCGAGAAGCTCCTCATTCCTCAAAAATCATCGTAATTCAGCACACCCCACCATTTTTCTGAAGTGCCCCCAATAGGCGGTCCCTGCATAGCTAGAGCCTCCCGTCAAGGCTGTCGTCGCCAAGATCCGATAGATTTCACATCGAGACACTTTATGGGTTCGCGTGGGATCTAAAACATTCTCTGAAAGAGACAGTATCGATAACGTTCGCAGCCCAATCAAAATCGGCCACATGCAAGCCAATCGCAATCGAACTTCCCTCCGAGGAATTGAAAGAGTATAGAGCCAGCCTTGATCCAAATGTTCAAGAGCCACCCCAAGCAACCGTCGCAGAATAGGTCTGAATTGTGTATTGGCACGAACATCCAATAAGTCTTGTGGTTGTAACCCAACTTCCTCCAACAGCGACAATGGGATATAACATCGGCCTCGCCGCAGATCCTGTGGAAGATCTCTCAAGATATTCGTTAACTGCAGACCTTTCCCATAGCAAATGCCAATCTTGACCTTAGATTCACGGTCCCATACTTGAGAAATTCGTGGGCAATGGGCCCAGATCATGTTTGTCCAAAATTCTCCAACGCATCCGGCCACACGGTACGTATACTGATCGAGATCTGTGAATGTCGGTAAGGCTGTCAGTGTGGCCTCTGTATCTCCGGGAAAGATTGTCAGGTCCATTTCCATTCCACTCATCAGGATCAACAGCACCTCACGGATAGCCGTTTGATCAGGCCTGTCAAGCCGCTGATACAGCTGAAAACACGCCTCAAGCCGCGCGAGAAGCAATTGCTCGCCACGATGACGTTGCAAAGGAGCCATCCTCGTTTGAATGGCACGAATCGCATCCCATTGCAGATGATCCTGAAGGAATTGTGACTTCAATTGATGGAGACACAGCAGGCGAGCATGACGATCAATCTGGCCGGTATCAGCAACGGTATCAGCCGCTCTGGCAAACAAATAGGCCAGGCCTATTTGTTTCGACACGTTTGCCGGCAACACGGCCAAGGTGAGGTAGAATGACCGGGATACCTGTTTTAAGATATCTCGGAGTAAATAGCGATCGCTCTGGTATTGTATCATATGGCATGGCAAGACAATAGCATCAGCTTGACTCTCTCAAAAATGGTATTATATATCAACAACATGGGACAGCCCATGAGACACATTCATAAATCCATGACGCTTGTGTACAATGAAACATTGATTCGCTATTAGTCAGACTGATGAAGGAACATGACATGTTGAAGGAGGTTATCGATGAAAAAGTTTAAGGGAATTGGCTTATTACTTTTAGCCAATATTCTGATTTTTGTGACACTCTCTATTACCTTTACAGTCCTGGCTGACTTTGTTTTACCTTCATTTGGCATAGATCTTCGTGGTTCCTTTGTCCAACAAGATCTACTCTGGGCGTTTGTTATTGGTTTTGGTGGTGCCTTTATCAGCTTAGCCTTCTCCAAACGCATGGCTCGAGCCATGCTCGATTGCTACCAACTGACGCAACCTCGGACTCAGGCAGAGCACCTGATTTACGAAACGGTTCAAAAAATCGCACAACGACTCCAGATTACTATGCCTGAGGTGTGGGTGTATGAAGCATCAGACCCCAATGCCTTTGCCACTGGACCATCAAAGAATAACTCGATGGTTGCTGTGTCAACTGGATTACTCCACAATTTAAAAGAAGACGAAGTGCGCGCCGTGCTCGCCCATGAGATGGGCCATGTCTACAACGGAGATATGTTCACCACAACCGTTCTCGCCGGGTTAATGAACACCTTTGTCTATTTCATCAGTCGATGGGTCTACCGAAATCTGGCAGAACGGAACGCCGCCTTGGCATTTGGCGCCTATATTTTCTTGCAGATTATCCTCTCCTTTTTAGCCATGATCCCAATTAGTTGGTTTTCTCGCAGGCGAGAGTTTGCAGCAGATCGATTTGCAGCCAATACTGTTGGGAAAGACTCGATGATTTCAGCCCTACAGGCTATCGACCGGTGGGTGAACCAAACTCAATTCCAGTATGGAACAGAAGATGCGCTAGCCACTATGAAGATTTCCGGTCAATCCCAGAGTTTCATGCAGCTCTTTGCCACGCACCCCCCCATAGAAGATCGCGTGGCTGCCTTACAACAGTTACCCAGATAGGTTCTCACGTTCATGGACGTAAACTTCAGGAAAGACCAAATTCTGATTTCAACAATTGATAGGCTTCAATAATTCGCCGAAGTTCCGGCTCTGCCGTTCTGTCACCTTTTCGTGAATCAGGATGAAGCCGTTTGGCTCGTTGACGAAACGCCTGTGTCACCGCAGCCATCGGCGTGCCAAATTCTAAACCCAGAGCTTCATAAGCCTGGACGGCAGAATGAATTTCACCTTGTGAAACAGTTGGATCCCCCCCTCCACTGGCTGTTTTAAAAAACTGAAAGAGATTGATTTTGTGCCGGCGCCGGCGAGGCCGCTGCCGCATCGTACTGTCCAACTCATCAAAACGGTCTTCAATAAACTCTAACCGGGATTCCATCCGTTGCGCATGGGTCAGCTCCTGGACATCTAGTAATTCCTCTTCAATGACCTGCATCATTCGCTCAATTTCTGAGAAGCCTTCTTCAACCCACAGGTAGGTCTCCACTCGTTCCTGAAATAAATGCTCAAGGGCAAAATCCAAGCCCGTCTCAGTCTGCGCACGCAAATCCTTGATGCGACGACGCATCCCTGCATGAAACCGAGAGCCCAGACGTTTATGAAAAGTCATGATTCCCTATCATCCCATTGCTCCATTTACGGAATCAATGATAAAGTCTTCCTGCTCAATCCATTGCTACTCTTATTGTCTTATTCTCTATGAAACGAAGGGAGTTGTGACCGTGAAAACGTTTTTGGGGTTTCTATCTGGACTACTGCTCATTCCATCAATAGCTTTTGCCGGAAATCCGACTGGTTACGGCCAAGCCGGCGGTGAATTTGATATCCGCGTTGCTCGTGTTCCTTCTGGAGAATTGGCCAAGGCCAAAAAAGTGAAACCTCCTTTTCAACCAACACCTGAGATTTTGGCAGAAGGGAAGAAAATATTCCTTCGTCGTGGAGGCTGTGTCAGCTGCCATGGCGCTGAAGGCAAAGGCGATGGAGCCGCCGCAAAGAATCTCCCGATTCAACCTCGAAACTTCACCAACCCCAAATTTAAAAAATACCGGAAGCTTGGTGAACTCATGTGGGTACTGAAAAATGGTAGTATGGGTCAATCTGGACGAGTGCCTGGAACAGGCATGCTCCCAGTCGTCCAACCTAAAGGGTTTATCACTGAAGAAGAAGGCTGGAAAGCTTTGTTCTATGAAATGAGTTTAGGCAAGTCTAAAAAATAACCCGTACGTGACGCGATAGACGTTCTCATCGTTTCGACATTATAAAAACCCTGGGGAAAATCATGAACATTCCCCAGGGTTTTTAGCAAGCGTCCTAGAACCGATCCGCACAGACGGTTCGAACCACCAGCATTTTCTAAGAGGTTGTGTGTGTCTTCTCAGTTTGTTCATCTCCATTTGCATACGCAATACAGCTTGTTGGACGGCGCCAATAAACTTGGCGCGCTTGTGAACCAAGTCCAGCGATTTGGCCAACCGGCAGTGGCCATGACAGACCACGGAAATATGTTTGGCGCAATCGAGTTTTACCAAAAAGCGCAAGCCCAAGGCGTGAAACCCATTATCGGCTGCGAAGCGTACATGGCCCCCGGAAGTCGTCGTCAGCGAGAAAGCCTCTTAGCTCACAACGACTACTACCATCTTATCCTTCTGGCCTATAACAAAACCGGCTACCATAATCTTATGAAACTCTCCAGCAAAGCCTATCTGGAAGGGTTTTATTACAAACCGCGAATGGATAAAGAATTACTCGAAGCACACCATGAAGGGTTAATTGCCCTATCAGGTTGTTTGAGCGGAGAAGTGCCGTACTTAATCGGACGACAGGATATGGAGGGAGCCATCCGAACCGCCGATGAATATCGGTCAATTTTTGGGAAGGACCATTATTATCTGGAAGTGCAAGCCAATGGGTTAGATCATCAACGGATTGCCAATCGAGGACTTGTCGAAATCCATAAAAAACTCGGTATTCCCCTCGTCGGCACCAATGACTGCCATTATTTGAACAAAGAAGATGCACGTCCTCATGAAATTATGCTGTGTCTACAAACCGGCAAAACCTTAAAAGATGCCAATCGGATGAAATTCGATACCAACCAGCTCTACCTGAAGTCGACGGATGAGATGGTGGCTGAATTTATTGAACTCCCTGATGCCGTGATGAATACGTGCCGGATTGCAGAACAATGTGATCTCCAGTTGTCATTTGGCAAATCATTTCTTCCTCAATACCATGTGCCGGAAGGACATACGCGAGAAAGCTATCTCACACAATTGGCAGAGGAAGGCCTGACACGACGACTTCAGGAACGACCAACCGCAATTTCTCCTGAAACCTATAAACAGCGACTGAAAGCAGAACTCAGCGTGCTCATCAGCATGGGTTATGCAGGCTATTTTCTCATTGTCTGGGACATTATTAACTTTGCGCGATCCCGCAATATCCCAGTCGGGCCAGGACGAGGATCGGCTGCCGGCAGCCTGGTAGCCTATGCTTTAATGATTACCGATTTAGACCCCCTTACCTATCATCTCCTCTTTGAACGATTTTTGAATCCTGAACGGGTCACCATGCCAGACATTGATATGGACTTTTGCATGGATCGCCGCGGGGAAGTAATCAATTATGTCATTGAGAAATATGGAGAAAGTCATGTTTCCCAAATCATTACATTTGGAACACTCGGCGCAAAAGCCGCGATTCGAGACGTCGGTCGTGTCATGGATATTCCATATGCCGAAGTTGACCGTGTTGCTAAATTGGTGCCACAGCAACTGAATATTACCCTCGAGGACGCATTAAAACAGGAACCGAAGCTTCAAGAATTGGTCGAAACTGACGCACGCATGCAGGATATGATGAACATTGCACGGTCCCTGGAAGGACTCGCTCGCCATGCATCGACCCATGCAGCCGGAGTGGTGATTTCCCAAGAACCCCTTGTCGAACACGTCCCGCTTTACAAGACCAGTCACGACGAAATTGTCACGCAATACTCTATGACGGACATTGAAAAGGTCGGACTCGTAAAGTTTGATTTTTTAGGATTAAAAACCTTAACGATGATTCATCATGCCGTTTCCTTAATTAACGAGACTCGACTACCCTCCCAACAGCTATCGATTGGACATCTTCCCTTAGACAACGCCGAGACATTTGCCTTGTTGTCTACTGGCCGAACAACCGGGATTTTTCAATTGGAAAGTTCAGGAATGCGAAACTTGTTGGTGAAGATTAAACCTGAAGGCTTTGAAGATCTCGTGGCGATTTTAGCACTGTATCGACCTGGACCATTGGAAAGTGGAATGGTTGACGACTTTATCAAGCGAAAACGAGATCCCTCCAAAATTACGTATGACCCGCCTCAGGTGGAGCCTATTCTCAAAGAAACCTATGGCGTGATTGTCTATCAAGAACAAGTGATGGCCATTGCCAATCAACTGGCAGGCTTTAGTCTCGGGCAAGCAGACTTGTTACGTCGAGCCATGGGAAAAAAGAAACCAGACGAAATGGCCAAACACAAAGCCTTGTTTATCGAAGGGGCAAAAGAGAAAGGATATGGAGAGCCCAAATCAGAAAAAATCTTCGATCAAATGGCCTATTTTGCTGGATATGGATTCAATAAATCTCATTCTGCTGCCTATGCCCTTGTCACATATCAAACGGCCTATCTGAAAACACATTACCTCACAGAATTCATGGCTGCCATTCTCACAAGCGAAATGGGGAACACGGATAAGATGGTGGGATATTTTACGGAATGTCGTGAGCAAGCCATTCAAATCCTACCACCTGATGTCAATGAAAGCAGTAAAAACTTCACCGTTGTTGAAGGAGGGATTCGGTTTGGATTGGCCGCCATTAAAAATGTTGGGAGCGGCGCCGTAGAGAATATTCTCGCCATACGGGAACAGGACGGTCGCTTTGAATCCTTTGAAGATTTCTGTTCAAGAATCGACTTGCAAAAATCAAATAAACGGGTATTAGAAGGATTAATCAAAGTCGGAGCCTTTGACTCCATGAAGATCTCACGCGCACAACTCATGGCTAACTTGGAAAAGGCCCTGGCTGAAGCGAATGTCATCCAAAGAGACAAGCGATTGGGACAGACAAGCCTGTTTGATTCTTTGATGGAAACACCCGATACAAATCAACAACCTGTCAATAAAGACCCCACAGCTTTGACGATCCCAGAATGGCCTCAAGAACAACTGTTACAATATGAACGGGAATTAACAGGATTTTACATCACCGCTCACCCGCTAACCCGACACGAAAAAGCCATACGCTTGTTCTCCACATACTCCACGGCCACATTAAGTGACGCGGTGGAAGGGAAGGAAATCAAGCTCTGTGGGGTCATTAGCTCAATCAAGGACACGACGACCAAAAAAGGCAACCGCATGGCCTACCTCCAACTGGAAGATCTTCGAGGTCTGGTGGAAGTTATTGTCTTTCCTGATTTATATCAGACCGTATCAGACCACATCACCACTGATGCCATCATCCGAGTGACCGGGACACTCGACCGAATAGAAACAAGTTTTCGGATCAAGGCCACACAGATTGACCCACTACAAGAACTCCAGACCACAGCCATTCAACATGTCACGCTGTGCCTAACGGATTCGCCTGATACCGTAGCAAAGCTTCCACAGCTTCAGGAAATTTTTCGACGGCATCCGGGAGCAGCGTCGATTGTATTAGAATTTTATCTGCCGTCACAAATTTACGCACACACGTCATCCTTACCCAACCTTACCGTATCGGCCAATGAATCGTTAGTGGCAGAAGTTGAATGCCTCTTAGGCAAAGATGCCATCACCCTGAACCATCTATCCACTGGGAAGAGGACGTGATATGCGAGAGTATTTAGAGTTTGAAAAACCGCTCAAAGGATTAGATGAACGCATTGAAAAGCTCACCAAGTCCAACTCGTCTAAAGAATCCGTTCAACGGCTAATTCGCATTCTGACCACACGACGCAACCAACACGAAGCAGAGTTATATCAGAATCTCTCACCATGGGAACGCACACAAATTGCTCGCCATGCACAACGGCCGTCTGTGCTGACCTACGTGAATGCCTTTTGCCAAGACTTTCATGAACTCCATGGCGATCGAATTTTTGGAGATGACCAAGCCATCGTTGGAGGATTTGCAACATTCGCCGGACGGTCAGTCTGTGTCATCGGGCATGAAAAGGGACGGACGCTCAAGGAACGGATGAAGCGTAACTTCGGCATGCCAAACCCAGAAGGATACCGGAAAGCCCTTCGACTCATGAGACTAGCAGAAAAATTTCGCCATCCCATCCTCACCTTTATCGATACCCCCGGGGCCTATCCTGGCGTTGGGGCCGAAGAACGTGGGCAAGCTGAAGCCATCGCGAAAAATCTCTTCGTCATGGCACGACTTCAGGTTCCAATTATCAGTGTGATTACAGGAGAAGGCGGGAGTGGTGGAGCACTGGCTCTCGGAGTCGCAGACCGAATCCTCATGTTGACTCATGCCATCTATTCAGTCATTTCTCCTGAAGGATGCGCAGCCATTTTGTGGAATGATCCGGCAAAAGCCCCGGACGCCGCCACGGCCTTAAAAATGACTGCCGAGGAATTACATGCCCGAGGCATCATTGATGAAGTTATTCCCGAGCCAGTTGGTGGAGCCCATCGAGATCCTGATTCCACTGCGACCCAGCTTGCCATATCACTGGATACACACTTGCAGCAGATTGGGAAAATCCCCATTGACGCCCTCATCCAGTTGCGATATGACAAATATCGTAGCATGTCAGCCTTTGCCACAGCTTCAGCTCAATCAACGGAAGATCCTCCTGAGACTACAATATCTTAAGCCAGCAGACTCGCCTTCTATCCACTGAAGACAGAGTGGGCTTCCTGACAAGACAATTGAGAGTTTCGTCGAAAGGATTAGAGATACGCGATAATTCTTCCTAATGGCACGCTCCTCTCGACGCTTATGGATACGAGCCTTCTTTTCGTTTTTGTAATTTCCATATGAGCATCCCATTGCCAAAAATAAAGAGGGCAGAAATCAATTCACTTTGACGCTCTTTCCAAAATGGGTCACAGAAAAATGTTAACAGTAAAACAATCAGGGTCAGAAGAATTCCCACGACAAAGTATTTGGCATGGCTAGTATAAAAACTCCTGAGGTTATACATCACGATAGAAAGCAAGCCATATCCAAGCCCAAAGATAAAGACAAGAAAGATAATGGTCCGTAGGATCCATCGATAGGTACACACAACTGGACAAATCCAAGCCACACCATCTTCATCGTAGAGGTAGCTATTGAGGGCCATATTCACCGCTCTGGCTTGACTCTTGTCACCGATCGGGATGGGCTGCAGGCCGACACCCTTAAAATTATCTTTTACATACACGAGGGTGTCATCTATATCGTATGGTTCTGCTTGCTGCGTGATCACAGGAACCATTTTTCGCACCATCGTCCGCAGGGCGGCATTCGGAGATTTCTCTTCAATACTTAAAAATTGTTTTTCAACTTCAATGCGTAACTGCTCCATTTCCGCATCAACTGATCCATCAGGTGAGTTATCGAGCATTACCAAAAAAAGGTCCACATAGCCAACCATTTTTTGTAAATTGGATAGGGCATACACCCCTTTTCTCTGCATGATATTATCGATAGGAACCATCATGTTAAGCGCATAGGACCGGTCTATTTCATCGAGACGATCTCGCAATGTTTTCACAAACAAGTAAAGGCTGGGGAAAATCTTTTGTTGGTCGGCCAGGGACAATACCTCAAAATGAAAGTCAAGAGTGACACCATCTCCCATGGTCCGAAGGGGACTGAACCCAAAAGAGATATAGGGTTTCATCACCGTGAGCCAATTATTGTCTAATGGCACGGTCACGGCACCCACGATATTTTTCACTAGCTCATCAATGACAAGGCCAGTTTCAATCCGATCTAATTCTCCCCATTTCTCCCAGTGATCATTGGTAAGCACCAAGTCAATTTTACTGCGATAGCGATGCGCTTCATTGATGAAATTTGAATAGGGCTTCTCTTTCTTCCAGTGAGGGCTCGGAAGGATGGTGCCATTTTCATCGAAGGTCAATGCTTGATAGCCAATTCTCGAAAGTACACTAAAATCGACTTTCTGTTCTTCTTTAGTGGCCATTTCCTCTGGATAGAACCCGTAGACCACGTTTGTCGTTTCTGGCACACACCCACACTGATTCCCATTCCAGAGAATGGGGAGCACCATGTCGTCGTTCGGTGGTTTGACCGGTGCTTCAATCGTTGGGGCTAGCTTGGATAGCGCCACACCAGGTTGGTGTGCCTCATCCAACGGTTTCGACTGTGCTGAAGAAGGCAGTGGCTCTTGTGTCTCTGTCTCAGGGGAAGAGGACATTTCTGTGGCTACATCTGTCTCCACCTCTCTTTGTGCCCCTGTTGATGCATCTGGCAAGGCCTTTGACGTTTTTGGTACATCCAGAGATGACACCGATTCATCATCTGCACCCGTCATATCCTGTGGAATGTTCGTAGCAAAAACATCTTTATCTAATTTATACAACTGTAAGAGGTCAATGATCTCTTGGGTCGATCCGTTCTTCTCCATGGTGATAATATGGGATCGTTGAGGCTCAGGCTGATCAAGGATCCATTTTTAAAAACCAACGCTTCCAGCAATCTGTTTCCAGTCCGGATGCGCTTGAGCAATATCCGCAAAATGGAATACCCCCACAATCACCTTCTGAACATCATTACTCGTGAGGTCCATCTTGAAATCTTTAGCAAAATCTTGAAGCGCAACAACCGTTTGAGACTCAAGGCTTCCTTCAGCTTCATCATGTTCATAGCCAAGAACTTTCAGACTCTCTTGAACATGTTTCACCTCTTTATCAGTCAACCCAGCCAAAAGCTTATTGTTCAATGCTGTCTGATCATGACTATCCTCATCCGCATATGAGAAGGGCACTCCACATAGCGCTATAACCTGTATGAGCACAAGTGCAGACACACAGATCCAGGCCATTGCGCGCCGATCATTCGGTATGTGAAAGAATGGTGCCATACATATTTTCTAAAAAACCTTAGATGGTTTTCCCTTCTTTTCTCAGCTCTTTGACAATGCCTCGTCGTAAATCATCACTGGAAATGGTATCTCGATTGTCTTGAAGTGCCTTAATGGCCCCATAGCGTACCACGTTTGTGATGGCACCACCGGACAGTTCATAATCTTCCGACAGCTTGACCAGTTTCACTTCTTTGGCCAAACGAGCCTTTCCATTAAGAACCCCCTGCCACAATCGTTGCCGTTGCGCAGCATCCGGCATCGGAAAGTAAATGACCGACTGAAATCGTCGCGCAAAGGCTTCATCAATGTTATCTTTCAGATTTGTCGCCAAGATCACAACCCCAGGAAAATCTTCGACTCTCTGAAGAAGATAGGACACTTCCTGATTCGCAAAACGATCATTGGAATTGGAGGTCTGCGTCCGTTTTCCAAACAACGCATCAGCTTCATCAAAGAACAGAATCTAGTTTTTGTGTTGAGCCTGATCGAATACATTGGCTAAATTCTTTTCGGTTTCTCCAATATACTTTGAGACCACCATTGACAGATCAATTCGATAGACATCAGCTCCAACCGATGCCCCAATGAGAGTGGCCGTCAACGTTTTGCCAGTCCCCGGCGGACCATAAAAGAGACTGCGATAGCCTGGCTTAATGGCTTTTTCCATACCCCATTCTTCCATAATGGTTCGAGAATGTTTCAGCCACAAGGTGATATTATCAATCTCCTCTAACACTTCTGAGTCCAAGACAAGGTCGTCCCATCCAAGCTTGGTCGTGATCAACTTGGCGGGAAAATTAATACTATAGTCTGGCTTTTGACAGATTCCCGATGTCAATCGATGAAGATAATCGGTTGATACCGTTAGCGTCCCACTGAAAAACGGCTCGTTATTCCCTTGATGCTCCACTCGGATGATATCTTTTTTGGCAAAAACATGCTCGCTCTGAAAGAGCTTGAGAACTTCAAAACGCTTTTCTAAATTATTTCCTGCCAAGATAAAAGAAGCCGTTTCACATGTTGGCAGAAACCCTCCATGTGTTTTGCCCTTCCATCCACCAAATTCCGTAAAACCTCGATCGAGATTTTTGTTGGGGGTAAAGAGTGTATCAAGTTCTTGGGGACGAATATGAGGAATCAACGCAAGAATCAGGACTAGGCGTTCATCAGTACTCAGATTGCACTCTTGGACTAGCGCTGCATATTCAGAATGATCCTCCGTCAGATTGGGAAGCGGAATTTCCTCAATACGCTGATGCGCACATTCATGGCCGAAGTACAAATTGATACGTGTTTCCAGTACTTGACTGAACCATTCCAACTCTTTTTCCAGTGAGATGTCATCATTAACCGGCATGCCGCCAACTTCGGTCGTCGGTTGAACCCTCCCCTCACGTTGCTGAACAACATGAGTCAGCTCATGGCCTAGGAGGCTTTTCCCAGCAGCGGTATTAGGACTGAATTGACCGGGAGCAAAATGGATGTCGCTGCCTTGAGTATACGCCAACGCACCTACAGCAGGAGCTTTGGATGAATCAGAATGAATCCGAACATCAGAAAAATCTGCATTATGGACTGTTTCCATCCGACCTTTGACCTCGTCAGGCATACCAGTGTTGTTCTCGATTTTCTGTTGGACAACGCCTAACAGTGCTGAAGGCTGATTGGCAAACTTCCCCTGTGCCAACTCCTCCTCTTCAGCTTGACGTTGAACCTCAAACTTCCCCTGTGCCAACTCCTCCTCTTCAGCTTGACGTTGAACCTCAAACTTCCCCTGCGCCAACTCTTCTTCATCTGGTGAAGCTTTTTGGAGAATACCCGAGAAGCTTTCAAGCCGTTTTCTCTGAGCCGTCATATATGGACTATTGTTAATGGTTTCTTGAAGTTTACGTTGAGCCGCATTGCCAGAGACACCAGCCATTCCTTGTCTCTCACTCTGCTGGACGGTTGCAGCTCGCGATACGTGGTCCTGATCCTGCATCGTGCCATACGTTTTCATTGCGCTCCCTCCTTTGCTAAACAGCAGTCAGATAGAGAATTCTATGCCATGGTCGATTGTTCATCTTCGATCGTGATCCAATCCGATTATCAACGAATGTGTCCTCTCGGCTTCTTCCTGCCCCCTGTCTTCTACTGACTCATAACCATTCACTTCTTTATGCACTCTTCCCCTTACCGCCATTCTACGTAGAGGATCCGTTCCATCCAAGGAAATTTGATAGTCGAAAAGGACCAAGGAACCTGATCAAGCAGCATATCAAATGGGCGCGGTTCGACCAACAGATGCCACGCATGATCCTTGAGATACAACTTCCCCTCCCGTTGCAAAAATGATTCCCTGAACCCAGCAACTGAGGTACTCCCAATAACCTTCCAATGCTGAATCATTGCCTCAATCAGACCTTCGATCGTCGCTTGTTCCTGATCACTGAGACTGATATCCCGGACAATGGGCATACCGGTCTCCACGCCACAGAGAATTTTGTTAAGAACCAACTGATACTCAGGTGAACTCGTGCATTCATTGACCATGAATTGTATGACATGAATGGCTCTTTCAGCCGCTTCGCGACTCTTAAACGCCGAGGCTTCCGTTAAATGCAACATGGTAAAGAGACGAGGCAAATATGGGGCGGCCAAGACCTGTCCCGCATTCGTAATATAGACTTCTTCTCCCCATTCTTCTTTTTCTTCTTCCAAGCTATACGCCCTATCCGAGGACCCATCGTGGACAGTCTGTCTTTCAGGCTGAGTCCTTTCTTTGTCCATGTGAGATATCACATGGATAATTTTCAAATGACGTTCTCGTGTAGACGGCAGGGTATTGAGTGCGAGTTGTCGGCTCAGCAATACATGGAATTCCGTTACGGGCAACCCATTAGCCTGTTCAGCCAGATAGTCAACAAACCGCGACACAAAAGACGGCACATGAAATCGCCGACTTTCCTCGAGGATATATCTGAAGATAAACGCCCATTTGAGTTTGCGAAGCTGAGCCAACTCGAACAAGCTCTCTTTGGTATAACAAGCATTCGCCAGACTCTCCGCACATTCTTGGACCAGATAATATTCATTCGGTCGCAACAAAAAGAGAAGACGGATCAATAATGTTTCGGGCAAAAAATCAATCAGTCTGGCAATACTCACTCGATTATCAAAAGATGTTCGTAATAATTGCTGAAGCCGATCAGGTTGCTGTTCCAACAACCGTTCAATGACACGAACAAGCCATGAGGCTTCACGGCTTGAGACTCCGCCGTCTGTGCTGAGACATTGCACCAGTCTCTCCTCGATCGGCTCATCCTGCTGAACAGGCCAAGGCTCCATCACATCTTCAAGAAGTGGCTGTATCGTTTTTTCTGTGTTGTTCTCGTCCTTGCCCCGGCTTTCTTCTTGTATTTTTTGGCTCTGTACCTTCAGCCCAAGCCCCGCCTGCAATTCCCCTAACAGCGCAAGCATCTCTGCCCGCAAGACCTGCGGCGTCGCCATAGATTCCAACATCGTCGTCAACGAATCCAGCAACTCGTCATACCGAATATTCGCATGCCCCGCCATCTGCCGCACCAAGCTACTCAGGTAGGCCTTTTTGTTAAATTGACTTCCTCGCTCCATCAACAGGTACGTTAGCGTAAACTCCCAAAGCTGTCGCTTTCGGTGACTCACGTCTTCCGATTGCGTCCTCCATGCCTCCCGAAATAATTCTAGCCGCCGAATGATTTCATCAATAAACTGATGTTCGCGAGGTTCAAGCAGCTCAATGCTCTCCCGGATCAACGACTCGGGACACGTCTGCGCCACCATCCGGAGAACACTAGCATGCTAACCTTCAGCACGAAGCACCGTCTTCATCTGCTCTGGGTATCTACGCCGTAGCAGAGGCCAAAGGGATACAATTTCCTCCACCACACCCTGCCTCAATGCGTCTCTCAACTGCATGAACTCATGAGCCAACTCTGGGATGTCACGCTGTGAGTCGTCGACACTGAGGTCTTTTTGCCCTACCTCAAGACCTTCAACGCTTTCTTCTTGTTCATCCCACTCAAGATTACTGTGCATGATAGCTTCAAAGTCGATCACCCTGTTCTGAAGAAGACAATCCAAAACATGCGTATAGTAGCGTTTCAGATTCTGTACACGAACAGCATAGGATTCAGTGGCTTGCAGCAAATGCACAGGCGGTAACGCTTCGATCCCAGGGGCAAGTCTGAGAAACGCCAACACAAGTCGACGAAGATCTTTTCCCGAAAGCTGCTCAACTACCATGTCCAGAGGTACCATGCCAGCTTGAAGTTCCCGATAGAGCCGCAAGAGGAGCCAGGGAGCCTTTCGCTCAAGACTATCAATGAGATCGCCAACAATCTTTCTTCCCTCTTGGCCTGTATCGAAGATCTCTTCTCTTATTACTACCGGGCCCCAGTCACTCCCTCCTACCCTTTTCCATAACTCATAATAGAAGTCATAGGCATCAATCAGAGTACGACCTCGAGACGCATTATCTTCTACAAGCGTCACCGTTGCTTGACTCTCATCTCGCCGTTCTCGGTTGACCTCTCTCTTTTCCAGACTCTTGACACCTCCACCTTCATCCAGTTCTCTGAGGAGTTGAAGCATTTCCGTTTTCAGCATATACGGGACATCAATATCTTCCAGGATCATGGTGAGTGAACGAAAAAGATCACGAGCTTGGATATTATGATGCGCAGCCATCTGCCGAATCAGGCTTCCGAGATAGGATTTTTTATTAAATCGGCTTCCTTGCTCAACAATCAGATACGCCAGAGTAAATTCCCAAAGGTGTCGCCTCAGAGATTTTTCCTCTTCTGGCTGTTCATCCCGTCCACGTTGAAATAACTCGTGATGGTGCACAATTGCTTCAATGAAAGGCTTTCCTCCGGGTTCAAGCACATCCATGATCTCTCGGATCATTGGTTCAGGAAAATCATGGGCAATCGTCCGCCTCACCTTTGCCCGTCGGCCCTCATCACGAAGGACGTTTTCTAGAAGCGTGCATTCATCTCGGACAAGCTTTGGCCAGACATCCATGATGTCGTTGACCATCCCATGGTCCAGAACCGCAACCAACCGCGTTCGCAATAATGCTTGCATCGCGAAAACTCCTGCCTTCCTGCCTTTCTCACCCGTTCTCCCCTGAGAGAATGTCGTCGTTTGAGAACGTCTATCAGAGCCATCAGGCCGCGCGCCTTCTTTCCCTTTTAATTGTCTCAGCGTCTCGACTAATCCCAGCCTTTGGTCTTCCCGTTCTTCAAAAACTGATGCGATACTAGATAATCTGCTTACGATACGCGCGTCGCTCTCGTTCCGATGTTGAGCGATGACCTGGACGATTCTGGAAACCAGACGATCCTGATCAAAGGCCCACCCTTCGCTTTGAAGCACCTCATGCATGAGATGCTCCCAGACAAAACAGAACACATCCTTTTCGGTATTGCCCACAAACTGGGTTTTCAGCAAAACGGTTTGCAACGCCCCAATGAACCTGCGAAAAAATTGTGGTTGCGAAGGAACAAATGCTTGGAGCACGATCTCTGGCAGCATATCCGAGAACTGCACAACCAATCGTCGAATGACCATCTCTCTTCGGGATGCCGTTTTCAAAAACGCGATGAGCGCCTTCCCATTCATCTGCATCACTCGTTGGAACATCTGATCAATGGCTTGGCTATTCCCAAGGCCCGCATTCCACGGTAAATGACCATGTTGCAAAAAGTATTCGACCTGCTCACGTTCTGAGGCCTGCCGAGTCATGACCTGACTGTCAACGGTAGATTCCGTTTTCAGCGAATCGAGTTTTTCTTGGAGCAATGGTTTCAGTCGTGCTCGCAGCCTCTGTTCCATTTCATCTTGATAGCCAGCATAGGCAATGACGCCTAAATCAATTTCGAGAGGTTCAAGCCTCCACACCAACTCAGAGCCTGAATATTCGGTAAAGACCTCATCAACAACTTGCATCAATCGATCCTTGATAAACACATCCAATCCCACTTGCGTTTCAAAGGCTTCCTCTTCCGAACCAAACGAAATGTCAAACACAGCCTCTTCAATGATATGATGGCCGGCCATAACTACAGTCCCTTGTGCGTCATTGCCTTGATGCCTCTTCCTCTTGGCCCCACGGCTCTTCTCTATTCGCTAAAAGAAAATCAATCAAGCTTTTTGCAGCAGCGTTACATTCTCGCACGCTGCCTCGATCCCCGCTTTTCTTTTCCAACCAATCCATATATAGACGCTCAAATTGACGGATTTTTTCGAAGTCAAGCCAGTAAAACTCCGCATAGATATGGGCGGGGCAATTTAAACGGACAGTTTCTTTGGCCAACTGCTGAAAATCCTTATTACTCAATCGAGCGGTCCAAGAAGGGAAAATCACGCTGATTCGGAATGAATAAAAATCTTTGGGCACATCAAGGT
The DNA here is from genome assembly GCA_011088105.1 of Nitrospirota bacterium. GTDB lineage: Bacteria > Nitrospirota > Nitrospiria > Nitrospirales > UBA8639 > JAALKI01. The sequence goes on along the minus strand of JAALKI010000031.1, from coordinate 728 downwards.
GATCAGATTTTTCGCCTTCTGGGCGTAAGAGAATATGCTCGACAATATGAACCCCTTCACTCTCTACATTGATGTGAATGAGAAATTGTCGCAAGTCATTGACTGATCCAATGGCTTCTTCTTGTGTCGGGTATGATGCGACGTAGGACCATCGAGCCTCTTCATCGGGGCGAAAGACAACCTGAAAAGCTTGATCTTCTCCCGTGCTCCCTACCCGATAACAATCGAGATAAATGCCATGTTGAAGAAGCGTAGGACTCACCACGTTGTTTTTCAGAAACAGGATTTCTTGAAAAAGCTGTTGTGTGTCTTTCCCCGATGGCCGTGCCGTGGAAAGCCTTTGGAATCGTTGATTAGTCCGATCCGTAATATCACCCAAATCAATAAATTCCATTTCCACAGAGCCTTCTTTGATGTGGGTCAATTGATCATCGGTAATGAGCTCAACACCTTTCTCAATAAATACATCTGTTAATGATCGCGTTTTGACATATTTAAATCCGAGCAGAATACTGACCTTCTTTTTCAAGATCGCGACATTATCAGTATTCCAAGAGGTCTGATCATAATTAAATCCACTTGAACGATGTTGATTCAGCTCGACAATACACTCGAGGAATGCAATCTTATTGGTAATAATGACATCTTCAACTTCACTCGAAGAATAATAAAAATTAAGGGGCTGTCCTAGATAACTATTTCATATAAGGCTTAACCCACTGTTTTAA
>JAALKI010000062.1 GCA_011088105.1 Nitrospirota bacterium | reverse complement strand
TCTGCCAGAAAGCTCTACATTGCGCCTGTCCGTGGTTGGGGGAAGCTTACAGCAGGATCACCTTTTTTACTATCCAGAACGATGAGGTCGTTGGGCTCCAATTCATGTTCTAGAAACTCGCGATGTCTCAAGCTCGCTTATTGTTGATCATTCTTGCCATCGGCAGGAACCTTGGGTGGCTTCCTCAAGGATTCACATAAGGAAAAGGGCATGATTATGATATTCGTACAAGGTCGAAATTTTGCGTGAGAAAAAAACAAACGTAACTGGCTGAGGGGTAAGCAGGTGTTTGCGTGTGACAACCAAAAAGACTAGACCAACCAACTGGAAAATAGGGTGGCCAATCCCAGAAAGCTCAAAAATCCAAAGACGTCTGTCACAGTCGTCAAAATAATCGATGATGACTGAGCTGGGTCTTGATTGAGCGACCGAAGGATGATGGGGATGATGGCTCCGGATAACCCGGCAATCGTCATGGAGAGTATCATCGAGACTCCGATAATCATGGTTAATCCAAGAGATTGACTCCACAGGTACACGCCCAAACACGTCGTGGCGGCAACAGCAACACCATTAATAAAGGCAACAGCGACCTCTTTCCGACTCACCGTACCCCATTGAGAAGGCCTGATGTCTCGTAACGCTAACCCACGCATGACAACAGCTAATGATTGGGCCCCGGTATTCCCTGATTGACCAGCCACAACGGGTAATAACACAGCCAACGCGGTAAATTGCGCGATTGTACTTTCAAATAAACCAACCACAAAGGCTGCCAAGAAAGCCGTTAGCAAGTTAATCTGTAACCATGGCAAACGTTTTTTGACCGCAAACCAAGGCGTGGACAACGCACGTTCATCTGCACTGACCCCGACCATCGTTTGTACATCAGCGCTGGCCTCCTCTCGACTGGCTTTGACAATAGCCTGGTTTCGAATAATGCCGAGTAAGTGTCCATCTAAATCCGTGACCGGAAGGTAAAGAGCTTTCGTTCATTGAACAGACCCACGATATGATCCCGTTGTTCTAAAGGATGGATGGTCAACAAGTCTCGTTCCATTATGGCTTGAAGCCGTTCGTCCGGCGAGGTAATGAGTAAATCTCGAAGTGGCACGCTCCCTACTAATTTATGATTGCGGTCGATCACATAAACTTCATGCATTTCTCTAGAACCCCTTGCACGAATTTGTGCAAGGGCTTGTTCTACCAGCATGTCTTCAGATAGGGCCAGCACGCGAGGGTCCATCAAGCTGCCAACCGCGTTTGGCGGATATTCAAGAAAGGCGGTCAGTTCTTTGACGACGGTTTGGGGAATTCTCTTTAAAAAGGCTGTTTGTTGTTCAGGGTCAATCCGAGCGGTCAGATTCGCCAAAATTGTTGGAGAAAATTCTGGAACAGCACGAACCAACACTTCCCTATCAAGACGGAGCAATACGTCTGATGCAAGAGGGGGACTCATATTGGAAAGTAAATGGGCAATATTTTTAGGTTGCGTTTGAGAAATGACCCGAAAAATTTCAGCCATTGAGAACGACTCCAAGAGACGAGCCGCTTCTTCTGGATGAGTGGAGAAAAACGTTTCATATAGAGGAGTCATTGTCTTCATTTGCAACCCTCAGCACCTTGACCATTATCTTTGAGACAAAGAATCCGGTTTGTTAGCTTCAGATAATTCCGTCAATATCCGTATGCCCGCCAGAGAATAGGCCTCCCATAACTCAATGAGTGCAGCCGGCAAGGACCCTGGAGGCTTTTGTCTTTCAGTTTTCTCAATAACCTGTTGCAAGATCTGATAGCGTAGCACGCCGAGAAAAACTCTATCGTGGTCGACTACGGGAAGCATATGAAATTGTTGCCAATGTGGATGTTTTATTAATTCTTCATGGGTCGCACTTGCAGGAATGGTGATTACCTGATCATTCATTACCGACCCAATAAAATCTTTGGGGGTTCCCATCAATAACTGTTTCATGGTCACGACCCCCTCCAATTGAGCATCGCGATCAACCACATACAGGTAGTATGACGCTTGGCGAGGGTTTCTTTTGATAAGCTCGATTCCTTCCTCAGCCGTTACATCAGGAGGCAATGTCACCACTCTTGGATTTGCCAAACTTCCGGCTGATTGTTTGGGTTGGATGAGGGCCAAACGAAATCTTGGACCATGTATCGGACCTAATTGGTCAACAACCTGCCCTTGGAATTCTTGAGAGAATTGCCGGAACACTACAAAGGCGGTTGAAGCTGGTAAAGTACTGACCACTTCTGTCACCTGCTCAATCGAAAGATACTCGAGAATCCGTGCTGCCAGCCCCGGCTGACAACACCCTAGAACATTTGCAATATCCCGTGTAGGAAACGGTATGAGCACCTCTGCGGCAATTGGTGACTCCAGAATTTCTAATTGTCTAGAAGCTTGAACTGGATGAAGTTGGACAAATCTAAGGTTGAGCTGGTCTTCTGGACGCATGAGTTCTATTCTGAGGGATCAACAATAGCCGTAGATTCGGAAAATTGAGAAGCCGGAATGATTGCCCGCCCTTCTTGGGTTTGAACCACCACGGCAACAGGAGTAATAGACAACACTTCACCAGAAATCTCACCGACACGGACCTTCTGACCGATCTTTAATATAGGGTATAGGTAGTGGGCGGCGATCAGATTTCCAATCGCGGGCTTAGCGCCAAGGCCAAATGAGAGAGCAGCTCCTGCAATCAGCCCAGCCACCAACAATATAATTGTATTATTTAGCAGGGTGGTATCAATCCCCAATTCATTGATGGCCGTAACGACGACCAACAATGCCATCCCTACATAAAAGGTTTGCGCGACGACTGGTCCTTGGGCAACACCGGCAGACGTACAAGCCAAACTGATGACTTCTTTCAGAAAATTAGCCGCAAATAATCCCAAAACCAAGATAACGACGGCCAAGCCGACTTTCGGGAGAAAATATGCCAACCCCGTGAGGGCCTGTGAGACAATTGCCAGTCCTAAGGTTTCCGTTGCCGAAATTAAAAACAATAAGAATATGATCCAAAATCCCAGAACTCCTAAAATTTGTGAAATTGTTTTTTGGGTACCGGTTCGTTCAAGAATAGTATGAACAGCGGTCTTCCCAAGTAGCCGATCCATGCCGAGAAACTGCAGAACCTTTGTTAAGCCAACCGAGACCAGTCGACCAATGACAAACCCGGCCATCACCAATAACACGGCACCAACCAGTTTTGGCAAAAACCCAATGAGTAGTTTGGTACTTTTGAAGAACGACTCTTCAACGGTCAGAAGCCATTCCGTCATACGTAGTTTCCCCTTTGTTTGTTCGTGTCATTCACAGCACACGTTATCAATGAGATAGAGTAGGCATGCACACCGAAGATACTTGTCTATGCCTGAATTTACAAGCTAGCATAAGGCACACACGTAGCACCACTTTGGTCTAAGATGGGGCTCTTAGCCGAAAGTCTCATGTGAGATCCTCTCTAATATCACGCTGAATCTCCACCGCACATAGCTAGCTCCGATCTTCACCATGTTTTTTCCCGAGCAATACAGAAAATCAGCATTCTGCATCAGATGAGGAATCGTAATGCTGTAATAAGTTTGTTGGAGAGCTCGATCCGTAGCGACAGGCCATTCTTGTAATAGGCCATCGTAGTCAGCAGGCACGGTGCTTTCTCGTGCTCATACCCAGCATGAGGCCAGCGCCCGCTTCAAGGCATGTCCCCGGCCCTGACCCAGAACTGCGGATTTTCTTGAGTAATGTCCACCAAGTCAGCAATTGCGGGTCTTAACGCATCCTGGAGCGCAAGGGGATAACTCAGCACGGCGTCTTCCCATCCATAGTACGGACTGTCCAAGAGCTTCTCTTGAAAGTTCATCGAAAAACTCCAGACGGGGTTGCGGGGGTGCGTATTCGCCGGAACCAACGTTACCTCCATCATCAATGTCGTGGTCGTATTCCCCATGGGCAGCCCTAGGAACCAGAGGGTCGGTCCAAGGGGCCCTAACAAGTAGGTCGTGAGGGTGCGATTCCATTGGGTCGAACGGAGCGTTCCACGTACGATGAGATCGGCCGTAGCCATCTGTGCCTCATCCGCATAGATCACGGAAGAAAAAATCTGTGCCCTTTGCAGTTCAGCTGCGATCGCTCGTGCAAAGTCTTGGGGAGGGTCAAAGTGCACTTCATCAACTGGATCCGGGTTCACCACCGTTTCAGGACGATCATACCGTATGCTCCCATAGGGAACGAGCGGAAGTGCGATGTGCGCATAATCGACGTCTGCCTTCTCCTGCCGAAGGTCTTGGAGAGGTAATACCACAACACGCGCTGGAATAGGAGTCGTTGCGGTGACATCCAGGTAGGTGCCACGTGAGGAAGGTGGATACTCCCAATTACGATTTCCCAAACATCCTGTTAGGGTGCAAAAGATGATCAGCACCAGTAGCGGAATACTTCGTGTCATGACCCAATTCCTTCTTGTTCTGATGTCTAATGAGTCTTGGTTACGGCTTGTCCCTCATTGTGGGGTATCTGAGGGCGAAGGTCAAGAATGATTCATGATTCAGGCAGGTTCTGGCAAATAATATCCTCACTAACAGTGGACATCTGCCTTCATTATGGAACCTGGTTTTTCATGCTCAAATACTGTCCTGCAGCATTGTATCCTGCTCCCTCTGCAATTGAGTCCACCGATTAAGACATAATCTTATAGGCAGGAGGTGGACGATGACAGACGAACAGCATGAACCTATCCAACGGCGGACGGCCAAACGACGCGTGACCTTGGTCATGAGTATTCTAAAAGGCAACACGTCGA
>JAALKI010000030.1 GCA_011088105.1 Nitrospirota bacterium | reverse complement strand
AAAGGCCGGAAAACTCTATGTTGAACCTGTCCGCTTGACGGGGAAGCTTACATTATTCTAAGGTGTTTCGCCGAGACTTGTCCAGAACTGCGGGTTTTCCTGAGTAATCTCCAGCAAGTCAGCAATCGCGAGCCTTAACGCATCCTGGAGCGCAAGGGGATAACTCAATACGGCGTCTTCCCATCCATAGTAGGGACTGTCCAAGAGCTTTTCTTGAAAGTCCATCGAAAAGCTCCAGACGGGGTTGCGGGTGTGTGTATTTGCCGGAATCAACGTTACCTCCATCATCAACGTCGTGGTCGTATTTCCCATGGGCAGCCCTAGAAACCATAGGGTCGGTCCAAGGGGTCCTAACAAGTAGGTTGTGAGGGTACGATTCCATTGGGTCGAGTGGATGGTTCCACGTACGATGAGATCGGCAGCAGGCATCTGCAACTCATCCGCATAGATCACGGAAGAAAAAATCTTTGCCTTTCGCAGTTCAGCCGCGATCGCTCGTGCAAAATCTTGGGGAGGGTCAAAATGCACTTCATCTGTGCCATTAACCGCATGACAGAGGTGGTCACATAGATCACGTATTTGATTCAGCAGGAAGATCCGTGATCAAAAAGACGAAGTTTACAGAGGAACAGATTGCCTTTGTTTTACGGCAAGCGGAGACCTAGACCTAGGTTGTTCTGTCGTAAGGTGGAGATAGCCAAGGCCACGTTCTCTATATAGAAAAAGAATGATGGTGGACTTGGGGTATCGGAGCTTTGCCACCTCTAGTTACTGGAGGTGGTGTTAGTCTGGTCTCCGGCACCAATTTACTTCTTTTTATAAATATTTAGCCCGATCTTGTCTTCTCGGCCTGGAATGCTGATGTTGCCTTCAGTTGTGGCGATAATGGTAGTTTTTCCTGATGAAGACGGCCCAAATTCTTTTGAAAGATCAACTTTAATGGTGAGGAGGGATCCTTCGACCTGCATGTCAATGTTTTTCATGGGGAGGCTCCTTATTATTTGAAAAATGACGAAAGACTTGCCACAGTCAGAAGGATGAGGCTCCCCAGCATAAATGGGAGTGCTGACGTGTAAAACACAATCTTGCTATTCCAGGTCTCGCCTTGGGCCAATGCCAGATTTCGGCGTTCTTTATAGACAAACTCGTACGAATGAATCACTGCGGCTCCAACAAGGACCAATGCTCGGCTCACTCGAGGCCAGGTATAGACGCTACTGAGGAGAAAGTCCATCATAAAGAATCCTGCCCATCCAAACAGCAGCGTAGAAAGAATGAGTTGAACCTTGGCGGAGAGTGAAGAGGATTGGGGCGAAAGCGTAGGGCCTGATGGCAAATGGCTCATATGGGCGTTGGTTGGGAAGAAAGGGAATGTGAAGGGTCCTGTGATGAAGGAGAGTTCTGGCATGCTTGGCAGACTCGAGGGCGTTTTTTGAGAAACTTGAATTTTCCGCTTGCCAAACAGGCATAGTGAACAAAGTGATGACAATGGGAGCAACGAGCCCACCCTCCTCGCAAGAAGGTTCTGTCGCGAGAAAGACCACCCTGACAGACCCCACAGGCTTCGGGTTCGATTCCTAAGACCAGTGTCTCCCACTCTCCTCCTCCCTTTCGAATGCTCATCTCAAAAGTATAGCGAGCCCTCTGTCCAATTACAATGCTCAGTCTGTCGTCTCTCATGGGTTAGACGGCGGCATGTCTTCATGATTTGACACAAAATTTTTTCATCTGCTAGGCTCCAGCCAGTTTGGTCCTCTTGGATTGAAAGTCAGAAAATCCTATATTTTTCCATGAATATCGAACAGTACTTAGACCAGCGACGGCAAGAAATTGATCGATTCCTGGAATCTGCTGTTCCAGCTGCCGATACCGTTCCCACGCTTCTCTATCAATCGATGAGGTATAGCCTTCTAGCAGGAGGTAAGCGCATTCGTCCTATCTTGACACTTGCGGCTGCCGAGGCGGTAGGGTCGCCGCCTTCAGCGATTTTTGCCGTCGCGTCTGCCTTTGAACTTATTCATACCTATTCGCTCATTCACGATGATCTACCAGCGATGGATAACGATGATTTTCGACGTGGCAAGCCGACAAACCATAAAGTGTATGGGGATGCGATGGCGATCTTGGCCGGTGATGCGTTGCAGACCATGGCCTTTGAATTCTGTTGCCGCCCCGATTTCGTGTTTGGGTTAAGTCCTGTTCTTCAGATTCAGGCGATCCATGAGCTGGTCATTGGTTCTGGACGGCAGGGAATGGTTGCTGGGCAGGTGTTGGATATGCAGTCGGAACATCAAGCTGTTGATAAGCCCACTCTAGAGGATATCCATGTCCATAAGACCGGTCGACTCATTCGAGCGGCTGTCCGTGTGGGCGGGATTCTTTCAAATGCGACCACTACACAATTAGCGCGACTGACCGACTATGCTGAACATATTGGTCTTGCCTTTCAAATTGCCGACGATGTGTTAAATGTGACGGGAACACGAGAAGATCTTGGGAAAGATCCGAATACCGATGCTGAACGTGGGAAAATGACCTATCCATCTTTATATGGTCTTGATCAAGCGACCATTATGGCAAAGGACCACATGAATCAAGCTATCGAACACCTCACCGATTTCGATGAAAAGGCCGATCCGCTTCGAGAGTTGGCACGATTTATCGTCGATCGCAAACATTAGTCCTTCACGTCGAAATTTCCATGATCCTGATTGGGGCGAACCCATGCCTGCAAATCCTGTAAAAGCATTGGTGACAGGCGCGACAGGGTTCATTGGGTCGGCAGTCGTGCGGGCGTTACGGGCCGAGGGTACACCGGTTCGGGTGTTGGTTCGTCCAACGAGCACCCTGCAAAATCTAGACGGGCTGGATGTAGAAGTCACCTATGGTGATTTGCAGGACGTTCAATCACTCGAGCAAGCTGTGTCCGGTTGCCAGCACCTATATCATGTGGCAGCCCAGTATGCCCTCTGGCATCAAGACCCTTCTGTCTTCTATGCCACGAATGTGCAGGGGACAAAACAGTTGTTGGAAACGGCAAGAGACGCTGGCATTGAGCGGATTGTCTATACGAGCACAATAGGCGCCATTGGGCTGCCGGAGCAGGATGGTCTCGGGATTGAAACAACACCGATGGCATCAACCCAGATTGCTGGAGATTACAAACGTTCCAAATGGCTTGCTGAGCAAGAAGTGCTCACGCTTGCGCAATCTGGGCTTCCCGTGGTGATCGTCAATCCTTCGGCACCGGTGGGGGCCTATGATATTAAACCTACACCAACGGGCCAGATCATTGTTGATTTCATGCGAAGTCGTATGTGGGCATTCCTTGATACGGGTATGAACATTATTGATGTTGATGACGTGGCTCTTGGTCATTTGTATGCTATGAAACGTGGCACGTTGGGCGAACGGTACATTCTGGGACATCGTAATGTCACCCTGCAGCAGCTTTTTGCGCTCTTGAGCAAGATCACAGGCATTCGAGCTCCGATACTCAAATTGCCGAGAAACGCTATTTTACCGTTGGCACATGTTAATACCTGGATTGCCAATTATTTGACTCATCGCACACCAAGGATTCCCTTAGAAGGTGTGAAGATGGCCCAATACCATATGCATTATGATTGTTCAAAGGCCATTCGCGACTTAGGGTTACCTCAAACACCTATTGAACATGCATTGGAAAAAGCCGTTCGGTGGTTTCGAGATCACGGATATGCCTAGGGCTTTCTCCTTGACGAGGTAATCTCTGCAAGGTGATTGAGACGTTTCTCATTAGACGATGGACTTCCCACTTCTCTTCTTTAAAACCATTCTGCTCCGACCATACGTCTTCGTCTTCTTGGCGGTAGCCCTTGTGGTTGCGCAGCGGCTGATCGGATGGCGGCGAACCAGCATCCTCTTTGGCATCACGTGGGTCACAGCATTTGTCTGTGAATTTGCTTCCACCAGAATTAACGTACCCTTCGGTGCCTATTACTACACGGGCTCGACGCATGGGCAGGAACTTTATCTTTCGAATATTCCATTTATGGATTTCCTCTCGTTCACGTTTTTGGTCTTTGCCAGTTACTGTTTGGCACTCATCTTTTACCTCCCTTATGAAAAACTGACTGTCAAATCTGAACAACCCAAAGTGCTGCCTGTCGTGACACCTTGGTCGGTAGTGTTTCTGACTGCGCTATTGTTGATGTTTATCGATATTGTCATTGACCCTGTCGCGTTGCGAGGGAACCAATGGTTTTTAGGGCAAATCTATGGCTATCCTGAACCAGGCATCTATTTTGGAGTGCCATTGGCCAACTTTGCTGGGTGGATGGTGGTCGGGCTGCTTGCCATGTTGGGCTATCGATTAGTCGAAGCCTGGGGCTGGGCGGAGTCTTTTGCTTCTATGACCTTCAATCCAAGGGATGTTTTTCTTGGGTGTGGATTGTACTATGGGGTATTGGTTTTTAACCTATCCATAACTGTTTGGATTGGAGAACCATTATTAGCAATGGTGGGATGCTTCCTGTATTTACCCATCACAGCATTGGTGATCATGCGGTGGGCTTGTGGGAGATCTTCATGCCACGTATGATGGGAGAATACGTATGAAAGAAAAAGGGGCCTGAAAATGATGGGCAGAGGAACCGTCGCTCGAAAATTGGTGATTTCAAGTATTCTGGCTGTGGTCGCCTGGGTTGGGAGCGGTTTGCTGGGATTTCCTCATGTCTTTCAGGTGATGTTTGTGATTTATGTCGGGTTAGGGTTATTGGTGTTTCTTTTGCTCGATGCCCCTGCATTAGGGCGATTTTCAGGGTGGAATGCGGTTTGGGCTCTTCTTGGTTTTTATATCGTGCTCTCAGGCGTCTATATCTTTGGAGCCACAATCCTTCCGCAATATGATCCGGCCATCGAAAAAGGTAAGATCGAAAAAATCTTAAAGCCCAGACTCAAACGACTGTTAGCTGAAAAAACCAGAGTTGAAAAAGAGTTGACACAAGTCAAATCTCTTGAAACACAAACGCAAATGCTCTTTGTTCGGTTGAATGCCTATGTCCCGGCTCCAGTGATAGCAGATGAACCGGAGAGAGGACCAATATCGGTTGTCGATCGTGGTCGTGAGGTGTATGAGCTGTATGAATGTTATAACTGTCATAAAATTGGTGGCCAGGGGAGTGTGAAGAAGCGTGGCCCCATCCTGGATAATATTGGCAGCTTTCTCACAGTTGAAGATGTAAAGCGAAAGATTTTCGATCCGACGTATTTATATGCTGAAGGATTTGAGAAAGAACATAAAAAAGGACGAATGCCTGATACGTATAAAGACCTCATGACTGATGAGGAAGTGACCGCATTAGCCACATATTTATCGACACTCAAAAATCCAGAGGCCAATACGCCGAAGCCGGTATTTGTGAAATCCAATGTGCAGCATGGGTTCACCGTCTTTGGGTATGTTCGTGATGTCAAAGGCCGTCCAGCGGTTGGAGTTGAAGTTCATGCGATGCCTCAGAAAAAAGGTGGCCATGGAGCATCCGCAAAAACCAACGATTCAGGATATTATGAAATTTTCATACATATGCATAATGAGGATGTCGGAGTCAGCGTGACGGTGACCGCGCAATCAGCCACAGGTGAGTTTGTGGCGGAATACGATCCTTCTGATAAGGTCACCAAGCGACAACAATCAGTGGACCTGGTCCTGCCAGTAAGCTGATACTGTGACGTGAAACATTCTTACTGTCTTCTTATGATGACAAGATGGGTTGGTACAGAGTTGACATGGCCATGATCAAGAACGGAATGGTGAGGGACAGGTAAAACCATGCGAGGGTTTTTCATTCGGTTTGCCGTGACAGGCATTGCCGTTTTCGTCGCCAGTCAACTCATTGAGGGCATTCATGTTGAGACCTTCACTTCTGGCATCATTGGGGTCTTCGTGCTTTCATTCCTGAACGCGTTAGTTCGTCCGGTGCTGTACTTTCTCTCGGCTCCATTTATCATCGTCACATTTGGACTGTTCATCGTTGTTATTAACGCGGTGCTTCTCCAGGTGGTCTCATGGTTTGTGACAGGGTTTGAGGTCAATGATTTTTGGTCGGCTGTAGGCGGCGCAATATTTATTAGCATCGTGGGTACGATACTGAATTTTTTTATATCGGATAAAGGGCGCATTAATGTGGCCGTTTCAATGAATCGGTCTCGCAATATTCGCCATATCAATTGAAATGGATTAGAATCCGCATGGCGTTCACGTGTTGCACGTCATGTGTTAGGAGAATCTTGGATGAATCAAGACAAGCGTTTGTCGTCCCACGCGACGAAGCAAAGCACATTGCAAAAAACATTAACGGCGGTCGTCAACGAGCTAGGGATGGATAGTGCCGTTGCGATTAGGACTCACGAGGAGGGTCCCTTCATTCCTCAAGTATCTCGTGGACTTTCAGACAGAGAAGTGCGAGCCATTTTCCGCTCACTTTCTCATGAGGAATGGAAAATTGAAAAATCGTCGAGTCAAAAGAATACCCCAGTGCTTCAACAGGCCATTCGACTTCGAATGATTACTCCTGGCTCCAAGGTCCTCTTGGCGTCACCATTACGGCATGGTCCGTTGGTGTATGGTGCCTTGGTGTTGGCTCGGAAGGAAGGTAGTCATTTCTCTAAGCGTGACAAGACATCGATTGAGACTGCGCGTACGACCATCACTGAGGAACTGCGGCAGGCGAGACTTTTCGACTCGACCGCGATCTTGAGTCGGGTGGCAGTCCAACAAGAACCAGAAAAGCCATTGCCTCAAGAACAAGGGGCGCAAGATCTGCCCTCAACTTATACCAACCCGGAAGTCGAAGGCCAAATCGTGGATTTACTGAATGAATCGCGTGAGGTGCTGGCGTTTGATCGCGGGTGGGTGACCCTCTATGACCCCATTGCGGCATCACTAGAAATTTTAGGGTGTGTCGCTGGACATAAAAAAGAGTTGCTGCCGGGGCATAGGTTGTTACTGGATCAATCAGCGTCAGGGTGGTCGGTGCGACATCGAAAACCAAGGATTGATCAGAACTTAGCCTCAACGCAGGGAAGATTTCTCGACTATAAACAGTTGTATCGGGAACGATTCAAATGCACGATGATTGTTCCATTTTTTGTTAGAGGCCGGGTTGCTGGGACCATTACGCTCGCGACGAAAACCGCAGCACTCTATGAATCGGCAGATACTGATGCACGGCGACTCGAAGGACTCAGCACAAAACTTGCGAAGTTATTTGAAGATCCTTCCCTCAAACTGTCACTATTTGCTGCTCCCGATGCCACTCGCCAAGAGTCCACGGTGTCACAGGAAGAAGAATCCCAAGAGCCAACTATTCGTCGACAAGAACGACAATCGGCTCTAAATGAGGTCAGTTCATTCCTGGCTGCCGAAATTCGTGAACCGCTTGGGTATGTCCGCGCACAAATGGAAGAGATCACAGGAGAAGGCTCCTTAGATCACGAGGCGCAAACTCGAGTTGAGACTGCGATGAGAGATCTTATTAGGATTGAAACCCTTCTCCATGAAATTCTCGACTTTGCCAAACCCTTGAAGTTGGAACGACGCTTGTGCCGTGTGCCAAAATTGTTAGATCATGCATTGTCTCTTATTCAGACAGACCTTGTGGCTACGCGCATTGAAGTGACAAAGTCGTATGCCGCACGACTGGCACAGGTGCGGTGGGATGAAGTGAAAATGCAACATGTTTTCCTCTGCATTTTTCAAAATGCCCTTGATGCAATGTCGTCGGAAGGCCATCTTCAGATTACCGTTACAGCCAAAAGAGGGAAGCAACCAGAAATTGTGATTTCGATTCACAATAATGGCATTCCGATCCCTGCCGAACATGCAGATAAAATATTTGAGCCATATTTTACAACCAAACGTTCGGGAACAGGGTTGGGGTTGGCAACTGTTAAAAAGATTGTCGAAGAACACCAGGGTCATATTGCTATTGAGAGCCAACCTGATCATGGCACGACGGTGACATTACATCTCCCCGCTCTTCGTCCTCGCATCCCCCATAGACGACGAGGAAAGCCACGAAGCGCCAAGCCAGCGGCTTCTGAAGACAAATCACCATCCTGATGACCCACCTCTGGGTGCGTAGGGCCACAAAGCGTAAGCCTTGAATCTAATTGACCCCTCAAAAAATGCTGTGGTAGGGTGGAGATCCCTAAGTCTTCGCAGTTATGGTATGGAAAGGCCAAGCTCTCTCAACGTGTAGTGTTGCTGGACAGTGGTTTCAAAGGTTCCCATTCCTCCTGACGTATGAAGGCCTGTGCCTGTGACAGCATGTGATTAAGAGATGTTTGCAGGATTCAGCAGTTCCTCGATTGATTCTAAATGATGAGCGATGATGTAGCAGAACAGATTGCGGCCCTACGGGACGAAGACTGGGGTGTGCGGGAAGATGCCGCAAAGGCGTTGGGAGACCTTCGCAGTCCCGAAGGCGTATCGGGGCTGATTGAGGCTTTAGAAGACACGGACCGTGCCGTCAGAGAGGCTGCGATAGCAGCCTTGATGTCCATTGGAGAAGCGGCGGTGCCTGATTTAGGGATGTGTCTTAACGGTCCCAATCTCTCAGTGCAAGAGGCGGTGGCGAAAGTGCTCTCAGTCATAGCCGATGAACGCGTGGCAACGCCTTTACAGTCAGCCCTGCTGAGCAGAGACTGGGCTGTGCGTATGTATGCCACAAAGGCCTTGGCGAAGCTGAAATGGGTGGAAGCAACAGAGACCCTGGTGTTGCTCTTACAGGACACTGTCAAAGCCGTACGGGATGAAGCGGTGTCGGCGTTGGAAGCGATTGGTGAGCCTGCGGTGGCACCATTATTGAAAACGTTGCACCATAAGGAATGGACGATACGACTACGAGCGGCTGAAGCCCTAGGGAAATTGCGTGCCCTCCAAGCTGTTGGGCCCTTAGTGGACCGCTTGCTGCAAGATCCTGATACGGCTGTTCGCCAAGATGCGGCAAAAGCTTTGGGCGAAATTGGAAACGTTGGAGCGGTTGATGCATTGTTAGCAATTTTGGATGTGCCTTCCCTTCAAACGCCAGCGATTGAAGCCTTGGGAAAAATTGGAGATTCCAAGGCCAGTAAACCGTTGGTTAAGATGATCAAGGCGTTACGAACGGAAGATTATGAAGATCGCACCCCAGCTTGCGAAGATAACCAGTATAAGATGGAGCTGTCTGCGATTGAAGCAGCCGTGACGGCATTGGCTCGTATCAAAGCACCTCATACGCTTCCTGTGTTAGTCTCTGCGCTTCAGAGTACCTTGATTCGCCAGGAAGCTGCACAGGCATTAGTGATTTTTGGACCACAGGCTATTCCCTCGCTCCTGGATGTGCTCAAAACGGAACAAGACACTAATATTCTATTTTATGCCAAAGAAACACTGACTCGTTTAGGCTGGCGGCCGGGACAGATTCGGCTGTAGTCCTTCTCCTGAAAGAAGTTATGCCAAAAGAATCACTCGCAACTATTGTTTCTGAACTGGATCACGAAGAAGACTGGCGGCGTATGCGAGCTACGGCCACCTGTCTGAAAGGGGGCCCCAAAGCGATTGAAGAGCTCATGCGCGCAATGGAGGCTGGAACACCAAACTTTAAAGTGGAAGCAGCGAGAATGCTTGCGCGTATCCGAGATCCTCGAACAGGGATTGCGCTCGTTCGCTTGCTCGGGGAAGAAGAAGAGGAAGTCAGGCAGGCGGCGGGAGCGGCATTAGAACAGATGGCAGGGATCATCGATGAGGAAACGGCGGCAGCGCTGGTTGATCTTCTCAAACAAGAGGCGCTCTGTTCCACAGTTACTGCTCTCCTAGGGATGATTCCTACATCGATTGGGCCTTTGACGAGCATGCTGCGAGATACAGATGAACAAGCGCGGCTCATGGCTATGGACATTTTAGATCATCTCTTAGACCCACGATCAGCAGATGCGTTGGTGGATGCTATGGGTGATCCGCTCATTCGAGATTCGGCTGTTCACACCCTCAAGAGATTAGATGCGATTCGTTCCCGAATTGATCAAGTCTTTGATGATTTGCGAGATGTTGAAGAGTCTGAGCTTCGTGAAGGGGCTCGGCAAGAAGCCGTGATTGCTCTCCATCCTATTGGTCGACCCAGCGTGGAAATTCTTATCGAATACCTAGAAGATGATGATTGGGTGGTCAGAGAGGCGGCGGCTGATCTGTTGGGGAAAATTGGAGATGTTCGGGCCGTGCCTCCACTTATTGAACGCCTTCGCCATGATAAAGACACGGGAGTCAAGGAATTGGCGACAAAGTCATTGGGTTTGATCGGTGATGCGAGCCCAGTGGATTTGCTCATTGAAATGATTCCCATTCGGCCTTTGCGGGTATTGGCTGTCGAAGCCTTGGAAAAAGTTAAAGATGTGGAAGTCTTGCGACCTTACACCGACCTCTTTATGAAACTCAAAACAGACCGCGATGGGTTAATATCCTATAATTCAGGTATCATTCTCACAAAACTGGAAGCCGCTGCAGCTCAAACCGACGAACAGTTTTGGTTGGACAAGGAGGAAAAGAATGAGTGAGAGTTCACGGATTGAGCAATTATTAGCATCGCTTCGTGATGATCATGAAGCGCTACGGGATCATGCGGCGGCGGGGCTGGGCCATATCGGAGCCTCAGCCATTCCCCAATTACTTGAATTGTTGGAGGAAGATGATTTAGTAGTCCGAGAAGCGGCAACTTCGGCTCTTGTGCAAATTGGTGAGCCAGCAGTCAATCCACTTATTGAGGCATTGCACGATAATGATGAATGGGCTGTACGGGAGCAGGCCGCGTCGGCACTAGGCAAATTGAAAGATCCTCGGGGCGTGGAACCCCTCATGCAGGCCCTCGAAGACAAGGATGGCGGTGTGCGAACAGCAGCCGTGTGGGCCCTTGAACGCATTGGCGACTCGCGTGCGGTGCCCGCATTAGTCAATGCGCTCATGGATGCCATGATTCGAGAAGATGCTGCACGAGTCTTAAAGAAAATTGGCGATGAACGTGCAACGAGCGCACTCATTGATGGTTTAAAAGGACCGAATTGGATCGTGCGACGTCATGCGGCTGAAGCTTTGGGGAAAATCGGGGACCAGCGTGGCGTGGAGTCGCTGATTGAGGCATTGGAGGATGAAGATTGGCTGGTGCGTAGGAATGCGGCTGAATCCTTAGCCCGTTTAGGTAACGCTGGGGCCATCGATTCGCTCGTGCCATTATTAGAAGAT
Source organism: Nitrospirota bacterium (assembly GCA_011088105.1). Taxonomy (GTDB): domain Bacteria; phylum Nitrospirota; class Nitrospiria; order Nitrospirales; family UBA8639; genus JAALKI01. Next base: position 19,272 of record JAALKI010000030.1, on the reverse strand, counting down.
GAAAATGAGATGGTCAGAGATACCGCGGAAGGGGTGTTGGCCAGTCTCGGGTGGAAACCAGAATCTACATCATGATATCAACCAAAACCGTATACAATTGAGTGATCGGTAAGAAAGGAGTCAGCATGGCGGACGATACTCCCACAAAGCTCGTACAGATTATGCCCAAGGGAGGAGGCAAAAAAGATGGCTTCAACCTCGTGACAGAAAATGTCACAGCGGTGAATGTTGAGGCGGGGCAGATTGAAATTGAATTGCTGGCCTATGATGGAAAAACTGTATTGATGGATGTGGCTGAAGAGGCATTAGAAGACCTCAAGAAAGTCAACCTTGGCGATGGCGCCACGTTACGTGTTGTTGAGGAAGATGGAAAGCGGGTTGTTAAACAGTTTCGAATTCGAGCAAAAGACCCTAATGTCGTGCAAGTGGATGCAGCCTTGCTGGATCTAAAGGATACTCATTGGCTCAACCGAAAACATGCTGTGGAAAAACTGGGAGAACTGAAAGCCGCGGAGGCCGTCAGTGCATTGGTGGAATGTCTGTCTGACGAAGTCGGCGATGTTCGGCAACGAGCCTATGATGCGCTGATCAAAATCGGAGGGCCATCTGTGACACAAATAATCCCGTTTCTGGTGTCGGAAGAAGATGAGTTGCGACAGGCTGCGACCGAAATTCTTCGAAAAATTGGAAAACCAGCGGTGGAGCCATTGGCCACTGCCTTAGCTTCTTCAGAAGACCTGCTCCGAAAGAGAATTCTCAAAGTGTTAGATCGAATGGGCTATAAACCAAAGGAAAGCCCCATCCCCTCAACCTAAGAAGGGGGTGGGGAAAGAAGCTCAGGAGTCTGAGTGCGTGCACGTACCGGTTGAAGGCCTGCCAACTGAGACGTAGTAAAACCCATAGCCTGCGATGCGTTCCGAGTCATAGACATTGCGCAGATCAAGCAACGTAGGGGAGCGCATCAGATTTTTGAGCCGGTCGAAATCGAGATTGCGAAACTGATTCCATTCAGTAAGCAGCACCAGGGCATCAGCGCCCTCAGCAGCCTCATACGCATCCTGACAGGCCACTAACTCAGGCAGGATCGTTACCGCTTCTTCCAATCCTTCCGGATCACTCGCCCGAATCGTACAGTTGGCTTGAATCAGCTGTTCCGCAATCCACATGGCTGGTGAATCGCGCAAGTCATTGGTATTGGGCTTAAATGTCAACCCCAAAATCCCAATAGTTTTCCCGTCAAGTATGCCTAACGTCTCACGAATTTTATCTACCATGCGCGACCGTTGCTGTTGATTAACGTGTTTGGTTGTATGGGCTAATTGCATGGAATACCCGGCTTGTTCGCCGATGTGGACAAGCGCAGCGGTATCCTTTCCAAAACACGATCCGCCAAAACCAGGCCCAGCGTGTAGGAATTTACTGCCAATCCGTTTGTCTAATCCCATGGCCTTCGCCACCGTTTGAACATTGGCGCTAACTTGTTCGCACAGATTGGCAACTTCATTAATGAAAGAAATTTTTGTAGCCAAAAAGACATTGGAGGCGTACTTAATCATTTCCGCAGTTGGCACGTTTGTGACAACCACCGGTGTCTCAATCAAATAGAGTGGACGATAAAGATCCTTCATGATTGCCACTGCTTGCGCACTTTCTGCCCCAATCACTACGCGATCCGGACGAAGAAAATCGCCAATGGCAGAGCCTTCACGGAGGAATTCCGGATTGGACACCACATCAAAGTTCACCGATGTTGTTTGGTGAGATTTAATTAAATCCCGAACTCGCTCGGATGTGCCAATGGGAACCGTCGATTTCGTGACAACCACTTTGTACCCAGTCATGCGGGAGCCAATATTCCGGGCAACTTCATCGATATAGGATAAGTCAGCCGATCCATCTGAGCGTGAAGGGGTGCCAACAGCAATGAAAATGACCAAGCCGTTATCCACCGCTTTCGTTAAGTCAACTGTAAATTCAAGCCGGCCAGATTTTCGACCTTTGGACACTAACTCCGTGAGGCCTGGCTCGAAAAAAGGCACTTCTCCTTGGTTCAACTTCTGGATGCGGGTTGGATCTGTGTCCATACAGAGAACGTTTAGCCCAAATTCCGCAAAACAAGCGCCTGTGACCAACCCCACATACCCTGTGCCTAATACGCTAATGTGCATGACACCCTTTCTGGAGCGGTCGGCAAAGCCCTCCAGCCTTCGCAAAAGCTCCGGCACATATACCAACGGTGTTGTTCAATAGTCCCAGTTCCTGCTTTCTCAATTATCAAAATCATATGAAATGCTAAGAAACATTCGATGTTGTACAGGATTGGTTATGGATTTTCCAAGTATAAGCTATACAAGTGTTGTAACCTGGTTGTCATGGTTTAAGGATCATGGTCGAATAATAAATATAACATAATAACGTAAGTATCTAATCAGGGTAGAACATCAGGCGGAACAATTTCGTGATAATTCAAGAGACGAAGCTAGCGAAACACTCGGTTCAATGTAGAAACTTTACATTGTGAAAGGCAAGTCGGGTGACAGAATTTTGAGGGATCCTTTACTGATATTGGCTAGTAAGCCTTACCCTTTTCATTTCCGAAAAAACATCAATGACAATGGTGGTGTGTTCTCTAGCCGTCCGGTGTTCGTTTAAGCCGTCGATCTAAGGCAAACCGAGAGAGGCCTAGGTGTTTTGCTGCGGCGCTTTTATTGTATCCGACGAGATGCAGCACTTGTTCAATAATTGCCATCTCAATATCGGCTAGTGTTTGCTCTCCCAAGGTTAGCTCAATCCGAATTTTTGTTTGCGAATCTGAGGTGATGGTTTGCACGCTTGCTTCTTGTTCTTCACGTAATTCCTGTGGTAGATCGCTGGGTATCAATGTTTGGCTTCGACAAAAAATGACGGCCCGCTCGATTAAATTTTGGAGCTCACGGATATTACCGGGATAGGCATACTCTTCAAGAAGATGCCGTGTTTCAGGGTCGATTTCTAGAATGTCTTTTCCCATCTCCTTGCTATAGCGGATGAGCGCATTCATTGCTAATGGCACAATATCTGCGACACGCATCCGGAGAGGCGGAATTTCCAGCATGATTACATTCAGCCGAAAGAAGAGGTCCTCTCGAAACGCGCCCTGTCCAACGGCTTTTTTTAAATCCCGATTGGTTGCAGCGATTAAGCGAAAATCAACAGGAATATCTTCTGTGCCCCCTAATCGGCGAAATACGCGTTCTTGGAGCACTCGTAACAGCTTAGCTTGCATGGCCAAATCCAAATCACCAATTTCATCCAAAAATAAGGTGCCGCCATCAGCTTGCTCGAGTAGGCCTAACTTCCTTTGGTTGGCCCCTGTGAAGGCGCCCCGTTCATACCCAAATAGTTCACTTTCAAATAGTCCACTGGGAATGGCTGTACAATTCACCCCAATAAAGGGGCCTTTTGCTCGTGGGCCGTTATGGTGGAGAATCCGAGATAGAAATTCCTTGCCAGTTCCTGTCTCACCAACTAACAAGACAGTGGTTTTCGAGTTTTGTGTCAATTCTCGAATTTGTTCCATGAGTTCTTGCATGGACGTGCTGAGTGTGGCCAAGTGTGACAATGCATAAGGACTGCCTTCTTTTTCACTGGCCAATAACACCCGGCGTCGGAGTGATAGCAATTCCAAAGCTCGATTGAGCACAGGATCGAAATTTTCCAATTCCACCGTTTTAATGACGAAATCTTGGGCACCCCGTTTCATGGCTTCTACAGCATCTTCCACGGTGCCATAGGCTGTTAGCATAATGACGATGAGCTGTGGGAATTGCGCACGGATAGTTTTGAGTGTTTCAAGGCCCGTCATTCCACCCATTTTAACGTCCAAAACGACAAGGTCTGGAACTTCTTGTGTGAGTGCCTCCACGAGCGCTTCGCCTGAATCAAAGGTTCGTACATGGTGATGCCGGCGTGAGAGCCGCCTGGCGATGACCGACCGGATCGCATGTTCATCATCGGTCACATAAATAGTGGCTTGGATCATGTAAGAATAGCCTCACTTCCTTGAGACCATGGCAGCGAGATGGAAATAGTTGTACCGTGATCCTTTTGGCTCGTGACGGTCATGTCCCCATGATGCTGGTCGACAATATTGCGACAAATGGCTAACCCAAGTCCGGTGCCTTTTGGCTTTCCACTAGTGAAAAATGGTTCAAAGAGATGTGGGAGGTCTGATGCGGCAATGCCTACACCATTATCGGTAATATCAACCTGCACGGTAGGTTCTGTATGGTCTTGTACATCGCATAATCGAATGGTGAGTTTTCCTTTCGTGGGTAATGCTTCAATGGCGTTTTGTAGGACGTTCAAGAGAATTTGTTTGATTTGATCTTGATCGGCCTCGATAGACGGAAGGTGATCGGGTTTGTCAAAGATGACCGAAATTTCTTTCTCAGAGAGAGGACGGGTCAACAGCCGTAAGGCTTCTTGGATTTTTTCTTCAAGTGAAAAGATCTGTGGCGCAAATGTACGAGGTTTGGCAAAGTCGACAATTTGATTCACAATGCGATCAAGTCGTTTCGTCTCCTGTAAAATCGTTGTTAAATCTGCACGATGGCTATCCGTGTCAGGCAATTCTTCTAACAGTAATGACGCGGTTGATCCAATGCCAACCAAAGGGTTTCGAATCTCATGGGCGATGCCCGCAGCCACTTGTCCTAACATCGCCAGGCGTTCGGACCGAATGAGTTTCGCCCGCATTTGTTCTAAGGTGGTGATGTCCACGTTAAAGCCTTGATAGACGACAGGTTGACTTTTTCGATCGGTAATAGGAATCGCTCGGCAAAAAACTTTTCGAACCATGCCATCAGCACGTTGAAACCGAAACACTTTTTCGAAGGATGCTCCTTTTTCAACTGATGACACAAATGATTGATAGGTCTGTTCACGATCGTATTCATGAACCGAGTGCCACATGAGTTCTGGGTCGGCTTGTGGAGTGTCTTTGCGTCCCGCCAATTCCCAGTTGGCTTGATTAGAAAAAATTACGTGCGTGCCCTCTGTCGTGAAAATGCCGATGGGGGCATGATCAACGATTCCTCGATATTTTGCTTCAGATGCCGCTAAATCATGATTCAGCATACGAAGTTCGTGTTCCGAATGTTGAATGCGGTTAATATGTTCTTGGGTCTGTGTGCTCATTGAGTGCATGACTCGTGTCAGCTCTCCAATTTCATCCTGACGTTCCAGCACAGAGACCTGAGGGACGGTCCCTTCTGATGTTCCTCCAACTGTTCGTGCTAATGAGCGCAAAGGACTTGTGATTGATCGTGCAATAAAGTGTAATGAGACGAACATGAGCAGCAGCGTGACCATGCCCCCACCGACGACAATCCATAGGAGGACGTCACGATCCTTTCCACTGCTTAATAGAGCTTCTTGTAACTGCGTTACTTCTCGACGATCAAATTCAGCCATTTTTTCACGGATGGCTGACATCAGCTCTCGACCTTGTCCCGTTTCAATATACTGTATTGCTTCATTCGTGTATCCGTTTTTTACTTTTAGAATGAGCGCATCTTTATCGGTGAGTAATTGATCGACCAATTGTTGCACACCACGCAAGAGCGCATGTTGTTGACTCTGAGGGGAAACCATCTGCAACAGCGCTCGTTCGACTGTATGCACACGCTGTTTGGCGGCACGGTAGGGTTTCAGAAATGCGGGTTGTTTCGTGAGGACAAATCCACGAAATCCTGTCTCTAGATCAACCACGAGCCGCATGTATTCTGCGGAATCACTTTGGATATGATACACCAGGTTCAAGCGATCTTCGTCATGAGAAAAGGTTTGCACGCTGGTATAGGTTAAGAAACTTAGCGTGAATACCGTTAGCACAGGAACGGCAGAGACCAAAAGGAGTTTTCGTTCAATCGGAAGATCGAAGAAAAAGTTTTTCAAGTAGCCCCCTTTTTGAGAGAAGACTCACACGCAGGCCAAACCTTGTCTTTCTCCACTGGTTTCTGTGCGTGCCATTTGCAGATAGGCTGGTCTTACCATTGCGTGACTTATAGTTTCAACTGACAGGGTATACCATATAGATGAAAGGTGTCGTGCTTTTTTCGTGCAGTCTTCTAGGCAGAGCTGCTATGATTGCAAAGCGTCTGTGGGCTTTTTGGTTAGACGTGTCGAATACGCACTGGCCTATTAAAAATCGAGGATGTGGTTGATGTCTGGAAAGACATTTCTGCTTATGGTCTCGGTTGGGTTGCTGGGGCTTCTTCTTGGGTGGGGACTTGGTTTGCAAACAATACCCTCTTACAGTCTTTCTCCACGTACGGTTGCGGATTATTTGCATGCCGTGATTCAAGCCGATCGGACATTTTATACCCAACATGTCGTTGAACGGATGGAAGCCATGTTGATTGTAACCGCGGAAGAGGAATGGCGTACAAAGCAAGCGCTTCCGCTTCCAGCGCAATTTTTGCAAGAAGCCTCGCGGAGTCTCGATGTTCGGGGCGCTTCGTTTAGATATCGCTTAATTAGTTCATGGCCTGTCCATTCTCACAATAAGCCTTCGTCAAAGGAAGAACAAGCTGCCTTAGAACAAGTGGTGGAATATGGCGAGGTCGTGGAAGGTGAGGTGACAATTAATGACAAACCGTATTTTAAAGCTATTTATCCGGATCGTGCGGTGAGTCGAGCCTGTGTCTCATGTCACAATGCCCACCCTCAAAGCCCAAAACGCGACTTTAAACTCAACGATGTGATGGGCGGGTTGGTTATCCAGGTACCCTTGGAATAGATCGCAAGGAGTCGCAGTGCCATCTCATCTTTCTGCTGGGTTGCAATGAGATCCGAGCCATCCCTTTCTGTTCCGTCAATGAATGGAGTCGATCTTATCGGATCTCCATTTATGTTGGTTGACAATAAAAAAGATCGGCTGGTAAAGTGCTTCACAGTAGGTTGAATGTTGCTTGACGGTCAGTGGTTTTCCGCTCGTACCGCAGCGTTATCTTCATAATTTTTTACATTCATTCTCATCTCATTCGCGCGTTAATTATCCAAAATATTTATAAGCTTTTAGACTATATATTTGGGAAAGGGGCCCTCTGTCTTATGTGGTCTGCACGATGGATAGTTCTTGGGGTATTTGCATGTTGCCTATTTCAGGCTTCCCTCGCTCACGCTGAATTGTTTCCAGATGCTGGTCCTCCGGGAACCACGGTAACCATTGGTGGAGGACAATTTGGAGATTTCGTCTCCACTGAAGTCAATCGAGTGCTTTTCTCTGGTACTCCTGCGCTTATTCAATCGTGGGAATCTGATCTGGTAATGGTCAAAGTGCCTCTTCGGGCAAAGTCAGGGCTTGTGACGCTTATAGGACAGGATGGATCAATCTCAGCAGGGACTTTTTCAGTTCAAACCGCAAAGCTGACCACATTGATTCCCGCAGAAGCTGAACCTGGAGATATGTTAGTCATTGAAGGGGCGCATTTTGGTAACAGTGCAGGTTCGAGAGATCCCAATACGATGTTTGGGGTGAACCAAGTCATGATCAATGGAGTCCGGGCGCAAGTCCAAAAATGGCGCCCCAATAAAATTGAAGTCCGTATCCCTGCCAATGCGACATCAGGTGAGGTGACAGTTCGTTTAGCTTCTTCTGACCCTCTGCCGGACGGCTCATGTTGTGCGCCGGTCAAGTATGCTACGAGTAATGGACTTCATTTGAATTTAATTCCTCATGTTGAATTCCAACCAACCGAAGGGCCAGTTGGCACAAAAGTGGTCTTAAGCGGCCAAGATTTTCTGGTAGGCAAGAGTCCTACCGATGCGGTGTATTTTAATGATCAATTAGCCACGGTTGCGGAATGGGGTGCACGTACGATTGTCGTCCATGTTCCTCTCAATGCGACAAGCGGACCCTTTGTTCTCAACTATGGTGGTCGCAAGCGGACTCTTGGACAGTTCCACGTTGTGGAGAGCCACGTTGATAAGGTGTCCCCGACCCATGGTCCTATCGGTACATTGGTTCGTATTCAAGGAGAGCATTTTGGAGTGTTTTCAGAAGGTGGCTCAACAGCCTATGCGTTTGACTTTGATCCTGGTCGTAATGCTGTAGAATTTGGAGGCGTTCCTGGGATTATCCATCGATGGCAAGACACGGAAATTAATGTTTGGGTTCCGTTCAGTGCCAAAAGTGGCCCTATTGTTATCAAGCGGGGTGCCAATATACCACATGCGGATGGCACCTGTTGTGCAAAACAAGCTGATGTGCAATTGACCGCCGGATCATTTACGGTGGTAACGCCTCGTGTGTCTTCCTATTCGCCAAAATCAGCGGGTCTGGATGAGCTGGTGACCATTCAAGGCTCAGGGTTTGGAAGTTTTATCAAGATATCAGAGTCAACTCGGTTAGAGCTTCATCATGAAGCCCATGAATGGCAGACATATGAATTAGGCTCTGACGTTTCTCGGAGTGAAGTGCTCTTGAATGGAACCGCAGCCCAAGTCATGGCATGGACCGACTCTGAAATTCAAGTTCGAGTCCCCCGTCGACAGGTCTTTGGTTTTGGAACGCCACGGGGCTTTGTCACAGACCTCACCGAAGGCGAAATTGTTGTGCGCCGAGGGTCGTGGGATATTCTTGAGAATGGCAAATGTTGTACGCCGAAGAAATGGGTGAATGCCGTGGCTGGGGACTTTACTATTCTCAAGCGTGGTCTTCCTGACCCTGACTACTTTAACATCCCAAACCCAAGACGGGATTAACCCACATAAAGGATCAATGAATACTTTTCTCCGTATCTGGAACCCTTGTGTCTTTTTGGCAAGCCTCCTGGTTTTGTCCGTAAGTTCCCTGGTTCATGCTCAACAAGTCCAACCTTCTTTTGTTGGGGTTATACAGCCAAGTGGAACCCAAGTCACGTTGCTCGATACCTTCTTTGTGGATTCTCAAGAAGGATGGGCTGTGGGCGCTGGTGGAACTATCCTGCATACAGCCACGAGTGGAAAAACATGGCAAGCGCTTCCTCGACGAACAAGAACCATGTTAACCAATATTACCTTTGCTGAGAACACTCATGGATGGATCGTTGGGCAAAATGGCACCATTCTCCATTCCGACACTAGAGGGAAACAATGGAACCCGCAGCAGAGTGGTACGACCTCATCCTTATATGGCATTCATGCTTTTGATACCCACAAGGCTTGGGTGGTGGGCGCGCGTGGTACGATCCTACACACTCAAGATCATGGAGAAACCTGGATAGACCTGGATAGTGGAACGAATGCTGATTTATTTGGAATCCAGTTTCTTAATGAGCAACAAGGATGGGTTGTGGGGGCCCTGGGAGTGATTCTTACCACGATGGATGGGGGGCAGCATTGGACGCAGCAACAGACAGATAGTACAGCGACGTTTTTTGATGTTTTTTTTGTTGACTCTCTCTCTGGCTGGGTGGTTGGTTCACAAGGGTCAATGTTTCGGACCATTACCGGCGGAAAACAGTGGATTGACAAAACTCGACCTTGTGGATCGCCATGTATCCGTCCCGCAGACCTCTTGCGTATTCATTTTACGAATATCAAAGAAGGCTGGGTGGTTGGCGAAGCGGGTGCGTTCTTCTCTACACGAGATGCAGGATTCACTTGGCAGGATTCTGAGGCCTCTGAAGGTCTTTCGTTGTATGGGCTTTCCTTTCCCAAGCCTACTGAGGGGTGGGCTGTTGGAAGCCAGGGGGCTGTGATGAAAATCTCCACACTTGCCCCATAACTTCTTTATCTTGGTTATCCGAGATTTCCTAAACGGTTTTGTATAATCGTGGTCGCGGCGATCGTCGCCGTTTCTGCCCGCAAGATGTGTTCTCCTAATGTCACCGTGTGAAATCCATTCTCTTGCGCAATCCGAAGCTCCTCAGTAGTCCATCCTCCTTCTGGTCCAATTGTGACGACAATCTGTTCTTCTGGTTTCTGAGCAAGGGGCAGGGTATGGAGCCCTGGGCCCTCGTGTCGTTCAACTAAGAGACTACAAACAGCTGCCTCCCTCGTTTTTTGGCAAAAGTCTGTCATTGAATAGGGGAGGGTAACCTCTGGGATTGTCCATTGTTCAGACTGCTGTGCAGCTTCGAGCGCAATTCGTTGCCAACGTTCCTGATAGGCCTGCAATCGGCTAGATTTACAATCAATGACAGTTCGAGCGGTAATGACAGGCATCAATGTCCTAACGCCTAACTCTATCGCTTTTTGAATTGCCCAATTCATCTGATGATTTTTCAGGATAGCTTGCCCAACAATGAGCTGTGGTCCAGAGGGGGCAGGGCCTGCATGTTTTTCAAGAATATCGGCGATAAGATGATTGGAACCAATAGATCGGACATGAGCTAAGTAACGGGTTCGTTGCTCGTCTCCAAACCAAAGCGTTTCACCTGGTTTGACGCGTAGACTTTTGTAAAGATGCGAGAAAAGAGGGTCGCCGATTGAAACGTGGTCGTTTTGGATGAAGGAGGACGAGATAAAAAAAACAGGCATAGGGATCAAAAACAACTCAGACAATCCCTCATAGCCTGCTACGAGAGATTGCATGAGCGTATGCATTACATTGAGAAACTACGGTTTCTCAATGTCTTCTCTTGAAGCCGTATCCCCGTTGCAAGCTACGAAGAAACCAGGTCATTCAAACATGTTTTTGACTTTATCGAGTAAGCCTTCTTCGCTCTCATCAATTGCAATGCCACTCTCTTTGGCAAAGGCAACAAGGAGTTCTTTTTGTTGGGCCGTGAGCTTTTTAGGAATTTCTACTTTGATTCGAACAAGCTGATCCCCAGGTTGGTGTGTCTTCAGCCCTTGAGCTCCCAGCCCTTTTAATCGAAGGACTCGATCATGTTGCGTGCCTGCAGGAATTTTGACCGTTGTCTTTCCTTTTAAGGTTTGGACTTCCACTTTGCCCCCAAGTGTTGCGGTTGCGAAGTGAATGGGCAAAGTGACGAGAATATCATTGCCTTTTCTAGCAAAGATTGGGTGGGCTTTAACGCTAATGGCGACATAGAGATCCCCAGGAGGGCCTCCATTGACACCATGCTCCCCTTCATGGGCCAGACGTAACCGCATGCCTGTGTCAATTCCTGGGGGGATCGTGACAGAAAGCATGCGCTCTTGATAGATACGCTTTTGGCCACGGCAGGCAGGACAGGGATCAGAGATGATTTGCCCGGTTCCTTGGCATTGTCCACAGGATCGATTGATCGTAAAAAAGCCCTGTTGCAGTCGCAGTTGCCCTGTACCTTGACACCCTGAACAGGGTTTCACTCCTTTAGTCGAATGGGCGCCAGTTCCTGAACATTTCTCACATATTTCCCATCTGGGAATTTTTAGTTTGGCTTCTTTCCCTGTAATAGCTTCTTCAAACGCGATTTCGAGATTATATTGAAGGTCAGTTCCTTGCTCAGGTCGAGTTCGGCTTCGCCCGCCTCCAAAAAAGTCTTCAAAAATATCGCTGAATGTATCGCCAAACCCACGACCAAAATCAAAGCCTTCGGCTCCGCCAAATCCTTGTGGGCCTCCTGTATGTCCAAACATGTCATATTTTTTACGTTGGTCGGCGTTACTCAGGACCTCATAGGCTTCATTGGCTTCTTTGAATTTTTCTTCAGCTTTTTTCTTCTTTGGAGGGTCGTTATGGAGATCAGGGTGATGTTCGCGGGCGAGCTTCCGGAATGCCTTTTTGATCTCATCATCCGAGGCATTCCGATCAATCCCGAGAATTTCGTAGTAGTCGCGTTTTTCCGCTGATGGCATAAGGATAATCGTAATAGGGTTAGTACATGAGCAGCCAGCAATTCATATTCTGTAGAAATTGCTGGCTGCTAGTTTGCCGTTATTTTTTATCTTTGTCGACTTCTTCGAATTCGGCATCCACGACTTTTTCATCACTCGTAGGAGCCTCACCGTTTACGGTGTCTGATGAGTCGGGTGATGACTCAGGGCCTGCTGCCGCATTCGTGGCTGCCTCAGCTGATGTTTTTTTATACATTTCCTCCGCAAGTTTATGCGAGGCGGTGGTCAAGTTTTGCATGGCTGTTTTCATTGTTTCAAGATCTTCACCTTCCATCGCTGTTTTCATTGCAGTAACAGCATCGGCAATCTTGGTTTTTTCCTCATCGGCAATGGCTTCTCCATGCTCTGTAAGGTTTTTCTCTGTCGTGTAGATCAGGTTATCTGCCTGGTTCCGAATCTCAATCACTTCACGACGTTTTTTGTCTTCTTCCGTATGGGCCTCGGCTTCTTTCACCAGCCGTTCAACTTCCTCATTGCTTAATCCACTGGATGCCGTAATTTTAATCGATTGTTCTTTTTGTGTGGCCATGTCTTTGGCGGAAACATGGACAATGCCATTAGCATCAATGTCAAAGGTCACCTCAATTTGAGGCATGCCACGTGGAGCAGGAGGAATCCCTACTAAGTCGAATTGGCCCAATAGCTTATTATCGTTTGCTAACTCACGTTCTCCTTGAAACACTCGAATCGTCACGGCCGTTTGACTGTCTGCCGCAGTAGAAAAGATTTGACTCTTTTTTGTTGGAATGGTGGTATTCCGATCAATTAAGCGAGTGAAAATCCCTCCAAGAGTCTCAATGCCAAGAGAGAGAGGTGTCACATCAAGCAGCAGAACGTCTTTGACGTCGCCTCGGAGCACGCCACCTTGAATGGCTGCGCCGATGGCCACTACTTCATCGGGGTTGACTCCTCGGTGAGGCTCTTTCCCAAAGAAATTTTTGACCTTTTCAATAACTTTTGGCATTCTGGTCATGCCGCCAACTAAGACGACTTCATTAATTTCTTGTGTGGTCAATCCCGAATCAGCCAAAGCTTTTTTACAGGGCTCAATTGAGCGAACGACCAAATCTTCAACTAATTGTTCCAGTTTTGCTCGAGTGAGTTTGATCACGAGATGTTTGGGCCCACTTGCATCCGCGGTAATGAATGGAAGATTAATTTCAGATTCTTGTGAGGAGGATAGTTCGATTTTTGCCCGTTCTGCAGCCTCTTTTAATCGTTGAAGTGCCATGCGGTCTTTATGTAGGTCAATGCCTTGCTCTCTTTTAAACTCATCAACCAACCAGTCAATGATTCGAAGGTCAAAGTCATCGCCTCCTAGGTAGGTGTCCCCATTCGTGGCTTTCACTTCAAACACGCCTTCTCCAATCTCAAGGATTGAGATGTCAAAGGTGCCACCGCCTAAATCGTAGACGGCAATTCGCTCTTCCTTCTTTTTATCCAGTCCATATGCGAGGGATGCTGCAGTCGGTTCATTAATAATGCGAAGCACGTTGAGTCCAGCCACTTGGCCGGCATCTTTTGTGGCTTGTCGTTGACTATCGTCAAAATATGCAGGAACGGTGATCACGGCATCCGTGACTTTTTCCCCTATATAATCTTCAGCAGTTTGTCTCATTTTTTGTAAAATCATGGCAGAGACTTCAGGTGGGCTATATTTCTTGGCACGTATTTCTACATGGGCATCACCATTCGGCCCTTCCACAATTTTATACGGCAATCGCTTCATGGCGTCTTGGACTTCCCCGGCTGACATTTTTCGTCCCATTAAGCGTTTCACTGAGAAAATGGTGTTTTCGTGATTGGTGATGGCTTGACGCTTAGCAATCTGCCCAACCAATCGCTCTTCTTTATCGTTTAGTGCGACAACGGACGGTGTTGTCCGAGCTCCTTCTGAATTCGCAATGACCTCGGGGTCCCCCCCACTCATCACGGCCACACAAGAATTCGTGGTTCCCAAGTCAATGCCAATAATTTTACTCATGCCTCTTCTCCTTCATCATGACGATGTGTTTCGTCGGTCGGTATTGGGTCAGACCCAGACTGATTTGCGGCGACAGTGACCATAGCTGGACGTAAAATTCGCTCATACAAGAAATAGCCCTTTTGAAATTCTTCCACTATGGAATTTGGTTCAACTGTCAATGATTCAACTTGTGCCACGGCTTGATGTTTCGTGGGATCAAATGATTCTCCAATGCTCGTGATTTGACGGACCCCAAGTTTCGTTAAGGTATCCAAAAACTGTTTATACGTGAGCTTGACTCCTTCAAGCAGGCCGTCACCTGAAGTCTGCGATTCTCCACATTGGATTGCCCGTTCAAGATTATCGACTGTTGGAAGGAAATCTTTCAGTAATCTTTCATTCGCAAACCGAGCAGTTTCGCCTTGGTCACGCTGAGCACGACGCTTGTAATTTTCAAATTCGGCATACAAGCGAAGGTATTTCTCATTTAAAGCCTGAAGTTCCTCAATTTTTGTATTATAATCACTCTGAGGCGTTTCATTACCTTCTACTAGCTGGAGTGACTCTTCTTGTTTTTCTGTCGTTATCGAATCTTCTTGAGTCTCCAGTATTGAGTCCATTGTTGATGTGGAGTCGATGCTTGCACCTGATGTGTCTGGGTTCTTTTGATTTTCTGAGTTTTCCATAGATCATACCCCTGGTATCTTCACCCAGATAGTCATGGTTATAAGGGAAGTCAACCCAAGGGTATAAATTTTGTTGCAAAATGCCCGTGCTAGAATAAGATTAGGAATTAAAACACGCCTTGAATAAGTGAAAAAATGCAAAATGAGACGATGAAGATGACACAGTTTTCTGAATCATTGCGAAAAAGAGGACGGAGACAGCTATTTTTGATAAGGTCAGGGAGCCTATGCATTGTGGTACTCAAGGAGATTATGTGACATGACAATTACAAAAGAGGCATTGGCGCGAATCATTGCGCCTATGCAAGAACCAGTTCGGCGTTATGGAGAACAGATTCACGCATTGGCTGGGTCAAATGGCTTAGCAATTACGTTATATGGGGCAATTGCGAGCACGACGTTTGATTTGGCACAACACATGGCTCGCAGCGTTGTGGTTCTCCAAGCCATTGATTTGATGATGCTGCGTCAATTAGCCAAGGAGGGGGCTAAATTAGGAAAGGTTCGAATTGCGGCTCCATTGATTATGACACCGGAGTACATTGCCGCCTCAGTAGACAGTTTTCCATTAGAATTTATTGAGATTCAACAAAGTCGGCTGTGTTTGTCGGGACCTGATCATTTTGAACCCCTCACTTTTATTGAGGCCCATGTTCGGTTGCAATGTGAGCGTGAGCTAAAAACCATTTTGATTGGAATGCGGCAAGGGTTGCTAGCTGCAGCGGGTCGCGAAAAACTGTTTAGTGAGATTGAATCAGACGTTGCTGAGCGAGTCATTCGGACATTGCGAGGACTGTTGTGGTTGCACGATCAACGTGAAGGGCTTCCCGCATCACAGGTTATTGATGCCGTTTCACGGGAGGTTAATCGGCCCTTGAAAGGGATTCAGGGTAGTATGGATCACCGTCATACCCATGGATGGGATGAATTTTGTGCCCTGTATGAGGATGTGGATGCTTTAAGGAAACTTGTCGATGCATGGTAAGAGCTGGAGAGGACCATTGTCAGTCATTGGCCTTGTTGTCTTGTGCCTGGTTCCTGTGGCATGGGGCAAGGTGACCGTGTCCGATCCAGGAACGTATGTGATTGATATGGCTGGGGTTATTGATGGTCAGACTGAACAGGAATTGGAACGATGGCTTCGAGAATTGGAACAAAAAACTATGGCACAGGTCAAGGTGCTCACAGTTCCGAGCCTTGAAAACGAAGATTTTTTTAGTTTTGTTCAACGACATGCGGCAGCATGGAAGTTGGGGCAGTCAGGGAAGGATAATGGTGCGCTCATTGCACTTGCGTTACAAGAACGTCGAGTTCGGATTCATACGGGTTATGGATTAGAAGGGGCTTTGCCCGACTCGTGGGCCGGATCGATTTCCCGTGTCGTAGCGAGCCAGTTTTTCAAGAAAAGGCAGTATTCTCAAGGGCTGTTGCAGCTAACCGTGGCAACGGCGAACAAAGTAGCCGATGAGGCGAAAGTGCAACTAACGGGAGTGCCAACGTACCGATACCAGCCTCGTCAACAAAGTGGAACAGGATCGTTGTTTGGGGCAGGCCTTCTTCCTATTTTAATTGGCTTTGGCATTTTGTCTTCCATGATGCGACGACGTCGTTATCAACGTGCCTGGGGTGGTGGCGGAATGGGGGGAATGATGGGTGGCCTCCTCCTTGGGAGTGCTCTTGGCGGTCGTTCTAGGCATTGGGGCGGTGGATATAGTAGTGGATTTGGTGGGGGATTGAGCGGAGGGTTTGGTGGCTCATTTGGTGGGGGTGGTAGCTTCGGTGGTGGGGGTGGTGGCGCAAGCTGGTAGTTTATTTTGGTAAAACAACGGGAATGTGGGGGGAATCTTGTGAGTGCAGGACGAATAGTACTGATGGTGTTTGGGATCATTGTCATCGCAATGTTGATGGCTGGTGGATGTGTGTATTCTGGGTATAATCGCGTTATTATATTAGACGAAGCCGTCAAAAGTCAGTGGGCACAAGTCGAGAACCAACTACAGCGCCGGTTTGAATTGCTGCCTAACTTGGTGGAGACGGTGAAAGGGGTGGCAAAACAGGAACAGGAAATATTTTTAGGTGTGGCCGAAGCTAGGAAATCTTATTTTCAGGCGGGGTCCATTAATGAAAAAGCGAAAGCTGCCGGTGGGTTGGAGGGCGCGCTGTCCCGGTTATTGGTCTTACGAGAAACCTATCCTCAATTAAAATCAGATCAATCATTTTTGAAATTACAGGATCAGTTAGAAGGAACAGAAAATCGATTGTCTGTAGAACGAAAACGGTACAATGATGCGGTGCGTGGACTTAATACGTATATTCGGAAGCTCCTGGGTCGCCTGTATGCCGGGTTAGCTGGTGTCGAATCGGCCGAATATTTTGAAATTGACGATGCCGCGAGAGTTGCTCCCAAAGTGAAGTTTTAACAAAGAGGGCAAAAGAGTTCTTCCGCCAGAAGCGTCACCCATGTCACATTGAGTCAAGGGATGATGATGTGCTTGGGAGCTCCATGGGGATTGTGTGAGGGCATGGAAGAGAAGCCTTATCTCGAAGAAAAGACGGATCGTGAAAAACTATGGCAGGGAATTGCGGCCGCTGTATTGTCTATTCTTGTTACCGGGCTTGGCCACCTCTATTTAGGTGTTGCAAAGCGGGGATACATCTTGTTGGGGTCTACAGCGGTCTTTTTTTTCATTGGAAGAGTCTATTGGCCTCTAGCAGACATGTTCTACATTCAATTTGCGATTATTTTTGCTGTCGATGCGTTTTCATTTGCCAAACGGGGGCATGGACTGTTTTAAGAGAACACGTACATGACGTGAGATAATTGTTGCGGGTTAGGATCCGCCACTCTATAGGCAATGTGTGGTGAATGAGGAGTGAATAGTGGAATGAAACACTATCGTGATAGCTGTATGGCTGCTGGGCTGTTGATGGCATTAATGCTTGTCGGGGGAACGATGTGTGTTGGCAGCAGCTATGCTGCCGACAAAGTTCAGGCCACACTGCTTGTTCCTGATGTGTTGGTTTTTCCAGGAAAACCAACAAGTTTGAAAGCTCGACTTGTTCGTTCTGGGGTCTTGAGTCATATTGGTCTTGGAGGGGAAAATGTTGTGTTTATGGTAGGACCAAAAACAGTAGGCACCGCATTAACTGGCGGAGATGGCCGTGCGTTTTTGGAATATCGTCGTCATATGTCTGGTACCTTAGACGTAGTCGTGAGCCTTGAAAAGAGCCCTCGTGTGGAAGCCACAGAGCAGCGCGGTGTGCTCGCTGTCTGGGAACGACGCCGTCCGATTCTTCTCGTTGATCTTGACGCGTTGATGCCGGTAGGGGAGTCCTCAAGATTTTCTCTTTCAACCCTATCTTTGGCTCTCGGAGGTGATTTGCCCACTCCAATTCCTGAAGCGGCCTCAGAATTAGAAAAATTAGCACGATTTTATTACAACGTGATCTACCTTGCTCGGCAGGAAGGGCAAGGTGTTCCTGTCATCAGGGAATGGCTGCACATGCATGAATTTCCTCTTGGTTTGACACGAACCATCGGACCTGGTTCAACGGCTTTGAAAGCATTTATTGATCAATTGAAAGAAGATGGGTGGGATAATCTGGACGCAGCCATTGGACGAACCTTGGATTTTGCACAGGTGTTGGTGAAGGATCGCATTCGCACGGTGATTCTCGAACAACCTAATCAGAAAGAGAAATTTCCGCGTCGAACAAAATTGGCGAAGACATGGAAAACAGTTCGGAAACATCTATAGCTATTTTTGTTTAATAAAGATGTTTTCTTTTAATAATAATTCAATAATTTTAAATTCATTGGAAATCTTTTTAAAAAGATAGCAATGCCTTGCTGGAAGGGAGCGCTCTTCAGGTAGCCTCTAATAGCGGGGGAACGGCATCATGACAGATATTTCGCTATCTTCACAGCACATTTGATGGCATGAAGAAAAACTGGCATCGCTCTTGCTTCCTCAGATGGGACAGGCAGTTGTCGCGGACCCTGGTTACGAAGACTGGGGAGAGAGGGGCGGGGGCATTAGCCTTGGCCAACCTACATTTTTAATCCTTAAGGAGGGATACATCATGGCGGAACAAAATGGCTTTTTGAACATTGGGGCCGGGGCAATTCCCGGGAATGCGACGGTGTCCGGGTATGAAACCAGACCGTGGTGCAAGCGGTTTCCTATGGCATTTCGCAAGGGGGGGAATGGGAAGAAGGGGATCAAATTACCGGACGGGTGACGACGTTTGGCGATCTGACGGTGACAAAGGTCATGGACAATGGGAGTCCCGCGTTAGCCCATGCCTGTGCGATGAAGACGCAGTATGATGATGCGGAGATGAATTTAGTGGCGGGGTCGGAGGCGTATTTAACGGTGACGTTGGAGAAAGTGATTGTGACCAGTGTCAGCATTGGGTACAGCTCGGGGGATAATCGGCCGACAGAGACGATTACGTTAAGTTATCGGAAGGCTACCTGGCGCTATGGCACGGCCACCCAGTCCTATGACCTGGCCGCGAATGCGTAAATTATTCATAAAACTCTCATTTTGAAAGCGCGGAGTTGGTTTCTCATGACACAAAAATCTGACTCAACTGTCTAGTTAGTTGCATAGGCTGGAAAATTCCTGCCATGTGTCTAAGGATGTTAAAAGCAACTTCTTGGGTATCTTAATATTTTTCCCCAAAAAGTTGTCGAGCGGAAAAGAGTTTCTCAATAAGGAGAAATTAATATGATAGGTCGTCAAAGATTATTTTTGGGGCTGTCCTAGATAACTATTTCATATAAGGCTTAACCCACTGTTTTAA
>JAALKI010000029.1 GCA_011088105.1 Nitrospirota bacterium | reverse complement strand
TTCTGCCAGAAAGCTCTACATTGCGCCTGTCCGTGGTTGGGGGAAGCTTACACAATCACCTCATTCATGTAACCTTGCGCTGGGTCAGGATTCACGTCCCGACTGCCGGTTTAATCCCTTTTCTGTTCTCAAAAATCTTGATGGGTTCGTGCTTCCCAAGGATTACGTCTTCCGTCATAATCACTTCATTGACTTCAGGCTCGGATGGCACTTCATACATCACATTCAACATGGTCTCTTCTAAAATCGAGCGCAATCCTCGTGCACCAGTTTTTTGCAAATAGGCTTTATTAGCAATGGCTGCCAACGCACCATCGGTAAATTTCAGTTTAACCTTATCGAATGAAAGAAGTTTTTGATATTGCTTGGTAAGCGCATTCTTGGGTTCAGTCAAAATACGAGTTAGCGCTTCTTCATTGAGATTTTCAAGAGTCGTGACAACGGGAAGCCGTCCAATAAATTCTGGGATCAATCCATATTGCAGTAAGTCTTCCGGCTGCACATATGTTAATAAGGATCCATCTCGTTCTTGATTGTGCGTCATGCCTTTTGTTTTAAAGCCTAACCGTTTTTGATTGAGACGCCGTTCAATAATCGGTTCAAGCCCAATGAATGCTCCGCCACAAATGACCAAAATATTTTTTGTATCGACTTGAATAAATTCTTGGTGAGGATGTTTCCGCCCACCTTGAGGAGGCACGTTGGCAATGGTGCCTTCAATTAACTTTAGCAGCGCCTGCTGGACACCTTCACCAGACACATCTCTGGTAATTGACGGACCATCGGCTTTTCGAGTGATCTTATCAATTTCATCGATATAGATGATGCCTCGTTCAGCACGTTCAACTTCATAGTCAGCAGCTTGCAGCAATTTCAGAATAATGTTTTCGACATCTTCGCCGACATAGCCGGCTTCGGTGAGCGTCGTCGCATCTGCCAGGGTAAATGGCACATCGAGGTAATCTGCTAACGTTTGGGCCAGGAGGGTTTTGCCCGTTCCTGTGGGCCCTACCATGAGGATGTTCCCCTTCTGCAATTCGACCGCATCTTCAGCGGTATGGGCGGCAATCCGTTTATAATGATTATGAACGGCAACGGATAAAATCCGTTTGGCTCGTTCTTGCCCAATGACGTATTGGTCTAAATGGCCATGGATATCTACTGGCTTAGAAAGTTTCGAAGAAATTTCTTCTTTTGTTTCTTGCCATTCCTCGGCCATGATGTCATTGCACAGCTCCACACACTCATCACAAATATAGACCGTCGGACCAGCAATCAGCTTGCGAACTTGATCACGGCTCTTACCACAGAACGAACATTGCAGGTTGGCATCTGTCTTGACCTGTTTTGCCATAGGACCTCCAGCCGTTTTCGAAGCTACCCTTTTTCCCCAGGCTTTTCCTTTTTGGATTCGGCATTCCCGAATTCACCATTGCTAGGGTTACGGGCAATAACCTCATCGATCAATCCATAAGCTTGAGCCTCTGCACCAGACATAAAATAGTCACGCTCTGTATCATGCTGAATTTTTTCCAAAGGTTGCCCCGTATGTGATGCCATAATCTCATTGAGACGTTCACGAATTTTTAAAATTTCTTTCGCATGAATATCAATCTCCGTGGCTTGTCCCTGAAATCCCCCCATTGGCTGATGAATCATAACACGCGCATTTGGCAAGACAAAGCGTTTACCTTTGCTGCCTGCACACAGTAACAACGCGCCCATGCTCGCGGCCTGCCCTAAACAAATCGTGGTGATTGGCGCTTTCACATATTGCATGGTGTCGTAAATCCCTAAGCCAGCCGTTACACTTCCTCCCGGAGAGTTGATATACAAGTTAATATCTTTTTCTGGATCCTCGGCTTCTAAGAATAATAATTGCGCGATGACTAAGTTTGAAAAGACATCATCGATAGGCGCCCCGAGAAAAATAATGCGGTCTTTGAGCAGTCGAGAATAAATATCGTAAGCTCGTTCGCCTCGGGTTGTTGACTCTATTACCATTGGAACTAACATACTGATCTTCCCTTTCCCTATTGAATACCCATGCTTGATCATGACAGACTATCTGACATGATCAAGCCGTCATACGTATCATCCTAAAGCTCTTAGCCTTGAATCACTGAGAACCGGTAAACTAACTGCAATGCCTTTTCTGAAAGCAGCCTGTCTCGAAACTCTCGTCGGGATTCATCTCCTCCGGCTTGCACCATCCGGTGAATGTCTTCAACTGGAAGCTTAAGGTTTTGGGCAAGCCTGGCAATTTCCTCTTGGACATCCTCTTCTTCAACCGTCACCTGTTCTTTTTCTGCAATGCTTTCTAGAATCAAGGCCAGCTTGACGCGTCGCTTGGCTTCAGGCAGTAGTTCCTCTTTGAGGCGCTTCACATTTTCTTCTAGCTGAATATGGTCTTCAAGGCCAGTGCCACCTCTTTTTTGATGTTCTTCCATTAAACGCTGACGAACCATGGCCTGCACTTCTCGATCAATCAACACATCAGGAATATCAAAATAATGCATTGTCAATAAGCGCTCAATAACTTGGTTTTTGTAACCATCTTCTTTATCCCGTTTCAGAATCGCTTCTAACTGTGTCTGGATCGTTTCTTGAAGGGCTGCCAATGTTTCATATGACCCACAGTCTTTAGCAAATTCATCATCGGCTTCTGGCAACTGCTTCTGTTTGATACCTGCAATCGTCATACGAAAGACCACCGTTTGCCCCGACAAATTTTGATCAGGATGCGAAGAGGGATAGACCTGAGAGAGCTCAACCACATCACCGTCCTGTTTACCCACCAATGCTTCATCAATCTCCAAACCCAACACTGGCTCATTGGAGCCAACTTTGTACAAATGGCCATCTTTTTGGGCGCCTTCTACCGGTTTGCCATCAAGTAGGCCTTCGATATTCACAACAGCATAGAGTCCATCAGCCAATAGCGTTCCTGCAGGAGCAGCATCCACGCGCGCATGCTTTTCCCGTAAGGTCTCAAGGGCACCTTGACATTGTTCATCTGTCACCGTTCGATTATCGATCTTTAAAGAAATAGGATTGGGCGGACGGTAATCACGAAGTTCAATAGTGGGTTTAATATCAACGGTTGCGGTAAACGTAAATGCTGTGTTGCGTTCGATTTTCATCCGCTCGATCGGAGGGATATCCACAAAGACAGGCGTCACACCTGCTTCCTGTACCGCTCGTTGGTAATAATCTGGCACCAACCGTTGCACCACGTCTTGGGCCACAGCATTCGAATAGCGTTGCTCCAACACCTTCACTGGTGCCTTGCCGGGGCGAAATCCAGGGATTTTCACCTGACGTTTCAATTCCTGGTAGACCTTATCAAATTCCTGGTTCACCGCTTCCTCGGAAATCTCAATTTTTATGGCCCGCTTCATGGGGCCTAATTCAGAAATGTCTAATTTCATCATACAATGGATCCTTTGGGATATGTGATCAAGAGGCAGTCACGTGATACATGAGAAATGGTGCGAGAGGGGGGACTTGAACCCCCACGGTTACCCACGAGATCCTAAATCTCGCGCGTCTGCCAGTTCCGCCACTCTCGCATCGTTGTGATTCGACAAGAGACTCGCTACTTTTACAGATGATCATAGCATACTGTCAACGATAACCAGCTGCCCACAAAAAGAGGCCATGAAAGCCAAACCACCTTGTACGTCATGCCTCCCAACCTCTTGCCTGACTAAGGAACAATCAGCTATGTTCACAGAATCATGATTGGTAAAAAACTCTACAAACACATTTACGAACAATTTTTGGAAAAGCATACTCATGCTAAGGGGTATGACTTTCAAGAATCAGACGTAGGGAGTACGAGACCGCAATCGGTTTCATTTATGGAAAAATTAAAATGGTGGACTTTGAACCGTCCAACACGGTTACGCGCCATCACCAAAGAACGGGATCGGTTACAACAAGATATCCTCGCAATCAAACAGCCCATCGACTCCCCAACCAGTTCGTCATCCGAATAAAGCCACTCTCACGTTTGGAATGTCAGGCACAGCCCTTGGCACCACCTCAACGTGTTAATAGCAAAACCCTAATTTCACCTATTTGTCATTGAAGATGTCGGAACGATGTTCGTTCAACGACGCTCACACAAGTGGTCATATTGATGAAGACGCATGAGACGGGTAGGACACGAACCAATGATAGACTTCATCATCAGGTTTGAAGCTTGCGGTTCAATCGTTTTTCCACACTAGCAACTTTTCCACTAAGACGGCCCTTTGCCCCTCGCCGATAATCGACTTTAATCACACAGGATACGCGCTCACAATCTTCTCGCATCCGTTCGTAACACTGTTTGACAACCCCAAAGACTTCATCCCACTCACCTTCGAGGACTGTCCCCATTGGATTCAATCGGTAATCTACACCACTCTGATCAATAATCTCCAAGGACCGCGACACATACTCACCAACACTCGTGCCTTTTCCAAGAGGAGACATGCTAAATTCTAATAACATCATGAATTATGATTCCTTTTCTCTTATCGTTGTTTGTTGTTGCTTTTCGGCTATCCAAGAAAATGGATATTCAATTTTCCCGATGAGTTGAAAACCTTGAACCAATTCTTTCAGTCGTTCCTGACGCCGCACAGAATTTGGTTCATTCTCTCGCAACTCCTGTCTTTGAGTACCCAACCAGTCTAAAAATTGCACAAATTCTTCATCAAAGATGTGCTCAGTCTGCCGACGAAGAGTCCCAGCCAAGGCAGGAGAAGCTTGACTGGTACTAATGGCCACACGAAGATGTCCTCGGTTCACCACAGCCGGCATCATAAATGTGGAGAGTTCAGGCTGATCAATCGACCAAACTAAGAACTTCTGTTCCTTTGATAACTCATACAGTGACGTGGCCAAATCGGAATCATCCGGAAGAGTGTTACACACCAGGCAGACGTCATGCGTGTCGGAAGACCGAAATCTTCTTCCTCGATGAATAACTTTTCCAGAGGATGTCATTTTTCGAAGGGTTGTGTTCAGGGTTGGATTGATTACCACCACCAAGCCTTCGGCATCCGCAAGACGTTGTGCTTTATCAGCGGCTTCGTCCTCACCCCCAATGACCAGACAGAGACGCTTCTGAATATCAAAAGAAATAGGAAATCCTGAATCTGCACTCATGATGTACTCCTCTATCTCCACAGACTCGATGCATCAATCATCCACATCAAGTTCTACATGCCAATATAAATAATCTCGCCAAGTCTTGGGTGTTTTTCTCAATCCCAGCATTAAGGTCAGTGACGGAGTCCACCGTGGCTTGACAGGTTTTTTCTTCAGAAGCATCCCAGCTTCATCAGGAGTCCGGCCACTTTTTTTGTTATTACACCGCCAACAGGCCGTCACAATATTTTCCCATGTTTTTTTCCCACCTTTGGCAATCGGCAGTACATGATCAAAGGTCAAGCTTTCTGTCCGATGCCGTTTGCAACAATATTGGCAGGTATACCGATCTCTGGTAAAAATATTGATTCGTGAAAATTTCACACTTCGGTGTTGCGATTTTAATTTTACCATTTTCAGCAACCGTAATACCGAAGGCAGCTGAAATGTGACACTGACCCCGTGAATGTCCTGATTATGAAACTCCAGAACTTCAACTTTTCCTTGACACAATAAGGTGATCGCTTTTTTCCAGTGAACCACCCGAAGCGGTTCATAGCTAGAATTAAGAACGAGTGTCATTTCCATATCATCAAGGCCTTACACGCTCAATCCACCTTGTCAACATTATGACAAATGAGATTTTGTATAGCATTGAGGCAGATTCAGAATCAACAAAGATGTTGCTCTTGCTTGCTAGCGAAAAAACCATCCTGTTACACTGCTCTCTTCATTGACATTGGGAGAAGGAGCCACTGATGAAATGTCTGCGAGCCGGCACATTGAATGACCTTGCCCCAGGAACCTGTATCTCCGTTGACCTTGATGGGAAATATGGATTCGCACTAGCGAATCTAAATGGCAAAATCTTTGCTCTCGATAATACATGTCCTCACGCTGGAGGGCCATTAGGCGAAGGTACCCTTGAAGGCGAACATGTCATATGCCCTTGGCATGGATGGAAATTTCATGTTCAGACCGGCTACCGAAAAAGCAATCCCAATGAGGCCTGGAAAGTGCCGACGTATGAAACCCGTGTGGTGGATGATATTATCCAAGTCGTGATTCCAGAGGCAGAACAGGGCTAAGCAATGACATTTCTTGGGAATGCGGCAATGGCGGCAACTCATGAAACGGCATCAGGTGAATAGCCGGTAGCGTGACTACTTTAATCCAATCTTCCTTCACATGGACTCGCCAGGCATAGTCCCGTTCAATCCACCCCACCGCGCCTTTTTCACGGATTACAATACTGACCATATAGACATCCCCTTTTTCCGGAGCTGCTCGCCATTCTCCCACATGAACCGACTGTCCACGATCTTCCATCTCATTCACCAAATTATTGATGGCTTGTTCGATTGTCGGCGCCTTACGAGATTGATGCGCTTTAACTAACTGTAACGCCTTCATAGCTTGAGGGTCTTGAGGCGTGTTCGGTTTCTGGAGCATCCAATTCATAAACAGAACACCGCTAACCAACAACACCATCACGATTATCACCCAAAAAATTTTATTCACAATTTTTCATAACCTCAACAGCGAATGAATGGCCACAAGACGTGCTCATTCATAGCTCATAACACATTATCTTCACGATTGACGTTCCCATAGGAATTCCGACTCCCCTTGTGTCTTGGCAACCCATCGTGCAAGCACAAACAACGCATCACTGAGCCTATTTAGAAATCGAATAATCGTTGGATCAACTGATTCTTCTTTGGCTAACCGTACGCACACCCGCTCAGCACGGCGGCAGACAGTCCGTGCCTGGTGAAGAAACCCTGAGACCTTTCCTCCACCCGGCAAAATAAATTCCGTTAATGGCGCTAATGCTTCTTGGCATTGATCCATGCACTGTTCCAAACGTAACACATCTTCCTCTGTAACCTGAGGCATGTTATTGAATGTTGTCCCTGGCGCTGTTGCTAGTAACCCGCCAATATCAAATAACTTATTTTGTATCCACTGCGTTTCTTTCTCCATCCATGCCGCCGAGGAACACGCAACATCACCTTCGGTATGAAAGACTCGCACAAGCCCAATCAGTGCATTGACCTCATCAACGGTCCCATACGCCTCGACTCGAAGGCTATCCTTCCACACCTGTTGGCCACCCGCCAACCGGGTTTGTCCGTCATCTCCTGTTTTGGTGTAGACCTTAGTAATACGCATCTCTCTTCCCTTTCAGTGATAACCTTTTGAATAAAGAACACCGCAATTTGCTAAGGAGAATAGCTCTTCATATCGCTTCCTGCTGAAGCAGCTTAGCGCAAAGAGGATCTCAATGGGAAATATCACCACCATGATCATCGTTTCTGCATTTCACCACTCATTGCTAGACCAACAATTGGTGTGAGCCCTTCGTTCACCCCACGAGCCACAACGCGTCCGATGAGTTCGCCAATTTTGGTATGTGTCCCGCTATACCGTAATCTTGGCCCATCTCCCGTCGCAATGACTAGTGCATCAGTCCCCGTCCCTGTGGCAATATCCGAGCCTGAGTCATTGAGGATGTGTCTTTCGAAAAGCACAGCGGTTTTGCTCTCCGTCGCGACCCCAACAGCACCAATCAATGCAGCTGAGCTTAACCTCGCATTGGTGATCAGAATGATGTTGATGGTTCCTGTTTGGAAAGAATCAGCGGGTCGAGGCCTTTTACGGATTGGCTCGCCTGCATGGACCGCGTTCGTCACACCCACGGTAAAAAATCCTTCAACCCATACCCCTTCGGCCTCTTCTCGTTTCACCACCAACCAACGCATATCCACAGCTGTCATGAGTCCAACGCACGGCGATGGGACACCCAAAGTTTGCGCTATTTGCCCTAGATACCGACGAGGATCTGGAAAACTATTGGGCTTGCATGGAAGGGCATCCCCATCAAGAAGGTCTAAATCTACTTGGTGATTGATGATAGCCGAAGCCCGCACAATACCTCCGCCATAGACAGCAGAAGAAACCAGACGCCGCGCATGCGCAAAACGGATCACAAGTGTTCGGTCCACAATGTTGTATGCGGTCATCCATATTTTGGGTCGCGTTAACGGCATGCTGGCAATGCCCATTTTAATGCTCTGACTAATCGATTATTCTCTCTTACACGACGAACGGCAAGACGTATGGTTGGGGCATGGATTCCCGAAAAACTCTGACAATCTCGAATAAGCAATCCCTCTTCTTGAAGAATCTGCACTAGCACAGGCACCTGATACTCAACGGATAACTCGACTAGAAGAAAGTTCGTAGAAGATGGATAGACCTGTAGCCCAGGCAAACGTTGCAATTGACGACGAAACCGCGTTCGTTCCCGGCGCATAAACTCTACACATTTCTTGGGGTAGACCGTATCGCGAAGCGCGGCTAACGCCGCATTATGCGCTAAAGTATTGACCGACCAAGGAGGAAGGAGAGAGACAACGTGACTAACAACATCAGACGGCCCCACGAGATACCCAAGGCGGAGACCAGGCATGGCATAGAACTTCGTAAAGCTACGAAGCACAATGAGCCTCTTCATGCTATCAACATCTTGAAGCATTGAATGGGATGCACAATAATCGATAAACGCTTCGTCAACAATCAACGATATTTTCGTTTTCTGAACGACATTTAACAACTGACGCACTCGGGAACGTGAGCACACATGGCCCGTTGGACTGTTGGGGTTACACAGAAACACCGTATCAATGGGAAGTCCACGACTTCCTGCCTTTCGCTTCTTTCCAGAAAAAGCCCCCTGTTTCAAAAGCATTTGGCATACGTCATCAATAGGAGACTGGTACCGCGCATCTTTACGAGCATGAACATATGTACATTGCGCTCCGGTGAGTATAAGGGCGCGCTCAAATTCCATAAACGTCGGACCGATGACAAGGCCATGCTGGCTACCAAGCGCACGTGGCAACACGGTAATAAGTTCAGCAGAGCCATTCCCTAAAACAATCAAATCTTCCGAGATACCTTGTGCCACAGCAATGCCTTTTCTTAACTGCTGTCCGCTACGATCTGGGTAATGTATCGTATCTGGAATCGATTGCTGAATGGCACGACGAACAACAGGAGAGAGGCCAAGCGGATTAATGCTCGCGCTAAAATCTATTAATCGGCCAAGTGGTTTTCCTTGTGCTTGAGCCACATTATGGATATTGCCGCCGTGTCGTACAGGAAGAATCACAAACACAAAATCCCAACAAAAAGACTCCCCGCTAAACTTGATGCAACAATCATTAATTGAACTGCATGAAGGATCTGTCTCGGCATGAGGGGATGACAGTCATCTCCCATTAATTGATAATCCAACCGTGTGCCATTGTAAAAATTGGTTCCTCCAAGTTGAACATGAAGACCTCCTGCCATGGCCGCTTCAGGCCATCCACTGTTCGGACTGCTGTGCTTACTCCCATCGCGAAGAAATATTCGCCATGCATGGGCTCCACTTTTCAGCCAAAGACTTGAGGCCAGCACGAACAAGACCCCGGTCATTCGAGCAGGGACCCAATTCAGGACATCATCAAACCGAGCAGAAGCCCATCCGAAATATCGATATTTTATGCTTCGGTGCCCAATCATGGAATCTAAAGTATTGATCGCTTTATACGCGAGGGCCAATGGAGGCCCACCCACCGCAAGGTAAAACAAAGGGGCAATAATCCCATCTGACGTACTTTCCGCTACCGTCTCAATGGTTGCGCGGACAACTTCCGGTTCTGAAAGATTTTCCGTATCGCGCCCGACGATATAAGACACGGCCGCTTGCGCTTCCCCAAGTGCCCCGGCCTGTAAGGCATGATAGACACGAATCGCATGATCAAACAGATCTCTTGCCGCTAGTGTGGTATATCCGAGAAGAATCCAGACTATGCTGCCAATATGATCGTGAAATTGACCAGCAATATGAATAACCCATTGTGCACTGGCATAACACAGTGTAGGAAGACCAAGGGCCAAAATGACACCCACGATATACTGGCCAACTCGGCCTCGACAGCACCGTATCGCTAGGTATTCATACCATTGAATAAGAAGTCCGATCAGGCGAACAGGATGGGGCAACCATCTTGGATCGCCAAGTACAGCATCAAGACCACATGCGGCCAAGACTTTGAGTCCAATCATCGTGTATCTGATGGTGGGTTCAAAACGAGACCGTCACACGGTTGCCCTGCCAGTTCAGCCAGACACGAGGGACAAAGACAATCATCGTACTGTTCCACAATGTCCGCATACTGCCTATTTGTGATTGGCACGCGACTACACCAACACCCAGCATATCCACAGAGAAAGGCTTGTTTACAGCGTTCACACGCTTTAGGAATGTGCCGTTTCATACAAATCCCATCTCTGTTACAAGCCAGGAAGCTGCTATAAGAAACATAAGTTCTGTGACTTCATTCATTGCCCCAAGGATGTCCCCTGTGATACCGCCAAATAGAGAAGAAGCCCCCCATACCATTAACCGAATTCCAACCGCCACAATCAGTAAGATCACGATCGCCTTCAATGGATTAATCGCCCCGATCAAACCAATGCCGATGATCATCGTTGCCAGACATAGATCTCGAAACGAGATATGTTGGAGAAACGGTGCAGCGACACCACCTTCGAGACGAGGATAAGCCACCTTCCACGAACCGATAACCATCGACCAACGACCAAGAGCCGGCATGCAGAATAACAGTGACTCACGCCCACCTGGTGGAAGACTCACAAACCCTGCATACCGGAGCCCAAGGGCCAGGATCAATCCTGTCGCCCCGATTGCCCCGATTCGAGAATCACGAAGAATCGTCAGACGATGTGCAGGATTTTTCCCTCCCGCAAGACCATCAATGGTATCAGCCAGCCCATCTTGGTGTAGCCCACCCGTGATAACCACTAAAAGAACCACCAGCAACATATTAACCAGGGGTTGGGCAAGAACGGCAGACAAGAGTCTATCACTAAGCACAAGCATCATCCCCAAGACAAATCCTACGAACGGATACCACCCCAACGAAGCCGCCAGCCTCTCTGGTGGAAGATGTGTGTGAATACTCCAAGGCAAAGGAATAATGGTCAAAAAATTCCAGGCCAGCGAGAACCTTGCCCATATGGCTTTCATGTGGATTCCAATTCAGTCGTTATCATACGATCAACGGCTGCACTGTCAAACGTCGCCATCTGAGTCATCAATTGAATACTAGTCTGAAGAAGCCCAATCGCCAAACAAGCACCAGTGCCTTCGCCAAGACACAGTTCAAGGTGCAACAACGGACGAAGTTGCAAATGATCCAGCACCACACGATGCCCGACCTCTCCTGACAGATGCGAAGCAATCAGGTATTGCTGACAAACTGGCGCTAGCCCGACAGCAAGAAGCGCTGCGGCACCCGCTATAAAGCCATCTAATACTACAGGAATGCTACGGGCAGCCCCGCCAAGAATCATACCCACCAATCCACCAATTTCAAATCCCCCAACTTTGGCGAGGACATCCAGAGGATCTTCAGCCTGAGGTTGATTCACGGCAAGAGCCTGCTCAATAACCTGAATTTTATGGGCCAATCTTGTATTCTCAATCCCCGTCCCTCTCCCAGTCATATGTGAGACAGACTGTCTCGTCATCACAGCTGAAATGGCTGTACTCGATGTGGTGTTACCAATACCCATTTCCCCCATGGCCACAAGGCGCACGCCTTCGGCATACGCTTGTTCGACTAATGCAATACCAGCCTCCACAGATTGAATGGCCTCTTCTCTCGTCATTGCTGGTCCATGCAGAAAGTTTTTAGTACCTAATCCAACTTTTCGAACAACTAATCCTGTAAGGTGACTAAGATCACGACTAACTCCCATATCAACCACTTGTACTTCTGCGCCAACATGACGAGCTAAAATATTAATAGCGGCTCCACCATTGAGGAAGTTTGATACCATCTGACTCGTGACAGAACTCGGATAGGCGCTCACGCCTTCGCAAGCAATGCCGTGATCTGCGGCAAGAGTTAAGACTCGAGATCGTGGGCAGGATGGATTGAGATTACCAGAAATTGCCACATACTGCGCAGCCAATTCTTCAAGCCGGCCAAGGCTACCAAGTGGTTTTGTTAACTGGTCAAGTTTGATCTGAGCCTGTACCAGCAGGTTGGGATCAACTGGCTCAATTCTCCGGAGAGTTTGGTGAAGCATTATTGTGTCCTACTCAAGGAACTACTTTAATCGAAGAGGCAACCCACTCACGACAAGATGCACCTCATCAGCAGCCGCAGCAACCAATTGGTTCATTTGGCCAGCTACTGTACGAAATTGTCGACTCACGAGATCTCCAGGGACTAGCCCCAGCCCTAGCTCATTGCTCACAATCACCACTCGTCCAGATACCCATCGAACCGCGCGCAGCAGGGCTTTTGTTCGTGTTAATACTTGGCGTGTTCGTACACCATCTCGCTGAAGATTACTCAGCCAGAGCGTTAAACAATCAAGGAGAACCGCTGCATATCGATGGCCCTCTTGCTCAAACCAATCTGCGACATGAAGGGGGATTTCAATTGTTTCCCATGTTTTACCTCGAGCTTTTTGATGTGCATGAATTCGCCGACTCATCTCTGCATCTAACGGCTCACCCGTTGCGAGAAAAGCCCGAGGGGTCGAAGCCTCACAGAGATTCAAGGCATACGCACTTTTTCCAGAACTGGCTCCACCCAACACAAAGATGAGCTTTGTTAGTTGCATATGATTCGGAGCTTCACATTTCTGTTTCACGATTGGCCTTACACCCTGATCAACATTTATCTTTTTCTAATAATGCGCCTCCTGCTTCTCAGCAGCGACACATACCTACAAGCACCACGCATCATTACATTTTGCCATTTTTGTTGCCCCAGGCCTCATAATGCACCAATTGTTCCAGGGGAAGTCGTTTTCTCCACCCGGCTTGTTCTAAATCTGGGTTGAGCGAAAATGTTTTGACATACCCAACACACAAATACGCAACAACTTTGACCGGTCGAGGAATACTCAATAATGCCTTGAGTGATTCGTAATTCAAGATACTGACCCATCCAATCCCAATCCCTTCTGCGCGAGCAGCCAACCATAAGTTTTGAATCGCACAGCAAGTACTGTATACATCTGTGTCGCGAACGGTTGATCGCCCAAGAACATGGGGACCGCCACGTTGGCGTGTACAGGTAATACAGAGATTGATCGGCGCTTCCTCAATGCCTTCAAGCTTAAGACGACCATACAGCTCCGCCTTAGGTCCTCGGTAATGTTGCGCGGCCTGCGCATTTGCTTCCGTAAAGAGTTGCTTGACCGATTGCTTTGTTTTGCTATCCTGAATCACGACAAAATCCCATGGCTGCATAAATCCTACAGAACCAGCATGATGCGATGCCTTTAGAATGCGAGCCAAAGCAACTTTAGGTATTGGCTTTGACAGAAAATCTCTTCGAACATCTCGCCGTTCAAAAATAGCCCGATATACGGCATCACGTTCATCAATTGAAAAATCCCCATTATTCTTTTTTAAAAAAGACATATCGTTAACCTATCAAAATTCTATGCCCTTTTGAGCTTTAATACCTTTCCGAAAAGGATGTTTTATCATTTTCATTTCCGATACAAGATCAGCGGCTTCAAGTAACTCCTGTTTGGCCCCACGACCTGTAATCACCACATGCATCATGGGAGGACGTTGGTTGAGTCCATCCAATACTTGTTGAATGGTGACATACTCATGATGAATGGCAATATTGAGCTCATCCAAAATAATCATCCCATACTGGGAATCTTTTAGAAGCGTGATCACAACGTTCCAGGCTTCTTGTACGAATTGCTTGTCACGTTCACGATCTTGTGTTTCCCACGTATAGCCTTCTCCCATACGCAGGAATGTGACCTGCTCACCAAACTCTTTTAAAACGCGCTCTTCTGCCGTATCAATTGCCCCTTTGATAAATTGCACCACAGCAATCTTCATGCCATGACCAACACCACGCATTGCCATACCGAGAGCAGCTGTCGTCTTTCCCTTTCCTGCTCCAGTGTAGACAATCAACAGGCCTTTTTCTCCTTGCGCCGCTTCGATCCGCCGATCAACCGATGCTTTCAACCTTTGCATCCGTGCTTTATGGTCTTCTTCGGTCATAAATAAATCCTTATGGTTTTAGAGGCGTGTGCCCTTGCATTGAGCAGTATGCAACGAAGGACATCATAGTCACAATCGTTTTACCGACACCCACAGTGGTGTCGGTAATAAGAATTTGAGAATAGGTCATATACTACTTATCCGGCTGAGAATCACATAACAAATGGAATGTCAAAATTTACTCGAACACCTCCATAAATTGATCGAACTGGAGTAGCAAAGAATTGAATTTCTTCATAATTACGATCTAGAACATTGTCCACTCGAATATACCCTTGCAGGTTGTTAGAGAAATCATACGAAGCCGCCAAGTTAATGACATGAAAATCAGCAAGTGGTTGTTGGTTCCCTGTCGTATTAAATCGCGAACCTACATACCTAAATGTAGTGGTAAAACTCAACGGAGCGATTGGTTTATAGGTCAAATCAATGCTGGCCTGATGAACTGGCCACCGAGGAAGACGATTTCCAGTGGCATTATCACGTGTCAGGGTATAGGTATATTGGCTGCTGATTTCGAATAAATTCATGTAGGGTAACTCTTTCGCTAATATCACATTGCCGGAAACCTCCCAGCCTTGACTTTTTGCCGAGCCGACGTTTTGTGCGCAAAACCCAAATGGAAAATTAGGAGGAGGACACTGATCAACATCAAAGACTGTCTGAATTAAATTACGAAACCGATTCCAAAAATACCCGACGCTTAACTTTACCCGATTGCCAAAAAATTGTTGGTCAACGCCTACATCGAAACTTTGACTTTTTTCTGCTCCCAAATTCGGGTTCCCAAAACCGGGAAAATACAGTTCGTTAATACTAGGAGCCCGGAATCCTGTTGAATAGCTTGATCGAATTTTCGTGCCGGTCTCTTTCAAGAGATATCCTCCGGTCACACGGTAGGTGGTTGAATCACCAAAGGAATTATATGAATCTTGTCGAAACCCACCCGTTGCGAAAAATCGATCAAACAGGTTCAATTGGATCTGGGCAAACCCAGCATGACTTGAGAGAATCTGTTCAGAAAAGCCCCCTTCATTTTTTCCTAGTTGTTCTCGAAATTGATACCCAACCGTCAAGACAGCCATTTCCTCATATCGAAAGTTACTCTGCCATTCAATCCGATTACTTTTTGTTCGAATGTTCGCATTATTGAAATCTCCCGGAGTACTTTCCATTCCGTCCATAATACTCCGCTGGTTCGTCCCCGCTTGCGTAACGTTTTTATCTCGCGCATGAGCCAAGGTAATTTTCTGGTCCCACCAATCCGTTATAGGTTGATGATAACTGCTACTGAAAATATACTGTCGACTGGTCGCCTTAGATTTGAACACATCAAAAGGCCCCCCTCCAAAAGTAGTTGGATTATCTAAGTCGATATCATTATTAATCCACCGAAATACAAGTTCCAATCGCCCATTCATTGGTCCCGCCATTCCCAGCAGTGAAGACGCCTGCCAATTCCTAAGTGCGTCTCGTTCACTAGCCCCCCGCTTATGATTGATAGCAGAAAAATTTGCCGCATCCCAACGGGACAAGGAGGCTGAAAAATCCACTGGCCCTACTTCACCGGCTACGCTGCCGCCTTCTCGAATCGAAGCAAAGGATCCATATTCCGCGAAGATTCGAGCCTTTGGAGTTCCTTTGCCACGCTTGGTTCGAATATCCACAATCCCTCCAATCGCATCCGAACCCCACAACATGCTCTGAGCACCACGGAGAACCGTCACCGATTCGATATTATCCGTCGTAAGTGTCCCAAAATTAAATTGGCCCAACGTAGCACTATTCATGATAGCTCCATCGATGAGGACCAAGGTTTGTGCGGCTGACCCCCCTCTGAGCCGAACTGTATTGGTTGAACCTGACGGACCATTGGACAAGGAGGACATTCCCTGACTCAAACGCAAAGCATCGACGATGGTTCGATCCCCACGTCTTTCAAAATCTTTTTCGGTAATAACTTCAACAGCACTTGTAACTTGACTAGCCGGAACCGGCGTTTTTGTAGCACTAACAATAACAGGGTCAAGTCGTTGGACGTTGGCAGAAGGTGGGTCATCGACTGCGTAGGCTATGAGAGGAACGCTCTGCGAAAGAGCAAATAGCAAGGAAAAAAGAATAGAATGGCGATATCTGCAAAACACACACAACATAAGTCCGACCTCCCTTTGGCACGAAGGGTGTGATGGAAATGACGAGCAGTTGGATGTCCTGACTTGCGGATCATGGCTTCCCTGCGCCTTCCCATAGGCTTTTGCCCACAGTGGCATTTCTGCAGAGTTGCTTCCCGCTTACAGTGGCGGCACCGTGCTGGAGTTACACCAGCTTCCCCATGACTGTTGTCGGTATTCCTGAGGTTCCCCCTCCTTCTTTGTAATAAAAAGTAAACATTTATTCGTATCGTGTAAAACATCTTTCACAAGATACAAATTCCTTACACGGGCAATGACACTCGTGGCATTCCCGATTGAGGATGACGATCGACTAAGACCGTACATCCATAAACCTGCGCTAACACATCAGGCCTAATAACCTCCTCGGGCGTTCCAGTCTTCACAATATGCCCGTGATCTAAAAGCATCAACTGATCACAATATTGGCTTGCTAAATTGAGATCATGCGAAACCAGAATTACCGTCAATCCTCGTTCGTGATTCAACCGCTGAATGATCCGAGCAATATCCAGTTGATGATGGAGATCTAAAAAGGCCGTTGGTTCATCCAACAACAGGATCTGTGGCTCTTGCACCAAGGCCCGAGCAATGACAGCACGCTGCCGTTCGCCACCAGACACTTCATTCACCAAACGATGGCTGAGATGCCTCACATCAAGTTCATCCATGGCATTGTGTGCAACCGTGCAATCTTCTGCATCTTCCCAATGCCATCCACCCCACCCTTGATGATGCGGTGAGCGGCCCATCATCACCATCTCCGCAATCGTAAACGGAAAGACTTGAAGGGTTTCTTGCGGAACCAACGCCACCTGTTTGGCTACATACGCCTGAGAAAGGCCGGATAATGATTCACCCAATAATTCAATCGTCCCTGTTTGTGGCTGCATGACTCGAGCTAACAACTTTAGTAAGGTGCTTTTCCCCGACCCATTTGGACCGAGAATTCCTAATACACGTCCAGAAGAAACCAGGCAGGAGAGTTCTTGTATGACAGCCTGCGATGCAGACCGTCTCCCCCTTGCATAAGCAAAGGTCACTCGATCCAATGAATAGGCAACATGAGCCATGCATGAGTTATTCATGATCGTGCTATTTCATCCCCAATCGCATTTGACGATTTGTCAACAACCATAAAAAAATGGGGCCTCCAACCAACGCGGTTATCACACCAACTGGAAATTCACTAGGACTCAACGCCGTCCGGGCCACCGTATCTGCCATCATCAAAAACATCCCACCCACCAATCCAGCTAGGGGTAGCAAGAGACGATGATCGGCTGAAACAACTAATCGCACGGCATGCGGAATAATGAGTCCAACAAAGCCGATAATACCGCTGAAACTGACTACCGCTCCGGTGAGGAGTGCCGCAGCAAGAAACACCGATTTTTTCACTCGCTCCACCTCAACACCCAACGAACGAGCTGTTTCCTCTCCAAGCGTTAGCAAATTTAGCAATTGCGCATGCATTCCCAATATGATTAGACCAGCTCCTAGATACAATACCAATATTCCCAATGTTGTCCAATCTGGCCCGGTCAATGTGCCCATGAGCCAGGCATACATCCCAAACGCACGATTCGGGTCAGCAATGCTTGTGAGAAACATGATGAAAGCCGAGAAAATAGCATTCAATACAACCCCCGCGAGCAAGAGGGTATAGACCGAAAAACCATATTGCACCGAAGAAATACGGTACATGATCATTAGCGACAACAACGCTCCCGTAAACGCACAGATAGGCAGTGCTGAGATGCTCCCCACTGATATCCCAATGCCAAAGAGTAAGGCAATGGCAGCCCCAAGAGCAGCCCCACTAGAAATACCAATAACGAATGGATCGGCTAAGGGATTGCGCAACAGGGCCTGCAGTGCTACGCCGACCATGGCTAAACTCCCACCTACAAAAAAGGCCAACAACACTCGGGGCATCCGGACCTGCAAAAGAATGACCGAGCTGGGATCACCACTGCTCTCTTTCATGGATAATCCCATGACTGAATCAATCACCACTGCAATGATCCTCGAATAGGGAATGGCTTGTATGCCAAGTCCTAAACACCCCACAAAGACCACGACGACCACGATACAGGCTGAGCTCACCCAAACCCACCAGCGACTCCGTGTAAGCATTCGCTCTGAACCAGCTGCCCTATTGGCCATCACATCCGTTGAGACCGAACGCTCCAATCCAGGCGATGATGGCACACGGGAGAGCGATGGGGCATCAAGTGTTGGTTTCACAAACAATGTTCCCAAAGAGCATCGTTGGAGGTCATAACATGGTCCATCGTGGAACGTTGTTATGGCTTTGATTCATCTAGGGTCTCATCGAGAGAAACATCCGGATGCAGCAATGTAATCAAATGTCGTAATCCTTCAATGACGCGAGGCCCAGGACGATTTAACAAATCACTTTGGACCTGAAACAACTTGCCCTCTTGCACGGCACGCAATGAATCCCATCGTTTCCATCGATCTTGTTCGGCCTGCGGGATCCCTTCATATTCCCCCACCGGAAAGAGCAAGATATCGGGGTTTTGCGTCAAGACCTCTTCCATTGTGAGCCTTGGATAGGGCGCGCTCGCTCGTTCAGCGGCATTCCGCCCGCCCGCCAGTTCAATCACATGATGGATAAAACTTCCGGGGCCCACCGTAATCAACGGTTCTGAATTGAGCACGTAAAGTAAGGTCGGACGAGGTCGCGCTTCGACTTGCTTGGTCAGGTTTGCTACTTGCTTGCGCAGAGCCGTCGTAGACGCATTGGCCTCTCGGGCTCGACCAACCATTCTTCCTAACAATTGCATATGGCCGAAAATGCCTTCGACTGTTTTTGATTCAAGCACAAAAGTCGGAATTTTGAGCTGTTCCAGCTTGGCAAGCAAATCCGCGCGAAGGAACAAGGGGGGAGCAAGAACAAGTTGCGGCTCAAGCGCCACTAGCGCTTCGAGGTTTGGCTGAGAATAGGCGACTTTTGGCTTGGTCAAGGCAGCCGGCGGATAATTACAAAAATCCGTGACGCCAACAATTTCTTCGCCTGCTCCAATGGCAAACAGAATTTCCGTAATGCTAGGAGCCAGAGAGACGATCCGTTGGGGTGGTTTCGCCAGATAGAGCTTTCGAGCAAGATCATCGACAAACGTCCGTGGCGCAATGTTGGCCATGAATGGCATGCCCGTTAAAATGCCTTGTTGGCGACGCTTCACAAGATCTTCCTCAAAAGCAAGCGCTGGAGCAAACAAAAACGCGCACAGAAGCCATCCGCTCCCTATCCCGTAGAGATATGTCCAAAATGAAACACATTTCCCCAAAATAAAAAATCCCCAAGGCTTGATTAACCTTGAGGATTGCACCCGATTCTTCATCCTCTACCACTTCCCCAGCCCTCGAGGGAAATACGGCCATAGAACGGAGAGGTATTCTGGCTTCTGGGTGATAACCTATTCCCCGCGCCTTCCCATCTACATTGTCAGACAGTGGCATTGCGGAGATCGTCCCCAGTCACAGCGGCGGGACCACGCGGGAATTCCACCCGCTTCCCTCCATCCGTTCCGCATGTATATGTTGGCACTGACTGTAGGTTACGAGTTAAAGGGTTGTCAACTCACAATAAAACATGCTCTTAAGATGAAAGCCAGTTTAGAAGAGTCTTTTGATCATGTCATGCCATACTTTTAACAACCATGAAAGTAGAATGATAAATAATACATATTGACCTAAAACACAATTTCCTTCACCCTATACCACCTTATGAGTCTCTCATCCTCATCGAGGTTTCTCACAAAACACGGTTATTTGTCACTTCTAATTCCGCCCATCTTCGTCTATATCCTAGCCACGACTCTTTTCGAGCTGAGTCTAAACACAAACGGCGTCGAATGGACGGCTGCCATCAGTGCTCATATCGCTTCACAAGACGTTAGTACATTGTCTTTCGACGTTATCGAAATGAAGGTACGATATATTTGGTTCACGACAGTACTCTTAAATTTTGTCATCTGTCTTTATGCCGCCTCGTCATGTGGCATCATCATTTACCGCTCCCATACAGATCAACGCTTGATCACCATTATAGCCATTGGCAGTCTCTTAATCGTTTTAGGTATTGTCGGTTTGATCTACAGCGCCGCTACGCGCAATGCCATGTTCGAGCTAATCTATCATTCCAGCCTTTCCATTCTTCAAGCAACGGGAGTTTACAAAAAAGCATTCTTAACTCACGTGGATGTGTTACTTGCACTCACCAATACACTAGCCGTCATTGTCCCCAGCATTGTCTTGCTCGCCGCATCGAGCACATTGGCCCCTTCACCAAAACAGAACAGAAATGATTTCACACATCTCACCACCCAAATGCGTCATCTCAAAAGTGCGCTTAACGCAGGGTCAGCGTTGTTGGTCAGCGGAATACTTCACATGGGTGCATGGCTTCGATGGCCGGCTGGACTCCAGAACAGGCAGCGCTCTCTGAAGCCGTTCTCTCAATTACGATGTTCTGGGGAGCCACATTTACATTAATGCTCATCACTACATATGGCCCAGCTGCGAGTTATCTGAGTGCACAAGCTCGAACCTTCGCTGAAGAAGCACAACGGACAGGAACAATTCAGGATCCCCAACGATGGTTGCACGATAACCATTTCTCCATTACCTTGGGAGAACAATTACCACAAATCAGTGTCATCCTTGGCCCTGTCTTGGCAGGTCCTGTTGGTTCCTTTCTCATGTCCCACGTGAGTGCGTAGTTCATTGGCTTATCACAATCTCACAAATTCTTGAATCCAAGAATAGAGAAAAGAGATTCAATATTCATGTGTTTCTCCATATGATTGGCCCATCGATCAAGTGCATTTGACAATCGTTGAGACACGGCTATTGAAACCGAAACATTCAGTGAAGCTAGTTTTTTTCGTTGACGTATTCGAT
Source organism: Nitrospirota bacterium (assembly GCA_011088105.1). Classification (GTDB taxonomy): domain Bacteria; phylum Nitrospirota; class Nitrospiria; order Nitrospirales; family UBA8639; genus JAALKI01. The sequence goes on along the minus strand of JAALKI010000029.1, from coordinate 9,164 downwards.
TCAACCAGAGACGCCGAAATACCGGTTGATCAAACACTCCATGAATATACGTTCCCCACACCAATCCATTTTCGCACACTGCTCCATCAAAAGAAGCACAGGCTTCACCTCCATTTTGAGGGACAATCCGAAATACAGGCTGAAGAGATTCGACAGATGTCACACCCATATGAATTTCGTATCCTTCAACGACACAGGCTACTGTCATATGGATATGTAGTGGACGCGCTGCAACCTGCGTCGTTTTTTTATCAGCAATGAGTTCTGTCGTGACATCTAGCAGACCGAAGCCATTAACTAATCCACCCCCTTCAGTACCTTGTGGATCCACAATCTGACGACCCAACATTTGGAACCCACCACAAATACCTACAATTTCAACTTCATGATCTAGCTGCCTAATCAATGCTTGCACAAAACCTTCTTTCTGCAAGTACATCAGATCGGCAATCGTGGTTTTACTTCCTGGAATGATCACCACATCAGCGCCATTGAGATCATCAGGATTTCTTACGTACCGAAGCACAACATCAGCCTCCGCCGAAAGTTGATTGAAATCTGTAAAGTTACTCATATGCGGCAACAAGAGCACTGCGATATTGACCATCGTTGGAAGAAAGGGCGTCATTCGAAACTGATCGACTTCCACACTGTCCTCTTGATCGAGTTCAAGCTTTTTAAGATACGGCAACACTCCCAAGACTGGCACGCCAGTTCGTGCTTCAATCATTTGCACACCATCTTCAAACAATGTCGCATCCCCTCGAAACTTATTAATGATCACACCACGCACCCGTCGACGTTCTTCTGGCCTCAATAAATCCATTGTGCCAATAACTTGGGCAAATACCCCGCCTCGATCAATATCCGCGACTAACACAACTGACGCATCTGCCATCTCTACCACTGGCCAATTGACAATGTCACGATCTCGTAAGTTTATTTCTGCCGCACTCCCCGCCCCCTCAATCACCACAACTTCATGTTCCTGAGCTAACCGTGTATAGCTTTCCTTCACAACTTCAAAAACTTCTAATTTCTTGTTAAAATATTCAACCGCGTCCTGGCTGTTCCAGACCTTTCCAAGGACGATCACTTGAGACTTATGGTCTGCTTCTGGTTTTAGCAAAATTGGGTTCATATCCACATGAGGCTCTAACCCACAAGCCTGAGCTTGTAACACCTGCGCCCGGCCCATCTCTCCTCCATCTGGCGTCACGAATGAATTCAACGACATATTCTGAGCTTTAAATGGGGCCACTCGCATGCCTACACGATGCAAGATCCGGCAAAATCCTGCCGCAACAAGACTTTTCCCCACATCAGATCCTGTTCCCAGAACAGCAAGTGCCCGAGCCTTTGGGCTATCGTCTGACATGATTGCTGCCTCTCTCACAATCAAGCACCAGTATGGTTTCGTTCACAAAAAATAGTTTCCTGCCAAGCTGACACATATAAAAAATCCTCAAGGCCCATTGGACTTTGAGGATTGTACATTTTGGCAACTCTCACAGGGAAAGATTCAACCACGTGGCAGCTCAACATGCCTATTGAGAATCATATGACTCTGCCTCATTGGCGAACACAGGCGTACAAGAGAGAGCTCGATTAAGAAACATTTGCTCTTTTCATGTCGCACTCGCTCCAGTCACGACAACGGTCATCTCAATGCGACCCAAGGGATTATCATTACCATCTCGCTTCGCACTGACGACTTTATCGACAACCTCCATTCCACTCACCACTTCACCAAACGCCGTGTATTGACCGTCTAAAAATGAGGAGTCAGCCACACAAATAAAAAATTGTGAGCCAGCGCTGTTTGGGTCTTGTGAGCGGGCCATTGAGAGTACCCCGCGTTTATGCGGTTTGTTATTAAACTCCGCCTGAACGCGATGCCCTGGGCCACCCATTCCATGCGTGGCTCGGTCTGGGTTTTTGCTATTGGGATCACCGCCTTGAATCATAAACCCAGGGATCACCCGATGAAAGGTTGTCCCATTATAAAACGCTTCTTGCGCCAGTGTACAAAAATTCTTGACATGATTTGGTGCAACATCCGAATAAAACTGGAGTATAATCTCACCCCATGCTTCTTGATCACTCGACACCGAAATCACCGCACGCATGTTGTCTGTGGATGCGTCTTCACTCATTGCTTACACTCCTCTGGTTAAATATGACATTAGATTGCTCTTGTGATGATATGGCGAGTAGCTCGCAAGGCAGGCCAAACACGGAATGCGTGGTTGCAACTGATTACCGATGATAGGGGCCTGGGATAATAGGTTGCAGACCAAAGCCCTCACTAATATTGATCCATTGCTGTCCACCATTATCGCTTCGAAAGGCGCCGGAACTTGTTCCGGCATACATGATCCCTTTCTGAGAAATCATCAAGACCTGAAGAGATAATTCTGTTATGCCTTCATTCATTGGCGCCCATTGTTTTCGCCGCTGCTCGGTTTTTTTGTAGATACCCCGCCCCGTGGCCACAAACACCCCAAAAGCTGTCGGCACGATGCTGCGGATAGAATCATTAGGAAGAGATCGACCAATGGATGTCCAGGGTGCCCCAGCAACCTGGCTGTGAAAAATTCCTCCATCTTGCGTTCCCACGTAAATGCCTTGATCCTCTCCCATAGCCACAATACGAATGAATCTGTGGGTCAGCCCTTCTTTCGGATCGACAAGAGTCTGACGGTAGGCCTTCCACTCATGCGAAGAAGACCCTTTCGTATCATACATATACAATCCTCTCCCTAACGTCCCAGCGAGCAGCAGGCCATTGTCCATCATTACCAAGCTGGACACCAACAATTGATCCAACCCTTTCCCCACAACCACCCATTGTCGTTCATGTTCTATCCATCGATACACTCCTCGCCCAGTACCAGCAAAAAGCTCATGATTGTGCATGAGTAATGACTTCACTTCCACCCGTTTTAACCCTTGGCTGACTCGTTCCCAACCCGTTTGATCAACATTCGTCCGAAAGATACCGCCACGCACCGTCCCAACATAGATCGTGTCATGGTGATCCACGCCTAAGCATAAAATGAATGTATCGGTTAACCCAGAGTTAAATAGTTCCCATGAGCCCCCATTATCCTGACTCCGGAACATGCCCATCCCAAATGACCCGGCATACACCACCCCCATTTTCGTCGTCACGATGGCCTGGATACTTGGGGCTAAGCCCGCCTGACGATTTCCATGAGGTAAATCGTGGCCTTGCACAGGCAATACGTTGTTGACAACATGCTCATTGCTGGTTGTCGCGCCAACAGAGGGAAGGAGAGAGAGGATTAACAACCATACACTCCATCGGCCAGATGTTCTTGCCTGTGTATGCATCGACCTATTCCATTTTCTCAACAGATTCAGAAAAGTTTACGTCACCCTCACCTTCGGACGGTGTTCATTCTTTCTCATTCCGTCCAAACAGTTTTGTGCCAACAATCCCAATTTCATACAAGACCATGAGAGGCACAGCCATGAGCAAAAGGGTGAAGAGCGTCGCATCGGGGGTAATCAATGCCGAAAGAATCAAGGCCACGAGAGCCGCATGTTTGCGATACCGGACAAGCCATGCCGTCGTCACGACTCCAATTCTGGCAAGGAGCGTGAGAGCAAGGGGCAATTCAAACGCAAAACCAAAGGCCAAAAGAAATCGCACATTAAAATCAACATAGGTGCCGACGGCCAATTCCGGGGTGAGGGCTCGTTCCATCCCAAATGTCACAAAAAAGTCAATTACTAGAGGAAGAATGATGAGGTTACAAAACCCTAACCCAAGGACAAAAAAACCAGATGCTAATAGAAACAATGGCATCGCCCAGCGTTGTTCCTGTTGAAGTAACGCCGGACGAATGAGCTTCCAGCATTGGTTTAGAATAACGGGAAAGCTCAGGATGATCCCGGCCAAAAATGAAATTTTAATCGAAGCAAACAATGCCTCAGCCGGTCCATAAAAGATGAGGTCATCTGCAAAGGGGCGTTTAAACCACTCAATCAGAGAAGAGGAATAGGTAAACGCCAACGCAAAGGCCGCCATGATGGTAGCCCCAATAATCAGCAAACGCCGTTTTAATTCTGTAATATGCCGACTCAGTGGATGAGTCATTGAGGCCAGCATGGCCATACTGTCTACTCCTTAAGTACGCACTCTACGAACCTTCCCAGCAACGCCCAACATCTCTCGTTCAGACTGTAGATTGACTGGGTGATTCTCGAAATTGTCGAATGAGTTCTGCCATCATATCCTTCTTCCCAAGCTTCTCTTTTTGAAGTTGCTTCTTGAGTAATTCTTCTTGAGGTGTGAGAATCGGATGTTTCAATAATTCGTTCAGCTCGTCCTCCAACTGATGATGCGAGGCTTCTAATTCACGAAATTGTTCATTCGACGATCGGAGTTGCCCTTTCACTTCCTCATCATTCAACATAACAAGGCTCCTTTCCTCAAAATTGTTCAATAACAGGCCTCACTCAGGTCACGCATCTCGTCCCCAAGCAATTTCACAGGATCTAAGCACATAAGGATAGCATCCTCATCTGGATTCGTATAGTACGCTTTTCGAACCCCATATTCCTGAAATCCAAGTTTGCCATATAACGCCAGAGCAATGGTATTGGACGATCGAACCTCAAGCAGCGCTCGAGTCGCGCCTTGACCAATTGCATCATGAAGCGCACAAGTGACTAGCTGCAGACCAATGCCTTGTCGACGAGCACTCGGCTCAACAGCCAAATTCATGACACGCAGTTCATCAAACACAATCCAAAAACAGATATAGCCAGAGACATGATCTTGCTCCATCTGAGCGGAAGACATGCGCGCGGTCAACACGTAACTATACGGGTTTGCCATCAGCTCCACTTCAAGCATACGGCGCGTCCAAGGAACCGAAAACGATGCCGCTTCAATATTGGCAAGGACATCCAGGTCAGCTTCCGTGGCTGCGGTAATTTTAACCATTCGCGTGTCTTTATTTCTTGGCATTTCTCACCGCAGCCGGTAGCTGAATATAGCGTGGGGCCATCCCAGGTTCGCCTATTTTACCATCCCGAAACCGAGGACCGGCTGCAGATGCCAGACTCACAGCAGACGTAACCATCGCCTCACCAGGAACATTACAGTGCAAAACCCCTAAACGCTCCGTCAATTCATGTTGATTCGCAACAACCCCATCCCCAAACACCATAGTCGGTTCTTGAATCGACGCAGCCATCGACGCAACAGTTCCAACTTGATCCTCAACGACTTGTGCAAGCTGATTGTTTATCCATTGGAAAACAGCCCAATAGACTTCTCCTGTCCTTGCCCGTAAGACTGGGCAAATAGGGAGGGCGGCATTGTGAAGATTCCAGGCCATGGCTTCAAGCGTTGGAACAGGCACCACAGGAATATCAGTCACCAACCGAAAAGCGGAGACCGTCGCCAAACCCACCCGAAGCCCAGTAAATGATCCTGGGCCAATCGACACGGCAAACGCATCACAGTCCCCCACATGAAGTGACTGTGAAGCCAAGAGGTCACGAATGGCTGGAACCAATGTGGCCGTATGAGAACGACCAGCCTCACAATGAAACTGGGCCAGCACATGCGCGTCTTTTACGACTGCGACACTTTGCCGACTCGTTGCAGTTTCTATAGCAAGAATCAACATAAACAATGAGACTCATTGCCACTGGGACTGCTCAATGGGTCGATTGGCAATGATTTCTTGGAAGCTCAACGAGACCTCTCCATTATCTTGTTTGTTTACGGCATAGAGATGAAATGGTAGCATAAATGTTTCAGCTTCAAGCAAAGAACCATTGAGTACCGGACGAAAATCTTCAGCTCGAATGGCCACAGTCGGTTCTCCCATCATTGTAAAACATTCCAATCGGTTAACGAAAAAATTTCGACGGTCCACCCAAATTCGACGAATGGAAGGCACCTGGGAACCCAGAGTATTGAGAGAGGAGTTGCTCACGTCAAACCGATATTGATCTTCTTCCTCAAAAAATTTTACATCGTGGTCACCCTTGTCCACCACCCGGCCCAACAACGTCTCTAGGGCCATGAGGCTTAATCGAATAGGCATGGCAAATCCCTCGTTGTCTTCTAAATCTCGAAGCGTACCCGTGATATATTGTCGTTCACCTGGGACAGACAATGTATATCGATTATGCTTGAGGAAAAAATCAAAGACTAATCCGCCAAATCGCGTAAATCCCTTGAGCCGAATCATCTCAGGCTTCTGATACCAAAATACACCATTCAATCGATAGGACAAGGGCCAACCATCACCACGCAGGTCAGCTCGAAAGAGCCCTTTAAGTGTATGGATCGCTGACTCTTTTTGATGTAATTGCGCCAGTAACTGATCGGCTGTGGCTTCTCGTATTGGCAGCGTCGGTTGAGGGGGATGAATGGCACAAGCAGATACAGACAGACACAACCCACAGAGAAGGCCAACAACAAGTTGTTTAGGAATTCGTGCACGGAAGGAACACATGTCCGGAAGGCGGAAGACCTCACACATAGGCTAGCACTTGATCAAACATCTGCGTAATTTCCTGAACTCCAATCATCTCCATTCCCTCGATAGGCGGACATTTTTCAATATTGCGTTCAGGAAGCACGCACCGACGGAATCCCAGTTTCATGGCTTCTTTGAGACGGATTTCTACTTGATTGACTGGCCTGACTTCACCACCTAACCCTACTTCGCCCATCACCAAAGTCCGAGAATCAATAGGCTGTTCACGCAAGCTTGATGCCACAGCTGCAACAATCCCTAAATCAATGGAAGGCTCATCGACTCGTAATCCTCCGACCACATTGACGTAGACATCTTGCCCTGACAAATGGAATCCTGACCTTTTTTCCATGACCGCCAACAATAATGACATACGGTTCAGTTCCACACCATTGGCCATCCGTTTGGGCATCGCATAGCCCGTTGCCGTAACCAAGGCCTGGAGCTCTACCAAAATCGGACGGGATCCTTCCAAGCTGGAAACCACCACCGAACCCGTACTCCGTTCCGGGCGGCCCGCTAAAAACAATTCTGATGGATTGGCCACTTCTTCCAACCCGGAATCCTTCATTTCGAAGACACCAATTTCATTCGTTGCGCCAAACCGATTTTTCACGGCCCGTAAGATGCGGAACGCATGACTTTTGTCTCCTTCAAAATACAACACGGTATCCACAATATGTTCTAACAGCCGCGGGCCGGCAATCACACCTTCCTTGGTGACATGGCCGATAATGAACACCGGCACGGCACTCCGTTTGGCATACCACATCAACTGGCATGCCACTTCCTGAACTTGGCTCACACTACCAGGAGCAGAGGAAACCTGGTCTGTATAGACCGTTTGAATAGAATCAACCACTAAGGCTGCTGGCTTGAGCTGTTGCGCGGCTTTCAGAATTTCTTCAAATGATGTTTCTGCAAGCACATACAATTGCGAATGATGAACACCAAGGCGGTCTCCCCGCATTTTGATTTGTCTTGGCGATTCTTCACCCGACACATACAACAGGGCTTCAGCTCCATGACCGAGCTGCTCAAGGGCTTGCAGCAAGAGGGTCGTTTTGCCAATACCGGGATCACCGCCAACCAGAATTACTGACCCTGGCACAACTCCACCGCCAAGGACCCGGTCCAACTCCCCTAACCCAGTTTCCAGACGCATTTCATCGGTACCCTCAATTTGATCAATCGGTGTAGCCGCGGCAGGTCCACCAGACACGGCCTTAGGGCGCCCTCGTTCCTCACGTTGGGAGACTTCTTCTCTTAAAGAATTCCATTGTCCACAATCTGGACACCGTCCCGCCCATCGTGGCGTCTGATGCCCACAAGACTGACAGACAAACTGCACTCGAGATCGAACAGGTTTCATGAAAAGTTCAACAATATTAGGGGTGGATCACTTAGTTAAAAATAAGGGACAATGAAAAACATCACGTTGGCAGCGTGTCATGAGATTAAAAAACAGAATTACATGGCTGTCAATATTAGCAATCTATTGTATTCAAGCATGATACACCTTTTTTTACTATCGAAATAGAGTACAGGCGATATAGCTGAAGTGAAAATATTCTTCACAGATTTTCGTGCCAACAAGAATGAAATAGGGGCAATATCCATGCTAATAATTGTAAAGAAGATAGAATGACACATTCCGAAAAATACAGACAGAACCATCAGTCTTTGATAAGATGTTCTCATTAGGCAGGAATCTCCTTTTATGGCTCAACCTATTTCCATCGGACAAATAGACGTTTCTCTGACAGCCGATATGGCTGAGCCATCATATCGTGCTACGCCAGACATACCCTTTCGAATCCTCGTTCTGGGAGACTTCAGTGGACGAGCCAAGAGCGATCTGCTTGAGGACATGCTCCCGTCATCCGATTATCACCCTATTTTGGTAGATCGCGATAACGTTGACCAGGTGATCACTCAACTCACGGTTGGAATCCAGCTTCCTCTATTCACCAAAACCAGTCAGGTCCTTTCTCTTCAGTTTGGAGAATTAGATGATTTTCATCCAGATCATCTTATTCAGCAGAACAGCTTCTTCAGCGCGCTCATGGCATTGCGAAAGCGCTTAACCAATCCTTATCTTCTGACGAATCAGCATCACTCGCTCCCGAGGAATTATTAAACAAAATTCTGGAGGAAACCTCGGAACGCACGTCACAGACACTCAATTTAAGCAATGAAGAAAGCTGGGGAAAATATATAGAGGAGATTGTCGCACCGTATGTCGTTCCCAACTCTGATCCTCAACAAATACAGCTTCTTGCGCAAGTTGATGCTGCTATTGCCAAACATCTGAAAGCTGTTTTGCACCATCCTGATTTTCAAGCGCTCGAAGCTGCCTGGCGTGGGTTGTTCTTCTTGACCCAACGACTGGAAACCAGTCCGCAACTCAAACTGTATCTCTTGGATCTAACCAAAACCGATTTGGCAGCCGATTTGGGGAAGTCTGACGATCTTAGATCAACAAAACTCTATCAGCTGCTTGTCAGACAAGCGGTTGAAACTCCTGGGGCTCAACCTTGGGCTGTCGTCGCAGGCAACTATACTTTCGACCACATGACGGTGTAAGCTTCCCCCAACCACGGACAGGCGCAATGTAGAGCTTTCTGGCAGAAT
>JAALKI010000061.1 GCA_011088105.1 Nitrospirota bacterium | reverse complement strand
AAAGGCCGGAAAACTCTATGTTGAACCTGTCCGCTTGACGGGGAAGCTTACATGTGGAATGACATGATCTTTGACGGTAACTAATAGTGGGTGGCAGGCCCCTCGAAGCATGATTCGTCCTTCATTATTCAGATCCAGACAATGCCCATTCATCATCTGACTCAATCGGGCTTTAGCTCCCAGACAATCCAATTCCGCCAAGATGTCAAGAAGAGACAGTATTTCTAAATGACAACTGGCCACCAACGCTGACAATTCAGTCAAAATACGCTTGATTTCACGTGCGATTTCTAATTCTGTCCGCTTGATATGATTATTCAATTCAATCAGTTCACGTGGTTCTATAAATACTGTCGCGCCACTGGCCGATACATCATGGACGATGCCTGGCAACTTTGATTGCATATCGGTCCTAATCGGTAAGACATAACGGCTTCCTCGTTGAATAAAATATCGTTCCTGTAAGACATCGGTTAGATCTTGCGCCTTGATAATGGTTTCTAATCGGCGGCGGATACGGTGCTTTAATCCATGTGTTTCCTCTATAAGGTCTCGCAAAATTGGCGTCGCGGTTTCTAGAACATTGCCTTCCGTATCCACACATTGATCAATTGAATCTTTTAATTCACGAGGTACGTTCATCGTATCGTGCTTCTGTGACAAGAGTGGGGTCTTCGTGTGATGATGAGAGAGACAGCGGCTCACCTCATGAGCAATGCCAAGCATCTTGGACACTGCATAGAAGTCAATTCCTTCCAGCACTCCCCCTTTTGTTGATCGATTTAATACTGTTCGTATGTCTTGAAATTGACAGATAGGCAATGGCTGATCACTTTGGAGAATGGCGACCATTTCAGCTGTTTCTTGCAATCGTTCTTGTGCTGCTTCAAGCGTATCTTCCAAATGAAGTGTGCGGCATCGTTCAGCTCCCAGGCTTGATTGGGCATGGTTGGCCAATACGTCCAAAAGCGCAGGCCATTCCAGCACACGTTGGGCTTGGTGTTCTAAAGATTCTTGATTGATCGTGTGAGACATATCACCATTAGGCTACCCCAATGGCCATATGACTGCAAACTACAAGCTGTCTGGTTCGTATGTTTAGGGCGTTGAGTGTTTGCAGGGGGTTTTTGTTGACGTATGGAGTCGTGAAGCAAACAAGTAGTCATTACAGAATGACATTCTTGTCTATACCATGCCTTATTATTGAAAAATCGTTATGCTGTGTCCGTGGTCTTTCTTGCGTGTTTAGGAATTGGTAATGCTGATGGCAAGGTGAGGGTTTAACCAAAAACGCGAGTAAAAAAACGCCTGGGTTGAATGCATAACCACAGGCGTTTTTTATGAATGAACATGATGCAATTATATATCAAAATACATTGAGAATTCATGTGGATGTGGACGGACTCGTACCTGATCAACCTCATTGGAACGTTTATAGGAAATCCATGCTTCGACCAAGTCTTCGGTGAATACGCCGCCCTTGAGTAAAAACTGATAATCGGCCTCTAAGTTGTTCAGAGCATCTTCTAAACTATGAGGCAACGTTGGAATATTGGCCGCTTCTTCAGGTTCCAAATCATAGAGGTTTTTATCCATCGCCTCGCCAGGATCAATCTTATTTTGGATTCCATCTAAGCCCGCCATTAACATGGCGCTAAAAGCCAAATACATATTACAGGATGGGTCAGGAAACCGAACTTCAATGCGTTTGGCTTTTGGACTTGGTGAGTACATGGGAATCCGAATACCTGCTGAACGGTTACGGCTCGAATAAGCTAAGAGCACGGGGGCTTCGAACCCTGGGGTCAGCCGTTTGTAGGAGTTCGTTGTGGGATTGGTAAAGGCTGCCAGGGCGGGACCATGTTTCAGAATGCCCCCAATGTAATAGAGACAGGTTTGAGACACCCCAGCATAATCTTTTCCGGCAAATGTGGGTTTGCCATCTTTCCAAATACTTTGATGGGTGTGCATCCCCGTTCCATTGTCTCCAAATAATGGTTTCGGCATAAATGTGGCACATTTATTATGCCGACGCGCAACATTTTTCACGATGTATTTATACATCATCATCTTGTCGGCCATGGTGACGAGAGAATCAAACCGAAGATCAATCTCTGCTTGTCCCCCTGTCGCCACTTCATGATGGTGTTTCTCGACATGAATGCCGACCTTTTCCATTTCTCGCACCATCTCGGTACGAATGTCTTGTTGCGAATCAGTTGGGGCAACGGGAAAGTACCCTTCTTTATGGCGTGGACGTGACGCTAAATTATGTCCTTCCTTCCCAGAATTCCAAATGCCTTCTTCTGAATCAATAAAGTAGTAGCCAGAATGATTATTTTGATCAAAGCTCGCATGGTCAAAAATAAAAAATTCAGCCTCTGGTCCCCAATAGGAAATATCCCCAATTTTTGTGCTTTTAAGATATTGTTCGGCTTTTCGAGCCACGAAACGAGGGTCACGTTCATACCCTTCTCGTGTAATCGGTTCTTCCACGGTCGAGATCATGCTTAGCGTGGGAACTTCGGCAAAGGGGTCCATACGAGCCGTTGTTGGGTCAGGAATGACCAACATGTCACTGTTTTCAATCATCTTCCATCCGCGGATGGAGGACCCATCAAAACCAGAGCCTTCTTTGAACAAGTCAAGCGATAGCTCAGAAGTGGGAATCGAAAAATGTTGCCAACAGCCAAGGAGATCGACAAATTTTAGGTCAACCATTTCCACCTTATTTTTTTTGGAAAAATCTAACACTTCACGGGGCGTCATTCGCTACCTCCTTCAAGCATAATGATAAATAACAACATCATGGAACATCACAACTGATTGTGAATAGCCTGTTCGCTATCCTGGTCAAAGTCTAATCCTATCTTTTTCGCATTGCTGTGAAGGCTCATCGTGCCATCGATTGCTTGTAAAAAGACATGAGAAGATATTTCTAGAAGACTATGAATTATAAGCTACACAGCTCCTTCACCTGTTTCGCCGGTACGAATCCGGATAATGCGTGAAAGATCTGACACGAAAATTTTTCCATCGCCAATACTACCCGTTTTGCTTGCCCTAGCAATAGTTTCAATTACCTTATCTTCGAGATCATCTGCAACGGCGCATTCAATTTTAACCTTTGGGACAAAGTCAATTTGATATTCTGTCCCTCGATAGGTTTCCTTGTGCCCCTTTTGCCGGCCAAATCCTTTGACTTCAGTCACCGTCATTCCCTGCACACCCAATTCAATCAGGGCATCCTTCACTTCATCGAGTTTGAATGGTTTGATAATGGCTTCAATCAGTTTCATGCGCCATTCCTTTCCTCTCAAAGCTGAGTTTAAACATTGACAGACTCTCACGCATATGCGCGTTCACTATGTTGGCTGAGGTCCAAGCCAAGGACTTCCTCATCCTTAGAGACGCGTAAGCCAATAGTGAGATCCACGACTTTTAATATCAGAAAGGTTCCAATAAATGAAAACATCCATGTTGCACCGACACCAATACATTGAGTGAGCACCTGACCAGGATTGCCAAAGAAGAGTCCCGTGCCACCACCAACACTTGCAAACAGACCTGTGGCAATAGCCCCCCAAGATCCCCCAATGCCATGAATGCCGAGGACATCCAAGGCATCATCATATCCTAAATAGTTTTTCCATAATATGGCCATATAACACAACCCTCCACCTCCTAACCCAATCCAAATAGCAGAAAGCGGGCCAACATATCCTGCTGCGGGTGTAATGGCGACTAATCCTGCGACTGCACCACTGGCTGCGCCTAATAAAGTTGGTTTGCCTCGATAACTCCATTCGACAACCAACCAGGCCAGTGCCCCAGCTGCAGTGGCAACATGAGTGGCGACAAACGCTCCTGCGGCAAGCCCGTCAGCTGCGAGTGCACTCCCGGCATTGAATCCAAACCACCCGACCCAAAGGAGACTGGCCCCAACAACCGTCAACGGGAGATTGTGTGGGACTATCGTGTCTGTGCCATAGCCATGTCTTTTGCCAAGAACCAATGCGGCAGCCAACGCGGCCACACCTGAGCTAATGTGAACAACGGTTCCACCGGCGAAGTCCAGGTCGCCTAACCTACCCAGCCATCCGCCTCCCCATACCCAGTGGGCAAGAGGGGCATAAATGAATGTGGCCCAGAGGGCTGCAAACACCAAAAATGCGCTAAATTTCACTCGTTCGGCCATGGCTCCACTAATCAATGCGACGGCAATGCCTGCAAACATGAGTTGAAACACCATAAAGGCCGAATGGGGAATGGTGAGGCCGGATAACGCTTCAGGCCCAACGCCCGTCAGGCCGATATAGTCTAAGCTGCCAATTATTCCACCAATATCTGTTCCAAACGCGAGGCTATATCCCCAAAGCACCCAAATGATACTGACGAGGCACACAGCAATAAAACTATGCATCATCGTACTCAGGATATTTTTGCTGCGGACCATCCCGCCATAAAAAATCGCTAACCCGGGAATGGTCATAGCGAGAACTAACGCGGAAGCGGTCAAAACCCACGCCGTATCACCAGCACTGATTGCTCCTGGGCCTTGAGCCCATACGGGGTCAATGAATACGCTGAGTAATAGGCAAACAATCCATATACTTATGCGGGCATAGTGAACATGTTTCATTGCTATCTCTGCTCCTTATTCTTCTATTAGAAGAGATAAATGGCTTCAATGGCTATTGTTTCTTGATTATTGTCGGCTTTGTCTCGATCCTGAAAAACTAATTGATTCGATTTGTCATAACGAAATTCAGCACGTGTAATAAGGTCTGGAAAGGGCTTGTATTGCAATGTCACCGTAGTTTCCCAGAGTGTTTGGGCAGGTCCTGGCCCTGAAGATCCACTGGTGGCGCCAAAACAGGTTGCCGCTTTAGGGTCAGCTGTGGTGCCAAAACAACTCGTCTTGGTGTAAGCTTCCCCCAACCACGGACAGGCGCAATGTAGAGCTTTCTGGCAGAAT
>JAALKI010000003.1 GCA_011088105.1 Nitrospirota bacterium | reverse complement strand
CATTCTGCCAGAAAGCTCTACATTGCGCCTGTCCGTGGTTGGGGGAAGCTTACACGGGCACAATCCATAACTCTGTCTTACTGGAATCTGCATTAGCAAAAATAGTGCGTGAGTGCTTAAGGGGAATCTGAGAGTCAGCATCTCCGTGAATAAGCAGTAAGGGATTGGCAAGGTCTCGCACCACTTTGGCTGGTGCAGCATCATTGACTCTTACACCAAGGAAAAGTCTGGCATAGAACTTTGTTAGTGCAACAAAAGGCCATTTCGTAAAGCTCGGAAGGAAGAAAAATTGCCGGGCAATGATCTCCTCCAGATTCGCATAGGGGCTATCGGCCACAATGGCTTTTACATCAGGATGCTGCGCAAGAATGAAGGCTGACGCACTCATTGAAAAGCCCATTGCCCCGATCCGGCTCGGGTTCACATCACTACGGCTTTTGACGTACTCCGTGGCAGCCTGGACATCCTGTGTTTCCAACAAGCCCGCTGTCGTGTAGGCCCCATCACTCTCACCGAAATACCGGAAATCAAACAAGAGGAGATGAAATCGGGGATGCAAAAAGAGCACATGTCGAAGGATGTTGGCTTTATCAAAGGGGTACCCATGTCCTACCAGAATTGTGGCACAGGTATTCCCTGCCATCCCCTCTTGACCCAATGGTTCAAGGGATGTGGAGGCTGCTGGAATAAACCATCCATGCAACGTCAAGCCATCAGAGGTTGGAAACGTCACTGGCTCATAATCAAGACCGTAGCGCTTGGGGTTGTCATCCGTTTGAAACCTTGGCGGATGAATACCAAGCAAGAGATTTAGCAATGGCAGAAGAAACAGAATTCCAAGGACCCAATAAAGTAACTTCCCAGTCATCACCGTTTCTCTGACACCTGACTAAGAAATGGTTTCCTTTACTGGATGGTTGCCTAACCTCTGGTTTGTTCCTGAAGGTCGGATACAAACGAAGAAAATAGAGTAGGAATTTTCAGAGAGGGAATCTTGCTTCGCTTGACCCGTTATCGGAATAAATTTTACCGGCAACAGCTCGGTTAGGCTGTAACCCTCTTCCGTTTTTCGAATCAAGGCCATGATTTGAACACGGCTGCTAACAAGCCAAACGTTTCAGCTCACGCTGAGCAGCATGTAATATCTCCTCTAAAAACGACCGATACACTTCCAACAAGGTAGAGGATGACGCTTCGAACCGCAAAACGAGAGCCGGTTGGGTATTGGATGCCCGAAGCAACCCCCACCCACCATCAAAGTGAATTCGGACACCGTCGATGGTGATCACCTCACGAATGGTAAGGGCAGGATTGTCTGGAGATAAGCCTTTTCTCAATGTTTCCAATCGAACACGAACCGCGTCAACAAGCTGGAACTTTTGTGCATCTGGGCAGTCCACACGAATTTCAGGTGTCACGGATGTTGGCGGTAGATCAGCCAGTAAGGTCGACAGCGATTGACGAGTACGCACCAAAATTTCTACGAGTCGGCAAGAAGCATAGATCGCATCATCGTACCCAAAATACCGATCGGCAAAAAACAGATGCCCAGACATTTCTCCTGCCAGCAAGGCCGAGGTTTCTTTCATCTTCGCCTTCATGACGGAGTGACCAGCTTTCCACATGATTCCATGTCCACCACGTCGCTGAATGTCATCATAAAGGGTTTGAGAAGCTTTGACTTCCGAGATCACCGTGGCTCCAGGCTGTGAAGCCAGCAAGTCACGGGCAAAAACCAGCAGAAGTTGATCACCCCAGACAATATTGCCCTGTTCATCAATCGCCCCAATTCGATCAGCATCGCCATCATATCCAATACCGACGGCAGCATGCGTTCGTCTCACCTCTTCACGTAAGTCTTGCAAATTCTCAACTACGGTCGGGTCCGGATGGTGATGGGGAAACCGGCCGTCCAATTCTCCGTACAACACCGAGACCTGACACCCCATTTGTTCTAACGCATCTTTTGCGACCAACGAGGCTGCGCCATTGCCACAATCGATGACAACATGAAGACCCGCCGCCTGAATTCCCGAAAAATGCTCTTTCAAAAAGGCCAAGTAGTCTGGAATGATCGGCCGTTCTGTCACAGAGCCTTCTCCTGAAACAAAACGCTTGGCCTCGATGATTTGGCGTAGTTGTTGGATGTCTTCTCCATACAACGCTTCCTGCCCGCGACAGAGTTTGAATCCATTGTATTCAGCCGCATTGTGACTGCCGGTAATCATCACGCCCCCATCAACAGGAAGATGAAAGAGAGAAAAATACAGAAGCGGGGTTGCGCATTCACCAAGATCAAGAACCTGTACCCCCGAAGAAAGGAGCCCTTGGAGAAACCGCTCACATAACGCTGGGGACGTCAACCGGCCATCCCGCCCAACCGCCACCGTTCGACCGCCATTTTCAAGAATGAATGTGGCATAGGCTCGACCGATCATTTCCGCATCATCAAACGTCAGCGCCTCGCCAACAACACCACGAATGTCATATTCTCGAAAAATGCTCATCGCGCGGACTTTTTCCTTGCCGGTAGAGTAGAAGGCTCAATTCTTTCGTAATCATCATGGATGCGTGTAATATCATCTTCCCCAACATAGGATCCATTTTGAACTTCAATGAGTTCTAGTATGGTCGAGCCTTCATTGGCTAATCTATGCTGAGTCTGTTGAGGAATCATCGTGCTTTCTCCGCGCTGAAGATCAAAGATATCATCACCTCTGATCACTCGAGCAGTCCCCGCGATCACCACCCAATGTTCACTCCGATGCTGATGGACTTGTAAAGACAATCGGCTTCCTGGACGGACAGTGACTTTTTTGATTTTATAATTCTTTCCCTCTTCCAACACGGTATATGACCCCCAAGGACGGAACACCGTTCGATGTTCGACAAGCTCTGGAGCCTTCTGACGCTGTAATTGTGCCACAAGTTGTTTCACATCCTGAGACCGAGATTGAGGGCACACCAATGTGGCATCAGGCGTATCCACTACAACCATATGCGATAACCCAATCGCCGCCACTAACCGTTGATCACCAAATAAGACGTTATTATCACTATCCATCGCCACCACACGACCTATCGTGACATTTTGATGATCATCGAGTGGAGCCACTTCACGAAGATTGCTCCAACTCCCCACATCTGACCAAGAAAACTCAACTGGAATCACAGCGGAGCGAGCAGAATGTTCCATCACACCATGATCGATTGACACCGCGGGTAACTGTCGGTACAGCGCCAGAAGCCGTTCAGAAGACGCCCCTTTTCGAGCTTGTACATCATAGGCATGCAACGCGCTGAATAACACTGGCTGAAAACGGGCCAATTCCTCAAGAAGCGTCGACGCCTGCCACATAAAAATACCGCTATTCCACAACCAGGTTCCCTGCTTGACATAGTGTTTGGCTTTGGCCAAAGAAGGTTTTTCAACAAATCGTGCAACCGGATGGCCTGACAAGCCCCCTTGTGTTCGCAGGCACACTCGCACATCAGGTCGAATGTACCCATAGCCACATTCTGGTCTTGATGGCGGAACGCCGAAGGTCACCAACCGTCCCTCGCGCGCAAGCCGAGCTCCCAGAGAGACAGCCTGTTTAAACTTTCTTGCCCCTTGGATCACATGATCAGCGGGCAAGATCAACATGATAGCCTGTGGATCTCGAGCAACCAATCGTTGTGCTGCCAAACCAATAGCCGGCGCCGTGTTTCGTCCCTCAGGTTCTAGGAAAACGTTCTCACGCAGGTCGTCTTTCCATTCCCGCAATTGCAATGTAATAGACTCTGCTTGAAACGGGTTTGTCACAATACAGATTCGTTCTGTTGGAATGGCAGATAATACTCGACGAACCGTTTGCTGGATCAGTGTTTCTTCTCCCACGATGTTGAGCAGCTGCTTGGGAAACCGCTCACGACTCAACGGCCAAAACCGTGTACCACTGCCCCCGGCTAAGATCGTTCCATAAACATGTGCAAGACTCACGCTTTTCTCTTCTCCTTGAAATATTCTGTTACAGAATGAGATCCTGCATTATGGCATGCGCTCAGCATGACACGCATGAAACAGGCCAGATTGTGAATCACGGCTGATACCATGCCCTGACTGAAAAGCTACAGAATGATTCATGATAGGACGAGGTTTTTCCTTATTCTCTATTTCGTGCAGCCAGAAGAAGGTCGGCGACTTCCCGAACAGCCCCTTCCCCTCCTCTCAATTGGCAGACATAGTGAACAGCCTCCCTGACCACAGAGACGGCATTCGCTGGAGATGCAGAAAACCCTACAGCTAGGAGAACGTCCAGATCATTCAGATCATCTCCCATATACGCTATTTCCTCGAGAGAGATCTTGTATTGTGTGGCAAGGGATTGCATCACCGCGAGCTTATTGTGCACCCCCTGATGGATTTCAGGAATAGCTAATTTTTCTCCCCGACGAGCCACAAGGCGTGTCTGTTCAGCCGTGATCAGCGCGGTAATGATTCCCGCTTGTTGCAGCAGTTTTATCCCCATTCCATCGTGAGCATAAAACTTTTTGAACTCCCCACCATCATTGCTATAATACATGCCTCCATCGGTGAGGACACCATCCACATCTGTGGCAAACAGCCGAATCTGTGTGAGCCGAGCACGATCGGGCATTTCCCTCTTATTCTCAGCATGGCCCATCGGTTCTGTAGACATTATCAGTATGATTCCCCTAATGTAAGGTTGGCGTATTTAACCATACCTTGCCCGTCAAGGAAAGAAATATTTTGATCATCGTCAGTCTCTTGAGGGAAAGTAGAGCTGTTATTTGTCTTGGCCAGATTCCTTTGCGACGCATCTTTGATCGCTACATATTCACCGAACTGCTCTCACCCTTCCTGATCAGTCTTTCTGTTCTCTCCTTCATCTTTTTTACAAAAGAAATGCTGCGCCTCGTGGAGATTCTCGTCTCCAAAGGGATTGGAGCAATGGCCGTCTTGAATATTATTGGCCATTTAATGCCCTCATTTTTAGTGCTCACACTTCCAATTGCCTGCTTGATTGCTTCAATCTCGGCCTTTAGCCGACTCTCATTCGAGAAAGAATTGACAGCCATGTACGCAGCCGGCCACAGCTTATTTCGCATCGCGCTTCCGGTCTGTCTCTTTTCCTTTCTTGTCTGTCTCCTCACACTCATGCTTTCGGTATGGGGACAACCATGGACCAACATTTCCTTAAAAAAACTGGCACTCAATCTTGTGAAAGATCAGTTAACCTTGGCTGTTGACTCCGGTGTGTTTAACGAACCGTTTCCTGGCCTAATGATTTATATTCCCAAGCATCACAAGCAACAGAACCCTCAAGGGGTCTTTATCGCCGATCAACGCGACCCCACATTCCCTCGCATTATCGTGGCTGATCGATTTCGGGTGTTGAACGACAAGAACAACACGCAATTAGGAATGCGGTTATTCCAGGGGACGATCCACCAAACTCCTGAAGATCCGCAACACTATCGCCATGTTGCATTTTCCACCTATGATTTAAAAATGAGTCTCTCCGAAACCATGAATGCATCGGGACAACCGCGCCCCACATATACTGAAATTCAGGAGCAACTGGCACAGAGCCAATGGACCGATACTAATGCACTCCGGCGAATGATCGAATACTATAAAAATCTGGCATTTCCTATAGCGGCGTTCTGTCTGGGTCTCTTAGGCATCCCCGTTGGTATCCTCTCAAAACGGTCTGGCCAGATGGGAAGTTTTGCCATTGGGCTTGCCATCGTCGTCCTGTATTATCTCCTCAATATTCTTGGTGAATTTTTCGTGACCACATTGGTGTTGCATCCTTTCGCAGGCGCATGGCTTCCGAATGTCGTCATCTTGCTTATAACCTTCGCTCTTCTCATGCGAGCAGGTCGGTAGACAGATGGGATTAATCTTCCGCTATATCTTGCGACAATACCTACAGATCTTTCTGTTATGCCAAGCAGGGCTCACCGCAGTCTACCTGCTCGTAGAATTTTTCGAGAAGCTTCGGAAATTCCTTCGATATGATGCCGAACTGTTTTTAATGTTGAAGTACTTTTTTTTCAAGATCCCAGAAATTACCTTTACCCTGTCTCCCATGACAACGCTGATGGCCACATTATTGACGCTGGGGCTCCTGAATAAAAACCAAGAAATTACAGCCCTTCGAAGTTGTGGATTTAGCCTCACTCAGATCATTGCCCCCTTTATTGTCATCGGCGTCGTGGTTTCGCTTAGCCTCCTTAGTTTTACCGCCGTCGTGATTCCTTTGAGTAACGCTCAAGCCGAACACATCAAAACCGTGGAAATTAAAAAGAAACCACAACCCCAATCGTTGACATCCACTGAACTCTGGTTGCGGATCAAAACAGATTCGATTATGAAAATCGCCGAAGTGGCACCAAATGGCTCGACGCTCCACACCATTGAGTTGTATCACCTGGACGATCATTTTCAACTCGATAGTCTCATTGAAGCCCAATCGGCACATTATCAAGATGGGTGGATCCTCAATACGGTCACGCAAAGACACTTTGCGTCCGATGGACACGTCACACTCACTACATATGCGACACAACCGTTAGCATTGAGCATGACACCTAAAGACTTCCAAGCCTGGTTATCCATGAAACCAGACCGCATGACACTCGCTGAACTGCAGAAGCATATTGATCGTTTAGCAAAAGATGGGCATAGTACCGATAGATTTGTGACGGATTATTGGGGCCGAGTGGCATTTTCCCTCGTCAGCCTTATGATGACCGTGTTAGGAATTGCACTAGGCCTCATGAAAACTGGCAGGCGTGGCACTGGGATTGCAAAAGGCATTGGCCAAGCAATGGGCATTAGCTTTTTGTTTTGGGTCATGCACTCCGTAGGGATTGCCTTGGGCCGAAGTGGCGCCGTCATGCCTGTCTTGGCAGGCTGGCTCGCATGCTTCATGTTATTGGCGTTGAGCCTCAATCTCTTTCTAAAAGTTCGGTATTAGCGCACAACGCGCACAATCATTCTAGCTGGGGTCAGCAGTCCCAATCTGATGGCCCTCTTGAACAGCATGCTGGTATGCAACCAACGTGTAAAGGATCCATGCCATGTCAACATTCACTTCAAAAGCCATTCCGTTACATGAACTCGCCAAAGCCATACACGGTGAGGTAAAAGGCTCAAGTGACACAACAGTAACGGGCGTTGCCCGTTTAGAAGAAGCCGGGCCACAAGATTTGGCGTATATCGCTCATGATCGGATGCTCGAATCTGCCAAACAATCAAGTGCTGGAGCACTCGTGGTCACACACTATGTGCCCTCTCTCCCTCACCCTCAACTCGTGACACCACATCCACACTATGCCTTTACCTGTTTGATTCAAAAATTTTTCATGAAACCCCAGCAACGAACGGGCATCACCCAAAACCCTGTCCAAGGAGACCAAGTATACATTGGTCCAGATGCATCGATTGGGCCATTCGTGACTATCGGCAACCGAACGACCATTGGTGCAAGAGTCACCATCCATCCATTTGTTGCTCTTGGAAATGACGTCACAATCGGAGACGATTGTATACTCTATCCACATGTCACCATCCTTGATGACTGTCTTATCGGCTCGCAGGTCATCATTCATAGTGGAACCATCATTGGAAGCGACGGGTTTGGATATATTCAACATGAAGGTCGCCACCATAAGATCCCTCAATTGGGCCATGTTGTAATTGAAGACGATGTGGAACTTGGCGCAAATGTGACCATCGATCGTGCCACATTCGGTGCCACACTCATTAAAAGAGGAACCAAAATTGATAACCTGGTTCATATCGCCCACAATGTCACTATCGGAGAGGATTGTATTCTCACCGCTCAAGTCGGCATTGCTGGCAGCACAACCGTCGGGCAGCATGTCATGATCGCTGGCCAGGCAGGGGTGACAGACCATGTCACCATTGGAGAACGAGTGGCGATTACGGCAAGAGCCGTTGTAACTAAGTCCGTCAAACCCGATCGGATTGTATCCGGGCACCCGGCCATGGAACACAATCAGTGGCGCAAAACTCAAGTACTTCTACGCCGTCTGCCCGAGTTATACCAGCACGTGCTTGAATTAGAAAACCGAATCAAGCAGTTGGAAAAACCCGGAAAAGACACCTAGGAAGTCCAACGCAAGAGGTATGATCAAAGCGGAGGAATCAAAATTGATGAGTCACAGATTCTTTTTCTTTGACCTGGAAGGAGGATCAATCACCCCACGCCAAGAAAACATCTTTCCCCAAAAAAACCCTGCCCACGGCCAGGCAAATGCCGCCATATAGTCAAGCGCACCTGAACTGAAACTCCATGCTGACAGCCCAATGATAGAGACCAATCCAATGATGTACCAAACTGGCACCAATTTGCGCCCGCGATGGGTGAGCATAACTTCGCTGGAGGGTTTTTTCTTCCGTTGAGCATTCGATTGCCCCATTCGTTTCATCCGGCTCGCAAAAAATTCAGGGTGCTCCCGAAGAATAAACTTGTGATACATCGTTTGAATCAACCCCAGCACAATCCCAACGATGAGCAACCCAGAACTCTGCGCAAATGTGAACACATCGTAGGTATCGACGATCAGTTGATAAATCAAGGCAAACACCCCGATCACCATCGCCAATAAGCCTAGTAACCCCGATGGAAAGAGAATATGGGTCTTAATATAATTTTGAGCCTGTTCAGCCTCGCCTTCTTTGCGCTTGGCCGTAATCACTTTCCCCATTAGGTAGTTCCCTTCATTAAAACCGCTAACGTCAATTGTCTTCCTCCTGACCCACACTGTCAGGAGAAGAAGACATCGACGAGTTATCAGGAATTCGATATTCTTCTCGAAGCCATGACCCTAAATCGATGGTCCGACACCGTTCAGAACAAAACGGACGAGCTGTATTCCCTTCCCGACACAGGGGTTGTCGACACACAGGACATTGAGCCATAGGCCAGAGTATAGCAAGCCTTTCGCTGCAATTCGAAGGACTATGGAAGGACTGTTGAAAAAATCTGCCAGCGGTCTTCCCTGGCTTCGCGTAGGCGAGCAGTTTTTTTGAACAGCCCCTATCCCTTCTGATATTTGAGAGTACTTAGCAGGACAGCTTACTATCAAGAGATTTTTCAATTATTCAACAACTTCAAGGACGATACCTGCTAACCGAACCGTTCTACCCTTTGCCTCACGGTGCTCTTGCATTCAGGGCCGCACCACGTTAACGTGTAGAGAGAGTAAAGGAAAGTATACGCACAGTTCCTGACAGAGGAGGACACAAAACGACATGA
The DNA here is from genome assembly GCA_011088105.1 of Nitrospirota bacterium. Classification (GTDB taxonomy): domain Bacteria; phylum Nitrospirota; class Nitrospiria; order Nitrospirales; family UBA8639; genus JAALKI01. Next base: position 112,430 of record JAALKI010000003.1, on the reverse strand, counting down.
AGCATGTGCAAGTTGTGTTAAACATCCAAGTACCCGATCATATATCTGAGCAAGAAGTGAGTGTGCGCTTAAATCAAGTGATTTCTTCGCTCCTCACAGAAGAGTTTGGACTTGAACATACCGAAAAAGACCCTACCATCTCCTCATTTGATTGCCCCGATGGCCAAATCGGGCATGCCTGACAACCTGCAACAACTTGAATCCAAACAATGCTCGTTGGGATCAGCCGATGCCTGCCCAGAAAGAGGGACGTGCCAGGAAACCAAGGCATTTAGATGGTGAAAAAGAGCAGTACGACATTGGATAAATAACAAATCACGGAGAGGTGCGAGAGTGGCCGATTCGGACGGTCTCGAAAACCGTTGTCCTGCAAGGGACCGTGGGTTCAAATCCCACCCTCTCCGCCAGCCTCTTCATTCCAATAAATACTAGTGGGATTTGAACGGGGGGTTCTGAAGGGGGGTATGCCCCCTTCATGGGGTGACCGGCGCGTAGCGCAGGCGCCAGGGGGCATGGCCCCCTAGCGGGAGCGCATGAGTCCTCACCACGCGCGACTTCAAATCTCCACCCTCTCCGCCAATCTTTTCAACGGGTTGCATAACAGGCTCTTTAGCAAGAAGTTCTGACAACTGAGAGGCTGTAACCGGAAATGTAACCTTTTGCTCCTGGATATAGTCCGACAACTTTGTCGCGGCCTGCTTGAGATCCCTTTCACTCGTAATGTTGTAGCGGTCAAAGACTGACCTAGTCTTGTGGCCACTAATCTGCATTGCCACCGTCTCTGGTACTCCAGCCCTTATCAAGTTACGCACACCTGTCCGTCGAAGATCGTGGAAAGCTCTCCCTTCCAGGCCTACCCGTTTACATGCAGCATCCCACCCGTGCTCAAAGTTGGTAATAGGCTTTCCATTCATGTGACAAACGTATGGGCAATGGGGATAATTCCAATCCCGCAACTCTTTGGCCTTCATCATGACCAACAGAAAGTCACTTGCCATATAGATTACCCGAGGCTCCTTGGTCTTCGTCTGGCGAGATACCAGCCGGATACTTCCCTCCTCTAAGTTGATCTGATCCCACCGGAGACCGTTGGCACCAATAATTTCTCCCTTGCGCATAGCCGTATAATACGCAATGGTCATGGCCACTTTGATATGATCCGGCACAGCACCACGGAGTGCAAGAAATTCGTCATGTTCAAAATACCCTTCCCGCACGTTGTCTTCGTGTAATCTAGGGAAGTGTGGAATCTTTCCCACCTTCGGGGGCATGTGTCGAGTTCCCAGCACTAACGTTCGATACAGGCAATCAAGCGCACGATTAATTGTTGCATTGGAAGCGCCTTCACATGGTCGCCTGGAGACATACTCCTGAAGCCGGTCCGTCGTAATAGCTTTGACTCGCATGTTTTGGAATGCCTTCCGAAGGTGTATCAAATGTTGTAAGCGGCGAGGCCATGTCTTTCGCCCTTTGAGCTCATAGTCCCGTCGTAAGTCTTCAATAAGAGCTTCAAACTTTGTGCGGTGAACGACGGGACTTTCCCACTGTCCTTCGGCGACCTTACCTTCAGCCTTCTGGGGAGCTTTCTGCGCTTTCCGTTTCTCGTACTGTTCTGTGCTACGGAACACGGGCTTCCCCTGATCATAAAATTTCATCCACCAGCAGGATGGAACCATCACAGAGTGCAGGTCAATTCTGTAACCAAATTGGCTCGTCATGCTTGTACCGCTTATCCCAGGCTGTGCCCATGAGAGCGTTGAGGACCATGGACGAGACCTTCTTCTCCCTCTCTAAGGTCTCGATGAAACGCTCGGCCGAGAAAGAAAATAAAAGCTGTTATTTCAGTGGGCAAGACGTATGCATCATGAACTCAAGGCTATTTGAGAAGGTTGTTTTAACGGTTGGATGTTCGAAATGGAGAATTTTCCGTGCTTTTCAGAATAACTGTATGCACAAAAAAATTACACATTGCACTATACCCAGACTCAACAACCGAGGAGAAACCCATAGAAGTGACAAAATTCTTACCGCAGCAATTTGCTCATGTGACCCTTGTGTGTGTCGTCTTCGTCTCAATATCAACTTCTGCATATGTCTTTAAGACTGACTACAATACCTTCATGATGAAATCCCACCGGTTAACGACCCCGTTGAACAGTATGGTAGGAATGAGCCATGCCGTTCATCATGATAAAAACTCACACATTAATCACCTCATCAATGAAGGCCACGTCGCACGCCAGACCGGCAAACACGCCTTAGCCCGTCAAAAATATGAGGAGGCAATCAGGATTGCCGAGTCCGCCAAGCACCCGCTTGAAACCGCTCACGCCACTGTGGGGCTTGGACACCTGCATCGCATTCAGGGAAATCGTGCTGACGCAAAAGATCAATATAATAAGGCCCTGAAACAATATCGGGCTCTCTCATTTCTAAGCGGTGAAGCACAAGCACTCACTGGTTTGGGATATCTCAACCAAATGGTGGGAAATCTCCAGAATGCGAAAGAGTACATTGTCAAAGCCCATGCCTTGTTTGTACGGGCGAAAGATCAACTGGGAGAAGCACAAATGCTGAAAGTGCTAGGGGACTTCGAGCATCGCTTGGGTGACGTCGATCAGGCATTCAACCATTATGAGCAAGCCTTACAGCTCTATCAAAATTCGAACAATCAACAAGGGACAGCTAACGTATTCACTCGCCTTGCCGACCTCCGTCGCCTCATGGCTAACAACATTCAGCCTGAGTTATTGATCCAAGCCGAGAAGAACTACGAACAGGCGAGGGAACTTTATAAAACCCTCGATCCTCCTGATCATCATGGAATTGCAAATGTCACCGCTGGCCTGGGCCATCTAGCTAGAAAACAAGGCCGGAATACTGAGGCGGAAGCTTACTATCGAGAGGCCCGCTCAATGTATGCTGAGATCAAAGACCTGAGTGGAGAAGCCAATCTTTTGACAGGACAAGCGAACCTTGAAGTTCGTCTCGGCAAGTATTATTTAGCGCAGCAACACTACGCGCAGGCCTTGGACCTGTACAAACATCTTGGCGACCGGATTGGAATGGCAAATGTTCGGGCGCGCATCGAAGAAATGCCCCGCTTTCAGGGAGACATAACGGTCACGAAGAAAGTTTATGAAACAACTCTGACGAGGGAGAGCAAGCTCGATCTCCCAGCAAAAGCCTCACGAGCCAACAATATGCTTGAAACACTTTAAGAGCAGCGTACTCTGCCTTTGCTTGCCTCATTGAGAGAAGGTAAGGCATGAGTTAGTTCAAAGGGAAATGCCCTTCCTCCTTCCACAGCTCACCCGGGCGTGGCGGATAAAGGCAGAGCTGGAACGCGTTCAAGCATTAGTGTGAATAGTAGTGAAAAAGGAGGAACACACCATGGCCAATCCTGACCATCTGAGTATTCTCAAACAGGGCGTTCATGCGTGGAATGCCTGGAGGAAAGAAAATCCTGACGTCGAGATTAACCTTTCAGAGGTGAACTTTTCTTTAGCCGGGGTGTTCACCGGAGACCTATACTTTGCCAACATGACCAAGGCTAATCTCACCAGAGCCGATCTGACCGGAGCCAACTTCACCGGGGCCAACCTCACCAGGGCCCATCTCTTCGGCGGGAATCTCACCAAAGCTAATCTCACTGGCGCCACCTTTGAATGCGCCAATATGACCGGCACCAAGCTGACCGATGCCTTTGGGGAACATGTCACTGGAATGATCAGACACAGTCAGCAGGGATCCCTGGTACCTTCAGAACCTACAAACTGTGTTTCCATGCTTTGAAGGACAGAAGAAGCTCCTAAACCTTAGCTGATTTAGACGTTCGTGGACAGTGTATCGTTAGCCAAGGAAGATGTTAGCCGTATAACAGAAACGGAACTTGCCGTCTGTCAGATAAAGTCTTGACTTATACGCATAAATACTTGCTTATCTGGTGGCTTAAATCACTGGATGTTGGGCACTGGCCCTATAGCAGGAATGCGTGAGTTCTAACTACGCGCGACGTCAAATCCCCACTCTTTCCGAAGCCTATGCCAAGACTTTGACTGGCAGGGCAGCATTTGAGAAAAAGCTAACTGAGTGATACAGGAGAAATTCCATTAAGGAAGGCAAATGCTGCCCAATCACAATGATAGTGGTTCTTTGCATACCGAGAAATTCAAGTCATAGAAGCTGGCAACCTATATGACATTTTCTAACATCTCGAAGGCCATTTTGTTCGAATGTTATCTAAAGGCTGACTACAGCCAAGCATTGGTCAAGGAAACATTGTAGGAAGTAAACGCTTGAATAAGCTACTGACACAGGGTGGTTTCGTGTACCTGAGTATTTTAATGTGCTAAACCTAGTCAGTTACTAAAGACTCTGCACTGCATCTAAGATTTGATCGGCCAGCTTTCGTTTTGACATTCTGGGAAGCGGGGAGATGGTGCCTTTGCGATTCAGTATAGTGACTTCATTGTCATCCCCGCCAAAAGGAGACCGTTCTTTTTCTACAAGATTGGCAACCACAAGGTCTAGCCTTTTTTCGTTCAGTTTTGCCTTAGCATTGGCCAACAAACTATCAGTCTCTGCCGCAAATCCAACAAGGACTTGATCCTTCCGACAGGCGGAGAGTGCCCCCAATATATCTTTTGTTGGTTCTAGTGCTAACGGCTCTCCATTCCATTGCCTTTTCTTCATTTTGTGAGCGCGTGACGGAGGCTCTTCCGTTGAAGATCCGGCTAAGACCTGGCCTGTTGCCTCCATGGTCCCACAAGGCCGAAAGTCCCCTACGGCTGCCGCCATCACTAACATGGTAGCCCATGGAAATTTTTCGGCTAACCCATCATACATCTCGTCGACTGTGACAACCGGAACCATCTCTACCCCACAAGGACATGGTAACGCCGTAGGCCCACTGACTAACACAACCTCCGCACCTCTCTTCGCGGCTGCCTCAGCAAGGGCATACCCCATTTTCCCCGTGGAAGGATTTGAAATAAATCGAACCGCATCAATGGGTTCACGAGTTGGCCCCGCAGAGACCAACACTCGCTGCCCAACAAGATCTTGCTGTGGGCAGAGCGCCGCACAAATTGCGGAAAGAATCACCTCTTCTGACGGCAATCGCCCTTTTCCAACTTGCCCAGAAGCCAGGCTGCCTTCTTCCGGATCAAGAACTGTGACACCTCGTTGACGCAAGGTCTGGGTATGTGCTTGCACAGCGGGATGCTCCCACATACCGCCATCCATGGCTGGAGCAAGTACTAATGGGCATCCAGTCGTAAGGAGCATGGTACTTAAGAGATCATCGGCTAACCCCAGAGCACACTTGGCTATGATATTGGCTGTGGCAGGGGCAATCACCATCACATCAGCCTTACCTGGCAGTGAAAGATGAGGCATGTCCTGATGTGCGCCAAAGATATTTGTCGCAACAGGCCGACCAGAGAGGACTTCGAATGTCAATGGCGTGATAAACTGCTTCGCGGCATCCGTCATCACCACTGATACGTCTGCCTGTTCTTGGATTAACGTTCTGAGCACATTCACGGCTTTATACGCCGCAATGCTTCCGGTCACACCGAGAACGATCCGTTTTCCGTTGATCATGGACATTGGCAATCCAAGTAATCGTTACACCCCGACTTCAGGTGTTTCTGTTTTTGGTGAATCGTCAACATACACGCTTAATTGTTTTTGAATTTCCTCAGCATCTTCACTTGTCGTCTCTTCCAAAATTGACCGACTAAATTCTCGCTCTGCCGTTTGCTTGGCTTTGCTAATGGCTTGTCTGGCTTCTTCCCCCGTCAAAAATTCAACCTGGTGTTTCAAGGTTTCTTCAATCGCCATTGATGTTTCCTTGGAAAATTTACTGGGTTGGAATGGTTTGGCTCCTTGCATCAGAAATTTCGCCCGTTGTGCGGCGATTAAAACAATCCGATACCGTGAGTCAAACCGATCATCAGCTTGATAATGTGGCAGGAGCGATGAAGGATCGCCCATGAGATCACCTCCCTTGTTAAATGATAGGTATATGTTGTGAATCTGGATTTGCCATCAAACCATACTCAATTAGCCATGCATTCGTCATGCGTGTTGTTTTCATGCGTTCGGCAAGGATGACTGCTTCTAGCACCCGTGTCGCTTGGGTCAGGTCATCATTTCGAAGCACATAGCCATACACGTGATAATTGAGAATTTCTTCGCGGGCCTTTTGAAACCGCCGTTGGACTTCCGCTGGAGCATCTGCAGCTCTCTGGAGCAATCGATCTTGTAAAGCATCAAGGGAGGGCGGCATGATGAAGACAGAGACCGCATCCGAGAAACATTTCATGATTTGCCGTGCCCCCTGCGTGTCAATATCCAATAACACATCTATCCCCTGCTCCATGGCTTGTTCCAACTGCTGGGACGGTGTTCCATACATATTGCCGTAGACCGTTGCCCACTCCACAAACTCCTGGCGTTGCACCATCGCTTCAAACTGAGATTTCTCGATAAAATGATACTCAACGCCATCGCGTTCTCCAGGCCTTGGCCGACGCGTTGTACACGACACCGAAAGTGTTGTCCTCGCCAGTTGCGTCGTGATAGCCCGACATAATGTGCTCTTCCCCACTCCTGACGGACCGGAGACCACGATGAGCAACCCTTTCTGTCTCATGTGCGACACCCTGTATTGGGGAAGCTTGCGAATACGTTACTCCACATTTTGCACCTGCTCTCGAACTTTTTCCAACTCGCTTTTGAGATACACCACCTGTGAAGTAATATCGATGTCATTTGCCTTTGATCCGATTGTATTCACCTCACGCCCCATTTCTTGTAGCAAAAAATCAAGCTGCCGTCCCACAGGCGTCGCCTTTTTGAGCAACTGTTCAAATTGTGAGAGATGGCTCGTGAAGCGAGTCATCTCTTCTGTCACATCACACCGATCCGCGAAATGCGCCAATTCTTGATTGAGCCGGTCAGATTCAACCAGGCCCTTCCCCACTAATTGTTCAATGCGCTCTCGCATCCGACAGTAATAGGCTTGCACCACCTGAGGCACTCGGGTACCGATGCCTTTCACCACAACACGCATATCTCCTAACCGTGCCTTCATATCTGCTAAAAGCACTTTTCCTTCGCGGACACGCATCGCCTCGACATCACGAATCGCGCCGGTCACTAATCGTTTAATCACAATTTCTAGAGGGCGCAGTTCTTCTGGTTCTTCAATTTCCGTTACAAGCCCACGCAACCCGGCTAGAAGAGAGACATCAATCGCTCCATCCAGATGAAACTCCTGTTGAAGCGCACGAAGACATTGATAATATTGTTTGGCGACTGTTCGATCGATCTCCAGTCGAGATTTTTTCTCTTTGCTCCCAGTCCAAGTTACCACAACATCAATATGTCCTCTCTGACAACGAGCCCCCACAGCTCGTTTAATGTCTTCCTCCAAGGCCAGAAACCCTTTAGGAAGCCTGGACATCACCTCTCGGAATCGATGGTTGACTGATCGAATTTCCACCACAACCGTCGTCCCTCGCCAAACGGCATCGCGTTTCCCAAATCCCGTCATGCTCTTGATCATTGCACGGCTTTTCCTTCCCAAAGACATTCTGTAAAAATGGCACAGTCTCCACAGCGCGGCTTACGCGCGGTACACACATACCGGCCATGCAGAAGTAGCCGTTGTGACACGCGGGTCCAGTCAGCTTGAGGCATAACCCCCTGGAGATCCTGCTCAATCTTCGTGGGATCTGAGCTTGCGCTGAACTGTAAACGGTGGGCGACACGTTTGACATGCGTATCCACCACAATGGCTGGTCTGCCGAAACATGCACCTAATAGCACATTCGCTGTTTTCCGTCCAATTCCTGGTAATGTGATTAAAGCCTCCATCGTATCAGGGACAATCCCATGAAAGACATCGATAAGATATTGGGCACAGGCAATAAGGTTTCGCGCTTTACTCCGGAAAAATCCTGTTGAATGAATCAAGGACTCTAATTCCATCTGATCGGCCTGGGCAAACTCCGTAGGTGTTTGATAACGCTGGAATAATGCCGGCGTCACACGATTCACCCGCTCATCCGTACATTGCGCTGACAGGATGGTCGCTACGAGCAATTCCCAGGCTCCCGTATGGTCGAGTTCGACAGGAGCCTCTGGCATGGCCTGTTGCAAACAGATTGCAATGCGTCTCATTCGTGCGCGGGTGGAGGTTTTCACGGGCATGCATTACTGGAATAGGGTTTGGACCATGACCACTGGATTCACGCTTTCTTCCTCATGAGACCGTGATCACACCAGATTCATCAATAGACTGGTGAGGACGAGGAAAAGGAGAATACCCATTTGAAGAGGGCGTTTGCGCAAGCACTGTGGCAAGCGTCTGGCATAAAGATTCTAATGTTGCTGGTTGCATAGCCGATACCCCGCAAGCCTGATTTCGATGACACAATCGCTCAACCTCTTCTTTCCCAACCTGATCACATTTATTGAAGACCAACACGCGAGGAATACCCTCTAAATCTAATTTGGCAAGAACCTTTTCAACCGCAGCCATATGCCCCACAGGGTCATGGGTACTGATATCAACGACATGAAGCAAGATGTCCGCCTGCCGAAGCTCCTCAAGCGTCGATCGAAACGATTCGAACAAATCTTTTGGCAACTCCCTCAAAAATCCAACCGTATCCGTGATCACGACCTCACGTCCATTGGGTAGATAAAGCTGACGGCTCACGGTATCCAGGGTTTCAAATGGCCGATTGTTGACTGATACCGTACTTCCAGTCAGCGCATTGAGCATGGTGGATTTTCCTGCATTGGTATATCCAACGAGAGAGATCACAGGGACTTGTCGGCGAACTCGCATCTTGCGTTGCTGTTGCCGATGACGACCAATTGTTTTCAGTTCTCCTTCCAAATAGATGATACGATCTCGCACTCGGCGCAAATCCGTCTCCAACTGTGTTTCTCCAGGTCCTCGTCCACCGATCCCTCCCCCTAATCTCGAAAACGCTGTATTGGATTGAGACAATCGAGGCAAAATGTATTTCATTTGGGCTAGTTCAACTTGAATTTTCCCCGTTCGCGTGTGGGCTCGTCGTGCGAACACATCCAAAATGAGTTGCGTGCGATCCAGTACCTTCAATTCCGTCACATCAGAAATTGATCGTACCTGTGTGGGTGTGAGATTTTGGTCAAAAATGAGCATATCAGCTCCATGTTGTAAGGCATGAATGATGATATCATGCAACTTTCCAATACCAACCAGATACTTGGGATTGATCTCTTTTGAACGCTGCATCACAGTACCTAAGACATGAATTCCATGTGATTGAGCCAATGTTTTTGATTCTTCCAGTTGCTCTTCTTGTTCAACACGCCGTCGATTTGACGCACTCACAAAAATGGCTTTAGGGATATCATCCCTGACTTGTGGCGTCGCGGTAGCTCGAGAAATTTCCGTTTCAAGTGTCTGCACAAAATTTCCGTAATCCATGCGAAATCCATGAAACGGTTTGGAGTTCAGGGTCTCATACACCTTGCCTTGCGGATTGGGTGGGAGGATATGCGCAACATGGATGTCTGCTGGCCGCCCATCAATCCCCACACCAATTGCCACCATCAAGTCCAAGCGAAGCAAGGCAAGGTCGGTAAAATCATCCTGTGTTAATGGCTGATTATTCAAATGGGTATGGACAAGTCTCACACCCCGCAACAACCGAGGCCCCGAACGAGTCCGTGACAACTGAGGAAGGACCAGTTGCCGATCAGTTCCCACAACTACGGTTTCAATATTCCCACGTCGATTAATCAATAACCCTATTTGCCGTCGAATTTCCTGTGAGAGCTCCGAACAAATTCCTGCCAAATCAGGTGTAATGACCATATCGACCGGCACACGCCGCCGGCCTAGCCGATGAAGGCGGGCTAACTGATTAGCCTTTAGACCAACCAGATTTCCACAAGCCATTGACAATACCCAGGGCCCCCCTCGACCCTTTATCCAGCCGCAACGGCATCGAGATCCCATGCAGCGAATCGGCCAGCATGATAGGCCTGCAACCCTGCCGCAGCAATCATGGCCGCATTATCCGTACAATACTCCAGTTTTGGCAAAGCTAATTGCACCCCATTCGCTGAAGCCCGAGCCGAGAGTAAGGCACGTAATCGAGAATTTGCTGAAACGCCCCCAACGACCGCTAATTGGCTGACATGATAGTGATCAACCGCCCGGAACGCCTTATCAATCAGCACCTCGACAATAGCCTCTTGATATCCCGCAGCAATATCTTCCAGTCTGACATCTGCCTTTTCTTGTTGACGGTCGCGCAAATAATATAACAAGGAAGTTTTAATCCCGCTAAAACTGAAATTCAGGCCTCCTTTATGATGGTATGGACGGGGAAAACGCACGATATCAGGATTGCCAGTTCTCGCAAGACGATCAAGGGCTGGCCCTCCAGGATGCCCCAACCCCAACATATTCGCTCCTTTATCAAAAGCTTCACCAGCGGCATCATCAAGTGTTCGACCTACTAATTCATACGATCCCCATTCAGGAACAAGATATAAGTGCGTATGGCCGCCCGATACAATGAATATCACACAGGGGGTGAGGCAGACTTGCTTGTCTAGCCATGCAGACGCCACATGTCCTTCTAAATGATTCACGGCAATCCAGGGCACCCCCAGGGCAAACGCCAACGCTTTTCCAAAACTAACCCCAACCACAAGCGCCCCTGCTAGCCCAGGCCCTCTTGTCACCGCAATAGCCTGAATCGCGGGCCAGTCAACTTGTGCTTGACTCATGGCTTCGCGAACGACGCTCTCTATCTTTTCAATATGACTTCGAGAAGCCAATTCTGGAACGACCCCTCCATACTGACGATGCACCTCATGCTGAGAGCTGATTACGTTGGAAGCGATGTGCCCATCAAGGTTGATCACGGCTGCGGCCGTTTCATCACAAGACGATTCAATAGCTAAGAGAGCCAATGGCACAAGAGAAAGGAATTAAAAGAATGAACGATGAATATCTGTCATCGATATCAACAGTCCAGGATATCCATGACGGTCGTGCAAAAAACTGTCATCACGCGAAAAGATCATTGATCACAACACTGCAGAGTCTCAATACAAGAGGCCGCCTCACACACAACGACCCTCACAACCATATCAACGGTCATGAGGGTCGTTTGGTCTCCTGCCCCCGCATTACACACGGACGCTAGACTCCTGCCATCACTTCTTCTTCTTCAAAAGACGGCAAATTATCTTGCAAAGACACCTTGATCTTCTTGGCGTCTTTGAATCGGCCCTTCAGCAATTCCTCTGATAATGGATCGCCTAAGCACTTTTGAATCGTTCTTCTCATGGGGCGTGCGCCATATTGCGGCTGATACCCCTCATTAATGAGCCAGTGTTTCACATCATCCGTGACATCAAGTTGAATCCCGCGATCCGCTAATCGACCATTCAACTCATTCAACAGAATATCGACTATTTGGAGAAGATGCTCTTTATTTAACGGATGAAAGACAACGAGATCATCAATACGATTCAAAAACTCAGGACTGAAATTCCGTTTAAGCTCAGCCAACACCTCATTTTTCATACGGTTGCTGCTTTCAGCTTCTTCTTCTTTTTGGAATCCCAGAGAGACACCTTTTTGAATCAACTTGGTTCCCAAATTCGAGGTCATTACTAAAATGGTATTTTTAAAATCAACTTTTCTCCCGACACTGTCCGTTAACACCCCATCATCCAAAACTTGGAGCAGCACATTGAAGATATCTGGATGGGCTTTTTCAATCTCATCAAATAGCACGACTGAGTAGGGACGGCGCCGGACTTTCTCTGTTAGTTGGCCTCCTTCCTCATATCCAACATATCCTGGAGGTGCCCCGAACAAGCGCGAGCTGGCAAACTTCTCTTGATATTCTGACATATCAATACGAATCAAGGCATCTTCTGAATTAAATAAAAATTCAGCGAGTGCCCGTGCTAACTCCGTTTTCCCCACACCAGTCGGACCTAAGTAGATAAAGGAGCCGATAGGCTTACGCGCATCCTTCAACCCGGCACGAGATCGACGAATTGCGCGACAAATGGCAGAGATGGCTTCTTCCTGTCCCACAATTCTCTTATGGAGAAAATCTTCCATATGTAGAAGTTTTTCCGACTCTTCTTCTTCTAGTTTAAACAGCGGAATCCCCGTCATTTTTGAAACAACATAACTCACTTCTTCAGCACTGATCACCGGTCTATTTTGTTCTTTCTTCTTTTTCCAATCTTGTTTGGCATCTTCTAAGAGTTTGCGAAGCCGCTCTTCTTCTTCTCGATACTTGACAGCCTCTTCAAAACTTTGTGTGCTAATCGCCGCTTCTTTTTCTCGCGCAACCCTTTTCAGCTCATGCTCCAATGACTTTAATTCCGAAGGCAAGGCGTAAGATTGGAGCTTGGCACGAGAGCCTGTCTCGTCGATTAAATCAATAGCTTTATCTGGAAGAAACCGATCGGTGACATATCGATCGGAAAGCTTGACGGCTTCAATAACCGCTTCGTCCGTAATTTCAACCCCATGGTGTTCTTCATACCGATCACGGAGGCCTTGAATAATGGAAATTGCTTCATCAACCGAAGGCGGCTGCACATAAATAGGTTGAAAGCGTCGTTTAAGCGCACCATCTTTTTCAATATGCTTTCGATATTCATCAAGCGTGGTGGCCCCAATGCACTGAATTTCTCCTCTGGACAAAGCAGGTTTCAACATATTCGCCGCATCAATTGATCCTTCTGCTGCACCTGCACCGACTAAGGTATGAAGCTCATCAATGAAGAGAATGATATTGCCAGACTGAGCAATTTCCTTCATCACAACTTTCAAACGTTCTTCAAATTGCCCTCGATATTTCGTCCCAGCAACGAGCGATCCAAGATCAAGCGCAATCACACGGCGATTCAACAAATTATCAGGAACATCCATTGACACAATACGCTGAGCAAGCCCTTCGACAATAGCCGTCTTACCCACACCAGATTCACCAATGAGCGCAGGATTGTTTTTTGAGCGTCGACTCAGAATTTGCAACACTCGCTCGATCTCATCAAAGCGTCCAATGACAGGATCCAAGAGGGATTCTTGGGCTAACTGCGTTAGATCCCGACCAAATTCATCCAGCGCAGGCGTTGTGCTTTTTTTATCGCGCTCTCGGGTTCCAGACTTTCGTAAAAACGTCACCGTCAACTGACGGGCCGTCAAGAGATTCCCGCCTGATCCCCGTAAGACTTTTCCGCCAATACCTTCTTCTTCTCGCAATAACCCCAACAGGAGATGCTCACTGCCAATATGGTTATGGCCAAGCAAGCGGGCTTCCTCGACCCCATACTCAATAACTTTTTTGACTCTTGGGCTGAATGGAATTTCCCCGAAGGTGACGGTGGTACCGCCACTGGGCAAGTTCCGCTCAATCTCTGTACGGATTTGCTCAGGGGAAAGGCCCATTTTTTTAATGATCATGAGTGCAATGCCATCAGACTCTCGTAGGACGGCCAACACTAAATGTTCGGTTCCCAGATAATCATTCTGGTGCCGTTCAGCCTCTTCTCTTGCTAAGATGATGATCTTCCGGCCTCGGTCAGTAAACCGCTCAAACATGTTGCCTCCCTTTTAAATACGAATGGTTTTTCCATTAACGTAGGAAAAAACCACACACTGCAGATGCTACGAAAATAAGTCTAGCTAGCGCGTATTTTCTCTGTCAAGTTTTCATCTTATTCAACTTTATGACATGAGCCTGAAATTGACAAGAAGAATCAGGGTTCCTACAATTTTCACGACGGTCTTTGTGATACGATCTTATTCTTAATCTTTCTGCTAAAAATGCTCTGCCAACCATGATCACTATTGGCATTCTCACAAAACCAGCTTTTCCTAGAATCAAACCAGTCCTGCAAGCACTCATTGCGTGGCTTCAGGAACGTGAGAAACAAGTCATACTCAGCCCCCACACCGCCACCATGCTTGGGTCGCCCCTCCTCCATCAGGAAGACCATCTTGCCTCACTCACTGATTTGATTGTGGTGTTGGGCGGGGATGGGACCATATTACGAGCAGCCAGGTTGGTTGAAGAATCATCGACGCCTATTTTAGGAGTCAATATGGGGGAACTCGGGTTTTTAACAGAAACCACCGTCGAACACATGTATACGTCACTCGATAATGTTTTTGACCACGCGTTTCACCTCGACAAACGGTTACGACTCTTTGCCCAAATTGTTCGTCAAGGCCTTCCAGTAGAAGAGGCAACAGCCCTTAACGATATCGTGATCAGCAAAGGCCCTCTCGCAAGAATGATTCGTGTGCAAATCAAAGTCAACAGCAAATTCGTCACGAATTTACGGGGCGACGGCATCATTGTGTCAACACCAACCGGGTCCACAGCCTATTCTCTTTCTGCAGGCGGCCCCATTCTTGAACCCTCGCTCGACACTATACTCATTACCCCCATCAGTCCACATACACTGACCCATCGGCCTTTTATCATCCCCAAGCAGGTCTCTCTTGAAACTGTCCTGATCAACCAAGAAGGCGCAATGGTTACATTTGACGGACAGATGGGCATTGAGGTCCAAGCCGGTGACACCGTGACAATCAGCGCGTCTCAACACCAGACACATCTCATTCGATTTCCTGACCGGACGTATTTTGATGTCTTACGAAATAAGCTCAACTGGGGGGATGGATAAGACGAGGACAAGGTAAATGTCAGGGCGCACATTCCGGACATTCCACCCGTTCCACATCAGCCCAAAATTCATCAGAAGTCAGAGGAAACGTTTGGTCACACATTCGGCACTGACGAATTTCAAAGTATGCTGTGCCATCTTCATGAATTTCACATGGCAGAAGCAGTTCTAATGGATCATAGCCAAGCGTTTTTCCATCTGGAAACTTCACTACAGCTAATCGAACGTTGAAATTTTGGAACACCGCTTCCTGACCTTTTCGATCATCATTATGACCAATGACACACACAGGTTGCCCAAGTTGCTTTTTGAGCAAATCTTTTAAGGTCCGTTGAGAATCACGCGCACAGTCGAATTGAAGGAATTCCGCATTGGATGAGTCTTCATTTGACATAACAGATCACTCCACTGTTCTTTATTCAGGCATTCTTGTTACCATTTCACGACAAGCTCAGCTTGTAGCATCAGCACGGAAAGATCGTCAACATTTCACAACCAAACTAAGGAGGCCGCCACCCTCATGCAGCCCATTACTGTCTATCAAAAACCAACGTGCTCCACGTGTCGCAACGTTATCAAATTACTAGAAACCCAAAAGCTTCCCTTTACCGCGATTAATTATTATGAAAAACCTTTTACCACAAATCTCTTGACGACTCTCCTCAAAAAAGGAGGACTGAAAGCCCTTGATGTCCTTCGGACCAAGGAAGAGATCTATAAGACCTTAAACCTGCGGACAGAACCACGTTCTGAAAAAGAAATGATCGACCTTATGGTTCAACACCCAGACCTCATCCAACGCCCCCTGGTCGAAATAGGAGACACGGTCATCCTCGCCCGACCACCGGAACGCCTGTCAACAGCACTCAAGGCATAGGAACCATTTTCCTCCGAGCATCTCGTACCCTAACGCCCCTAAGGAATGGATACGACACGCTTCTAAAGAGTTTCTCTAATCTTTCCCCCTTGATACCCACTGGTCACAACCCGATGAAAAAATCGCAAGACATCCGCCAGATCAAACCAAAAACCACAATTGAGACAACGGGCCTGAAGACGCCGCGAAACGTGGGTGTAATGGCGTTCCACTAACATACACCCTTGACATTTTAGACATTGCATAGTGTTATCGTGACAACGAGAAAGAAATCATATGAAACCAACTCAACAGCATCGGAAAACATCTCACACAAAGCCTGCCCTCTCCCATGAGGCTCTCGTTATGCTATTCATACTAACATACGAAACAATGACACACTGATCATTTGTTGCACGTCCCGATGACGGCTCTCGCTTCAACTCAGTGGCTTCACCGTAATGAGAGCCCAACAGACCTGTCAAGAAACACACACCCATGAGGCTCTGTGAAAAGACACAAAACCATTCGCTTAGGTTGCAGAAGACGTATGCTCGCTTGCCCGTGTTTTAAGCCCATGATGCAGGAAAATGGTGACACTATGTTCTGCGTTATTGGCAATGGCAAGCCCGGGCCGTTCATCCCTTCCCTCAGCCACAGTCAATGAAATCAACGCAAACGGTCCACGTGGGGTCGTATAATTCACAGGAGGGTATTGGAAAGTTCCATCGCCTTTTCCATATAATATGGAGAGGCTTCCGGATTGAATATTCACGATTGCGATATCAGGGATTTTATCTCCATTAAAATCTTGTGCGAGACCATCATTGGGTCCAGCCTCACCACCAGAATCCTTGCCGTCCCGAAAGGTCCCATCTCCATTACCAATAAAGACGGTAATGGTATTCATTTGACCATTAATAACCAACAAATCAATGATTCCATCCGTATTAAAATCAGCCAGCTTCACGGACAGCGGACGCTTTCCTGTTCGATAATCCACAGGCACAAGAAAGGTGCCATCTCCTTGCCCTAACCAGATAGAGACCGCACTGGTCATAGGGCCACCATTAGTCACAGCGAGATCAGAATGTCCGTCCCTATTGAAGTCTGCCGTAATCACAGAAGTAGGGGTATCCCCATACACATAGAGCGGCCCTTTGCGAAATCGACCATTTCCAGATCCATACAGTAATTGGATTTTATCATTTCGCAAGGCAACCACAAGATCGAGCACGGCATCACTGTTAAAATCTCCAGTGGCAATAGAAACGGGAGTGCGCTGAACCGAATACTCACCCAACTTGTCAAATTGACCATTCCCTTTGCCAAGGAAAATAGTCACCTGACCACTCCCTGAACAGGCAACGGCGAGGTCTTCAAACAGATCTTGGTTAAATCGATTGATTGCAAGGTTCCGTGGTTCCTTACAAACCAACATAGTAGTCTCTGCCGTGAAACTCCCATCGCCATTCCCCATGAGAATTGACAAGGAATTACTCCGGATATTAGTCGTGATTAAATCAGTAAACCCATCTTGGTTAAAATCTCCTGACTTAATCGATGTCGGGTTTTTCCCTACAGGATAACTAGCAAACAGATATAATAGATCGGGAGGGACAAAGGAATCGGTCTTATTCGAACACCCCCAAAGCAGCAAAACGAAGACAAGAAGCATGTGGGAAAATGGTCGCATGCAACTGGACTCAGTCCCAGTGGAGAGGAGAAGCACTCATACCTAAATACGATATGCGGAGAAGAAGGAACATCGACCTAACCCTTGTGAACAATTGAAGGATGAGAGGTTGACACGAGAGTATAGGGAGTTTCATACAACTTGTAAAATTTGCCCCATCTCATCAAAATACGTATCAATCTGGAAGATCATCAAGGAAATATGATATAGGACATGTTTCTTTCATGAAAGGAGACGATAGACATGGGAACCGTCAAAATCGAATTGTCCATGCTTGGCGTGGCAGAAATTCTCAAATGGTGTGTTACTAAAAATAATGGCCGCATCTCAGGGGTCGATTCAGCAGGAATCAAAAAACTACAAGAGGCTTTGGACGAAAAACCGAAAACCGGCGATTACTTTATTCTTGATAATTTTTTAAAATCCCGACGGGAATTTGAATTTACAGAGGAAGAAGTTGCCATCATCGACCAATGCCTCTATGACATTCCAAACTTTGAAGGGGCGCAACTTCCGCAAATTCGCTACAAATTCTGGCCTGCTGAGAACCTAGCATAACTATTTCTCTACCCCTGTAGAGGAATGGTTCAACGCTTCAGGTCAAACCTTCTTTAGCCCTCATAGCCTTCTTGGCCGTGAAAGCCGACGAGGCATTGCGGTCAAGACATTCTGCCCACAATAGTGTTGGGGCACCGACAAGGTGCCCCCTATCCTTCTCGTGTCATCTAATGAAGCAGATGTTCTCTTGACACATTGCCCATGTCACTGCTAGCATGAAAAACATTCCATTTCCTATCGATTTTATAGGAATTATGATTTCAAAAATACCGCAAAAGCTTATTTATGCCATCATGGCAGTTCTTGAATTGACATTGCACCATGGATCTTTTCCATTACAGGCTAAAGTCATTGCTCGCCGCCAAGGTATCCCGCTGCGATTTATCGAACATGTTCTCCATGCACTCAAGCGAGCCGGACTCATTCAGAGCCTTCGTGGGGCTCAAGGTGGGTACATGTTGAACAGAGACCCCCAGCAACTGTCCTTGGCTGATGTTGTCGAGGCCATGAGAAATACCCCAATCCAATTGCAACCGCCTCTACCTAGCAATGGGCATTACAACGATGGGCCAGGACGTCGAACAAATCACGAAGCGCTACTTGCAACTGTTTGGAAACGAATCTCTGCTGCTGAAGTTGAAATTCTTGGATCAATCACGTTAGAAACATTAGCCGAACAACATCGGCAACGTGAACAGGAACGTGCGCCAATGTATCACATTTAACACAATCAACAGGGTTCAACGTTGTACCTTACCAAAGAACTGGTCACATCACTTTATATATCATCGTGAAGACGCTGGAGGCGCACTATGACTGTTGCACGCACCACATCTACTTCTGACATATCGACAGTTCCTATTCCTCAAGACATTTTAGAGGAAATAGAAATTTTTGAAGAAGAGGTTGCTCGTGTACAGACAGGGGAAACGTCAACTGATATTTTCAAACCCTTCCGTCTGCAATATGGCATTTACGGACAGCGACAGCCTGAAGTCCAAATGATCCGTATCAAGATTCCCTTTGGTGGCCTAACCTCAAACCAACTCCGACGAGTAGCCGAACTCACCGATACCTATGCAACCGGGGTGGGGCACATCACCACTCGGCAGGACATCCAATTACATTTTGTCCCTCTTCAGCAAGTGGGAACGGTCATGCGAAAATTAGCAGAAGTGGATGTGACGACACGAGAGGCATGCGCCAATACAGTGCGTAACGTCACAGCCTGTCACCTGGCTGGCGTTTGCCAAGGTGAAGTGTTTGATGTAACGACTTACGCCAAAACAGTCGCGCAGCATTTGTTGCGAAATCCACTGACGCAAAGTTTACCGCGAAAATTCAAAATTGCCTTTTCAGGATGTCGCCATGATTGTGCTTTAACACCCATTCACGACGTCGGACTCTTAGCCGCCAAGCGTGAAGATGGGACCATCGGCTTTCGAATGGTCGTTGGCGGAGGCTTAGGCTCTACTCCTCGACTCGCACACCTCTTAAACGAATTTGTGCCAATGGAAGACTTGCTGCCTTCCATTGAAGCGGTCATCAAGGTCTTTGATAAACTCGGCAATCGGAAAAACCGAACGAAGGCTCGGCTAAAATTTGTCATTGATAAACTCGGGTTTGAAGAATTCAAGCGTCGTTGGACCAAAATCTATCTGACGACGAAACAGTCGTCCGACCCAACAGTTCCCCTCAAGGTCTTGACGTACTCAGATGAGCCACCACTCATTATGCCCAACCCAGGCAACAATGGTTCACGTAGAAACAGTGGCAAGCAACAGAATGGCCAACTGGATACACCCTCCCCATTCCAGATTTGGCGAGCGAGCAACGTCATCAAACAAAAACAAGATGGATTTGTTTCAGCCATGATCAAGCTTCCAACTGGAGATATCACAACGGAGCAAATGTTTGCCATCGCTGATCTTGCTGATACCTATTCGAACCAAAATATTCGCACCACCATCGATCAAAATCTCATCATTCGATGGATTCCGGAATCCAACCTAGAAATGGTGTACCAGGCACTCTGCACTCACCGATTGGGTGACCCCGGGGTCGGGCAATTTGAAGATATCGTCGCCTGCCCAGGAACTGATACCTGTGGACTAGGCATCACGTCCTCCAAAGGACTGGCGCGAAAGTTGGCAGAGCTCTTTCCTCCTGGGGAAACATCAGATGACCTCAAAGGCGCCAATATGAAAATCAGTGGCTGCCACAATTCTTGTGCACAGCACCACATTGCGACTATCGGACTTCATGGCGTTGGCAAACGAATCGGGGAACATATTGCCCCAGTGTATGAAGTGCATCTCGGCGGGCAAGTGAATGGGACTGCCAGCATTGGACAATTGACAGTCAAAATTCCAGCCAAGAACATTCCTGCGGCTCTCAAGGACCTTGTCGCCCTCTACCGCCAAAACCGAACAACGGGAGAATCACTTCAAACCTATATCACAAGAATGGGCAAGGCACAATTAAAAGATTACCTTATTCCTCACACCCTGCTGCCGACTTTTTCGGAAGACCCAACCTATTACTATGACTGGGAAGCTGACGAAGAATTCTCGATGGAGGATTTGGGACCTGGAGAATGTGCTGGGGGAGCGTTGGAAATGATCGACAACCGAATTTTAGAAGCGGAGCAGGAGCTGTATCAAGCACGCGTGTTAGCAGACAAACACCAATACGGCTTCGCCATTAACAAGGCCTACCGCGCCGTCGTTGCTGGAGCCAAAGCCCTCTTGGTGACCGAAGGCATCGATCCCAACACCGATGCGGAAACACTCGCTGAATTCGATCAACTCACTGCCCAACGGCATGGCGTAATTCCTGCCACCTATAACAATGTTAGCGAGCAGGCGAGTGATCTTGGATCTAAAGTCGCTTCCCAGGAATTCGTTCAGGATAAACTCTCCTTTGCTCGTGGATTTGTGGAAGCTTGCCGAGTGGCAACGGAACAGATCGGGGAAGACCTCAAGCTTGGCGTGCAAAAAGAAGGGCAGGAACAGACGTCCTCACCGGATCGATCCTCGGCAATACCAGCAGCGGCAGACACACCGCCAGTCTATGATTTACGTGGCGTCATGTGTCCTATGAATTATGTCAAAACGAAGTTAAAGATGGAAATGATGGACCATGGTGACCAGTTGGAAGTATGGCTGGATGCGGGAGACCCGATCAAAAACGTTCCGATGAGCCTACGCAATGACGGACATAAGGTCTTATCGGAAGACCCCCTAGAAGCCGATGCGCAGCACTACAAGATACTTGTCGAAAAGGTCGAGGCCTAATCAGGAAAACTCATGACGCACGATGCATCTCCTCAAATATTGAACGAACTGAGTCGGCAGTTTGAGACCGCCACCCCCCAAGAAATTTTAGCGCATGCGCTCAAGACATATAATGAGCAGATCATTTTGGCCTGTAGCTTTGGAGCTGAGGATGTGGCCCTCTTAGATATGATGCTCCGCATCAACCCTCAAACCCCATTGTTTTATTTGGACACTGACTTTTTGTTTTCTGAAACCTACGATATTCGTGATCGCCTTATACAAAAGTATGGCTTACGCCCAGACCAAGTCCGACAGATGAAACCATTAAGCACGCCCGATGAACAGACACAACACCATGGCCCCAATCTTTGGCTTCGAGATCCTGATCAATGTTGTGCTTTACGAAAGATCGAACCACTGTCTCGCGTCTTGAAGGACTACACTGCCTGGATCACAGGGATTCGACGAGATCAAGCGCCGACACGAGCCAACGCTGGCCTCGTCGAATGGGACACAAAGTTCAAACTCGTCAAGTTCAACCCTCTAGCCAACTGGACCACTGATGACGTGTGGACCTACATTCGAGCCTCTGACGTTCCCTATAACCATCTCCACGATCAGCACTATCCTAGTATCGGGTGCATGCATTGCACAAAACCTGTCATGCCTGGAGAAGACCCACGGTCAGGGCGGTGGAGTAGTTCTGAAAAAACGGAATGCGGTCTCCATAAATAAGCCTCGGACAGTAGCCTAAACCTAAGACCACGACAGACCACCACCGGATACCATCCACGCATAGATATTCTATGGAACAGCTCATTGCCAAAATTGGAAAAGGTCAACGCGGATCCAAAGACCTGACATGGGACGAAGCCAAGCTTGCCATGCGCCTCTTAATCGAGGATCAGGTCTCACCCATACAGGCTGGAGCATTTCTGATGGCGATGCGTATCAAAATGGAAACGATTTCCGAACTTGCTGCCTTTACCATGACGGCTCGTCACTATGTTTCACCACTCTCTATTTCTAACAGAGACTATCTCCTTGATCTTCCCCTGTATGGGGAAAAACATGAGACATTTCACGCCATCATCGCTTCGGCCATCGTCGCCTCAGCAGCCGGGGCCTCAATCCTTATGCATGGGATCGAAAACCCCTGCACGACCACTGACGTCTGTCATGTCCTCGCAGCGTTAGGCATTCCTGTAGACTTGTCATCGCAGCAAGTTACCGAAACTCTGGAAGAAACAGGATTGGCGTATCTTGATATGGGAAACTACCACCCTGCCCTAGCCCGGTATCTTAGTCTCCGACAAGAATTAGGCGTCCAGAACCTCTTCCATCAAATAGCACGAATGCTCAATCCTGGCAGAACCAAGGCTCAAGTCATTGGTATCGCCCATCCGCCCTACCTTGAAAAAATGGTAGAGGCCATGGATATGCTGGACAGCGGCCACGTCCTCATTTTTCAAGGCGTTGAGGGATTTCCAGAATTGTCCATTGTCAACGCAACGTCCTTAAGGGAATTAAAAGACACACGCAGTTTCTCCGTCAACCTCAAACCCAAAGACGTGGGATTCTCATTTGGACCATTTCACAGCATGGCCGCGCCTAAAGCCACGCCTGATGCACAAGCTGGAGCACAAGAAGCTACATTATTACAACGTCTTCTGGAAAACCGGATCACGGGATCCCAAAAAGATTGGGTCGTCTTGAATGCCGCCTTGCTTCTGTATATCTCTGGACGAGCTCCATCGGTGATGGCCGGAGTCCCGCTTGCCAATCAGGCACTCAACTCAGGAGCTGCGGTGAAAAAGTTACGTCAATTGAGCAAAAAACCGACAGACTCGGCCTCACTCCTTTCACAACCTATTCCGGTGCATACATGAAACACATACGCCAACTCGAAGACCAAAGCGTCTTTATTCTTCGTGAAGCCTATAAACACTTCGATCATCTTGCCATGCTCTGGTCAATGGGAAAGGACTCGACCGTCCTTCTCTGGCTCGCCCGCAAGGCATTTTTTGGGCACGTGCCTTTTCCACTGATTCATATCGACACCAGCTTTAAAATTCCGGAAATGATCGAATATCGGGATCGCCTGGCCCGCGAATGGCGACTCAATCTTGTCATTGGACAAAATACAGCTGCGTTGGCAAATGGCATGAACCACACAAACGGGCGAGTAGAATGCTGCACAGCGCTGAAGACAAACGGGCTCAAACTGTTGATGGATGAAAAAGGATATACTGGGTTGATTCTTGGTGTCCGAGCCGATGAAGAAAGTACTCGAGCTAAAGAACGCTACTTTTCTCCACGTGATAAAAACAACGAATGGGACTTTCGAGACCAACCACCCGAATTATGGGATCAATTCAAAACATCGTTTCCCCCTGATACACACATTCGCATCCACCCACTGCTGGATTGGACGGAAATTAATATTTGGGAATACATCAAGCTTGAACAAATTCCATTTTTAGAAAATCTCTACCTTGATCAAGGCACAGGCTCACGCTACCGGAGCTTAGGATGTGCACCCTGTACCACCCCCATTCAATCCACAGCAAAAACGGTTGATGCCATCATCACAGAGTTACGAAACTCCAATGTCGCAGAACGAGCCGGACGGGCGCAGGACGAAGGACGAGGCATGGAACTCTTACGAAAAGAAGGGTATATGTAACCGTGAGTATCGACACACCCACCAGCGAAACCATGAATATTGTGATTGTCGGCCATGTAGATCATGGCAAATCAACGTTACTAGGACGACTCTATGCTGATACGGGATCACTCCCAGAAGGAAAACTGGACAAAATTCAAGCCATTTGCCGCCAACAGGGGAAGGAGTTTGAATATGCCTTTCTCTTTGATGCCTTTCTGGAAGAACAAGAACAAGGAATCACTATTGACACAGCACGCACGTTTTTCTCATGGGGCAATCGGCACTACATTATCATCGACGCACCAGGACACAAAGAATTCCTCAAGAATATGGTCTCAGGCGCTGCACGCGCCGAGGCAGCACTGTTGATCATCGATGCGCTTGAAGGCGTTAAAGAACAATCAAAACGCCATGGCCTACTCCTCTCAATGTTAGGGGTTAAGCAGGTGACGGTAGTCGTGAATAAGATGGACTTAGTCAACTATCGGGAAGATGTCTTTGCCTCTATTGAAAAAGAATATCGGGTATTTCTTGAGCAATTAAAGGTGACGCCGCAATATGTAATTCCCGCCAGCGCCAAACAAGGGGTCAACATCGCGACATCGAGTCCCCAGACGCCTTGGTATCAAGGACCGACAGTTTTAGACTCGCTTGGTCATTTTCAACTTGAAACTGCTCGCACTGAACAGGCCCTACGGTTTCCTATTCAAGATGTCTATAAGTTTGATGCCCGTCGCATCCTCGTTGGAAGAATAACCGCTGGGAAGCTCAATCTCGGCGACCACTTGGTCTTTTCCCCATCGAATAAATCAGCCAATGTCCAAACAATTGAAGCTTTTAACATTGATCCATCCCCCATGCATGCGCAGGCAGGGCAATCGGTCGGGATTACGCTCGATGAGCAAATTTTTGTCGAGCGAGGAGAAATTGCCTCGCAGCATGCATCATCTCCATTGGTCTCAACATGCCTACGGGCCCATGTGTTTTGGTTAGGACAACGTCCTCTTACCCTCAACCAAAACTATTTGCTTCGTTTGGCTACACGAGAGGTCTCGTGCCAAGTCACAGCAATTCATAGAATTGTGGACGCCACTGATCTTGACGATATTCAGACTGAGAGCAAGGTTCAACGCAACGAGGTAGCTGACATCACCCTTCGCACAAAATCCCCCATTGCCTTTGATGTCTACGCAGATTTTGAAGTGACCGGACGATTTGTGCTCGTCGATCACTATGATGTCTCCGGAGGCGGCATCATTACCGAACGCGTTCATGATGAACAAGAAAGCCTTCGAACAGAAGCGCGGGAACGAGACTCTGCCTGGGTCAAAGGCGTGGTGGGGCCTGAAGAACGTGCGCAGCATTACGGACATCGATCCGCCGTGATCCTCTTTGCCGGCTCTGATACAACTAGCAAAGCCTTTCTCGCTCGAAAGCTAGAAGCGCTCTTGGTTGCCGAAGGACGACATGCCTACTTACTCGATGCAGAAAACCTTCGTCGTGGCTTAGATGCCGACCTTAGCGAAACTCAAGCAACGGAGGCCGTTCGTCGTTATGGAGAAGTTGCGAAACTCCTGACAGATACCGGCCTTCTCGTCATCTCCACCACCAACTCGTTCAACAGGCCCACCAGTGAAGTGATCCAGACCATTCAAACCTTGGTCAACCCTACCAATGTTGTGACCATCCACATGACCAAGGAAATCCCTCTACTCCAAGAAGATGCCGATCTGACCTTTGCCGGGCCCGAAAACTTTGAGGACTGCGCGCATCAGGTTATTGCAACCCTCAAGCAGAAGGGAATTCTCGCTGAATCTCTTGGTACCCACCCTGAATTTCAATACTCCATTTAACGGCTCGTTCTTAGACCTTCGACAGGATGAAATGACTTGTTTTTCTATAAGCCCCCCTTGCACACGCCCCATGGTCCAGAAAAGAGTCATAAAGAGACTGGGCTAGAATAAACTGGTTCGCGTAACGAAAAAGAATGAGCCCAGTTCAAGTATGTCCCATCCACTGGTCCCACAGCCGCCCCCAATTGTTTGTTTCTTGCTCAAGAATTTCCTGCAACCTTGTGCCTTTTGTGAGCTGAACCGCAACTGGTTGCAAATTTTTCCCTGTATGGATGGTCATGGCTGACGATGCTAGGTCGGCTGTAATCCATACGGCTCCATCGACATCAGTTCGAAACACGGCCATATCTTGACGCTCATACTCAGCTAACACATTGGGCGCAGGATGCCCATATCGGTTTCGCTTCCCTGCTGAGACCACGGCCACTGTTGATCTAAGTGTTTTGATCCATGGCTCATACAACGAGCTCCTGGCGCCATGATGTGGAATTTTGACGACATGCACATTCTGCATCATCGGATCGTGGTGTAACCACGTCAACGCCTCTCGTTCAACATCGGCAGTAAAAAGAAACACATACGTCCCACAATCTAATCGTGTCACTACCGATACATTATTGAGGGCTGCTCCATTTACTGCATGCGCATTCATTTCCTTAGAAACCACAGGATTCAAAGACCAGAGACGACACAATGGACTCACAAGGATTTCCTCACCTCTTCCTGCAACCTGTTCGTGTATCCTTGCCTCTCGCACCACGTTTTGAAGGCGTTGCTGAAAGGGGGCATCTCGGATAACGCCATTCGTCCAATAGTGACCCACCTCAAATTTTTCCATAACCCATCCCAGCCCTCCAACATGGTCTTGTTGGGGATGAGTTGCAATAACATGATCAATTCGTCTAATGCCTCTATCCCAAAGATAGGGACCCACAATAGCCTGACCGGCATCCCATCGTTCAAAAGCCCCACCCGCATCAATGAGGACAGTTTGTCCGTCAGGAAGTTCCAACACAGTCGCATCCCCTTGCCCAACATCTAAAAAGGTGACACGCAACGATTCCTCATTTCCAAATGTACGAGGGGACCACCCCCACCAGATGAGCAAGAACCCAAGCATAGCCACACCAGCCCACTTGCCATGCCCTTTATTCCACCCCCATGCCACACCAATCAAGATCAGATAAAAGAGACTGATCGCGAACAACGCAGGGGACGCCACATGCCATTCTACTCCTGGAACATGCGAAAGAATTGCAACGCATTGTGCCAATGCATCAAACACCTGTTGATTGAGCGCATTGAACGGGAGCCCATCCCGCCAGGTGAGTAAGACGCCAACCGCCGAAAAAAGCCCAATTGGGACGGCAATGATCCCAACAAAGGGCACAACTAACAGATTCGCCAATAACCCAAACCACGCCATGTGATTAAAATAATAGGCAACTAATGGCAGTGTGGCCAACGTCACGGCCACGCCCATACAAAGATATTGTCGTAACCAATGGCCAACTCGTCCGATGATGTTCAGTTCTCGGGTTCCATCCTGTGCTGATCCCCATTGAATAACCAAGGCCATGGCAAGCACAGCTCCGTAGGAAAGCTGAAATGAAATATCGTAGAAAGCCCATGGATCATGAATGGTAACGGCAAGAGCTGCAAGGCCCAGCGCCCAGAGAAGATCTCGTTCTCGCCCAAGCCAGACACCAAGGAGAAAGAGAAGAATCATCAACAGAGATCGTACAGTCGCAATTTCTGACCCAGCCAAAAGGGTATAAAACACCACGAGCGGAATAGTAACCACCACGGCCACCCGTGTCGGGATGATATATCTAGAGAGCTGCTCGACCCAATGGGCAGGCACTCGACGCATCATACCTTTTGTCAAGAAAAATGATACAAACGCCAACAGCCCCAAGTGTGACCCTGAAATAGAAATAATATGCACAGTACCTGTGACCATAAATGCATCGCGGAGAGGAGGCGCAATAAAACTTTGCTCACCAATAATCATACCGAGATACAACCCTAACGCCTTTCCATCAAGCGAGGCTAAAGCGGCTTGGCGCACCCGATCCCGCCATTGGTCAATGGTACGAAAAAAAGAAGGCAGCCAGCGTTCTTCATGGTTCTTCACGATGCGAATTTTCCCAGGGCCCGAGACAAACGCCATTGCGTGAATACCTTTACGGGTCAAATACGTTCGGTAGTTGAATCCTCCTGGATTTACTGCGCCAAAAGGAGCATGAACCCGAGCGGTTACTTTAATATGATCGCCGTGAAGAATGGTCTGGTCAGGATCACGCCATGTCAGGCGAAGGAGACTCGCCAAAGGCTGCGCTGTGCCGTTTTTCTCAATGGCCGACACCGCAACTATCATGATCATCTTATTCGGAATATATCGAACAGGCTGGACAATCGTCCCCTGCAATGTGACCACTTGTACGCCAGCACTCTCGATGAGAGGAGACCGGACATGTGATTCATCCAGGACCACCCAATACAGTACACCGATTAGCAGACATCCATACAGGATGATCCCACTTAATACAGGAAGGGCCTCCACTCGCTCACACCATGTCACTCCTATAGCGACAAGAGTGAGCACACATAGAACTGTGAGCGGAACCAATGAAAAATAGGACCCGAGCACAAGCCCGGCAAGAAAAGCGGTGAGAGAAAAAAGCGGCACAGGAACGAGGTGCCCGTGCTGTTATCCAATTGCAATTCGAACAACAGAGGTTAATTCTTCAGCGACTTGTCGAATCAGAAAAGCGTCTTGGCCTTCAACCATGACGCGAACCAATGGTTCTGTTCCTGAATACCGAACAAGTACTCGTCCCGTTCCATGCAATTGTGTTTCACTCAATTGAATGGCCTGCTGAATTTCAGGAACAGATTGAAGATCAGGTTTCTGTTTGACCTGGACACCCAACAGAATTTGAGGGACGGCTTGCATGTATTGAGCCAATGCCGAGAGAGGTTTGCCAGTTCGTTTCATTAATGTGAGCATTTGGATGCCGGAAATAAGCCCATCCCCACTTGTATTGTAATCCAGAAAAATTAAATGCCCGGATTGTTCACCACCAAGACTATATTCATTGGCAACCATTTGCTCCAAAATATATCGATCGCCCACGGGCGTTCGCAGAAGGGTAATCCCCGCATTCTTCATCGCCAATTCAAGTCCAAAATTACTCATGACGGTCCCGACGACCGTATTGTGTTTAAGTAAACTCTGTGCTTGTAAATCCAAAGCGAATGCAGCCAGGGCATGGTCCCCATCAACCACATGCCCCTGTTCACATACAAATAACGAGCGATCAGCATCACCATCAAGAGCAATGCCAATATCCGCTTGATGCATCCGCACAGCTTTCTGTAACTGATCAAGGTGCACTGCACCACATGAGTCATTAATATTGGTTCCATCCGGTTTATCACCAATCACCGTGACCGTTGCGCCTAATTCACGAATTACCTTTGGAAACACTTTATAGGCAGCACCATTCGCACAATCCAATACGACGGTGAGCCCTTGAAAGTCCAAGGTACGAGGCAAAGACCGTTTCACAAATTCAATGTACCGGCCCTCGGCATCATCAATACGATACGCTTTCCCGACTTCATGAGCCGTTGGACGATGGTGTTCAATTTCATTTGAAAGGATCAGTTCTTCCATCCGGTGTTCCATCGTATCTGGCAGTTTCAGCCCATCACTCGAAAAAAACTTAATGCCATTGTCCTGATACGGATTATGTGAAGCTGAAATCATCACGCCAGCATCAGCCCGTAAGCTCCTCGTTAAAAACGCAACAGCCGGAGTTGGCAAGGGACCAACAAGCAACACATCCACACCCATTGAACAAATGCCAGCAGTCAATGCGGATTCCAGCATGTACCCGGAACGCCGCGTATCTTTTCCAATGACAATCCGATGACGACTTTCTCGCCGTTTGAAGATATGGGCAGCGGCTCGCCCCAACTTCATAGCGGTTTCACACGTCATTGGTTCCAAATTGGCAATTCCGCGAACACCGTCAGTTCCAAACAACTTACCCATGGCATACCCCTGATTGATCAGACACGAACATGCCCATCCCGCAACGCTTCTGCAGTTCGAACCACATCCTGCATGTCTCCAACTTCATGCACACGAACAATGTTGGCGCCCTTCAACACCGCTGTTGTCACAGCCGCTGCCGTTCCCATTAATCGATGCGTGACATCCTTTCCTGTGAGCGTTCCAATAAATGACTTATTGGAGACACCCACAACCAGTGGGCGCCCGAACTCCTGGAATACCTGCAACTGAGCCAAAAGGGCAATATTCTGATCAAGTTTTTTAGCAAAACCAATGCCAGGATCAAGCACAATCTGTTCACGAGCAATCCCCAAGGCTTCTGCTTCGTGCAGGCGATCCTTCAAAAAACATCTCACGTCCTGCACGACATCCTCATACCAACAGTCTTCCTGCATCGTGAAGGGAACCCCTTTCATATGCATCAAGATCACACCTGCCCTTGCTTCCGCCACCACGTTTCCCATGTGCGCATCAAATTGTAATGCACTCACATCATTCACAATACTGACACCCAAGTCGAGTGCCATTTGAGCCACTGACGCCTTTCTCGTATCCACGGAAATAGGAATGAGAATCTGCTTCCCTAAAGCCTGCAACACCGGCTTTAAGCGTCGCATTTCTTCCTGTTCCTCAACAGCGCAGGCGCCGGGCTTTGTTGATTCAGCACCTACATCAATCACATCTGCACCTTGCGCAACCATGGCTTGCGCATGCGCCACGGCAGCCGGCACATCAAAAAACCGACCACCATCCGAAAAGGAGTCAGGCGTCACATTGAGAATCCCCATAATCAATGTTCGTTGGCCAAGGGAAAGGATGTGCTCTCCAGCGCAATGCCACTCCTGTGTGCGATTCGATTGATGAATGGATTGAGGCATCACATTCTGGCTGATTGGGGAGGAAGAAGAGAACATGAGGAAAAGAACCGGAAAATGGAATCCGATCAACGGCAAGAAAAGCCTGACGTATTCATGCGCAGGGAAATGTAGTGAGGTCAGATTTTACATAGACTTATTTAGACTTGAGCAGCCTCTTTTACCATAGTATCCCGATGAACAATCTGGTCAATTTCAAATGAATCAAGTACTTCTTTTTCTAGCAAGGCTTCCGCTAACGCTCTGAGGGTATGGATATGTTCCGTCAACATGCGTTTGGTCCGCTCATAACTATCGACAACCAATCGTTTTACTTCATGGTCAATTTCCAAAGCGACTTGATCACTAAAATCACGTTTAGTAGCAATTTCTCGACCCAGGAAGATTTCCTCATCCTTTTTACCAAAGGTCAGCGGTCCCAGTTTTTCACTCATCCCCCATTCGCAAACCATTTTTCTAGCCAATTCGGTGGCACGTTCAATGTCATTGCCCGCACCGGTGGTAATATGCTTCAGAATTAACTCTTCCGCTACTCGACCACCCAGAAGAATTGACAGCGTATTATACAAAAATTCCTTTGAGTAACTGTGCCGATCATCAATTGGCAATTGCATCGTCATACCCATGGCTCGTCCACGAGGAATAATGGTGACTTTGTGTACGGGATCTGTGCCAGGTAGTAATTTGGCCATCAAGGCATGCCCAGCTTCATGATAAGCTGTCGTTCGTTTTTCTTCATCACTAAGGATCATGCTCTTCCGCTCGACCCCCATCATGACTTTATCCTTAGCACTTTCAAAGTCGATCAACTCGACAACCTTTTTGTCTAAACGCGCAGCCCAGAGCGCAGCCTCATTTACCAAATTTTCTAAATCCGCACCAGAAAACCCAGGGGTCCCTCGTGCAATTTGATCGAGAGTAACATCCTCGGCTATCGGAACTTTTTTGGTGTGAACTTCTAAGATTTCTGCTCGTCCTCGCACATCAGGACGATTAACGACCACCTGCCGGTCAAAACGCCCGGGACGGAGAAGTGCAGGATCCAGAACATCCGGACGATTCGTGGCGGCAACTAAAATGACGCCTTCGGTGGTATCAAACCCATCCATCTCCACGAGCAATTGGTTTAGTGTCTGCTCTCGTTCATCGTGCCCCCCACCAAGCCCAGCACCCCGCAAACGGCCAACGGCATCAATTTCATCAATGAAAATGATACATGGTGCATGTTTTTTCCCCTGTTCAAATAAGTCGCGAACCCGAGAAGCCCCAACACCAACAAACATTTCGACAAAGTCTGATCCGCTAATGCTAAAAAATGGAACCCCAGCTTCTCCGGCAATCGCCTTAGCCAAAAGTGTTTTTCCTGTTCCTGGGGGACCAACGATTAAGACGCCTTTAGGAATGCGGCCTCCCAGTTTTTGAAACTTTTGGGGATCTTTGAGAAATTCAATAATTTCAACAACTTCTTCTTTAGCCTCATCTACCCCTGCGACATCAGAAAATGTGATTTTTTTCTTGTCTTCGTTCAAGAGCCGCGCTCGGCTTTTTCCAAAAGATAATGCTCGATTTCCTCCAATTTGCATTTGCCGCATCAGGAAAAACCACAAACCGAGAAACAGGATAAAGGGCCCCCAAGTCACAAGGAAGGTAATGTACCAAGGACTTTCATCAGGAGGCTTTGCTTCAATTTGGACGGACCGTTCTCTAAGCACCTTGACAAGATCGGGATATTCAACCGTATAGGTCCTGACTCGTGTCCCATCTTTTAAAATAGCACTCAGGTGGCTATCTTTGATCGTTACCTTGGCAATTTCCCCATGTTCCAAGTGCGTCATAAAGTCACTGAACATAATATCGTCTTCTTGGGGATGTGTCGGAACAGTAAACAGGTTAAACAGTAAAATCATGAATAACCCAACAATCACCCAAAAAAGTAAATTTTTTACACGCGAATTCATTCAAAATCCTCCTCAATAAGTCTCTGACCTCCTGCAGAAGAGGTTGGCGAGAGACTGAGGAATTCTACCATGGTGAGCTAAATCCTGACAACCAAACCATCAGCATCACTGTCCACTTTCCATGTCTGCATCATCAAGCACGGCTAAATACGGAAGATTCCGGTATTTTTGCTGATAATCCAAGCCGTAGCCCACCACAAATTTATTTGGAATCTCAAAACCAATATACTCAACAGCAACCTCAACCTTTCGTCGTTCTGGCTTGCTCAGTAAAGCACAGACAGCCAACGAACGAGGCTTCTTTTTTCCGAGAATTTTACGAAGGTATTGAACAGTCAAACCAGAATCGACAATATCTTCCACTAAAAGAATATCTCGGCCTTTTATGTCCTCGGTCAATTCGGTGATCATTTTGATTTTTCCTGATGTTGTCGATCGCCCCTCGTAACTGGAAACAACTAGAAAATCCACCTGTAGCGGCAATCGAATCGCTCGGACAAGATCGGCATAGAAAAGAAACGCTCCCTTCATGATGCCAATCAGGAGAAGATTCGGACGGTCAACATAGTCTTCGCTAATTTGCCGACCTAATTCCTTAATCCGAGTTCGCATGTGCTCTTGTGTCACAAGAGGTTTTCCAAAGATGCGCTTCATCATTCCTCACATTCTGGGCTTATCTCCACCCTTAACACCTCTCTAGTTGAGGCAGACACACAAAACCGATGATCCGCTCGATAGCCACATACCCAGAGAATCCCTTCCGGGGCTACCACTAACGGCACACGATGACGACGCGATCGCCCCACCTTCATATCGGCAAAGAAATCCTGAAGTTTCTTCCGTTTCCCACCAAGACCAAGAGGAGCAAACCGATCACCCGGTTCCCAGGAGCGAATGACCAACGGCATGGAGAACAACGCCGTATCACAATAGATACAACCTTGGTGACCTAGCATGTATTGTTGAGAATCCTGAACATAGTCACCTGCCAGTACTTGCCCTGTGCGTGGCCAGGTCACGTGAGAAGGAATAGGGAACTTCATACGCTCCGATGGCCCCTCTACAAGCACAACAGCATCAGATCCCTTATGGCGAATAGATACAGTCTCATATTCCCTCATAACCGAAAGAGAGCCTATTTGCGCAACCATCCCGGATTGACCATTAACAACCCGTTGGAGCACCATCTCAATCCATTCAAACTTTGGGCGATAGGTCAATCGGCCCACACGCTGTAAAACAATCGCCCAAATCCGACGCTGAAGAGCCACTGGCAAGAGAACCAAGCTCGGCCGATTCAGGGTCATCGCACCATCGCCTTCTTGTTGTATCAACGCATGGAGATGGGTCATGGCCAATTGATCTAAATATTGCGTTTCTTCTCGAAGAATGTTGGCTTGCCGTGCCAATGTCTTTGCCACATTAGGATTCACGGATTGGAGAACTGGCATGACATCCACGCGCAAACGATTACGTAAGTAGATTCGTTTTGCATTAGTGGAATCCATTCGGTAGTCCAAGCCTTTTTCAGTTAAATATCCCAAAATGTCATTTCGCTTGCTCTGCAAAAGAGGGCGGATAAAATAAGGTTGCCTATACGGTGGGATGCCAGCCAGCCCATGAGAGCCAGCTCCACGCAACATCCACATCACAACCGTTTCAGCTTGATCATCCATTGTATGCCCCAAGGCAATTTTATTGACTCCTAATGAATAGCCTGTTTCCAGAAATGCGTGATACCGATGTTCCCGGACAACCGCTTGCAGTGACTGTCCTTTTCGAGCATGGGATGACCCGACAAACGCCAAATCTTTTTGCAGGTATTCAATGCCCACACGAGCACACAGAGCTTTGACAAATGCAGCATCTTCCTCCCCTTCTTCCCCTCGTAATCCATGATTAACATGAATGACCCATAACGAGAGGTTCAAGATTGATTGCCAGGCCACACATAAGGCAAGCAAGGCGACAGAATCTGGTCCTCCGGACACTGCCACCAACACCCGATCTTGAGGGACCAGTAAATGGGCGGATCGGACCCAGGTCAACACTCGCCGTTCAAAAGTACAACTCGCCTTCATGGGATTACGTCGAACAATCGACTGATGCATTCACCCCAACGATGGTTCTCGAGAATGGAGCCGTTTCGAGAATGCGACGAGCCTGCCTGACATCATCACTCATTTGTCTCGCCAAGTCCTGAGAAGATGTAAATTTCTCGTCGCCTCTGATCCATTGAATAAAGTGAACATGAATAGACTCACCATATAAAGCAATGTTTTGGTCAAGTACATGCACTTCAAGAATACGTTCGCCTGAACCAAAAGTCGGCCGAGTCCCAATGTAAGAGACTGTGTAAAACGCCTGATGTTTCCATTCAAGGATCGTGGCATAGATGCCATCAGCAGGAATAGCTCGGCTAGCCGGCAAGTGAAGATTAGCCGTCCGACACCCCAATTCTTCACCACGATGAGCGCCTTCGACCACTTGCCCGCTTAACATATAGGGCCGGCCCAAGTAGCGTGAAGCTTCATATACATGGCCATGTTGAATCAATTGCCGAATGCGCGTTGAGCTCGCGATTTCGTCTTCAAGGTGTACAGGCAAAACCGCATGAACGTGAAAATCAGCCGCCTGCCCTAATTGTCTCAGGTCGTCAATACTACCAGCGCGTTTTGCGCCAAACACGAAGTGACTTCCGACGACAACGGCCCGCGCGCCAATACCTTGTTGTAGGATCTGAATGGCAAACTGTTCCGGCGTCAACTGTGCAAAGTTACGCGAAAATTCAAGGACAATGGCCAGTTCCACACCATGCTCTTTAAACCACTGCAACTTTTGCTCAAGTGTCGACAAGAATTGGAGTCGCACGTCAGGCTTCAGCACTTGAATCGGATGCGGATCGAACGTCAGGACCACTGGTGTGCCACCGGTCTGATGTGCCACATCCAAGGTGACCTTCAATAAGGCAAGATGCCCTACATGTTGTCCATCAAAATTTCCGATGGTGACAACTGGATGTTGGACCGAAGAGGGGAAAGGCAGTCCCCGAACGATATTCATAGGCGAGAGGCATTCATCAAGGTCGCCGCATCTTTGGCAAAATAGGTCAGAATCATGTCAGCTCCAGCCCGTTTAATGGAAAGCAAGGATTCCATCATTACCTTCTGCTCATCGATCCACCCCAGCTGAGCCCCGGCTTTGATCACACTATATTCACCACTGACCTGATAGGCGGCAATTGGCACAGAAAATAGATCTCGGGCACCAGCAATAATATCCAAATACGGCAGAGCTGGCTTGACCATAATCATGTCAGCCCCTTCCTCAATGTCTAATTCAATCTCCCGAAAGGCCTCACGAGTATTAGCTGGATCCATTTGATAGGATCGTCGATCGCCAAACGCCGGAGTGGAATCTGCAGCTTCTCGAAATGGGGCATAGAGTGCTGAGGCATACTTCGCCGCATAGGAAAGGATAGGCACTTCTGTAAACCCAGCTTGATCCAGTTCATCTCGTATCGCACCGACACGACCATCCATCATATCCGAAGGCGCAACAATATCCGCGCCGGCTTCAACATGGGTTCGGGCCATGCGACGAAGGCAATCGAGCGTTTCGTCATTCAGAATTCGTCCATCCCGCACAATGCCACAATGACCATGCAACGTGTATTCATCAATACAGACGTCCGTGATCACCAGCATATCAGGGATACGTTCCTTAATGACCCGAATCGCACGTTGCACTACTCCATTGCTATCATACCCAGAGGTTCCTTGTTCATCCTTATGATCCGGAATACCAAAGAGAATCACTGCTGGAATACCAAGTTGGTACACTTCCTGCACTTCAGCCACAATTAAATCAATCGACCAGCGCCATTGCCCTGGCATAGAGTTGATGGGATCCTTTCGATTATTTTCTGTTGTCACAAATAATGGATAAATGAGGTCAGATGGAGACAATGCTGTTTCACGAACCAATTGACGCAATGGTTCATATTGCCGAAGACGACGTGGGCGGTGTTGAGGAAACCCCATAACTGGCTTTATTTCCGAGGTAAATTCGTGAGAAAGACAACTAAATCTCGAACTGAAATCATCCCAACGAGCTTTCCGTCTTTCGAGACCCCGAGATGGCGAACATGTTCTCGGGCCATCAGATCATTCGCATCCAACAATGTTTTATTTTCATCAATCATAATAATTGGTGCGGACATCGCAAGTTCGACGGAAATCTTTGACGCATCTGCCCCATCAGCCACCACACGCCGGACTAAATCGGTATCGGTCAAAATTCCAATCACAACCCCATCACGAGTGACAAAGACACTCCCAATGCCCTTGTCACGCATTAATTCGGCAGCTTGGCGTACAGTCATGTCACGATCAACATTAACAAACTTTTCAGCTGAGACCATAAACGATTTTACAGGAACCATGAGCCTTTTCCTTTCTGTCGACAATTACTGTTTGACATGCTGTACCAATGTTTCGACCAGAGATGGAATAGTATTTTCCTTCGCGATAACATCAACGTGCAACCCACATTCTTTCACCGTCTTTGCTGTAATCGGCCCGATACAGGCGATGGTTACCCCCTGAGTCAATTGCCTGAGCTCTTTAACATCCTCAAAGAGACAGCAAAAATTCCGAACCGTCGATGAACTGGCAAAGGTGAGAATGTGGATTTCGCCTTTAGAGAGTTGTGTTTTGAGCTGTTCGACTTCGGCTTGCGCAGGAATGGTTTGGTACACCGTCACGACGTTCACTTGAGCACCCAGCGCGGTCAGTTCGTCTGGAAGAATTTCCCTCGCTTGCTCAGCTCGTGGGATCAGCACATGCTGGCTTGCCACTCCAGCCGCTTTCATGGCATCAATGACCCCTTCTGCCTGATATACAGCAGGGATCAGATCGGCTTGAATCCCAAATTGTTCAAGCTCTTGAGCCGTCCGTGGTCCAATGCAACAAACTCGCAACCCGTGCAACACACGGCTATCGTATCCTAACACCCGAAGCCGAGTCATAAACCCTTGCACCCCATTGACACTCGTGAACACAAGCCACTGATAATCTTGTACGCAGGCGATCGCTGTATCAACGGCGTCCCAACTCAGTGGTGGAACAATCTCAATTGTCGGACATTCGACTGGCTCTCCACCAAACTGCTCCAACAAGAGCGACAGCGCAGCCGCTTGATTCCGTGCCCGAGTGACGACAATTCGCTTACCAAACAGTGGGCGAGTCTCAAACCAATTCAACCGGCCTCGAAGCTGTACGACATTTCCTACAACCACAATGGTTGGAGGTCCCATTTTCTCTGTCGTGGCCTTCTGGACAATGGTTTCGAGTGTCCCAATCACTGTTTTTTGACAAGCATAGGTTCCCCACCGAATGAGCGCAACTGGCGTATCCACCCGTTTCCCTTCTTGGAGTAACTGCTCCACGATGTAGGGAAGATTTTTCATGCCCATTAAAAACACCAGCGTGCCATCGGCTGAAGCAAAGCGTGGCCACTCCAGAACGGATTCCTCTTTTATGGGATCTTCATGACCAGTGATAAATGCCACCGTGGAGGCCAACGTACGATGCGTCACAGGAATTCCCGCATAGGCTGGAACAGCAACGGCTGACGTCACGCCTGGAACGACTTCAAAGGACACTCCCGCGCTAGCAATCACTTCAGCTTCTTCGCCTCCCCTTCCAAAAACAAACGGATCCCCCCCTTTTAGTCGGACAACACAATGCCCAGCTTGAGCCTTTTTCAAAATAAGCTGATTGACTTCCTCTTGTGCTCGATACTGACCACGCCCACATCGTCCTACATAAATGAGCTCTGCATGGGGCGGAGCATACCGTAAAAGAACAGGATTGGCCAAATTGTCATATAACACAACATCAGCTTGTTCAAGACAGATTTTTCCTCGAAGGGTGAGCAAGCCAGGGTCACCCGGACCTGCACCAACTAAGTAAACTTTCCCTGTTTGGCCACTACACAGAATGCCCATACACTTCACTCAAAATTGTCCGACCACCTCTATCAAGCAATTGCTCAGCCAATTGCATTCCCAACTGCTCAGCTTGAGTGAGAGGACCGGAGAGTGTATCTCTGATCATCTGCTTTCCATCAATGCTCGCCACGAGTCCATCGAGACACAGCTGGTTATCACGATAGACGGCATGCCCCCCTATCGGAACCTGACAACCACCTTCTAACCGTGTCAAGAACGCCCGTTCCGCATCCACAACCATTCTCGTTGGAGGATGTTCTAGTTGAGCAAGCAAATTGGTGACGAAAATATCGTCTTGCCGTCCTTCAAGACCCAATGCCCCTTGCCCAATGGCAGGTAGGCTCATCGTCGGTGACAAATATTCCGTGATCTGCTCACGCCACCCTAAACGATGAAGCCCAGCAGCAGCTAACACAATCGCGTCAAACTGTCCATCGTGCAGTTTCTTCAACCTGGTGTCCAAGTTTCCACGCAACATATGAATCTGAAAGTCACTCCGGTGATAAAGCAACTGCGCTTGCCGACGCAAACTACTGGTCCCAATGTTGGCATGGGGTGCCAAATGCTCCACACCCTGACCAGTACGGCTGATCAGCGCATCTCGTGGATCCTCACGCTCAGGCACACAAAGAATAGCCAGCCCATCTGGCAAAACAGACGGAACATCTTTCATGCTATGAACGGCTAAATCAATGTCCCCAGCCAAAAGCGCTTCTTCGATTTCTTTGACAAACAACCCCTTTCCGCCAATTTTGGCCAAGGGGACATCCACGATCTTATCGCCACTCGTTTGAATACGCTGCAACGTAATAGAGAGATCGGGAGCCAATTTCTGGAGACAACGTTGAACCCATTCAGCTTGCCACAACGCCAGACGACTGCCACGCGTACCAATCACTAAAGAAGCCCGATGTTTCTCACGTGTTTCCATACTTAATCTTTACGATCATTCATGCGCGGATACAGACAAAGTGGCGAGTGAATGTGGACTGATCCCAGGTCATTTCCCAGTCTCAGTGTGGTGGTCGGCTCGATCTAACTCCGCTGCCTCAACGGAATCCGTTCCATTCAAGGATTGAGAGGATTCTAAATCATAAAATCGTTGGACCGCTTCAATATACATCGATCCATTCGCCGATTGCGCTGTTTCCTTCAACGTCACAAAAGACCCATGTAACAGTTTATTGACAATGGCGGAAGCCATTCCTTCGACCGCACTACGTTTCTCAGGAGAGAGATCCCCTAATCGACTTAAGGCTTTGTGGAGTTCATCTTCTATGATTTTATCGGCCCGCTTGCGTAAGGCGACAATTGTAGGTGTTACCTCAAGCGATTTGAGCCATCCCAACATGACTCCAACTTCTTCCTTCACAATGGCTTCGGCTTTTTCAGCTTCACGTTTTCGCTCTTCTTTGTTTTGCTCAATATGCATTTCCAGATCATCGATATCAAAGAGAAACGCATTATCCACATCTTTGACGGAAGGATCGATGTTCCGAGGAACAGACACGTCAATTAAAAAAATGGGCCGGTTCATTCGCTTGTGAACCGCAAGCTGGACATCATTTTGCCCGATCAAATAATGAGAAGCTCCGGTCGAACATAACAAAATATCGGCTCTCCCCAATTCTCCACGGAAACTCTCAAACGGGATAGAAGTTCCTTGAAATCGTTGGGCCATAATCTGTGACCGCCGACTATCCCGAGTCGTGATCAACACCTGGCGAACACCATGATTGATGAGATGTTGCGCCGCCAATTTTGCCATTTCGCCAGCCCCAACCAATAATACAGTTTTGGCCGATAAATCAGAAAAAACTTTCTTCGCCAACTCCACAGCGGCGTAACTGACAGACACAGCGTTTTCAGCAATCCGGCTTTCAGTCCTGACTCGTTTCGCAACAGAAAGAGCTTTTTTGACCAGCTTATTTAGGATGACACCTGTTGTATTATGCGTTAAGGCCGCCTCAAAGGCATCTTTCACCTGACCAAGAATCTGTGGTTCGCCAATCACCATCGAATCCAAACTTGATGAGACTCGAAAAAGGTGACTAATTGCACGATCCCCCGCACTCCAATAGAGATGAGGCAGAAGGCGTTCGGCAGAGAGAGCTAAATGGGTCTCAACAAAAAAATCCTGAACCGACGCATAGCCTGTTCCAACCTGATCCACAACGGCATAGACCTCAACCCGATTACAGGTTTGCAGTAACATGCCTTCTTTCACACCTGGATAACTCACCAACCGACGAAGTGCTTCCCCCAATCGGCTATCGGGAACGACCAGTAACTCACGTAGCTCAACGGGGGCAGTCTTATGGCTGAGTCCAACAACGACCGTATTCATAAGCTTGTCGACAACCCGCCTCCCTTTAGGACGACCCCGAGGAAAATAAGCACCACGCCGGCAAAACCCACAATTGTGAGATATGCAGCTTTTTTGGCTCGCCACCCCACTGTCAAGCGCCCTAATAATACAATCAGGTAAAAGAACCACGTCACCACAGCCCAGGTTTGCTCAGGATTCCAACTCAGATAGGACCCTGCCGTCAGTTGCGCTGACAAGGCTCCTGTGAGAATCCCCAATGTAAGAAAAGGAAACCCAAGTAAAATAGACCGTTGATTTAATGTATCCAGAAAATCCAAAGGCGGCAATTTAAACGTGAGTACATTAAACTGTTTAGACTTTAATAAGCGTTCTTGCATGAGATACATAATGCCAGCAACAAACGCGACAGCAAACCCAACAGTCCCCAACATGCTGAGTGTGACATGCACCCAGACTGTTTGGAAAAATGGGTGAAGACTCTCCCGCTCTACCGGAAAGACCGCCGCAGAGACAAGGGCAAGAAACGCCAATGGCAGAATAAATGTTCCAAGGATATGAAGCCCTTGCCTTGTGGCGACCACCAGAAAGACCAACACCAGAGACCAGGAAAAAAATGACATGGCTTTGTGGAAACTCACCAGGGGCACATGGTCACTTCCCAAGATCTGCGCTGCCAGTGCAAAAGAATGACAGAGGAACCCCAAGCCTGCGACAGCCAGAGCGGACTTGGAAAGAATCTCGGATCGACGGAGTAAATACCCTAAGGATAAAAGAATTCCGGTGAAATACAGCACTAATGTGAACCGAAAAAAGAGAACCGTCATCCTTGAGGATTCCTAAACATTCAGGGTTTTGTCCTTATTCTATCGAGAGGAAGTATAGTCCTGGGTCAAATAGAGGTCAAGAAAATGCAGCCAGTCAGACGCGTACAGCCAAACCCATGCGAAGAGAAGGGAAAACAAGACACTGGAATTATGCAGACCCCGCCGTGGATCCCCCACAGACATTCATCGCCTGTCCCATCATGGCCGCAGCATCGGATGAACAAAGGAATAAAGCCAAAGCGGCAACTTCAGAAACTTCTGCCATACGTTGTATCGGAACAGCGGCAAGAGCCTGCGTTCGGAATTCTTGTGCGGATACACCTATAACAGCAGCTGTTTCCTCAATACCTTGGCGAGCCATAGCCGTATCCACCCAGGTGGGACAAATCGCATTCACCGTAATCCCTCGACTAGCGACTTCAAGAGCAATA
The DNA here is from genome assembly GCA_011088105.1 of Nitrospirota bacterium. GTDB lineage: Bacteria > Nitrospirota > Nitrospiria > Nitrospirales > UBA8639 > JAALKI01. Next base: position 70,259 of record JAALKI010000003.1, on the reverse strand, counting down.
GCCTTCGTAAACCCTAAAATCCCATGTTTAGCGGTACAATAGGCAGAATATCCTGGCACTCCAAAACGGCCCAATACCGAGGACATATTAATAACACGGCCATAATTCGGTCCAACCATATGAGGCAGCACCAGCTTCGTACAAAGATACGCCCCCGTTAGATTCACTTGGAGGATATCAAGCCAACGGGTATCATCAGGATGATCAATAGGTGTACGCCCTGAGACACCCGCATTATTCACTAAGATGTCAACTTTGCCCCACTTTTTGACAACGGTAGACACCACATGCTCGACATCACCTCGGATAGTCACATCCGCAGGAATGGCCAAGATCTGATAGCCAATTTTTTCCAACTGCTGAGCAGTCTGATCAAGAAAATCTCGTCGACGGCCACAAATTGCCACACGTGCCCCCTGACGACAGAGCGCTTCGGCAACACCACGACCAATACCCACACTTCCACCGGTCACAATCCCGACTTTCTCATTCAACATGGTCTTTCCTCTCCATACTTCATACACCTTGCATACCAGTTGATTATGAACATCACAAAATGAGTTATTATGGACAAATTCCTCTAGAGATAACGTCGCCCACATAGACTTTCGTCATGAGATGTGATTAGGATGGGCCTCTTGAAGGACAATTCCTACACAATGAATGGCACGCTCTATATCGTCAGCACCCCGATAGGCAATTTGGAAGATTTGACCTTTCGAGCATTACGGATTCTTCAAGAAGTCTCCGTTATTGCCGCCGAAGATACCAGACGAACACAAAAACTCTGCACGCACTATGGTGTTCGCACCACACTGACAAGCTATCATGATTTCAATAAAGAGCAAAAAACCCCCATCTTGCTCAACCGATTGGAAGAAGGATTCTCCATTGCCTTGGTTTCCGACGCAGGCACCCCGCTCATTTCAGATCCAGGCTATTACCTGCTTACGCAAGCATTAGCCCATAACCTTCAGGTCGTTCCCATCCCAGGGCCATCAGCTGTCCTGACAGCCATTTCCGCATCAGGCCTTCCGACAGATACCTTTTCTTTTCACGGATTTCTTCCAAGAAAAGCCATGGCAAAGACTCAATTCCTCCAGAACCTGGCTTATGAACGAGGAACGATCATCCTCTTCGAAACACCTCATCGGGTAAAAAAGACCTTGGATGCCATTTACGACATATTCCGTGACCGACGCATTGTCCTCATGCGTGAACTGACCAAAAGCCATGAAGAAATTGTCCGAGGCACGGTTGCAGAGGTAAGAGAAACCTGTCTTACTCGAACGTTCAAAGGGGAAATAACACTTGTTCTCGAAGGAAGAATAGAGAAGAAAAATAAGAAAATAAGAGGACCTAATCCCTATCTACCCGTTTCTGAATAAACACTCGATAGCCTTCACCACATTTTTCCCGAGACAGGATGGTATGACCTTCGTTTTCTATACTATTCGGCACGTTATGAATTGGGTCGCCATCATCTAGAATCACAGCCAAGATCTCTCCAGCCTGCATTGATTCAAGTTTGAGCTTGGTCTTCACAAAATTATAAGGACAGATAACGCCTTTGAGATCAAGCTCAGCTTGAGGCCTATGATCATTGGCCAGGTTTTCTGTGTTTGTCATCTTTCTGACTATACCCTCAAGAACATATAAAAAGAGCGTGTCGACCATTTAGTCGACACGCTCTTTTAGGTATCACCAATAAGGAAGGAACTAGCTTATCGTGTTCCTTTAAGGAAGTTATCTCGACCTGACCCATAATCGGTATTGCCACTCTTATTGGTACGAGTATTGACAGTATCCGGTTGTGGATCACATTGCCAGCAAGGTGCCTGACCAGTGTAGGTTCCGACGGATGAGGTAATGCCTGAATTCACACTACCTTCCATGATACCACCCACAGGGGCCCCGGTATAACCAGCAGTAGGAGTGGAAATGCCCCGATAGTTCGTTGGGTCTGGACGTTGCCCTAACCCACCACCAAAATCAGGATTGTCTTCGCCTCCTAACAATTGGCTTCCCTCAAGTACGTACACCGTTCTGACCATCTTTCGGCCAGTACTAAATTTGTGCCTTGAGTTGGTTTCTTGCACAGCTTGAATCGTGACATAGTCACCTTTACCAACATTTTTCACATTCTGCATGTTGGTGTCATCATCAAAATAGAGAGTTTGGAGATTCAGGCCGCCCCGTAAGGTCTGCCTTTCATCGTGGGAACTACCTCCCATATCGATGTACAACTTTCCTCCAGGAAAATCAATCGCTACAATTTCTCCCTGCACGGTTTCAGGTGCCGAGAGGTATCGCAACATGTCACCTTCATCCATAACTCGAGACCTGTCACCAACGCCTTGAGAATCGCCAACGCCAGTACCAAACCCGACATGCTGAGGGGAACGCTCTTGCGCGACTGCCACGCTCACTGAGCTTGCAAGAATAATTGCTGCTCCAAAATACCCTAACTTCCGCATGTGGCTCCTCCTTTGGAAGTGTGAGTGAATAATCATAAAATGAATAATGACGGACAAACAATCCTTGGTAACTTTGATAGACTCACATACGATGAGCGTGTCACTATAATCATCTCTTCCAAGGCTGTCAAGAGATGGGAAAAACATGATTCTCTCATTCGCTTATTCACGCATCTTTTGATTTCTTGCGTCATCTTCTTTTGGTGCCCGGAGGGAGGGTCGAACTCCCACTCTCTTGCGAGAACCAGATTTTGAGTCTGGCGCGTCTGCCAGTTCCGCCATCCGGGCCTGAGGCATAACATCATAAATAAATTCTCAAGGTCTTTTCTAGCATGAACAACCATCGAGGTCAAATCCATCACCGGACCATTGACCATAACCGTTTCCATGGGTGATGTCCTTCGATTTTCTTGACACTTCTCTTATAGCTATGTTACGTAACCACACAGTTTTTCTAACCCCTGATAGTCAGTGGTCTATCCTCATTTGTACCATTTGCCGGGTTGTAAGAACGCGATCCCTTTAACTTTCCGCCTTCCGTATTCAGAAGAGGAGTTGGCATGGCCAGTGTTGTAAAGAAGAGACGTAAGAAGATGCGCAAACATAAGCACAAAAAACTTCGTCGACGAATGAAATTTGCCAGACGGCGGAACTAAATCCCATCCGAGCTTCTTTAACAAGGGCGATGCATAGCTACATCCTTAGGGGAACACATAAAGTATGCGTGATGACTACTCTCAGCACATGTACAAGCCACGTGCATGTGCTGTTTCTGCGTAGCTGCGGGCAACTTTCTTTAATGGCAAAGCAGCATTTTGTATAGCTTAAATCTTGACGGTAAGAAAAAAGCCGGCGTTGTTGCGTCAAACAAGAATATGATCGAATCCGTCACATATTAGGGAATAGTCCCCTGCCTCTCCTCGTTTTTCTTTTACCTTCGCTATAATCGGGATCACCATCATGTCTTCTTTCTCCCGATTTCTTCCATTCCTCAGGCCCTATTTCACCCAAATGGTTGGGGCCGCGCTCTTAGTCATGGGTGTCGCCGCCTTGAACCTTCTCCTCGTTCGCACGGGAGGAACATTGTGGGATGCCATCACCGTCCAACGAGACGGTGAAGCCATGACCGATATCATTACTGTGCTTTTAGGGATTGCCGTCATACAAGGCTTCTTATCAATGGGGCACAGCTACCTGACTGCTCATATATCCCAACACATCATGGTGGACTTTCGAGCTCACCTTTTTACCCATCTCCAAGGGCTCTCTATGAGCTTTTTTGCCAAACGCCGAACCGGGGAAATTCTCTCTCGCGTCATGAATGACGTGGGAGTGATTCAAACCACCGTGACTGAAACCCCTATTGATTCAGCCAAACACCTTGTCACCTTCATTGGAGGCATGGGGTTTCTCCTTATCATGAACTGGCAATTATGTTTATTAATTCTTGTCGTTCTTCCCATTTTAGTATTAGTAGCTCGAGTATTCGGCAGACGACTTAAATCGCTTTCGACCCACATTCAAGATGAAACCGCATCACTATCGACGCTTATCGAAGAAGTTGTCTCAGGGATTCGCGTGGTAAAATCGTTTGTCCAAACCCGAAGAGAAGAAGATCGATTTCGTTCATCGCTGCATACTCTCCTCACTATTACGCTCAAACGATCTATTATTCTCTCGGTCTTTATTCCGACCGTCACACTGCTTACCTTTTCGATGGCCGGTATTGTTTTATGGTATGGAGGCAACCAAGTGATCGAATCCTCCATGTCTCCAGGCGATCTCTTTGCGTTTGTGCTCTTTGCCGGAATTTTGATCGGCCCCTTTGGTTCCGCCGCACGACTTTTTTCTCACATTAAAGAGGCGCAAGGCGCCATGCAACGGGTTTTTGAACTCCTCGATACAAAACCTGAAATTACTGATCATCCAAGGGCTGTCACGCTTGGCCCAATCAATGGACATGTTCGTTTTTCCAATGTGCATTTTGCTTATGACCCTCGTCACCTCGTCTTATCCGCTATTTCCTTTGATATTCGGCCTGGCCAACTTGTCGCCTTGGTAGGCCCAACCGGCTCCGGAAAAACAACGATTGCAAACCTTCTTCACCGTTTTTATGATCCGCTAGAGGGAGCCATTACCCTCGATGGGCATGATCTACGGGATATTCGACTACACAGTTTGTACAGCCAAATCGCCTTTGTCCCTCAAGAAACACTGCTCTTTGGGGGCACAATTTATGACAATATTTTGTATGGACGAGATACTGCGACAGAGAATGAAATCATGACAGCAAGTCAAGCTGCCAATGCACACACCTTTATTGAATCCCTCCCCGATGGGTATCAGACCATCGTGGGGGAAAAAGGCATCAACCTCTCCGGGGGACAACGCCAACGTCTTTCTATTGCTAGGGCCATCCTCAAAAATCCACGATTACTGATATTGGATGAAGCAACGTCAGCCCTAGATTCCGAGGCCGAGCAGCTTGTGCAAGAAGCGCTTCAACGGTTAATGGTGAATCGAACCACCCTCGTCATTGCTCATCGGTTAACCACCATTCAGAAGGCTGATAAGATTCTTGTCTTGAATAAAGGCAAGATCACCGAAGAAGGGACGCACCAGGAACTGATGAGTCAGGGAGGATTGTACCACCACTTCTACACACTCCGAATGGCAGAGGTAGCGTAGAGATTTTGTCTATTTGATCTTGGAGAAATCTGCTTCGAGATTGATAAGTTGGCCATCCGGAAAAAAAATAGCGACGATGGATGGTTCCTGATGATTAAAGCTCGTATACGCAAAGCGCGCCGTAAAACGAGAGCGATACCCTTTGAGAGATCCTGAATTTTTTCTTCCTGCTTTCGGTGGAACAAAATCGACAGGATGAATGAATTCTGACCCCTGCTGCAGCACAACCTCTGCGCCTTCAGCAAAATACTCTTCATCTCCACACAGCCGCACCTCAACGCCTAAATTCGGCATAATTAAGTATTCCTGAATTTTTTCTTCAGGAACCCGAATGTCTTTTTGTTGCCTTTTAGACTCAGCCGCTTCTCGACGACCGAGTGTTTCCAGCCAAAATCGCTTCGTTTGCACGATGGCACTGGGAAGACAAGAATGCACAGACACATCGTCCCCTGGTTTCTGAATCCGATACGGGAGTTCGGCTTCAATGGCCACGCTTCGTAATTCAGCAAAAGACGAAGCCTTTTCCATCACAACACGGCCATCCGCAATGATCTGTTTGGCTTCATCGAGAGAAAGGGTGACATCAATCGCCCATGTTGGCGTATTCATTCCACTGAACAACACCAGACCAATGAGACACACAAGACGGGTTGATCGCTGCAACAGTTGCCTCTTCATGCACGTTCTCCTTTTTCATGTTTCATAGCTCTCGCAATGAGCCAACTTCTCTTCATCAGGCTTTCTTGATTCTACCAAACACTGCGGTCCAGGCGTGGTGAATTGTAAGAAACTCCTATTTTCAATGCAATCCCCAAGGGCCCCATGATTCCCTACTTTTCTTCCTCAATAATCCCCTAGAAGATTCATGTTGACTCCATTAATTAAGTTGGTTACAGTACGATTGTCCTATGGATAGGGTAGACTAACCAATACACCAGTATCGGGTTCGGGCTTCCCAACCTAACATTAACCTCCATCCATCGTTCATATTCTCAAATCATTAGTCAGCCTAGCCATGTCTCATACAAAGCAACAAGAACACAATGGCTCAACCATGGACCCCCAAAAGATTGAACGGGTCTATACAAATTATGCAGGCATGTATGACCAAACATTTGGGAAAATCATGCATCAGGCGCGAGAAGCCGCTGTAATTGGGCTGAAGGTTGCACCATCCGAACGAGTACTCGAAGTTGGGGTAGGTACCGGCCTCTCTCTCTCATTGTATCCAAGAAATTGTGAAGTCGTGGGCATTGATCTTTCGCTGGGCATGCTCGAAAAAGCCCAGAAGCGGTTAGAAGAGCACCAACTAGGCCATGTGACACTTCAACGAATGGATGCAAGCCAGATGGAATTTTCTGATGACTCCTTTGACACGGTCATGGCTACCTATGTCGTCACCGCTGTTCCTGATTACCGCCCGGTTATTTCAGAAATGATTCGCGTCTGTCGGCCAGGGGGTCGCATTGTCATGTTAAACCACTTTAGCAATGGCAATAAATTTATCGCCGCCGTAGAAAAAATGATTTCTCCCATGTGTGCCCACATTGGATTTCGGACTGATCTGTCCCTCAATACCGTTCTTGAAGGAACCTCCCTCATGATAGCAAGAAAGGAAAAAGTAAATCCTTTCAGATTTTGGCATCTCGTCGAATGTGTGAATGCCAAAAATGGGCACAACCACTCATAATCCCCTCCTTAATCTTTCTCTTTCTTGATTCCCTGACTGTTCCTGAAGTAACGTGAAGCCTCCCTCGCCATAGAGGACGCACGTGCGTTCTAGAGTGTGGTCTTCCCTAAAAGAAAAAAGGAGTTACAACGAATGGATGGATTTCCAATTACGTATGCCGAACGAATTAGTACACTCCCACCTTACCTCTTTGCGGCTATTGATGACATGAAGCAAAAAGCAATTGCGCAAGGCGTTGATATCATTAATTTAGGGATAGGAGACCCTGACTTACCAACCCCAGCCCCCATAATTGAACGATTGAAACAAGCGGCCGAAGACCCCAAACATCACCAATATCCTTCCTATGATGGGATGTTGACGTTTAGAACTGCTGTCGCACGATGGTATCAGCGACGGTTTGGGGTCACCCTTGACCCAGCATCAGAAGTTCTGACGCTGATTGGCTCTAAGGAAGGCATTGGCCACATTCCTTTGGCGTTTCTGAATGCTGACGATGTGGCACTCGTGCCTAGCCCCGGGTATCCGGTCTATCCTGTGGCAGCCAGTTTTGCGGGAGGCATTCCCTATCCAATGCCTCTTCTCAAGCAGAATGGATTTCTCCCTGATTTTGACGCCATTCCCAAAGACATCGCACAAAAAGCCAAATTGATGTTTTTGAACTCACCCAACAATCCAACGTCGGTCGTAGCGGATAAAGAGTTTTTTAAAAAGGCCATCGCTTTTGCCAAAGGGCACCAGATCATCATCTGTCATGACGCCGCCTATTCAGAAATTTACTACGATGGCTTGCGACCCGCCAGTTTTCTGGAGACTGAAGGTGCCATGGACGTCGGTGTTGAGTTTCACTCGCTTTCCAAAACGTTCAATATGACTGGCTGGCGCATTGGCTTTGCCGCAGGGAGAAAAGAAGTCATTGCGGGACTTGGCAAAGTGAAAAGCAACATCGACTCCGGCGTGTTTCAGGCCATTCAAGAAGCCGGAATCACTGCGCTCGAATCCGATGATCAACTGACAGACGGCCTACGCCATATCTATCAAGCACGCCGAGATGTCTTAGTGCCTGGGCTCAAAAAACTTGGTCTGGAGTTGGAGAACCCCACCGCCGCCTTTTATGTCTGGATCAGTGTCCCACCAGGATTTACATCTGCCTCATTCACCGCACACTTATTAGAAAAGATGGGGATTGTCACCACACCGGGTAATGGATTCGGCGACCCTGGGGAAGGCTACATTCGGATGACCGTGACAACATCAAAGGAACGGTTAACGGAAGCCGTCGAGCGGATGCAGAAAATCAACTGGTAGCCATGATCGATTATGAGCATTGAAACCGTATTCATCGGGTTCGGGTCCAATCAAGGAGACCGTCACGACTATTGTGACCGGGCCTTAACCCTGATGAACCTTCTGCCACATTCCCAACTGACTCGCATCTCCTCTTATTATGAAACGGAACCGATCGACCCCCATGGCACAATGGGCACCACATGGTTCTATAATGGAGTCGTCCAGATTGAAACAAATATTGCTCCTCATAGCCTCCTGGAAATCTTGCAAGAAACAGAGCGGGGGCTTGGCCGTCACGACGATGGCCGAAACGGACCTCGAACCATGGACTTCGACATCCTCTTGTATGGACAGCACACGATGGCCGAACCCGGATTGACCATTCCACATCCTCGCCTGCACCTACGTCGATTTGTCCTTGCCCCACTTGCCGAGCTCGCCCCAGCATGGGTCCACCCTATCTTGAAAAAGTCAATAACCGAATTGCTCAACAATGTTGATGATCTAGCCCAGGTGCAAAAACTCAAGCTGATCCCAGGGTCACGATACGGCCACTATCCCACCTGTGCTCGCTCGCTTTCGTAAATGCGTATCATTCGAACCGTTCGAAGCATGAAACGTTGGAGCACAGATTCTCAGCTCCGAGGGGACAAGATCGGATTTATTCCCACCATGGGTGCCCTCCATGCAGGCCATCAATCCCTGCTTCAGCGTGCCCGCCGAACATGTGACCGTGTTGTAGCCAGTCTTTTCGTCAATCCACTTCAATTTGGGCCAGCTGAAGACCTCACACAGTATCCACGAAAGCTGAAACAGGATATCGCACTGTGTCGTCAAGAAGGTGTTGATCTTCTGTTTATCCCATCATCACAAGAAATATATCCTGATGACTTTCAAACCATCGTGATGGTGGCTGAACTATCACAACGATGGGAAGGGCAAGAACGCCCGACACACTTTCAAGGCGTGGGGACCATTGTCACAAAACTGTTAAACCTCGTGAGACCACACCGTGCATTCTTCGGCCAAAAGGATTACCAGCAAGCACTTTTAGTACAACGATTAGTGAAAGATTTGAGTCTCCCGGTTAAGATCGTCATGTGTCCAACCATTCGGGAGAACGATGGACTAGCATTGAGCTCTCGGAATACATATCTCTCGCGTGAGCAACGCGAACAGGCGACAGTACTCTACTCAGCACTGAAGGCAGGAAAAGCGGCAATTAAAAAGGGGATGCGATCTGCTGGACAGATTTGCCAAATAATGAAACGCCTGATTACAAATAAGCACATCATGACAATTGATTACCTGGCCGTCTGCCATCCGTTGACATTAGAACCTCTGACCTCCATCAATGGTCAGGTCATCTTACTGGGTGCGCTCCGACTCGGAAACATCCGATTAATCGATAACCTTTTGGTCCACGCTCCACAGGATTGCTCATGACTATTCATACACGCACTACCCTCAAGGCCTCAGGCCAACACAACCTTGCACGTACTAAGTGCTATTACTATGTCACATCCAGTCCTGTTGGGAAATTACTCCTGGCCGGAGATCAGCACAAGCTAACACTGATTTCATTTCAAGAGGGGAAACATCCGATGAAACCCCCTCCAACGTGGACATATGATCAAAAGCCTTTTCGAGAGGCCATCCAACAATTGAAGGAATATTTCTCGGGAAACCGAACAACATTCACGATTCACTTAGCTCCACAAGGCACAATATTTCAACTTGCCGTCTGGCAAGCGCTCAAAACAATCCCCTATGGAACAACCGTTTCCTATGGAGACATTGCCAAAGCGATTGGTCGACCCAACGCATCACGTGCGGTTGGAGCCGCAAATGGACAAAATCCTCATTCCATAATTGTGCCTTGCCATCGCGTCATCGGGTCGACGGGAAAACTTGTCGGCTATGGCGGAGGGCTCAACATCAAAGCAAAGCTGCTTGCCTTAGAACACCAGGTCCTATCTCAGAAGACATAACCAGTCTGTTGCTTCCTTTTATGACCAAGACCAAACTCAGAAACCGAACATCTATCTAAGGCACTCGATCCAGACTGACTTGTGAGTCTAAAATTGGCCCAATGTCTGCTGGCGAATAGGTTGACGGTTTTACCCATTTCCCATCTTCCCGCTTGTATCCCCCGACCTTACTCATATTAGACCGTTGAACCTCTTGGAAAACTGGTTCCATATCAATACCACAGGACACTGCTGTTCCATAGACCACATACAGGAGATCGGCCAATTCTTTGGCTATATTCGATACATCGTGTGCTTGAAAAGCTTCTTTGAGCTCATCAAACTCTTCCTGGATAAGCCGCACTCGCAAACGCTCTGTTTGTTCATCAGGCAATGTCGGCGTGGAAGCCACATGAATATCAAATTGTTGGTGAAATTTCAGGACCATTTGTTGCGCTTCGTACACATTAACCTCCTCATACCCTCTATAAAATGATCATCTTACTACGTGATGGGCAATCACTGTTTTCTCTTCACCTTCATCGCCTCCATGAAAGGGAATCAACCATGACGACGCATCACTTACCATATACTCTTGCTCGTCGTGGTTCCTGAGGAGACTTCTTTCATGTTTAGATGCATGATATCTGGAGCTGCGGCAGAATTATAATGCGAGCAAGACATAGAGATCATTCACATTGGTGCCGGTAGGTCCAGTCACAAGATGACCTCCGGCCTTCTGAAAAAACCGATAGCTGTCATGATGGTACAACGCCTCATCCACATTGTATCCTAGCTTGTGCGCTCGACTCACGGTCTGTCCATCCACAACCGCCCCCGCCACATCGGTCGGGCCATCAGTGCCAATACCAGCCACATAGACTTTTGGTACACCAGCAATCGTTTTGGCTGCGGACAACACCAACTCCTGAACACGCCCTCCTTTTCTCTTACCTGCCATCGTAACCGTAGGCTCTCCACCAACGATGAGGCAGGCTGGACGCCTGACCGGCTGCCCAAAACGATGGACTTCTTGTGCGATAGCTCCTAAAAATTTTCCACTTTCTGCCGCTTCGCCTTGAAGAGTGGAGGTCAGAACAAGAGGACGAAGCCCAAGCGCTTGAGCCTTTTGAGCAACCTGGGTTATGGCCAAGGCATTGTTTCCAATAATCTCATTATGGACTTTTGCAAAAATTGGAGATTCCGCTTTGACAGTTTCCTCAGCTATTCCCTGTATCCCCTATCCTCAGCTATTCCCTGTATCCCCTATATGAAGATGGGCTCGCACAGAAGCAGAAACCACAGGCCAAAGACGATGCTGCTGGAGAACCTGTTTCGCATCACCAAATGTCGTCGGATCGCATGCCGTCAGGCCAGATCCAATGGTGCCAAGATCATCTCCCAACACATCCGAGACAATAAGACCAATCACTGTCGCTGGCGTCGATGCGACAAGTTGTCCCCCTTTGATTGCAGACAGATGTTTGCGAACTGTATTGATCTCATGAATCGTAGCCCCACTACGAAGCAACAGATTAGTCGTGTGTTGTTTGTCGGATAACGAGACTCCTGGCGCAGGCAATGGTAATAAACTGGATGCACCACCCGATATCAGCGCAATCAACAAATCTTCAGATGTGAGAGATTGAACGAATGTCAGAAGAGCTCTGGCAGCTCGCATGCCTCTTTGGTCGGGAACCGGATGCCGGGCTTCTCGAATGCGAGTGATCACCGTGGAACATCCATGCCCATCCTTGACCACCACCAGGCCATCCACCAGCGTATGCCCCAGTTGCCGCTCTACGGCTTGAGCCATCCGCCCTGAAGCCTTCCCTGCCCCAACAACCATCACACGTTTGAATTGTGTTAGAGAATATGGCCGTTTCTTCACCCATAAAGTTTGGCCCTTTTTCTTCAACATTCGTTGAATAGCCAATGCAGGATCAGCAGCCTGAAGACCTGCTTCAAAGAGCTGCATGAAGAGCGTCTTGACTGACGCATCAAGAAAATCGATGCTGTTCATCTTTTCAAACATTGCGAAACTCTCTCTGTATCCTCCTTGCCCATTTCCATTCAGCCAAGTCTGTTCGCACAATGGAGAATAGGAGGAACACGAACCTGCCATTCTTCTTCTTGTCGCTGAACGACGCAGAAACTTAATGAGGGAGATTTTCAGAATGAAGGCCTTGCTATGCTACCATCCACGTCATGACCGCTCTCAAAGTTTTACAGGAAACAATTTCTCAATGCACTCTTTGCTCCCGGTTAACACAATACCGACAGCAGATCGCTCAAACAAAGGTCAAACGGTTTCAGCATTGGGACTATTGGGGCCGTCCTATTCCTGGATTTGGGAATGCCCATGCACGACTCTTTGTCATTGGGTTAGCTCCTGCAGCTCACGGAGGGAATCGCACAGGACGTGTCTTTACCGGTGATCGAAGCGGTGATTGGCTCTATGAAGCCTTATATACCTTCGGGTTCGCCAATCAACCAGAATCTGTTCATAAAAAAGATGGACTCCGTCTCAAAAATTGTTACATCGCGGCAGCGGTTCGCTGTGCCCCACCTGATAACAAACCAACGCGAGAAGAATTCACTGCCTGTCGGCCATACATACTGGAAGAATTGCGGCTCCTCAAACAATTGCAAGTCGTGGTCGCATTAGGGAAAATTGCGTTTGACGAATATCTCAAAGCCTGTAAAGCCCTCGAACAAGCCCTTCCGTCCCCCATGCCAAAGTTTGGTCATGGCAAGAGCTACCACCTCCCTCATGGAATCACCCTAATCGGGTCGTATCACCCTAGTCAGCAAAATACCTTTACGGGCAAACTCACTCGCCCAATGTTTCATGCCATTTTTGAATCAGCACAACAGACTCTCCATAACCAATAGGGAGAGAGACGTCATCTTGGTCGAGTTTGACTAGACCCGATGCAAGGGGTAAAATTTTTCGACGGAACCAGCTCGCCATCTCTTTTCTATGGAGTTCACATATGCGTCAAGTACCAGTGCCTTCCAACCCTCAAATGAGAAACAACCGATGTCGTACAATACTGACAATCTTGACAGGGTTGACCCTGAGTCTGCTCTTAACTGGCTGCGGAGGCAATCCGTACCTCGACGCATCGTTAGATCCCGCTAAGTTTGAAGGAAAACCTCAATCCTGGTTTGAAGATCAATGGGGGACACCTAGCGGAAAATCCAAGCGGTTTTTTGGAGGAGAAACCTGGACCTACTCTCGGATTGCCGGAGGGACAAGAGGATTACCCTTTTGGAATTTCACCCCAAACCAATGTCAAATCACGCTGGACTTTGACGAAAATCAGAAATTGGACGATTACAGTTACTCCGGCTGCTAAGCCAATGGGTTCGCCTCCATTGCATCGTCACATCCTGTCGATATCAACTACACGGTGACATTCAAGTAAGGATAAGGCAAACCACAGCATCATTTGCGTGCTCCGATTATAGCCTGAGCCTGCCATATCCCAACCCATCACAAAGACCCCTATGTAACAAAATGACTCGACTTGAGACATCAGAAAACCGTACTATGCTTTTTTATCATTGACATTTATTCGAGGTACCCATGGAAGATAATGTGGTAACGAAAGCAGTCAACGAACGCTACGCAAGGGCCGTCACAACTGGTGAAGAAATGTGTTGTCCTACTGGGTATAACCATGAAGACTTGCGAACATTCATTCCTGAACCAGTCCTAAAAGTATCTTATGGGTGTGGAACACCGGTTGGCCTGACAACTGTTCAACCGGGAGAAACTGTCTTAGACATCGGGTCGGGAGGAGGCATTGATTGTTTCGAGGCCTCTAGACGCGTTGGACCAAATGGAAAAGTGATCGGCATCGATATGACTGATGAGATGTTGGCCTTAGCCAGAACCCATGCACCTACTGTCGCAGCGAACCTTCGTTATCCTCAATCAAACGTCGAGTTCAAGAAAGGCCATGCGGAAGCCATGCCTGTCGACAATGATACGATTGATCTCATCGTCTCTAATTGCGTGATCAATCTCGCTCCTGATAAATCCAAGGTTTTTGAGGAAATGTTTAGAATTCTACGCCCGGGAGGCCGCTTCACCATTTCTGACATTGTGGCTGATCAACCGATCCCTCGATACCTCCTTGATGACAAAGAGAAGTGGGGCGATTGTCTCTCCGGCGCTCTACAAATAAGAGAATATGCGAATGGCCTGCGAGACGCAGGGTTTCTTGGCATTCACCAGATTGGGTTTATTCCGTGGAGGGTGATCGACGGCATTCACTTTCTTTCCTTGACTTTCACTGGGTATAAGCTGGCTGAGACCCCAGCCACAGATTCCTCAACATTTGCCACCTTAGCCGGACCGTTTAGTCAAGTAACCGATGAGCGAGGCCGAACCTATGTTCGAGGGACACCCGAGCTCCTTGATGCTCGAACGTCAACACTCCTACATACCCCAGGATATCAACCCTATTTTCTTTTTTCCGACACGCCTATTGGTCTCACACCATCACACCCTCGTTGGCAAGCCATCATGCCTGAAGAGGCTCCCTGTGCCTGGAAAGGCCATTTTGCCGTCTTAACCGGCCCATTTATGGAAGCACACGACGACGATGCCCACAGCTTTCATATGGGAACACCGCTTGAAATCTGTTCAAAAACCCTCAAGGTCCTCCAACACGAGCACTACCAGCCAGCCTTTGCTATCATGAACCGATCAGGCGAAACCGTCAGCGCCGAGACAGGGGAATGTCAACCTACAAGCGGGTGTTGCTGAGCATGCCCTCCCTCCCCGTCCTCAATACTATGGATGCAGAGACATCGACCGCCAGCCATAGTCCGCAATTTCATGATACCCTGAGACAAGCCGGCTGCCTTTCGCTCACCGCACTAGGCATTGAAACATTGCAAATTAACGTCGGCAAACTGTGCAACCAAACCTGTGAGCATTGTCATGTTGATGCGGGACCAACCCGTACAGAGATCATGACCCTTGATACCATAGAGGCCATTCTGGCCGTTCTGGACCAGCACCCGCATATTACGACAGTGGACATCACAGGCGGCGCCCCTGAGATGAATCCCCATTTTGAATATTTTGTCTCTCAATGCCATACGATGGGACGGCAGATCATAAACCGATGTAACCTGACCGTGTTGTTTATGAAAGGCAAGGAACACCTGCCTCAGTTCCTGGCGAATCACTTCGTTGAAATTATGGCTTCCCTACCCTGTTATGAAGCAGACACGGTCGATCATCAACGAGGAAAAGGTGTATTCAATCGAAGCCTGGCTGCCCTGCGAATATTGAATGAACTGGGCTACGGCCAAGAAGGAAGCGGGCTAACCCTGAGCCTCGTCTACAATCCATTAGGCGCGTCCTTACCCCCCAACCAGAATAAATTGGAAGCCGACTACAAAAAAGAATTAGAGACACGCTTTGGCATTCAGTTTAATCGGCTCTATACCATTACCAACATGCCGATTAGCCGTTTTCTAAATCACCTAAAGGCAAGCGGACAGTATGAGGACTACCTAAATCTTCTAGTGACGAGTTTTAACCCAGCTTCGGTAAATGGGCTAATGTGTCGAAAACTTGTGAATGTGGGATGGGATGGCAAGCTGTACGACTGTGACTTTAATCAAATGCTCAATATGCCACTTCGTGGCGGAGAGGCCCCTTCAATTAAAGATTTTCTCTTTGAGACATTGGCCAACCGCCTCATTGTGACCGGGCAACATTGCTATGGCTGCACAGCGGGTGCAGGATCGTCCTGTGGAGGCACTCTCGCCTAAGCCCGCCACAACACTCATTCACGCTGGTTCTTACCGAGATAGATATTCCTTGAATTTCCCAGCACAGTCGTCGCTGCAAAAATAATAAGGTTGCCCACCGATTTTTTCCATGACTGCCGTTCCTGCCGTAATGTACGTTTTGCAAACCGGATCTTGTACCATCATATCTTTTGACGGAAGCGCAGGATCGGATTTCCCCTTCCCCCAAAATTCACGGAATGCCTTTCGCACCATAAAAAAGAGGATGAGTAACAGAACGAGAATAATAATGATACGATACATAGAGACGAATTGGCTCCTCACATATAACTGATCTCTTCTTAGTATACTGATTTCTTGGAGAAGGAGCCAACGTCTTGTTCTCACTCTTGTTGAAGAAGCTATTTCATTTCTCACGTGGAGGATCAACATGAAGACCACAACCACTAACTCTCTTGTGCACCAGGATATCCAGCAGTTTCTCGCATCATCTCGGAAGATGTTGATTGATGGAAAATGGACGGAGTCGGCGTCGGGGAAGACGTTTCAGACAGTGAACCCTGCCACTGGCAAGGTGCTGGGACATGTCGCAGAAGGGGCGCAAGAAGATATTCATCGCGCTGTACAGGCAGCTCGCCAAGCCTTTGACACAGGCCCATGGCGAAGGCTCTCTCCATCGGATCGTGGAAAATGTATGTGGAGGCTGGCTGATTTGATTGAATCACACACGGAACAACTCGCACAACTTGAATCACTCGACAATGGCAAACCCGTCACGGTTGCCAGAGTAGCCGATGTGCCTCTTGCGGCTGATCTCTTTCGTTATATGGCTGGCTGGGCAACGAAAATTGAAGGCCATACAATTCCCCTTTCCGTTCCGTACACGCCGAATACACGCTACTTGGCCTACACACTCCGGGAACCCGTAGGCGTCGTCGGGCAAATTATCCCTTGGAATTTTCCTCTCCTCATGGCCGCGTGGAAACTTGGTCCAGCACTCGCGACCGGCTGCACCATCGTCTTGAAACCAGCGGAGCAGACACCACTATCCGCGTTATTCTTAGGTGAACTGATCTGCGAAGCCGGGTTTCCCGATGGCGTTGTCAATATTGTCCCAGGTTATGGCGAAACAGCAGGGGCTGCCCTCGCTGCACATCCGCATGTTGATAAAGTGGCTTTTACAGGATCCACAGAAGTCGGCAGACATATTGTCCAAGCCGCAACGGGGAACCTCAAAAAAGTCTCTCTGGAACTCGGGGGGAAATCGCCCAATCTCGTTTTCAACGATGCAAATCTCGAAGCCGGCATTCCTGGTGTTGCCAGCGCGATTTTCTTTAACCATGGACAATGCTGCTGCGCAGGATCCAGGTTGTATGTTGAAAAAGGCATCTTTGACCAGGTGGTATCAGGTGTGGCCGAAGAAGCGAAGAACATCAAAGTTGGACCTGGCATGGACCCCACAACACAGATGGGTCCCTTAGTCTCTGACGAACAGCAGCGCCGCGTGTTAGGCTATTTAGAATCAGGATTCACCGAAGGCGCAGAGGCTGTCACAGGCGGACATCGCGTTGGGGAATCCGGGTATTTTGTGGAACCGACTGTCCTGGTCAATACTCAACCAACTATGAAAGTTGTTCAAGAAGAAATTTTCGGACCGGTTGTCTGTGCCGTTCCATTTACCGATGTTGAGGAAGTCCTCCAACAGGCAAATGATAACATCTACGGACTTGCCGCAGCCGTATGGACAGAAGACATCAATAAAGCTCACCGTATTGCCGCGGAATTGAAAAGCGGGTCCGTCTGGGTCAATTGCTATAATATTTTTGACGCGGCCTTACCGTTTGGAGGGTACAAACAATCTGGCTGGGGACGAGAAATGGGCCATGATGCATTGGAACTCTATACTGAAGTCAAAGCTGTCTGTGTCAAGACATAAGACGGGGCAAGACAGAAGGAGAGACAATGAGAAAAAAATGGATGAACACTGAGGCAATGGGAATGGGCTTGATGCTTATTTTCTTTCTTATCCTGGGATGTGCCGGCCCCAAACCCGTCTTGTACCCCAATGACCACTTTCAAGAAGTCGGGCAATCACAAGCCGACCAGGATATTGCCGAATGCACAACCCTTGCTGAGGAATATGTGGAATCACATAAAACCGAACAAATTGCCGGAGGCACTATCGTAGGAGCCGGGACAGGTGCAGCAACAGGGGCAATAGGTGGTGCTATCCGTGGTTCAGCCGGAACCGGCGCAGCCGTTGGGGCTGCCACCGGTGCAACCGTCGGGTTATTACATGGGCTGTTTGCATCTGCCAAACCGAGTCGCGCCCATATGAATTTCGTCAACAAATGCCTAAGTAAACGAGGATATGAACCAACTGGATGGAACTGAAGAACCTTGAACAGTCAGAGAAATACGTAAGTTGAATGCACCATCTGCCTAATCTTATTGTTACCCTTCCATACGTCTGAGGGCACGGACTAACACAGGGTCATTCAGTGCCATTTCGCTCAGGGCATCCATGATATGAAGATTTTGGGATTCAGCAATGTCTTTTGCTTTGGCATATTGCTTCTTATTGAACCTGGCCACTGTCGGCTGGTTATTAATGACCTGGCAGGCCAACACACCCTCATCGATTTCTAATATCCCGCCTTCCTCCATCAATTGTTTTGCCTGAGTTTCTGTAATGCCGTGCAAGGTCGCAAATTCTTGGAGCCCGCCTGTTTCAACCATTGAACCATCGGGCATCGTGCATTTCCGCTTAAAGTGTGGAGACCAGTCTTTTCGAAAGTCGATATAGGCAATATCTCCACCTCGTGTCACACTTCGGTCTAGTTGAGTATAATCCAGCCCAAGGTTTTTTTCCTTTAGCCGGTCTTGGAGTTCTTCTGGAAGCGTTCGTGTCAACACTCTTTCGGCAGCCACCGCTAATGTCACGTCTAAGGATCGTACGAGTTGCTCGGCCTCCATATATTGCGGAAGGTCTAACACCCAGGTCCACTTGGGTGTCTCTCCCGTAAGGTCAACCTTACAAGCGAAAAGGCCACGTGTCACTAAGGCGCCAGTTTCAGGATACACATATACACCCCCATCACTGAGCAAATTCGTCATTGTCTCGACGGGGATATCGTAACTTTCCCCCAACACTTTGGCATGCGTGGCAAGATCTTCCTCGCCGGTCATTCCACACACCATCACATTACCTGGAGGATCAAAATCGGTATAGTTCTCTAACACATTATAGAGTGGAGGTGTTTTTTCCGTTTTGAGGGGGCGTTTTTTCAATTTAAACATCGGATGCACTTCCTTTCCAGTCTTTTTGAAACGGCTAGCGACGCATCAAGGGTTATTAGGGAGTATTGAATAATTCAAAAGTCTCTCGGCGGAGCCATGGTCCAGCAAGGCCGCAAGCCGCGAAGAGGGCGAGGCGTACGAGAGAGTACGTTGAGCCTTCCAAGCCATGAGAACGCTGCTGGCGGATTTTTCAATAGCCCCTTATACAAAAACATGTGGCCACCTTACCATGCCTTGACCCATCCGGTATCTCCCTCGTTATAATGATCCATGTCAAAAATCTTTTTCCGCCATAGCATACAATGTCTCATCCTCGTCTGCCTCCTGTTTGAGGTAATGACGGGATGCGCCTCGACCAAGACACCTAAATATCCTGAAGATCACGCCCGATTCGAACGCATCGTCGAGGTAATTGACTCTCTTCGCCAAGCCTATGTCGAGAAGAATGACTCAGCTGCACGTGAGCTGTTTTTGCCACTTGATAATCTGAAACAATTAGACGTTGAAATTCAACGCGACTTTCAGACCTATTCCCAGATCACCCTCGACCTATCCATTGAACGGATTACAATTCGTGACGATCAAATTCTCGTCAATATCCGATGGCAAGGTGAATGGACAGAAGAAAGCAATGCGCCTGTTACCCAGGCCAATGGCCACGGGATCCTGCATTGGAGAGGCAGGCAAGTCATCTTATTGGCAGGTGTGGAGGGCGACATTCCATTTGGGATGGCATCCCACCAATCTATCTCCTAGCTCACCCAGACCTCGATACCTATTCCATGCGATAAGGATCATCCTTTTCAAAAGATGAACAGCCCTGCTCGCAAAGCTCTCGTTTCCTGCAAATCTGGACCAGCGACTGATTTCATTGTCATTGGCTGTGGAATTGCTGGTCTCCGAGCCGCCATTGAACTCGCCCGATACGGCCATGTGGTTATGGTCACAAAGGGAAGCCCGTTGGAAAGCAGCTCGATGTATGCACAAGGCGGAGTCGCCGTAGCGCTCAATGAAGAAGATGATGTCCATTTACACTTTTCGGATACGATGAAAGCTGGACACCAATTAGGACAAGAGCAAGCCGCCAAAGTGCTGGTGGAAGATGGACCGGAAAGGATTCAAGAACTGGTCTCTTGGGGCACCCAGTTTGATACTGTCGATGGAAAGTTTGCATTTACAAAAGAAGGTGCACACAGTCGTTCACGAATTATTCGGGCACGAGGCGATGCGACCGGTGACGAAATTGTTCGAGTGTTATTGTCTCAAGCTCGGCAACATCCCACCATTACTTGGTTAGATCACCATTTCAGCATTGATCTGCTCATGACCGATGGCCGATGTAGTGGGGTCCTGGTTTTTGATGAGGCAACAGGAGACTACCTCACGCTGTCTAGCACAGCCGTGGTATTGGCAACAGGCGGAGCGGGGCAAATCTATTCCCGCACCTCAAATCCCGCAAGTGCGACCGGAGATGGGATGGGGATGGCCTATCGGGCTGGGGCCACCCTCGTTGACCTGGAATTTGTCCAGTTTCATCCAACGTCTCTTTTTCTGCCTTCAAGTCCACCCTTTCTCCTATCCGAAACCATGAGAGGAGAAGGCGGTTTGCTGCGAAACCGCAAAGGCGATCTGTTTATGAAACAGTATCATCCTGCCGCTGAACTCGCTCCCCGGGATATTGTGGCAAGAGCGATCTGGTCCGAAATGGCCGCAACCCGTTCCCGACACATGTATTTAGACGTCACCCATTTAGGCAGCACCTTCATTCGCAATCGCTTCCCGACCATCTATACGACCTGTCTACGTTTTGACATTGACATTACAGAAGAGTGGATTCCTGTCTCTCCCAGCGCCCATTATATGATGGGTGGGATTCAAACAAATATTGGAGGAGCCACTGGCATTCCCGGCCTCTTCGCCGCTGGTGAAGTCGCATGCAATGGTGTGCATGGCGCAAACCGACTGGCGAGCAATTCCCTGTTGGAAGGGCTGGTTTTTGGTGTCCGTGCTGCCCAATCTGCTATGGACACAAAGACCGCACGAACTCTGCCTCACCCCACGAATGACTTACCTCTATGGACCACCGGAATCATCTCCCGCACGACTGAAGATGTTGAAAAGATCCGAAGCTCCCTCCGTCGGCTTATGTGGGGAAAAATTGGATTAGTTCGAACTGGAGAATCCTTAGTGAGCGCCTTGGCGCAACTGCATCGCTGGGAGCGGACCATGAGAGGCCCCTTTCACAACCGTGCTGGCTATGAGGTCAAAAACATGATCCAGGTGGGACGATGCATTACGGAGGCCGCGTTGTGGAGAGAGAATAGCCTCGGTGCCCATTTCCGTGCAGACTTTCCTGACAAAAAAGGCAGAGGCTGGAAAACCCACAGCCAACTCCAGCAGATACCTGAGCAGCATTCCTCTGACCAACAAACCGGTAAGGTAGGATAGACGATAATCAAAAAACCCTGCCCTCTCTGTTTTCAAGAGAAGGCTCTAAGCCCACAAATCCTAGGTTTTCTTTCAGCCTGAGTCGTCATACCACAACACGAGCAGGAATTAATTCGATAAGTTCACTCTCAAGCTCTCGACCACGGATGTGAAGGCGAGCAAGCGTGACTGGCAGACGAAACCGGCGAGGCCCAGCGCTTCCAGGATTAAGGTAGAGGACCCCCTTCCGCCTTTCAGCAACAGGCTTATGAGAATGCCCAAAAATGACCGCGGAATAGTCAGCCGCTTCCAGATCGATATCGAGACGGTCCAGTTCGTGCAAAACATAGAAACGGTGCGCCCCTACGTCCACACTCTCTATTACCGGCAACACCTCTGCCCACTCATCTCGGTCATTATTTCCTCGGACAGCAATCACTGGGGCAATCGTTTGGAGGATACGGAGGACATCTGGGCTTCCAATGTCACCAGCATGGATAATACGCTCGACGCCTTTCAACGCATCAATCGCTTCAGGACGGACTAAGCCATGGGTATCGGAGATAACCCCAATCATCGTCACAATGGATCGTTTGGCAACCATAATAACCTAGGTAATAAAACCCATCACCAAGACCATATTTCAATGTTTATCGCCACCATTGCCTTAATACTTCCCAACCAAACCCATGGCATTCTTCAAAAATTGGTGACAGAGTTTTTTTGTTTTCCTATCACACTAGGCTCTCAAGACGCCATTTAATCATGACAAGACGAGGGAAGCTTTTGGCAATGGCAAAACTCTCTCCTTTTTCTATCGCACTTTCGGCCTCAACCATCGTTGAACAGAACCTTTCACCTTGACACTTTTTCTTGTCTCATGGTACATGTTGCTACTTAACTGTAAGGAGACCTGTCCATGTACGCCATTATTGAAAGCGGTGGGAAGCAATATCGGGTTGAACCAGGCACAACCCTCCAAGTTGAAAAACTTCCTGGAGAGAAAGGGGAAGACGTCCAGTTAACCCCTGTCAGTTTTATTGGAACGGATACAGACTCTGTCATTGGCCATCCCTATATCGACAACGCCCATGTCAAAGCCACGATCTTGAGGAATGGACGGACCCGATCTATCACGATCTTCAAGAAAAAGCGACGAAAAGGGTATCGTCGGACGCAGGGACACCGGCAGGACTTTACACTTCTCCAAATACAAGATATCGTTTCAACATAATTGCGCTGAGGAAGGAACAAGCAGGATGGCTCATAAAAAGGGCGGCGGATCATCACGGAATGGACGAGATAGTAATCCTCAATATCTTGGCGTAAAACGGTATTCAGGAGAGCAAGTCAAACCAGGCGTCATTTTGGTACGACAGCGAGGAACCAAGTTCTTCCCTGGCTATAATGTGGGCATCGGAAAAGACCACACATTGTTCGCCAAATTCGAAGGAGTTGTAAAGTTCGAGGGCGGCATCAGTCGACGAAAAGTGAGTGTCTATCCCTCCCCCTCCTAAATCTTCATCCCCGGTTTCTTTCATCATTTACGGGCTCACCGTTCCCGCCAGGCGTTCAAGGCTTTTTATCCTCTCTGTTGTTTGAGACCAGTCATGTTCATTGATCAGGCCAGAATCTTCGTCCAGGCCGGAAAAGGCGGAGACGGCATTCGGAGTTTCCGTCGAGAAAAGTTTGTTCCGCATGGCGGACCTGATGGTGGAGATGGCGGCAATGGCGGGAACGTCATTTTTACAGCATCGCCACGCGTCGCCACGCTATTAGACTTCCGCTACCAACGGCACCATACGGCTCAATCAGGAACTCCAGGACAGGAGTCGAACAAACACGGGCGAACGGGTCACGACATCATCATTCCGGTTCCGGTTGGCACCGTCATTCGAGATGATACCAGCGATGACATCCTGATGGATTTGACAGAACCCGAACAATGCTGGACTGCCGCGCATGGCGGAAAAGGTGGACGAGGAAATGCCCGATTTTCCAGCTCAACAAATCGCGTTCCACAAAAATTTGAACGAGGCACACCAGGAGAGTCTCAATGGCTGAGACTCGAACTCAAGTTGTTAGCTGATGTGGGCCTCGTCGGTTTTCCCAACGCCGGAAAATCGACATTGATTTCCGCTATTTCCTCAGCCCATCCAGAAGTAGCGGATTACCCATTTACGACGCTTCGCCCTCACCTGGGGGTCGTCGCCCTCAATGACGACCAAACTTTCGTAGTCGCCGACATCCCAGGGCTCATTGAAGGCGCGCATGAAGGGAAAGGATTGGGATTTCAATTTCTCCGGCACATTCAGCGAACGGCGTTTTTGGTCTATTTGATAGACATTTCCGAATGGGCAACGGAAAGTCCTGTCGACAGCCTTCACATTCTTCAGCGTGAATTAGCAGCATTTGATCCCTCACTCGCACAACGAGCATCTGCTGTGGTGGGGACCAAACTTGACATTCAAGGCAATGGCACACATAAAGAAACCTTGGCCATGTATTGTCAGCAGCACAAGCTCCCCTGTTTCCTGGTTTCGGCAGTGACGCAAATAGGCATTGACCCATTACTCCACTATCTGGGAAAGCACATTTACCAACCAGTGCAACAACCATGCGAACCCAACTGATCACCGAGGCCAAACGGGTCGTGGTAAAAATTGGGAGCAGCCTCGTCGCATCCCCCAAAGACGGCCTTCGGCTCGAACACATTGACCGATTGGTCAAAGAATTGTGCGAGGTTCGACAAACCACGCGCGAAGTCGTACTGGTCTCATCAGGAGCCATCGTGGCTGGCATAGAAAAGTTAGGGTTGAAAGCCTACCCAGGGACACTTACCCTGAAACAAGCCGCGGCAGCCGCAGGGCAAAGCCAGTTGATTCATTCGTATGAACATGCGTTTCACAAACTGGGACAAAAGGTGGCTCAGGTACTCCTCACACACCAAGATTTGGCAAACCGCAAGCGATTTCTTAATGCCCGTCATACGCTGACCACCTTACTCACGCTTGATGTCATTCCTATCATTAATGAAAATGACACGGTGTCAGTCGAAGAAATTCGGTTTGGCGATAATGACTCGTTAGCGGGGCAGGTTGCCCAACTTGTGGACGCCGACCTGCTGATCATCCTCTCTGATGTAGATGGTCTCTTTACCCAAGACCCACGACTTGACCCAACAGCCACCCTCATTCCGTCTGTCCAGACGATTACACCCGATATTGAACGTGGAGCCGGCACATCACGAAGCCAAGAGAGCACTGGCGGCATGGTGACCAAAATCCAGGCAGCAAAACTGGTAGGGAGTATGGGCATCCCAACGCTTCTGCTGAATGGCGAAATCCCAAATCTTATGCCCCACATCTTTAATGGCCATCTTGCCGGCACGTTCTTCTTCCCTCGTACGGACCCCTCAAAGAACAGCCAGTCCAGCCGAAAGCAATGGATCCGCTATACGTTGCGACCCAAAGGGCACATCCTGCTGGATGCTGGAGCCGTTGACGCCCTGACCCATCGAGGGAAAAGTCTCCTCCCCTCGGGAATTATTGCCATTCGGGGAGATTTTTGGCCAGGCGATCTTGTCAAATGCACCAATGAAACAGGTAAAGCCTTTGCCCAAGGATTAGTGAACTTTTCGGCTACCGATCTCCGAAAGATTATGGGAGCACAAACAGAGAAGATTGGGGAAATCTTAGGGAATCAGGAATATGAAGAAGTCATCCATCGAGATAATTTAGTCCTCTTGTAACGGCTCAATTCATGCCTATGCGCATCGGCCTTCTGGGGGGAACATTTAACCCCATTCATTCCTGCCATCTTTACATCGCCGAGCAAACCTGTGAGCGGTTAGATTTTGACCGTGTTCTCTTTATTCCTTCATCTGCTCCCCCACACAAATCATCGGATTCCCTCGCACCAGCTTCCCATCGGTTCGCGATGGTGCAACAGGCCATCGTCCCTTATCCAAAGTTCCACATATCTGATATCGAAATACGGTTCCCTCAAACATCCTATACGTATGATACAATCGATCGACTCTATCAGGAGCTGGATTCTGACGTTGAACTGTTCTTTCTCATTGGCCTCGATGCCTTTCTAGAGATTGCAAGTTGGAAACAAGCCCAGGCTTTACTACAGGTCTGCCATTTCGTAGTCCTTTCAAGGCCCGCTCATCGTTTCACGGAACTCCCTGCCCTTCCCCTGCTCCCCAGCATGCCATTGGATGTCTTACACGCCCTTGATGAAGGACAACGTGAGCAACTGGTCGTTTCAACCTCCCAAACCAGCACAATCACCCTTCTGGCCCTACCGCCCTGTGACATATCTGCCTCAACCATCCGGCAACACCTCAGAGCTGGATGGCCTGTTTCACATTGGTTGCCCGCCTCCGTGGAATCTTATATAATTCAACATCGTTTATATGACATGCCTGTGAGGTGATCTGTACCGTTTTGGACCTGAAAGAAAAAGCCTTAGCAATAGCGCGAGTCGCTGTTGAAAAAAATGCGCTCGATGTCCTGATCTTGGAAGTTGGAGCGCTGACCTCTATTGCTGATTATTTTGTCTTATGCTCCGGAAACTCAGAACGGCAGGTCAAGGCGATTGCCGAGACGATTGACCAAGAGCTCTCCCACCGTTTTTCCGCTCATGCCACTATTGAAGGGGGATCGTCAGGAACATGGATACTTATGGATTACGGGGACATCATCGCCCATGTATTTCGCCAGGACATTAGAGAATTTTATGGGATTGAAAAAATGTGGGGAGATG
The DNA here is from genome assembly GCA_011088105.1 of Nitrospirota bacterium. Taxonomy (GTDB): domain Bacteria; phylum Nitrospirota; class Nitrospiria; order Nitrospirales; family UBA8639; genus JAALKI01. The sequence goes on along the minus strand of JAALKI010000003.1, from coordinate 43,866 downwards.
CACCAACTATTCCATCGTCAGAATATGACCGGCTCTCTACAGATGTACCGCCCCCACTGCTGTCTTCCAAGCACACGACTGTGGCCTAGGGTTCCGACCCTTTTATCATAGATGGAGAACCTCTTATGCCTGATTTTCAGCTACTTGCCGAGACCGTTATTGAAGGAGGCACGCCTACCCGGCAGGATTGTCAAGCAATCCTTGGCACACCGGATACACAGACATTGGATTTAGTGAATGCCGCCTTTCGAATTCGGCAACAATATTTTGGGAAAACAGTACGCCTGCAGATGCTGCTCAATGCTAAAAGCGGAGCCTGCCAGGAAGATTGCCATTACTGTTCGCAATCATCTGTGTCATCGGCCCCAATCGACCGCTATGCATTGGTCTCGTTAGACGAGATGCGAGAAGGCGCACGGCGTGCCGTGGCCGCGAAGGCCCAACGGTATTGTGTCGTGATGAGTGGTCGTAGTCCCCTTGATCGGGAAATTCGTGACATCGCCACTGCCGTTCGGCACATTAAAGAAGAGTTTCCCATTCAAGTATGCTGCTCGCTAGGACTGTTGTCACAGGATCAGGCCCAGGAATTGAAAGCAGCTGGGGTCGATCGGATTAACCACAATCTCAATACCAGCGAAGCCTATCACCCTGCGATTTGCACAACACACACCTATAAAGATCGAGTCACAACCTTGAAGAATGCCAGAGCGGCCGGATTAGAACTCTGCTCCGGAGGCATCATCGGCATGGGCGAACAGGACGAAGACCTCATTGACTTAGCCTTTGCCTTACGTGAGGTCAGCCCTGACTCCATCCCCATCAATATGCTGCACCCCATTGCAGGAACCCCATTGGGAGACAACCATCATCTCACCCCACAACAATGCCTCAGAATTCTTTGTCTGTTTCGATTCGTTCACCCTCGGACGGAAATCCGGATCGCCGGAGGCCGTGAATTTAATCTTCGCACATTGCAACCTTTGGCTCTCTATGTCGCCGACTCACTCTTTGTCGACGGATACCTCACAACCCCCGGTCAACCAGCTTCAGACGCTCAAAAGATGATCGAGGATTTAGGCTTCGAGGTACAAGCCGATTACCTCCCAGCACTGACTGGGTAAAGTCAACAGTCTTTCTGACTGAAAATACTTGATTGGCTTGAGTCTTCCCAAATCTCTGGAAGACTTGAACTTGTCATACTCCCCTGAAATGAGGCTTTCGGTGAATGTTCTCTCAACAATATTAACCAGGCCTCCAATCCCGGCAATAGCCCCTCAGGAAAACATCGATCTGCTAAATAACCTCTTGTCGAGCTTTGTTGAAGCTGTGGGGTTGGCATTGTACTAAGGGCCGCTGGGTCGGATAAGGCTAAGTGAGAGAGTGCCCATTCTTGAACCCTAGCTTTTTCTTGGGTTTGTCGTTTGCACAATCAGCCAATATGAAATACCCAAACAAAGCACCAAAACCCCATATAATAAAACATCCATAGTTTTGGCAGGGGACAGAGAGAAAATCAGTATTTTCCGAATCAGGGCGGCAATGGCCAGTGTGATAAAAGCTTCTAACGCAAAACTCCCACCGCGAAGATGTTTTGTTTCTTCGTGAATGAGCTCAATAGCTGCCCAGAGAATTAAGAGACTACCCAGGATTGTTAAAATACCTTGTTCTATAGAGGTCTGCCTTGAAAAAAGGAGATACACATCATAGCCAAATAAGCCAACAGCAAAAAACGCCACAACCACAAGTGCCCCAGCCAGCAAATAGTTAAAATACGCACTGGTTTTTTTCAGAAGCCCAAGCAAGGTCTTTTCGATACGAGAGAGTGCCAAAAAACGGCCGATCTCTTCTTCCCTATATGAGCTTGTTAAGACATCCAAGTTGATATCTAGAATTCTTTCAACCGCTTTCAGTCTCTCTGTGAGGTCCTCTTCCTGAGCGTATTGTTGATAAATACGACTGAGCGTAAAAATACGAACAAAATTAAATGCTGCATTCACATAATGGGTGGGAAGCCCTAGCTTAACGTGGATTTCACCTATTTTATACAGCTTCGAGAAATAGGAAATCTCATAAGTTCCACTAAATAAATCCAAGTACCATTCGTAAATTTTCCCGCGATGCCGTGTAATGATGGTTTCATCCTTCAGAAACTCCGCTGTTTTCCCAAAATTCCAGATAAATTGGTAAAACTCTGTAATGAACTCATCCGCAAATGATTCAAGATACGGTTTCATCTGTAGGAGAAGAACCTCATCACCCTTGGCAAACCAATAGTGCTTTTTCAAAGCGACGTAATCATTTTGTATTATTTCATCCATTGTGACGACTAGGGGTTTCGGGTGAATATTTTCTCGTGAACTGCACCCAATGGGGAGGTCTCTAAAACTAGAACGGGTGATGAGACAGAAAGCTCAACAGAACTATAGAACGATGCTACCGTTTCAGTACACGCAAGACAAGAGCCGTTTGCCAATTTACACTCCATTCTTCAATCGGGTCCCTATATGCTAGGCACACTGGACAGCCTCATTTACGATATGGTTGCGTCCTAAAGACAAACTTGATTTCGAGGGAACAGGAAATTTGCTTCAATCATGCTAATCTTGAATCAACGTGAGATCTGTTGTACTCATAACATCAAGCCTGTCACATTACTTGATCCACAGGACTGGCGAATGGTCAGGATACTAATCTGATAGCCTGTTTCTATTCATACCACTCATCGACATGAATCGAAATGCTCAGAACAGCAGAAATTTTGGGGCATTCCCATCTTATCTCCTCCACTGATTGCTGTGGTCATGAGGTCCCTTGTGATGACGGAACGAATTGAAGGCCCACGATGCCTAAGACAATAAGGAGCAAACAGATGATCCGTGTCATGCTCCGTGATTCCCCAAAGAACATCATGCCCAAGATCGCGACACCCACAGCTCCAATGCCTGTCCATACCGCATAGGCTGTCCCTATTGGAATAATTTTCATCGCGATGGACAGTAACCAAAAACTCATGGCCATCGCTGAGAAAGTCAGCAATGACGGAAGCAGTTTGGTAAACCCATCGGTATACTTGAGCCCAATTGCCCACCCGCATTCAAACAACCCCGCGACTACCAAATACATCCACGCCATACGTCGACTCCTATTTCTTGACTCTGTTGACTCATAATGCCATTTAACCAATTGGCCGAGGAGCGCAGTGATAAAACCAGTGCGGGGACAATGGCCTTATGACGCTGTCAACGTTTCTTCATAACCGCGATAATAAATAGCAGTAATGCTGCTCCGATCGTTGCAGTCACAATTGAACCAATAACCCCTCCCGCCGAGATGCCAAGCAAACCAAAGACAAAACCTCCAACGATCGCCCCGAGAATACCAACAACAATATTACCCAGTAGGCCAAAACCACCACCTTTCATGAACATTCCAGCTAACCAACCTGCAATAGCACCAATTGCCAAAAACATAATCAACCCTGTTATGTCCATCATTTCACCTCGATTGTTGTTAGTAAGAAGACGTTACACGTACGACAATCTAACGGATCACAGGACCGACCACAAAAAACCGAACATCATCCTCGACCTGCTTTCTGCTATCCAAAGCAACACGATGATTAGGCTTGATGCCCTTCACCTTCTACACTCCCAATGTATCGATACGCGGCTGCACCAATCAGCGCACCAACGATAGGCGCTATCCAAAACAGCCACAATTGGGCAATGGCCCAATCGCCAACGAAAAGAGCCACCCCTGTACTGCGTGCAGGATTCACGGATGTGTTGGTGACCGGAATGCTAATCAGGTGAATCAACGTCAGGCAAAGACCAATGGCGATAGGGGCCATCCCCTGTGGCGCTCGTTTATCCGTTGCACCAAGGATAACGAACAAAAACATCATGATCATCACTACCTCTGTGACTAACGCCGCCCCCAAGGAATAGCCACCCGGTGAATGAGCCCCATAGCCATTAGACGCAAAGCCTGCTGTGACATCAAACCCAACCTTGCCACTCGCTATTAAAAAAAGCACCCCACCAGCAACCAACGCACCAAAAACCTGCGCAACAATGTAAGGCAATAATTGATGCACTGAGAAACGACCACTTGCCCAGAGTCCAACAGACACTGCCGGATTCAGATGACAACCAGAGATATGGCCAATCGCATAGGCCATTGTCAGTACCGTCAACCCAAACGCCAGCGAAACCCCAAGCAGCCCAATGCCAACATCAGGAAACGCCGCGGCTAACACCGCACTCCCACATCCACCGAGAACCAACCAAAATGTCCCGAACGACTCTGCAATATATTTTTTCATATTTTTCCTTTGTGTTATTGATGATGAAGGTCAATGCTTTTGATGCTGCGTTGATGATTATCGCTATATTGTTTGAGATCATGGGCATTCTCAATAAAGACCTCAGAAGTTTCTTCTCATCTTCATGGCTCGAACTCCTCCCATCATACACTTATCACGTTCCATTGAATCGGGAAAATTGTTTAATTAGATTACGCCCTCAAACCCTTAAGTGCCATCATGGGGAAGAGGGTCTGGCATAGATATCGACACATTTCTGAACGGCTTCTTGCAATAAGCTGCGTATCATTACTCACACAAGATACTTGCCGCCCCGAGGAAATGCCCTATGACGAATACAGGCTAACAAAATGATTGTCGTCGATACCTCAATATTCATTGCGATTGAGGGAAACGAAGAGGATACCACAGTTTTTGTTAGAGCGATTGCTAAGGCGAAATCCTCCATTTATTTCCACTGGCACGTTGATTGAAATCGGCATGGTCGTATTCAACCGATATCGTACGGCAGGAAGCAGACCGCTCGATGACATGATCCGAGATATCGGATTCAGAATCGAAAGTATCATTGTGAATCCAGCACAGCTTAGCCATGAAGCCTATGACCGATACGGGAAAGCCTCAAAAAGGAAGGCCGGAATTACGGAGATTGCTTTTCTTACGCGTTGACAAAAGCCATGAGCCGGCCTCCGTTATTCAAAGGCAACAATTTTTCCCTAACTGATGTTGATTCAGTATCGTCGGCATAATGTAACCCTTCATTTTTGTCAAAAAACATCATGCACACGCTCGTTGAATGGACACCGTTCTTTGACATCTCACCAGAAATTGCATAGTTCACCAATCTGGCTAATGCCTATATCGTTACGATTGATTCTCATATATCAAATCGTACACTTTCTGTGGATCATCAGTTTCAATCCAATCGACTCCCAATTTGGTTAGCCGTTTAACCTCATTCGCGTAATGATCATATTTTTCATGTTCTTTGCCGAGAGGAGTCAGAGGAAAGAGCGTGTAAGTGCCAACGCCCATATTCTTTTTATGATATTTGGCGATGGAATCTTCATCGATGAGCGTATATTCTACAACAGCAATGTTGGAGTTAATAAACCGTCCGACTAAATTCCGTTCCATAAACCAGTTGATCCATTTACAGCTCAAAGGAATAACATCATCATAGGCAAACCCTGAATAAATAGATCGGTGTTCATTCTCTAAATGATTCAGCATAAAGAAATTAAATGAAGAGCACACCACCTGGTCTTCAATACCGGTTGCACGAACGATCTTCGCGACTTCCCGTCCCGTCCTTCTTTTAGTCCATCGAGGTGCATAGGCCTTCATTTCGATGTCGACGAAAAAATCTTTTCCCTTAATTTCTTCTAAGACATCAGACAGAAGCGGAATCCGTTCTTCCTTTTCATAATGCCTCATCCCTCCATCAACCTCGATACTTTTCTGCACGGTCAGCGTTTGGAGTTCCTTCCACGTCATGTCGTAGATGCTTCGATCAACCCCCGTAACTCGCTCCAAGCTTTCATCATGAAACAGCACAACCTTATTGTCTTTTGTGAGAAACACATCAAATTCGCAACCGTCACACTTTTTGCTCTCCATGGCCCCTTTCACCGCAGACAAGGTATTTTCTTGAAATTCCGTCACTAGCCCTCGGTGAGCAAGTACAAGAGGCTTATCACCTTTTTTATGGGCGTTAATAGGATTGACCATAGAATCACTCGACATTGTAGAACCCTCTCTTCATATTAGTAATATCTAACGCCTTGCATAGCTGCTAGCAAGAAACGAGGAGCACTTCTTGCTATCCAAACACATATGCTTGCTAGACCGTTAATGCTGATTACGCATCTAGTGAACCGTCCCTTAATTTGGCCCGGGGTTCCTCAGGATTAGGAATCATATACGGAACCAAAAAAGGAGGCAATGAATGACACGAAAGCGACAAAACTTAGAGCAGATTTGCCATCTACTAAAACAAGTCCATCAGGGAAAGTCCATTGCGGGGAAATCTTCTGAATTGAGGGTATTAGACACCACATATGACAAATGACACAAAGAATATAAGGAAATACAAGAAGGTCAGGCTCACCGCCTGAAAGAGTTAGAAGCTGAGAATATGTGTTCAGAAAATTTTGTTAAAGACCTCCGATGCAAACGTTTGATGACATTTCATGGGCATTAACGGCACAAGACTAGAAGAAGCAAGGATTGCTTCGATGAGTTCTCAGGCATTTACCAACGTGAAGAGCGACGAAGCACGTTCGGGTGAGTCGATACATGCAAAAACTCGTGCTACCTCACGTGACATATCAAGATGGGGAGTGGCGAGGCCACGACTCCATCAGATTACTTCAGAGGATCAAGGGAATCCAAATCGTCAGCATAAAATAGAATGTTCCTGTCAACGATGAACATTATCCACGTTCCACCACATCTATTGAGGGTTGTTTTCATAGAGATGTCCCTATCATCTATTGAAGATGCTCAAATTACGGTTTTTTCTAGGATAGCCTGCAGCTCAGCCGAGACCAAAAACCTTCTATTTCAGTTATTATAGTTGCCCACTGCAGATGAAGCACTATTCTTCCCGACCGCTTACCCACACGCGCCTTCCATAAACCCAATGGGCTCAACGATTCCCTTACAACCTAACTTTTATTTTGAAGCCTATAGTCGAAAAGGAACAACCCTTTTAGACTTCCTTTAGACTTCGCTACAATTATTCCTCATTTGTTTGATGTCATCGGCATGCCTAATAAGAAAGTTTTACAATCTTACTACATGCCTAACCTACTCATTGAAGACCATGCCATTCTCATTCATATCGCAATCCTTCACTCACAGGCCGCTGCATAGCCCAACGGGCCGGCACAGCACCAGCTAACAAAGCCGCCCCACAAGACACGCCGACCGCTTCGACCAACGTTGTCCACGGCATCACGAATCGAATAGTCCAGCCGAACGATTGTGCATTAATGACTTCAATCAACACGATGGCAAGTAACATGCCCCCCAATAAGCCAAGCAGGCTCCCCAATATGCTCAGATACAGAGATTCCGTAAACACCATTCGCTGAATTTGGTTTCTGCCAGCCCCGATGGCTCGTAAAGTTGAGAGTTCCCGTTGACGTTCGAGGACCGATGTAACAAGCGTATTCGCAATGCCCAGCATGGCCACCACAATAGCAATGAATTCTAACACTCTAGTCACGCGAAACGTTCGATCAAAGATATCTAAAATTTCCTGACGCAACTCACCATTTTGAATGATCGTGACCGGATCTCGGACAGCCAAGACATTCTCCAGATGCGTTTTCATCTTTTGACGATCAATATCTTCAGCAAGATAGAGCGCCAACACACCAACAGGAGGCTCTCCCCAAAACTTTTGATACAAAGAGCGATCCATCACCACTTTTCCACCATCCGTGGCATAGTCATAAAATATGCCCATAATGGAAAACGCGTGGGTGCCTGTTGGCGTCGTTAGCCGTAAGAAATCACCGGTTGTAACATCGAGTGTCTTCGACAATACTTCAGATACAATCACTCCATCTTCGGAATGCGCCTGATTGAGGATTGCTCCAGACGCTCCCTGAACAAAGAGGTATCGACTGCGTTCTCCATGAATGGAAAAATCTCGCGTCACGAGGACAAATTCTTGCCCTTCACTCTGCACACGTTCCTGATAATAAGGATCAACCGCCTCCACTCCTGAAGTACGCCGAACGTCTTCTAAAATGGCAGGAGAAAGCTGAGTGAGTGATGATTTCGCATCATTGTTCTGAGGCCACGTATGAGGAACCACAATAAGGTCGGACATCAGTGTTTGGTCAATCCACACTTCCACCGTCTGTCGAAAACTTTGCACCATGGTGCCCACACCAACCATGATCGCAATCCCAATCATCAAGGCCGACAGCGTGACTCCATTGCGCCCCGGCGCACGAACAATCTGATCAACGGCTAACCGACTCACCAGACCGACACGAGAACACCCTCTCCATTGGCTAAAACGTTCTAAGGCCTTGATACTGATCGGAGCCAATAACGCACAGCCCAACAAGACGAATAATGCCGAGGCATAGCCAAAAATTGGCATGCCACCAACCGGCCCAGGTAACGTCAAGAAAACCGCCCCCGCAAACATGCCGAGAGACAGTCCCGTATAGCGACCATGCCGCAATTGCCTATCCTGCTCATAATCCCCTGGAGCCAACGCCCGCACAGGTGACGTCCATCCGGCCTCCCAAGAAGGGCCCACCGCTCCAATTGTTGAGATCACAATTCCAAGCCCCCCACCGACGGCATACAGCACAAACGGCACGTCGACTGGAGACCCCGTGACTGAGGTATAGAGCTCCGTTACACTCTCCTGCACCAGCCTGGTGAGCAACTCGGCAAGTATCGCACCCAAGCCTGTTCCCATGATCCCACCCACAAGCCCCATCCCTGCGGCTTCGCCCATAAACAATCCACTGACCTGGGCACGAGACAGACCAAGGGCTCGAAGGATCCCGATTTCACGGCGATGCTGAACGACTGAAAATGCAATGGTGTTGTAGACCAGAAAAATGCCGACCAACAGCCCAACCACACTCATCGTAGTCAAATTCAATTGAAAGGTCTGAATCATCCGTTCAACTTGCTGATTTCGTTGAGCCATTCGATCAACCTGCCATGATGCCTCGTGACGAAGATCTTCAATGACTGCATCAACATCCATATCAGGGATAGTCAGCACATGCATGGCATCTAAATGGCCTACGAGTCCTAGTAACATTTGCGCCGCCGCAATATCCATCACCACCAGCGAATGGCCCCACGCTTTTGGCGTCCGAACAGGCTCAAACACCCCACGAACCATCACACGCACGACCATTCCGTCGACAGACAAGGTGAGCGCATCACCTGTATGCACATCCCACCTCTGAGCAAAACGCGCATCGATAAAAACCGAATCAGGCGCTAGTAAATCATCAAGTGAAAGGTCACTGTGAGCATCTCGGGCTATCCGAAGATGGTGTTGTGTCGCAAACGCTTCAACCAGATCCAATCCCCAAAGAGCGATGGACTTGCCTTGATGAGGCCCCTCAACAATGACAGCTGGCTTTTGTATCACTGGCTCCACAGTCCGAATGGAAGGATGTTGACGAATCTTCGTGATGATGCGTTCATCAATCCCATGTTCACCATCGGTTATTTCAATCGTTGCCTCCCCAACAACAGTCGTAACGGACGCTTCAAAAGCATGAAAAACCTCGACGTTTGCAATACGAATCGCCATTGCCGCTGCAACTCCGACGGATACGCCCAACAATGTCAGCAGCGTTCGAACCGGACGACTCCAGACATGTTGGACCGCAAGCACAACATAGAGGTTACGCATTTTTCACCAAGTAGTTGTTTCCATAATTCAACGTATGGTACTTTAAAAATCCCAATCGATGTCGTGTCAATTCAAGGGCTGTTGAACGCAAAGAAATACTGCTATCAGCCTTTTTCAACAGGCCCGCTCAGGAAATGCGATGGCTAAGGTAAAAACGAAACAATCGGAAACAGAGTCCCCTTTGCCAGGACATCCTGAGGAAGAATATTCGCTGACAGCCCGACAAAAAGAAATTTTGCGGCTCGTGGCTCAGGGGCACACCAATCGGGAAATTGGAGCGCAATTAGATATTAGTGTTCGCACAGTGGAAGTGCATCGATTTAATTTAATGCGACGGCTGAATGTAAGGAATGTCGCGCAACTCCTTCGGCAAAGCATGACGCTTCGGTTGATCCCTAAAAGTTTCATCTCAAAATAGCGGTACCTCCTACCCGCACTGGGATCTCCCACCTTACAGTTCTTTTAACATCCCTCGACAGGCAGAGACAGACAGGTAGGCTTTCTGATCCAGTATTGTGCGTAACTCCCCTTCGATTCGCTCAAAAGCACCAAGCCCTTCCTCCATGAGTGTCGTACCAATTTGAACAGCAGATGCTCCACAGAGAAGATGTTCAAAGACATCCGTTCCGGTCACGATCCCACCAGTACCAATAATGGGCAGCGTCCCCCTGAATAACTTTGAAAATGCCCGAACATTCGCCAAGGCCACCGGCTTAATAATCGTACCCCCCAGTCCACCAAACCCACCTTTCGGTTTAATGACAACCGATTCGGTCATGGCATCCACGACCAACCCATTACCAACAGAATTGATCACCGAAAGAAACGCGACACCAACCCGCTCTAAGACATTAGCCATCATCTCATGGTGGACCGGATCGAAATAGGGAGGCAGCTTCACACCCATGGGAACAGAAATGATCTCACGCAGCTTGAACAGCAACCGCTCGGAAGCCTGTACGTCATATCCAATTTGAGGCTTTCCCGGAATATTCGGGCAAGAAAGATTACATTCGATCAAATCCGGCTGCACCGCATTGATGGTTTTCGCGACGGTGAGAAAATCATCTTCCGTCAACCCAGCCACACTTGCCACAATGGGTTTTTCAAAGTGACGCAATTCGGGAATCATTTGGGCATAGGCCTGATACCCCAAATTGGGAAGCCCCATGGAATTGATCGACCCGCCCTCAAACCCAACGTAGCGTGGCCCGGGGTTTCCTTCGCGAGGCTCAGGCGTCATGGATTTGGTAACAATGGCGCCAGCCGACGATTGGCCCAGTTGTTCCAATTCGTCTCGGGTCACACATCGTGCCCCAGCTGCATTCATAAGACATGTTGGAAAACGAACACCCGCGACCGTCGTCGACAAATCAATCACGTGTCATGCTCCTTCCCTAAGGCAGGGTTTCAAGACATGGCCTCAGCCGCCCATCACTCAACTCATAGCGACAATCGGCGACCCCAGCGGCCATCTCAGAATGGGTAGCCATGATAACGGTTTGCCCATATGTTTGGGAAACGCGCCGAAGTAACGCCACCACGTCTGCGCCATTGTGAGAATCCAAATTCCCTGTCGGCTCATCAGCCAGGATGAGTCGAGGCTGATGCACACATGCGCGAGCAATCGCCACACGTTGCTGCTCGCCACCTGAGAGCTCACTCGGTCGATGCTGGCCACGACCATGCATGCCCACTAACGCCAAGCTTTGCTCGATCCGTTCATGCACTATGTTAGATGCCACACCATTCAAAAGGAGTGGCAGCCCCACATTTTCTTGAACCGTCAACCCAGGCACCAAATGAAACGCCTGAAACACCATGCCAATCCATTCCCTTCGGATGGTTGTCCAATCGGCATCAGTAAACTCTCGTGTGGATTGCCCATCAAGGAGAATATCTCCTTCGGTAAATGTATCGAGGCCGGCAATGAGATTAAGGAGCGTACTTTTCCCACTTCCGCTTGGCCCCATGATGGCACAAAAGGTCCCCTTAGAAACGTGGACCGTCACATCGTGCAATGCATGAATCACCACAGCACCACGTTGATAGGTCTTCCCAACATGAGATACACGTACCACGCGATCCCTATACCATACCTTTCAACGACGCGACAATGGATGACAAACTCCAGAAAATTGAGCGTCAATGCCATTTGCCAATCTGCCTTGACAGTCTTCTTGCCTATTCCCTACCTTTCAACACATCTGCACGGCGTAGCGCCCCAAAGGGCGCAAGAAGCAACAAGCCGATCCGACGACGAAGGGAACACGTGGACGACCACGAAGCACGAGAACCACAACACAAGCAGGTCGTTGCATGATAATCAGCCCTACTGGCCTTCTCCGATTCCTCTTGCATGCCATTCTTCCTGTTCACTGTGCCCAATGCACCCAATCCCTTTGGGATGACCCCATTCCCTTTTTTTGCCGAGCTTGCTGGAAAACCATCACTCCTTTTGACGGCCCTCGTTGTCCTCGATGCAGCCGTCCGTTTTCCTCACCGATAGCCTTACGCCATAGCCCCTTTCACCAATGCGGCCCCTGTCGAGACAAACCACCGGCCTATACCAAAGCCTGGGGCTTGTATCCGTATCAATCCCCACTGAAAGAAGCCATTCACCTCTTTAAATATCATGGGAAGGTCTCATTGGCCCGTCCTCTGGCGACCCTCATGTGCCAGGCTTTTCTGCATCCCCCCAATATCGATTACATCATCCCTATCCCCCTCCACCCTCATCGACTCCGCGAGCGGGAATACAACCAGTCACTACTACTTGCCGACCCTATCAGCCGACATCTCAAGACACCGGTCCTCTGCCACACGTTAGTGCGTACCCGGCCGACCCCTCCTCAAACGACCTTATCACGATCGACTCGACTCAAAAATCTTCGGCATGCATTTCATATTAATTACCCAAGCCGGATCGACGGCCAACGCATTTTGTTAATTGATGACGTGTTGACCACCGGCACCACCGTGAATGAATGCGCCAAGGTCCTCAGAAAGTTCGGGGCAGCAGATGTTTATGTGAGCACCTTGGCCAGAATGGTGTAAAAGGCCATGAAGCGTGAAAGCAGCCTGGGCATCAGACAGACGGAACACACACGATGACCAATGACCACTCGTTACGCTTGACATTCGTAGGTATTTCTTCTAGCCTTTAGGGACCATTGTTATTGATGCAAACTCTCTTTCCCATTTGAGGGAGCGATGATGACACACGAGCCTGGAAACAAGTTTGCGGGTCAGTACCTGTGTAAGTTAGATGAAAAAGGACGGTTTATTGTGCCCAGTCCTATCCGAGAGCACTTGGAAACCGATGGGCAAAGCGTCTTTTTTTTAAAAGGACAGGACAATCCTCTCTCTGCCTATTCCGGCGTCGAATGGCAAAAACTGTTGGAACGAGCCAAGACATCCCTTGATGAAGAACAAAGTCGGTTGTTCATGCATTATATGTTAGCCGAAGCGGTCCCTTCCGAAATGGACAAAGCTGGCCGCATGTTAATTCCGAGCCGACTCCGTAAAATGATTCCGATTGATGAAGATCAGGAAGTGGTCGTCGTTGGCATGTATCATCGCCTTGAAATCTGGAATCCCTCAGACTGGCGTCACTACTTGCTGAAAAATGACGAGACCTACGAACACAACATCGGAAAGATGCTTAGTCTTTTATAAAAGGTTTGCACACGAACCCGTTGCCCCGCAGTCGTTCATCTGCAACACGGTCTTTTTCCAACGTACCTCTTCCTCCAGGGGCGATCACGGCCAAGCAACTTTCGCTGTTTCTGCCCATCCCCCCAAGTATCAACCATCAATATGCAACCGTCCACGGACGTCGCGTGCTTTCTTCGACAGGCCGACGGTATAAAACGACTGTTGCGCAAATGGTGTGGGCAGCCTTAGCACAAGAGCCTCAACATCAAACCATTCTGCACACGTTCCAGCGCCATTATTTACGTTTAACCATCTATTTACATTTACCATCACTCCTACGGCGTGACGTGGACAGTGGCTTGAAAATTACGCAAGATGCCATCGCCGAAGCCCTTAGCATCAATGACAATCGCATTGTGGAGATTCATCTGTATAAAGTCTTGGATCGCGAGCAGCCACGGATGGAATGCACACTGACGATAGGCAGCCCCCTTGACATTCCAGGCTCAGGCACACCGACCTCTCACGAACAACTCGTAAGAGCCCTCGCGCAGAAACCCCGCAGCAGGAGAAAGAGTCAAAAACGATTTGTTCCCTGAAAGTCAGATGGACTTACTCAGTGGGCACAAGGTAAGAAGACAGCGTCAGCCTTGCACAAGGCTGCACGTGGTGAAGAGGACAAGGCAGGCCAGGAGCACGTTGAACCAGCCAGGCAAGAAACAACAGTTGTTGACCGCCCTTTATCGAAACGCCCCTTTGCGATATAAGCGCCACATAACCACCCACCCAGCGAGCAGAGGGTATTGCCGGAGCCGAGGCGTCACTTCAATCGTGATGCCTGAATGCCGTTGAATCTTCCAGACAATGTAGTCCACGCCTCCACGAAATGTCATCAACCCTTTTATGAGACGGAGCAACGAGAGCAATTTGCCTTGGATTGTGCGAACAACCCATCCAACACGGCAGAAAAATCGTACTCGGGAGGGAATCATCGCATGAAAAGTTTCAGACTGAATCTCTATCGAAAATGGCACCAGAGTCATCGCAATACGGGCAACAGACTCGAAATAATGCGATCCCCCTTCATATAAACGGGCAATGGTCTCTGGCCGTTCCGCACGTAGCTCAGCGCGATAGCTCCGCGCCAATCCTGTTTGCCAAAGCATCTTCGCGTCACATGCCGGTGGAAGTAGTGGAAGAACGCGCGTGCAAAACGTCACGGCAGCTTGAGCCAATCCTTCCCATACCTGACAGGCAATCTCGCGATTTTTCGCAAACGCCACATGGGTTGGCTGGCAAAATCGTCCCCAAAAATAGGAATGAAACCATCGCATCGAGGTACTTTTCTGAAAGTCGGTAAGCGAGAGGATAGCGTACTTGGCACGAAGCCCACCCTCTTTTTCAGGCAAAGCCAGATAAAACACGTTAGGCGGGAGAAGCGTATTGAACACACGATGCCAAACCTGATGATAGGCCCGGCCATAGGTATCGACCAGCACATAAAAATCGACGAGGCCATTGTGCACATCACCATGACGCAAGCAAGACCCATACAACACAATGGCTTGCACAGATTCACCATAACGTGCGAGCAATGCCTGGATCAATGCATCCACGGCTGGAGCTTGCGTCTCACCAAGAGGCTGTGAGACGAGAGAAACAAGCTCGGGAGAAAGGGGTGTGTTCATCGTTCATAATTCCATTAGAACTGGATAAAGGAAACCTGCCCGGCATCACTAATCGTGACCGTGCTCCCCTTGCCAACAAACAGTTCGCCGTCCAACGTAAATCCATGGGGAACGGCCAACTGTACCTGCGCAACATTCGCACTATGGTATCCATGTTCCCATGTTGCCATAGGATGAGGACGCCCACGCAACAAGGCAAAGACTACACGCAGTAAGTGGCGAGGATTAGCACGAATCATTGTATAGTGCAAAGGTGCGACCTCACGCCCCCAATAGGGCCGCAAGCCAAGAAACAATCGATCCAACGTACTGACAAACAATGCGAGACATTCGGACGATTCCAAAGGACCACCATTCACTCCAACAGACAGCGGAATTGGTTGGAGCACATCATTTTGGCCACGGACTAACGCAAACAGAAACCGGGCTAATGCCACCGCAGGGCCAATTTCGCCACGAATCCCTTTGGATGCAACCGACCGGCGGCAATATTCAATACCTTGCAAAATCCCACCGGTTCCAAAAAACATCCCACACAATGATTCAGGATGAACATCGGATTGCACACGAAGCACATGCCGTCGCAGCAAGGGAAGCCCATGCGTGGCAGAGGGAATATACGCACATAGTTGTTGTAACGCCCTGGGCCGAGTGCCCCGAAGTCCAACATCGCCAGCAATCATATTGGTCGTGCCAGTCGGCAACACCGCCAATAATGGCAGCCCTTGGGTACCATGGTCGGTCAATAACACCGTCAATGTGGCCTGAATAGTCCCATCACCGCCGTTAACCACAATCAACTCGATGCCTTCACGAGAAAAAGCAGACAACGCCGAGAAAATATCAGGCGGCGATCGTACTTCGCATTGCCGAACATCTGGAAAGGCACGAAGCGCGTGATGGACGTCATCAAGGCCAGATCGTCGGTTCCTGCCACTCAAGGGGTTGTGGAGGACCCCAATCCGCAGACGCCGACCAGGCTCGATCGATCGACAATGAGACCATTCTAGAATGGCTTCAGGCAGAGAACTTAAGGCAGGACTCGTCATGGTGAAGGCCGAACCGTCTCCGTGTGCCGCGTAAACCATCGCACGGCGAGCGATGTATCATTGGCAGCCCGATCAACCTCCCGCAACCAGGACTGGAGTGGGCCAGATCGCATTCGAACGTAACTTGCCATAACCAGACGCACGAACAGAAGCATTGTGGAGAGCAACGTCCATCCCGCCACGGCCACAAGACCCAAGTCAGGACGGCCAACGAGAACACTCATCGTTAAAAAAATAAGGTTGGGATTCCGTCGAGCGGTAATCAAGCGTGAAAATGAATCGAACCGCCGCCAGCAAAAAATACCAAACATTCCTAACCAGAGTTGAAAGGCCCCTTCAACCAGCCTCCCAAGAATATAGCCACCAAAAATAATCCAAATTACAATGTCCACAGAAAGCCCAGGCACCCCCGTGTGAAAAGTAGAAAGCCCTAGTCCCCACACCAAATACCATAAAGGCGGATGAATGATATCAATCCCATGATCAAAGACATGCCCCACCTTACTGGACGTCACCGTTACCCGAGCCAGTTTGCCATCAACCGTATCCAAAAAGGTCATCAACCAACCTGCGAGCAGCCCCCATCCAAACTGTCCAGTATAAAAACACACCCCAGCAATCAACACCAACACAAACCCCAGACTCGTCACATGATTGGGCTGAATACCATACCGAGTACACCATTGGGTCACCCACTGCGCCGGCGCCGGCCATACCCACTTCGTCACTAAGTCGGTAATTCCTTTATACGAACCGGCAAACAACTGATCTTCCAAAAATTGCTGGTTCGCCGGATCGATCGGCAAGACCACAGGCGGATCAAATTTCCGTAACTGTTCTTGATAGGCTGAAGCCAGGCTTTCCGGAGTTTCCATTTTAATCGCAGGTTCATCAACCATGGCCTGTTCACCACAAACCACAGCTCGAACCGATTCAGCCCATTCCCGATGAACATGAGCAGCCACAGGAGCCTGGCTCGTTGGAAGACGGACAATCACTGGCGAAGCCTTCACAAGATTGTGGAGGATGCGATTGTCATAGACATAGTCCGCACGCACCATAAGCACCGTATGCCCTTCAGGAACAGCAGCAAGATTCGCAACAACATGAGTAACACCCACAGGCTTCAGCACACGTCGGAGACGTTCGTGAGCAGACAACCCCCAAAGATGAACAGGCGTGTCACCAAGAATCAGTAGGGAAACAGTCATACAATGAGTAGGAAAACCATCAGACAAAACGAGATAAACTCATCAAAAATCTCTAGCAGGTAGACATCGACCATCAACAGTAACTGGGATGATGTAAAAAGGATCCAGCCATATTTGGTGATGAGTAATGAGTGACAGGTAATGGAAAAAAAGGGAATTTTTTAATTCACCACCTTTCGGATCATGACTCATCATGACCCGAAACACCGCTGGCATGCAGGCCAAAGCGTTTGCGAAAACTGGCCGCCTTTTTCAATAGTCTTGAACAATCTTGATAGGTAAACAGAGGAAATTATTGTATACTAGCCAACGATCATGGGTAAAGAATGAAATACCCGACCGCAAGCAACAGGATCGTGCAAAAATAGGGGTAGTATCTTGAGAAACGACAGTGTCGTCAATGCTTTTCTTAAAACTATAACACCGTAGTACAAGACCAAAGAGACAAGCCATTCTCATGAGCGAACCCTTTCGTTTTGCCCATCTCTCAGACCCTCATCTCTCTTCATTGCACACCGTTGCAATGAAGCAGTTGTGCAGCAAGCGTATACTGGGCTATCTGTCCTGGAAAATCCATCGACAGGCTGAACACCGCCGCGAAGTCCTTACGGCCTTGGAACGTGACCTGCAAGCATGCACACCAGACCATATCACCATTACCGGGGACTTAACCCATTTGGGGTTGCCCTCAGAATTTCAAGAAGTCCAAGAATGGCTCCATGGCCTAGGACCAGCATCCAAGGTCACCGTCATTCCCGGCAACCATGACGCCTATGTCGACACACCCTGGGAAGACACCTTTGCCTTATGGGCACCCTACATGTGTTCCGACCATACCGAATCAGTTGAAAGCCAGCCCCATTATCCTGAACATGAATTTCCAAGCATCCGTATTCGCGGATCGATTGCATTCATCGGACTATCATCCGCTCAACCGACCGCGCCATTCATGGCGACAGGGTGCTTAGGAAAGCAACAGCTCAACAGGCTCTCTTCCCTCTTAGCAACCACTCGAGAGCACAACCTGTTCCGCATTGTTCTGGTCCATCACCCACCAGCCCTTGGCACAGTCAAGTGGCGGAAACGGTTGGTCGACAGTCAACCACTTCTATCGGTTTTAGGGCAATATGGTGCGGAACTAATCCTCCATGGCCATGCGCATCGATCATCATTTGTGAACCTTGAGTCGCCAACTGGGTCTATCCCAGCCATTGGCGTACCCTCTGCCTCCTACATTGGCAAGCGAATGGATCGAACTGCGCAGTATCATCTCTATGAATTAACTCAATCAGAGGGTGGGTGGAATCTTCATTGCTCTATCCGTGGTTATGTGCCGGAAAAAGATATATTTGAAGAACAAAACGAAACGACTATAACCCTCCCTTATCTGGTTCCCTAAATCCTGAACGCTGCATATTCGTAGTGTCCCCTGCTTTGAAACAGAAACCTGAATTCCATTACCAAAAAGTTCCTTTTTCACTCCTATTCACTCCAACCGCTAATCTTTCATTCTGACGTAGACAGCGCAAACCGATTTTCGAAAATCAGCTTTTTGTATGACGAGATCACCTATAAATAACAAGGATTGGAATGACATAGGTGATCTGAAAGAAGGACGATAAAACCTTTGTCAATTTGTTCTGATTGCTTTGTTCCTTTTTCATACATCGAATTCTCAAACATAGCTAGCCCTCAACGCGTAATAATTTTGTCTTATTCTCAGCATAAACATTTTTATAATACCCTGAAAACAGAATAAATGTAGTGAAAATAAGGTATACCTCAACAACATGACAAAAAGGATGGAATGATGACCGCCAACGGTGATGGTTCATCCATGCCGTTTGACAGACCCACTCGCCAGATGGACCTGGCCTCAAGGGTTAAGGTACAGTGGACGGTAGTAGAACGTTCGACGGTAACGAGGAGACCTGGCGAAGCTGAAAATTTTCACGCCCACCCCCATCCATCCCTCATATCGCATCCCGTTTTCATTTCGTACGCTCGTACGACCAGCCGATCGCAAGCGGAAGTGCTCCATCGTGAGCTCGGGGCAGACCATCCCCACATGCTCACCTCCATGGGCAACCTCGCGGCGACGCTGGCCGACCAAGGCGATGATGCCGGGGCCGAGGCCCTCTTCCACCAGGTGCTCGAGCGGCACCAGCGCCTGCTGGGGACGGCGCATCCCGACACACTCACCGTCATGCACAACCTCGCGACGACGCTGGCCGGCCAAGGCGATGATGCCGGGGCCGAGGCCCTCCACCGCCAGGTGCTTGAGGGGCAACAGCGCGTGCTGGGGAGAGCATTCCCACACAAGCCTTTTAGCATGGCAATATCTAAATGTTCTTTTAGGGGCAGGAGATGGCAAAACAGCCCTGGAGGTGTTGAATCAGTACCTCATGTGGCTCTTAGAACATGATCCATCGACACTGAGTGCTCACCAACAGCAGATTCGTGCGAACCTCGCTCAGCTCCTGGATTCAGCGGAAGGGGCATAATTCAAGAGGAACACCGATGAATTAAGAGGAAAGGGGGAAGTTCAGATGATTGAAAAGAGAAGGCTCTTGCAACGTACATGACACTCAAGTAAGTTTTTCTTCTTTTTACCCTGTGGCCATTCCTTATTGTAGCCGATTAGTCACTTCACGAATAAGAAAATATCAAGGCTTAATGGTAGGAATCTACGCTAAACAGTGGCTCGTCGAAGTAGCCAGATGGCTGTTGACAGCACGACGATAGATGGAGCCAGTGCCGTCATTGCCGGGTGAATAGAAAACAAGAGTCCCAATTGTCCAAGGACTTGACTTACTAAATGAAATGACAGCCCAATAATCCCCCCAGCCATGATGCGTTTTCCCATACTGATGTGCCGAAGCGGGCCAAGCACGAAGGGAATGGCTAGTAAGATCATGGCTCCGACGGCCATCGGCATCCCCATTTTTTTCCATAAGGCTAACGCATATCGCTCGGCATTTTGGTGACGCCCTTCGAGATAATGAATGTATCCATACAGGTCAGAGAGCGAGAGGCTATCGGGAGGCAGCAGAAGTAGGTCGATTTGGTCTTGGTTGACGAATGATTTCCACGGCAGCTGGTCATGCTGGTGCATGCGCATGCCTTGCTTGTTGATGTCTTTTTGCTGGACATCGGTCAAGATCCACTGATTGTCTGGGGTCGCGCGTGCTTGATCAGCATGCGTGTATTGCTGCAATTGCCCTTTTTCATCAAACTGGAAGATATCAATTTCTGCTGGAATGCGGCCATGGAGCATCTTCCCCACATGAAGAAATCGGTGTTTGTCACGGGCCCAAAAACCATGCGCGGTCCTCTGGAGCCCTAAGTCAGCGGTCATGAATGTCCGATGTGCTAACGCCTGTTGTTCCAACGGCGGCGCCACCAACTCATCCAGCCCCACCACCGCCAGAATCAGCACACATCCCCATCGCATGACTAACCAACTGATTCGCAAGGCTGATACTCCCACCGCCTGCATGGCGATGAGTTCATTCCCCCCAGCTAGTCCTCCCAACGCTAAGAGACTGCCCAATAAGGCCGTCACCGGCATCAACTCCACGATATTCCTCGGCACCATGAGCAGAACAAACTGGATGGCATCCATGAGCCGATATTGTCCTTTCCCCATATTCTCTAAATCTTCGACAAACGCCAAAAAGCTAAACACCGTCAGCAAGATAGCCAAAACAACCATATACCCCTTGGTGACTTGTATCCCGATATAGCGATTGAATATTTTCATCGTCTCAATACGTGATCCATGAGAGAAGAGGGTTGTGGAGCCCATTAGGAATATGGGTGCTCTCCTTTAGCAACTTCTCCTTCAACGCACTCTCCATGGCCAATTGCCATTGAGCGCCATACGAGCGCTGCACATGCGGCTGACAGCTTTCATCAAGAAACTCGCTCCTGTTTGAGCGAGTATTTCAGAAATGGTTTCCATAACAGGGCCAAGAGAACCCCCGCTAACAATACATCAACCCACCAGATGCCTGGGATCGCTGGCATGATGCCTTGTTTCACCCATATCTTCGCTATTTCTTGCAGGTTATAGTAAACCGCATAGATGAGGATGCCCCAGAAAATTTTGGCATATTTCCCCTGACGTGGCACCGTCCGACTTAAGGGCACAGCAAGCAGCCCCAACAACACCGTTGAGAGCGGTGTGGAAAGGCGCCATTGCCATTCCGCAATGTCTTTCGGTCGACTAGATTGCGCCAATTGCCACGTCGGGGCTGCTTTTCGTTTATATCCCGGAATTTTTTCTTTCTGTTCTAGTTGAATGACCAGTTTCTTAAACGTCGCGACCCGGTCCAGACTGCCGTCCCACGTCAACTGATATTCCTGGCCGTTGAGGAGCACTGGGACTTCCCTCCCCGTGACGCTATCTTGCTGGACATAGCCTCGTTTAGCATAGATCACCCGCAATTGGTCTCCTTTGAGACGTTGAAAAAATACCCCGGTCATTTCATCATGCTCTGCGTCATACCCCTCCACAAAAATGACCACATCACCACCCTGTTTTTCGTAAAAGGTCCCGGGTTCTAGTCCTTTGAGGTCTATTTGGATGTCTGCTTGAGCACGAATCCAATAGCTGTGTTCATACGCCCATGGCCGAACGACCAGCGATAGGATAGCGACCAGGCTAGCAATGACGAGCGAAAAGCCCAACACCACACCTAACACTCGCACAGGGCTCACGCCACATGCCCCGAGTGCAGTCATTTCAGAGTCCGAGTATAACCGGCTCAACGCCAACATCACGGACAAAAACAACGTAATGGGGAGCAGGACTTCTAGCGCAATCAGGGCTTTGAGGAGAATCAGCACCACTGTGGTGCTAGCTGGGAGCAACCCTGTCACAGCATCAGCTAGATACCGAGCTGAACTGTAACTGACAAAAATTGCCACCAGAAATGCACAAACCACGATCTGCGGTTTGAGAATTTCTCGAAAAAGGTACCAGGTAATAATCAACGTAGCAGTATGGTTGAGATTTTCGGACAAAATGCTCAGAATGCATACTATGACTGATCCCATTTCGCAATGGCAACTGAAGATGGAACCGTGTCCCCTGTGAAGGCTGTTATTTTAAGCGCAGGGCAAGGTCGGCGGCTCTTACCCTTGACAGCTGATACACCTAAATGTGCATTGCCAGTTGCCGGGTATCCCTTGATCGAATGGCAACTGGACCAATTAGCCTATTGTGGCATTGAATCGGTTTCTGTTGTTGTGGGGTTCGGCGCGGATCACGTTGAAAGGATTTTACAGAATCGCACACACCCGAAGGATCGGTCCACACGCTATAATCCCTTTTACGCGATGGCCGATAATCTTGTGAGCTGTTGGGTCGCCGCCCCTGATATGGCTCAAGATTTTCTCCTTCTCAACGGCGATACGCTTTTTGAAGCTGCTGTCTTAGAACGATTGCTAGCCTCTCCTTCTCGCCCAATCACGCTCGCGACCGACCATAAACCGTCTTATGATGCCGATGATATGAAAGTCACTTTGAACGGCGATACGTTAGTCCATATTGGAAAGATGATTCCGCCTGAACAGACCGATGGCGAATCGATCGGCATGTTGCTTTTTCGTGGAGAGGGGCCAACCTTGTTTCGCAATGCCATTGAACAAACATTGCGTCATCCACAGGCATTGAAGCAATGGTACTTATCGGTTATTGATGGGATGGCCAGCTCTGGATTGGTCGGAATCTGTTCTATCCAAGGCCTTCAATGGGCTGAGGTCGATTGCCAAGATGATCTCAATCATGCTGCCTCTCTTGTGAAAGCCTGGGAGCATCCTGAGGCCTAACCAACGACTCGACAAATTTCCAATCTTCCACGGTGTCAACATCAACGGCCGCTTGTGCGTAGGGCATCAGCACTGCCTGGACATTGAAGCCCATTTTGGTAGATACCCGAGCGAAACCATCCGATAAGGAGAGCCGTCCCAAAACGTATTGCAAGACCGCCCCCCACCCAAATGCCTGCACAATCTTCCATGGGCGCTTTCGATTTTGCTCTACCTGGCACCACATGGCTGCGGCATCCCACGCGGCTGGCGTGACAAAGGCAAAGAGATTACAACTGCAATAGGCCCCATCTCGCAAACGAGTTGCGGTTCGTCGCATCCCCGGGTAGGCCTTAGCAACCAGTTCATAGGGCACCACTCCCACAGCGAGATCACACTTCTGCACTACCGCCTGCGTGCAAAAATAATCGACCATGTCACTGGTCAACAATGCATGGTCGGCTGTCGTCAAGAGTACTGGTGTAGTATCTGGAAGTCCCTGCATCACGTGGTAGGCACTGGCACTGGGGGTCGCTTGCGGCTCCACCCACCTTACGCGATGCGAACTTACTCTGGTTGCTAATATGGTCTGGTTGTGTAGGGCCGTTTGCGGGGGACCACAGAGGATCTGTGCCTCAATAGACTTCGCAGCATCCAGGGCATCAAGCACTCGAATGACCATAGGCTTGCCACCCACAGGCGCGAAGGCTTTGCCAGACACTCCTGCAGCCTCGGCGATTGGATCGCCGGGCTTTCGGTCTCCTGCGAGCACCACGGCAGTAAATGATAGAGGTGTTTGGGACATGCGACAGTCTCAACAGGGGGACTGTTGAAAAAATCCGCCAACGACGTTCCCTGCCTTCGCCTTAGCGAAACTCTGGCTTGCACGTTGAAACGCTATAGCGCGTAAACATACAAGCACACAAGTCATTACTCGGAGAGTTCAACATACTATCTCGTATGCCTCACTCTCCCCAGCCTCCGCCCAATCGGCTACGTGCAGTCAGATTGCGGCTTTGCTGAGTACTTTTTTGAACAGCCCTTGTTCTTTCTGGTGCTTGACACTCTCTGTCAATAGCAGCTTGCTATTGACAGAGGTTTGAATGATTCGACACTCCCTTCAGTGACTTTTCATAGAGACAATAACGTTTGTATGGATGCGCACCTAAGCTATTGAGAATGCTTCTCATCCCCACATTGTCTTCAAGAATCCAAGACATTTCGACTCGTTCCACCTGTCGCTTGGCCCCCGGAGCTCGAACAGCATGAATCACCGCATAGGCTAAGGCAATCCCCAATGGGGTCCGTTGAAAACGTTTTCGCACTCCCATCAGTGGAATCCGTGCGGTCTTGGGATAAGCCACCTTCAAACGCCACAAGAGTTTAGCCCATCCGAACGGCCATACACGACCATTCAGATCTCTGATCGCTTCATTCACATTCGGAAAGACAACAATCATGGCAGCTGGCACACCATCGACTTCTGCAATCTGCACAAAATCATCATCCACGAGCAGTTTGAGTGTACTGGCCACATGCCGGAATTCAGCAGGCGTAAATGGGAGGAACCCCCAGTTCTCTGACCAGGCATCGTTAAAAATGTCCCGAAGTGTTTCCATTTCCTCATCGAAGCGGGATCGTTGCAAGGGACGGATGCGGATGCCTGCTCCCAGACGAGCCAACACTTTTTCCATAAAAGGCGGAGTCTCAAACACCGAATCCATAATATAGGCAAACATGTCTTTGACCGGCTGATATCCTTGTGCTTCTACCAGCGAGGCATAATAGGGACGCGCATGGCCCATCATCACCATTGGAGCAGTGGCAAAACCCTCTACCAATAGTCCACATTCTTCATTGACAGAAAGGTTAAAAGGCCCGCGAATCTGTTGCATACCCTGCTGACGTAACCACACTTCGACCGTGGAGAAGAGCGCCTGAAATACCTGTGGATCATTCTCCGCTTCCAGCATGCCAAAGAAGCCTGTGCCATCTTTATAGCTCTCTAGGTAAAGCTGATCGATTTGTGCACTGATTCGGCCAACCGGTTTTTCGTTGCGGTAAGCTATCCAAAATTTTGCCTCGGCATGGGCAAAATATGGATTGCGCTGGGATACATGCTCACGCCGTTCAAGCAATAATGGAGGAACCCAGGCTGGGTCTTCATGATAAATAGTCCATGGCAACTGATGAAACGCGCGACGGCTCCTCTTGTCATCAACAGGGAGCACTGCAATCGACGGAGGGGATGGATCAGAACATTTCAACGGCGTAGGAGGCACTAGTAACGATGCGCAGACGCTGACAACTCATAAAGGGGCCCACCTCATGACGATCACTCATCTCGGATGGTCTCCCGATTGAGAAAGTTGCGCAACCCATGGATATTTGGTGCATTCATCATCGACATACCCTAAGTTAAACACGGTCTCACTTCGCGAGACATCCGCTGCCTGCTCATAGTATGTGCCGGACACACGATCCCAAAGGAAATTTGTGATGCCGTAGTTTCCATTCTCATTATGAAAATGGTGTAGCAAGTGCAATTGTTTAATGCGACGAAGAAACTTACTGCGGGGGACATATTGTAAATGTTGAATGCAATGGCAAAGTTCATAGAACAACGTCCCGGCAATCCCCCCGGCAAATGCCGCAGCCGCCCCAGCATGGCCCCCAATGAGCGCACCAATAGGAATCGTTACTAAGGCAATGGTGGGCAACGTGGTATACAACGCCCCAAAGAGCACCCGAAGATCTCGGGGATCCTGATGATGATCATAATGAATGCGCTTCCATACTGCCGAAAATCGTGGAGAGCGGTACATGTACCGGCCATGTAACACAAACCGATGAAGGAGATACCACACAAGGGGATACACCAACAACGCAAGAATAACGGCTGCAGTTAATATCCAACCCCTGTCGCCACTTCCCGCATCCCCCATTGTCAATGAGAGCCATGCACTAACACACAACAACACCAGGTAGACCTGAATACCAGGATATTGAAAATACGCTACCGTTAATTCTGATAGCGTCATTTTGTCGAGATGGTGTTTGCGTCCCCTCCAAAAATCGTACATCACTCGCTGACCTTCTGCTTTCGATAAGGAAATATTTTGACCGTCTTTTTCAAGAGCATCACACCTAGCATTATAGGTTGCTTTCACTGTTGACTCAAGCCATAATCGGCCTACGTATGGACAAGCTTCCCACGAATACGCTCAATGCCACAATGAAAAAGTTTGGTGCCCCGGGCACCCAGATCAAGACATTTGGCCGGTGGACCATGCTTTTGCGCCCAACCCAAGTCACGCTCGGCTCACTCGTGTTAATCTGCGCCGAACCTGCCACGCAATTTTCCCAATTGAGTCAGGATGCCTTTACAGAGCTTCATACCGTGACCAGGGAAATTGAGCAAGGCCTTGAACGGGCCTTTGCTTTTGACAAGATCAATTACCTGATGCTGATGATGGTTGACCCTGATGTCCACTTTCACATTTTTCCTCGATATGCCGACCCGAAAAATTTCGAAGGGCATGAATTTCTTGACCACTCCTGGCCAGGACCACCAGACCTCACCAGAACAAACCCAACCTCACCAGACCTTCATCAAGTCATTATTACTCACATTCAGCAAAACTTGGCTATCTAACCGTCTTAATCCTTAATTCTCTTACCCCATCTTGTCTCCATTCATCTGGCCTGATCTCTAGCCCTATTTAACTTACATGTATATACATAGACAAAGTTGCTAAAATCACTCACTTTGTGTTGTGTTTTAAATACACAAAAGCCTTTCCATGCACGAAATAGAATAGAGAAATCTATATTTTATCCCATGACAATCGTGTCAAACATTAAATAATTTTCAATTGGCTCATTTTTTGCATACTTTAGGAGAACTCTATTTGTATGCTGACCGACTTGATGCTATTTAACGTGCTGTATATTCTAATGAAAACTGCTTGTCCGGAAGCGTGTTTTTTTTGATGATCTAGGAAATAATTGGCAGTTTTTTGATTTACTGGTTGCCTTTTTGATGAGAATTAGATACAAATATGAAGTTTTGCGTGGTTTCATTCTGGCAACCACTGTGTTTTAACATACTTTTTACTTCTGAATTCCCGTTGCAGTGTGCATAGAGATTGCAATAGCTGCTTGATAAAATACGTATTGACCAACGAATTGATGATGGGGAAGAGAGGCTAGCAACGCATGGAACCTACGTATACCGAACACCATTTGCCTCTTCGGGCAGCAGGCTTTCGTACGCTGCCAGAGGCTCTTGATTATGCGGCACTAGGCCAAACAGGATTTAACTTTTATGATGGCAAAGGCAAGCTTTATGAAGTTCTGCCTTACAAACTCCTTCGTGAGCAAGCCATCGCGTTAGCCTATCAATTTAGCCAATTGGGTATTGAACGAGGCTCACGTGTTGCTATTGTTGCTGATACCCGTGCAGACTTCTCCCGCTTCTTCTTTGCTTGCCAATATGCCAACCTCGTTCCTGTTCCACTGCCAGCTTCCATCCATCTTGGCAGTCATCAATCCTACGTTGAACAGCTCCGCGGGCTTCTCATCAATTGCCGACCTGCTGTGGCCATTGCGTCCGATGACTTTCACCTCTTTCTTGAAGAAGCCGCGAAAGGTCTTGACCTGACGTTTCTTGGCACTCCAGCGATGTTTTCCCAATTACCGGGTGAAGCCGTCGACCTCCCGCTCCCTGAAAGCCAAGACCTTGCATACATCCAGTATACCTCAGGTAGTACGCGTTTCCCTCGTGGCGTTGTGATCACGCAACAGATGGCCTTAAGCAATCTATCCGGCATCATTAAAGATGGGCTTCAAGTGCGACCTGGCGATCGATGTGTCTCATGGTTGCCGTTTTATCATGATATGGGACTTGTTGGATTTGTCCTTGGTCCAGTTGCTTCACAATTGTCCGTTGATTACTTGGGAACGAGGGATTTTGCGATGCGTCCGCGTCAATGGTTGAACCTTATGACACGGAATCGCGGGACCATTTCCTTTAGTCCTACATTTGGGTACGAGCTCTGTGCACGGCGCATTCGAAAAGAAGAAGTTGCCAACTTTGACCTTCGTTCTTGGAGAGTGGCTGGAGTGGGAGCAGAAACCATTCACGCGAATCCTATGGGAAAATTTGCTGATACGCTTGCTCCAAGTGGGTTTAATCCTCAGGCTTTTTTGGCTTGCTACGGCATGGCTGAATGTGCCTTGGCTATCAGTTTTGCCCCTCTAGACCAAGGCCTTAATGTAGACCATGTCAATGCCGAGCACCTTGCTGAATCAAGAGAGGCGCTCCCAGTTGATTCACAGATGAAGTCTGACTCTCCACAAGAAAAAGAACGCATCACCTCCTTTGTAAACTGTGGGGCTCCTTTGCCTGACTATCATGTCGAAGTCCGAGATGATCAAGGCCATCCTCTCGGTGAACGTCAATGTGGAACGATTTTCGTTAAGGGCCCAAGTATTATGTCTGGGTACTTCGGTGAACCAGAAGCCACTGCTGAGGTTCTTGCTCATGATGGGTGGCTCAACACTGGTGATATCGGATACTGCATCAATGAACATTTAGTTATTACGGGACGGAAAAAAGATTTAATTATCATTCATGGCAGAAATATTTGGCCTCAGGACCTTGAGTGTTTAGCTGAACAGCAACCTGGGTTACGATCTGGTGATGTCTCGGCCTTTTCAGTATCCTCACCCCACGGTGTTGAAACTGCGGTGTTAGTCATTCAATGCCGTGAGTTTGATCATGAGAAACGGAACAACCTGGTAGAACGGCTTAAGGGACAGATCCATCAGGAATTAGGCATTGACTGTCTGATTGACTTGGTGCCACCTCATACGTTGCCACGGACCTCATCAGGGAAACTTTCTCGATCCGGAGCCCGTCAAGGGTTCCTCAAGCGAAAAGATTGGGGACACCCTCTACAACAATCTGCCTCCACCATACACGAAACAACGACTGGTGCTTGCACCGGGAGTGTTTCCTAAGCGACTACATGCATCGTG
The DNA here is from genome assembly GCA_011088105.1 of Nitrospirota bacterium. Lineage (GTDB taxonomy): Bacteria > Nitrospirota > Nitrospiria > Nitrospirales > UBA8639 > JAALKI01. The sequence continues at coordinate 14,671 of JAALKI010000003.1, read as the reverse complement.
TCGTTGCCTTGACTGGGGCAACAGGGTTTCTTGGCAGTGTCATTGCCCAGCATTTTTTTCATGCCGGTTGGCATGTCCGTTCTCTTGTTCGTTCTTCGTCGGACACCTCTCGTCTCTCAGAAATTTCGACAGAGCTGATCCTTGGATCATTGCATGATCACGACAGTCTTCAATGCCTTACTCAAGGTGTTGAGGCCATTGTGCATTGTGCTGGGATCACTCGAGGCACAACCCATGCTGATTTTGGCCCCGTAAACATCGACAGCATCACGCATATCCTTCACGCCATTCAAGCACAACCCCGCGCGCCTCGATTTCTATTAATCTCTTCCCTAGCCGCCCGTGAACCAGACCTTTCTCCCTATGCTGCTAGTAAAAGAGCGGGAGAACGCGTGCTCATGAATGCTGAGCCACCATTCCCTTGGGGCATCTTTCGTCCTCCGGCTGTCTACGGACCAGGAGATCAAGAACTTTTGCCTCTTTTTCAATGGATGGCAAGAGGCTTGGCTCTCCTCTTGGGACCTCCAGAGGCCCGGTTTTCTCTTCTCTATGTGCATGATCTCGCTAGAGCCGTGCTCAAATGGGTTGAACAGCCACGCTCTCCATCCAAAATATATGAGCTTCATGACGGACAGGTCGGTGGGTACACATGGCAAGATATCACTCAAACCATGGCTCATGTACGAAAAGGACACATCATCCAACTCCGAATCCCTCGCATTGTCCTGACAAGCCTTGCCATGATGAATCAACGTATCGCACGTATAACTGGAACCCCAGCTATGCTGACCACAGGAAAAGTGCAAGAACTTACTCATATCAATTGGGTATGTGACAACACTGCCTTCACAGAAGCCACAGGTTGGACTCCGCTGGTTTCCTTGAAAGAAGGACTACAACAAACCCTAGCTTTATGATGAAGAACACAGTACAATTTTTTGTTTTAGAAGGGATTGACGTTTTACTTTTTATACCATGCCTAGCTATCAAGACATTCTCCCACAAGTGTATGAAATTTTGAGGCAGTTCACCCCCGAAGGAAAATCACCGACTGAAGACATGGAATTAGTCGCTGATTTAGGGCTGGCTTCCATGCAAGTGATGGAACTGTTACTGGAGATTGAAGATCAATTTGATGTCTCGGTCCCCTTAAATATACTGCCTGATGTCAAAACCGTCAAAGACCTTGTCACACAACTCGAGCACATTACGAGTCAACCCTAACATGGCTATTTTTGAAAAGTTTCGAGAACTCGCCGCCGCGAGACAGACATTAATGGAGTCCTCCATGGATCCATTTAACGTGGTGATCGAACAGATCCTTTCCGCCACGGAAGCCATCGTGGGTGGACGTCGAACGATCCTGGCCGGCACGAATAATTACCTTGGCCTCACCTTTGACCCACGATGTATCGACGCTGCAAGTCAAGCCGTTCAAGAGGAAGGCACAGGCACGACTGGATCTAGAATGGCAAATGGCTCATTCGCCGGCCATGTGGCCCTTGAGCGGGAATTAGCTGACTTTTATGGAATGGCAACAGGTATTGTCTTTTCAACAGGGTATTTGGCCAATCTTGGCATTCTCTCAACACTTCCAGGAAAAAATGATGTTATTTTACTCGATGCCGACTGTCATGCCAGTATCTATGATGGCTGTAAATTAGGTGATGCCGAGGTCATCCGGTTTCGACATAATGACCCCGCGGATTTAGAAAAACGATTGCAACGCCTTGGTGATCGTACGACCAGAACATTGATTATCGTGGAAGGCATTTACAGCATGCTTGGCGATCGTGCGCCTCTTGCTCCTATTGCCGCAATTAAAAAACAGTATGGAGCCTTTCTCCTTGTCGATGAAGCCCATTCGCTTGGGGTCCTTGGAAAACATGGCCGCGGATTGGCTGAAGAAGCTGGAGTGGAAGAGCATGTGGATTTTATTGTCGGCACCTTTAGTAAAAGTCTTGGCGCAACCGGAGGATTTTGTTTAAGTCGCCGACACGAACTCGAACTCTTGCGCTATGCAAGCCGACCCTATGTGTTTACAGCCTCCCCTTCGCCTTCAGTCATTGCCTCAACAAGAATGGCCCTACACATTCTTCGGACAAGTCCGGATCTACAAACTCGTCTTTGGGATAATGCCCGCCACTTATATAAAGAACTCCAGAGTTTGGGTTTCACGCTCGGGCCTGAACCAAGTCCTGTCGTGGCAACGATCTTACCCAAAAAAGAACAAGCCGTCGCACTATGGAATGGATTACTTAAAGCCGGGATCTATGTGAATTTAATTCTGCCACCAGCCGCCCCAAATGGGGCAAGCCTCCTTCGCTGTAGTGTCAGCGCAGCTCATACTGAAGAGCAAATCTCTAAAATCTGTCAAGCCTTTGCCTCACTCAAGCCTTCGCCTTAACAGATACAACAAACGAAAGACTGTTGTTCAGAAAAGCCTCTCACCACATTGGGGCAACCCCAAGCCTATTTATTTGGACATCCCAATGAGACAAAACCACGGCTTGTCTATCCAGCCATTTTTCCCATGCGGTACAGAGAAGAATGCTTTGATAATGAGGGTTCGGGAAGCCTTGACAATAGTTTCAAGGGAATGACCCCGTAGATGCAAATGGCATCAGCCAATTTCCATTCCTCCATTGCCTATACTCTGTTCTTCTAGAGTAGAAACTCGTGGAACGTACCTATGCAGACATGGCGGTCATTGTATGAGGCACACCTCTCACGATTTCAATGGCCCTATCTTGAGCAATCGGTTGGGACTCATGCGCACTCTGGGAATAAGAAATCTGCTTTGAACAGTTTGGACTCCTTATCAAACCCCTTGTTGGCAACGCAACGAGAAAGACATCAGCAAAAACCATTCTGTGTTTTCTTCTGCATGTCCTCATTCATCGCATTCATTCTAGGCATGTGTCTCACGACTGACAAACTGTTGTGAAACAGAAAGATATTTTTTGCGCTGTTTAAGTTTAGAAACGTCTGTCTGAATTGCACGATGTTGACGAGTCTGCTGCAGAACAGAAGCCGTGATTGCCCCACAGTTCACACATCGCCAGCCAGCCCCCCATATGGAGTCATCTTGTTGCATATCGAGAAAATATTCCTTGACCAACAACCCTTGACAACGCACACAAGAATGCATTCCTCCAAACCTTGCTTGATTGATCGTCTGCAATTTGCTCGTTTTCTGAATGCTGGTATTGTTCATGTTCTCCTCCCTGATGTTTGTCGCTTTGTTCAGTCATAAGCAATGTCCTGCTCATCCGTATGACGCTCATCAAGTGCGGTTATCACTCCAAATTGAAAGCAATAGTCATGCCAGGGATAAGATTTCACATGCGGCATTTCAAACATGATGAGATGTCCTAACAACCCACAACGGTAAATGAGCCTCTCTGCATGGTATGTCGTATTGTCTCTGCAAATGGTTTAATACACCCTTTTCAAAAATTTGATATTTTGTCCATGCACACCCTCCTACTAGAAGGATAGAAACAAATTCCCCCTGTTAATCAGCATGACAACGATGTCAATAACGGGTACACTATCCTCAAGAAATTCAGCTTTTCGATATGATAAGACGTAGCCGAAGAGAATAGGTCTTTTACGAAACCGCAAGAAGCATGTAAGACAACATGATGCCCTTACATACGGCCTTGACTAATTTTTGATAACCTATTTACGTCTATCCATAGACGGAGGTATCCTGGCAAGCAGCATTTGTGAGAAGCTCCATGGTATCGTCAGAAACCTTGTCCTTAGGCCATGTTTCTGATTGGTCAAACTGGGATAAGGGAAGAGAGTAAACGTCGGCACTGAGAGAAAGACACTTCAATCATGACGGGCACACGCCATCTAAAGCAGTTCATGCCAAAGGAGGCCTTGATGAAACGAGTAAAGTTTAACGCCCATACCGCTAGGTATGATCCCGATAATGCGTTACTCCTAGCGCAGTCAGCTCTTTTGGTCTATAAGAATCGAGCAGAGATTGAACAACAAGTGCAAGCATGGAGACTCACAAAGTTCAAATTTTTTGATAAGAAGGAAACCCAAGCCTTTTTGGCAGCAGATGACACCATGATCATCCTCGCCTTTCGTGGAACGGAAGCGAATAAATTGCTGGACTGGATGAGCGATGCACGGATTCGCCGAAGGCAAGGACCTGGGGGAATGGTCCATCGTGGATTTTTGGGAGCCTTAAAAACCCATTTGGAGGGATGTAAGACAGACACTCACAGAGTTCCAAGATAATGCACAATCCCTTTGGGTAACCGGACATAGTCTTGGCGCTGCCTTAGCCACCTTAGCGGTCGCAACATTGGCCGAAGAGGACAAGCCTGTGAATGGCTTGTATACCTTTGGTCAACCACGTGTTGGTAACAAAGAGTTTTGCAGAAATTTTGACATTGACTGTAAAGCCATCACCTATCGGTTTATTAACAACAATGATGTGGTAACACGTGTTCCAACCCGATCATTAGGCTATCGTCATGTCGGACAACCGCTCTACATTGATGTCCAAGGAAAAATTCACACTGATATCCATTGGTGGAATAAATTTTTGGACCGTGTCAAAGGGCGCATTGAAGATCTTGGAAAACTAGGCACTGACGGCATCAAAGATCATAGCATGGAAAAGTATGTGAAGAATTTGAAAAGAAAAGTCAACAAAAAAAAGCTTGTATGACTGTGGATTTAACGCAGACCGCTCCCTGAAAGACCGATGCTCTTTAGATTTGCAGATTGTCACCTTCCCGGGGAACATTGAGGTTTGGAATAACCAATTGGGCAAGTTGACTGACAATCTGAGTGCGATATTTGGGGTTAAGGTGAAAGACTGACAGTGGCAGGTCCGGCTTTCCGATTTTTGAAAACTCTTTAGCCAATAGAGCCGGCGTTAGATGCTGACTCTTTTTTGCTATCTCTGCCATTTCGTTCGGGAATGAAGTCTCGATAAACACGTGTTTTAAATTTCTAACTTTTCGGGCTCGCACCCAGATTTCTTCAGTTGCATGCGTATCGCCACTAAACACAACTGTCGAGGACTGATCTTCTAGGATATACCCCACTGTTGGAACGACATGATTCACAAAAATCGGCGTCACATTGATTCCCCCCAGTGAAACTGTTTGAGCAGGAATAAGAACTTGCTCACTGAGCACTGATGTCTCAGGATCTGGAAGTTTGAAAAAATTTGGGAACACGTAGTCGTTAAAAATATAGGTCTTCAGTCCTTTCAGAACAGACGCCACGCTCGCAACCACAATGGATTGCTTGAATATCCCGCTCACATTGACTGCTAAGGCAGGTAATTCTTTGACATGATCCATATGAAAATGAGAAAGCAGGACATGGCGAATTTTGAGCTGAGCAGCTAATGTCAGACACGACGCAACAGTCCCTGCATCAATTAACAGAGACTCATTCACCAAAAACCCAACGCTTCGATAGGGATTACACGTCTTGTCTCCATCTGGAGAAAGATCCGAACCATGACACCCTAAAATCGTAATGTTCATTGCTTGCTACGCTTCCAATCCATCCGCGTATCCATAAATCACTTTCTTAAGAAATTGACCATGACTTTACAGTCGAGCGGATGAATAAAACTCACAAAGAGAGTCATGTGCTGAATAGCCCATGAAACAGCTTGCCTGGCCATCATATCTATGAGTTAGCTACTGCATACCAAGGCACGATCAGAAGCTGGCGTTACTATAGGCCCTCTCTTCTCTCAAACTTTTTCTCTCATCACTGTCTATCCCCTAGAGAAACCTGACAGGAATCATGGCGCCATGGCCCTCTTAAGAAATATCAAACCTTCCTAGCACGATTAAAGAAAGCAAAACTAATGCCTATGACGGCCTTACCAGAAATATAGGGGCCAATTCTTTTCAGTATGTTTGTGATCACACAGCCCCTTCTCTCTTGGCAATCGTCTCATTAGTTAAGTCAAACCCCATATCCATTGCATCAAACTATCATCAACGTTTTTAGGCACGTGTGAGACAGACATTCATGCAGAAATGAGACTTCATCAAGAAAATCTTAGCGTTCTCAACATGATAGCAATGAAGCTCCTTCCAACTTGACTCTCTTGTTCACAGCATGCCATATATGTTTACACTTGTCATTGATGCCTCTACCTCTGGCACAGAAACGATCTAGGTATAAGGTCAATACATCTAGACCATTACCCACTAACAACACTGAAAGTTCAAAGGGCCATCATGAAAAAGGCTCACACAAACACAGGTCAGCCCAAGGCCTTGGCCATACAGTTTTCAGACTTTGCATTGGACGTATGCAAATACATCACAACCGATGGCGATCTTTCTGGTCTCTTTAACCTGATAGCAAAAGAAGGCGCTCGACTTCTCAACGCACAAGGGGCAAGCATTCTTCTTCTCGATCAAGAACATTCTGAGCTCTGGTCTCAATCAACGGTTGATGGGGAGGTCATACGATTTGATTCACGGTTAGGCATTGCCGGCGCAGCCATTTCAACAGGTGAAATTATCAACGTGCCAGATGCGCAACAAGACCAACGGTTTTATACAGGCATCGACACCAAAACGAAAAAACATACGCGGTCACTCCTCGCCGTTCCCCTCAAAACCCCAAGTGGGCAGATCGTTGGGGTTTTTGAAGCCCTCAACAAAAAGGGGGGGCTCTTTACCCCTCAAGATGAAGCCATGGCACAAGCCTTAGCCACGCAAGCCGCCCTCCCACTTCAAACCACGCAGATGGTTCGACAACTACAAATAAAGCACCGCCACTTACAAGAAGAAAACAACCAACTCTGGAAAGAAGTTGAGGGACGCTTTGCCACACAAAACCTCATTGGTCACAGTCCTCGGATGCAAAGCATGGTACGCCTTATTGACCAAATCAGTGATAGTTCCGTTGATGTTTTGATCACCGGAGAAAATGGGACAGGCAAAGAATTAGTGGCCAAGGCCATTCATTACAATAGCCCACGTGCTCGCCGGCCGTTCATTGCGCTCAATGCCGCAACCTTACCACATAATCTAGTCGAGGCTGAGCTTTTTGGCATCGAAAAAGGTATTGCCACCGGCGTCGAACACCGAATTGGAAAATTTGAGCAAGCTAACAAAGGCACGTTGTTTATGGATGAGATTGGAGATTTCGGAATCAGTGCACAAGCCAAAATTTTGCGGGTGCTTCAAGAACGAGTGTTGGAACGCGTCGGCGGTCAAACAAATATTCCTCTGGATGTACGAATTATTGCTGCCACCAATAAGGATTTACAGGCCGCGATAAAAAATGGGGTCTTTCGGGAAGACTTATACTTTCGTCTCCATGTCGTACATATCCAAACCCCTTCTCTTCGAGAAATTCCAGATGATATTCCCCTTCTGGCCAACTTTTTTCTCTCTCGTTATTGCGAGATGATGGGAAAAACGTCCAAGAAGTTTTCAGAAGGTATTCTTCGGTGTTTCAGAAACTACTCATGGCCGGGAAATGTTCGTCAATTAGAAAATGAGATTAAACGACTTGTCGTCACTGTTCGTCGCACGACAATTCTTGAAGAAGATTTGGATGAAATCATGCGTGTCAATATCCCCACCCCACAGACCTCACTTCATACACGGCTCCGCTCTCTGCCCGAAGCCGTAGCTGAATTTGAAACACGGCTTATCCGCGAAGCCCTTCTTGTTTGCCGTTCAAACCAAGTCCAAACAGCAAAGCGCTTGGGCCTTAGCCGACAAGGATTGATCAAAAAAATGAAGCGGTACGGTATCGTTCAGGGTTAAGCTCGCTATCTCTCTGGAATTTTTTCACAACCTCTTGCCCGCACAGATGCTTCAAGGGATCATAGGCTGAGGACAGGCTGCCTCACCATGACAAGAGGATATTTCCACACAACCTTTGTGTCTACCCACATGCTGAAAATTCCTGTGGTAGCCCTATTACAAGACAAAAAAAGAAACCTTGAGCGGCAAACCGCATGAAGACTTCACTCAGAAAGAATGATCTGAAATCGCATCAAGAAACCGTGGGAGTAAGACACGGCTTCCCACATCGATAAACCCTCGTTCGCCTAACCCCCGATACGTCAAAGTGATTTCCGTCTCTTCTCCTCGCCATGTATATTGTTGATTCAATCCCCGAACCATGGCACCTCGTTGAGTATCAATAGGTCCAAAGCGTAACTCCAAGTATGCAAGAAGCTGACGATGCACATTCGCCCCACGATACCGTATCATGACTCTGGCAAACTGACCATCAACGGATAGCAGTTTCATCGACTCTACGGATATGTGGCCAAATTCTGGTGGATGTCTCTGGTAGACATACGTCTGAATCAATGCCCCGGGTTCTATCAACACCAAGGCTGGAAGGTGTGTTAACGATGCTCCCCAGGGAATACCTTGAAACCCACCGCTGTCTTTTTCCATTTGCCCGGCCAATCCCCATTCGGCAAACAGACACACACAAGCCCAAAGGATGACACAAAGAAAGAACGGTGTGGGTTTAGGAAGATGGAGCAATGGCTGAAGAAAATGGTGCCGTGTGAATGGAATGAGTTGTCAACACATGAGAGGGTTCAATGAGGTTCATTTCATCTTGATAGACGATCCTCCAAGATTCAGGGCAGGCAAGAATCTCCTTCACAAACTGATTGTGAAGCGCATGTCCCGAACAATGTGCCATCACATGTCCAATCATGGGCCTGCCAAGTAACGTTAAGTCTCCAATGATGTCCAAAACTTTATGCCGGACGCATTCATCTGCAAATCGTAGCCCCTGCTCATTGAGCACCGCGGTATCAGAAAACACCAGGGTATTCATCAGAGAGCCGCCTTGGCCAAGCCCTTTTTTCCAAATAGCCTCAATTTCATCATTAAATGCAAACGTCCGAGCCGGGGCGATCTCTTGTTGAAAATCTGAGACGTCCCATATGTACTCATACTTCTGTGTTTGAATAAGGGAATGATCAAACTGAATCGTACAACTAATGCATGGAGCTTCAGAAGGGAGCACCGTCATCTGTGATGATCCATTAGCAATGTGAATTGGCTGCAAGACTTTTAAGAATTCCCTTGGTTTATCTTGTGGGGTACTCTCAGCCCCTTGAATCAGCTCAACGAAAGGAGCAGCGCTTCCATCCAAAACCGGAACTTCTTGAGCATCGACATCGACATACACATTGTCGACTTCCAATCCACTGAGAGCTGCCAAAATATGCTCAACCGTGTGGACTTGCACGCCATTGGCTCCAACAGCCGTACAGAGCTCCGTAGGGATCACATGGTGAATGGAGGCAGGACATGAATGGAAGACACCCTCGACTGTCTGGCGAAAGACAACACCCTTATCTGGTGGTGCTGGAGAAAGGGTCAGCGTTGAGGGTTGGCCAGAGTGCAACCCAACACCCGTTGTCGACATAGCAGACTTTATGGTGTGCTGATAACGCATAGAACTCCTTGGCAGCGACTATATACGAAATGCATCAAGAAATGGCCTCTGTTCCTCATGAAATCTTACAGGGTTTGCGGATCTTATCGACGCAAGAATAATACCACGGTGTTTTTTCGTCAGACCGGATTCGATAAAAACCTCCTGAAAGATTGCCTGTCTCAAGGAAGACGTATCATACAACGTTTGCAGTTCTTCTCCTGTTTTTGACTGTAAAACCGTAGAAAGTGATGCGATGGCTTTTTCAATGCTGTGATAAGGGGGAGCAAGCTGTAGGGCAGCATAAAACTGCTCGAGGGATTCTCGGAATGCATGTTTTAATAAACTTGGAACATTAGGCGTCATGAATTCTTCCCGATCACGAAGACGGACTCTATCATTCAGAATTAGAAAACCGGTCGAGATCATCTTCCTTTCCTATCACAACCAAGACATCTCCTCTTTCAACAATATCTGATGGAGAAGGGGTAAAGTTAAATATTTCCTGTTCCTTCATCATTTTGCCTTTGACCATCCTCGTCACTTGTTTTTTAATGCCAATGATATTGAGATTGTGCTGTTCACTAATTTTAGACTCTTCCAAACTCAATCCAGAAAATCGGTCAGAGATCGCAACTTCTTCAATGCTATACCCAGGCGCGAGTTCAAGATACTCTAACACCTTAGGGGAGATGAGTCGATGGGCCAATCGAACCGCCGCATCTCGTTCCGGATAAATGACCGAATCTACACCAAGGTTCGTGAGAATTTTCCCATGGATCGAGGCAACAGCCTTGGCAATAATAGACTTCACACCCATTTCCTTAAGAGTCTGAACAATCAGGATGCTGGCTTCAATATTTTCCCCAATGCTTACGATGGCAACATCTACATTCTGGGTACTGACGGCTTTTAAGGCACGCTCATCCGTAGCATCGCACTGCACGGCAAACGTGGCAATATCACTAATGGACTGAATTTTTGATTCGTCATGGTCAATGGCCAACACTTCACAGCCTTTCTTCACCAATGTCTCTGCGACACTATACCCGAATCGGCCAAGACCAATCACCGCAAATAACCGTTGCATATGACTACAGGGTTCCTTTCATCATAAAAACGTGGCGACCTTTACGCTGATTGCTCCGGAGGCGATTCATGTGATTGGGCAGCCGGCTGTTTTGTTTCAGCGAGACGAAGGAAAGAAGAAATTAAGTCGATAGGGACAGGGAACAGAATCGTAGAACTCTTATCACCTGCTACGCTCATGATCGTTTCAATGTACCGTAATTGCAGGGCAGCAGGATTGCGGCTCAAGACCTCGGCGGCATCTGATAATCGTTGAGACGCTTGAAACTCCCCTTCCGCATGAATCACTTTTGACCGGCGTTCTCGTTCGGCTTCAGCTTGTCTCGCAATGGCCCGTTGCATTTCCTGAGGAAGATCGACGTTTTTGACCTCGACAGCAGTGACTTTGATTCCCCAAGGTTCAGTTGCTTGGTCAATAATACGCTGTAAGTCGGCATTGATTTCGTCTCGTTTAGCCAGCAAATCATCTAAATGGCTTTGCCCTAAGACACTTCGAAGCGTCGTTTGCGCAATCATCGAGGTGGCATAATAATAATCCTCGACATCGACAATGGCCTTCTGGGCATCTACTACCCGGAAATAGATGACCGCATTCACTTTCACTGACACGTTATCTTTAGTAATCACGTCTTGAGGAGGCACATCCATCGTTACTGTTCGCAAACTCACTCGAACCAGTTTATCAATAAAGGGAAGAATGATGATCACCCCTGGTCCATTGGCTCCCAAAATGCCCGAAGCCAGTCGTCCAAATCGAAAAATCACAGCCCGTTCATACTCCCGAAGAACATAGAGCCCTTTCATGATCACAGCAGCGAGAATAACCAGCAAGAGAACCACTGGACGACTAAATAGTAGCTCCATGACGGAGACCTCCTTGTTGAACCGACACAGGCTTCACATGAAGTTGCAACCCATGAACCCTTGTTACTTCAATCTGGTGACCAGCTCGAATCGGTTGTTCACTGACAGCATCCCAAATCTCCCCATGAACAAAAATTTTTCCAGTCGGGTTTAAATCCGTTTTCGCAATGCCCAATAACCCTACCATCCCTTCACTTCCTGTCACTGACCGGGTTCGGAGCGCCTTGACTCCCATTCCCACAACCAAAAGCGTAAAACCAGCGGCAATGGCAACAACAGGGACAATAACCGTCCAAGATATTTGATAAAAAGGAAAATCTTGACTCATGAGCATCATAGAACCAAGCACCATCGAAATGATCCCGCCAATAGCCAAAAGCCCAAAACTGGTCACAGTCATTTCTAATATAAAGAGCACAATGCCAAAAATGAGTAAGAACACTCCTGCATAATTCACCGGAAGAGACTGGAGCGAATAAAAAGCTAAAATGAGGCTAATCGCTCCAACAATACCTGGAAGAATGGCGCCAGGGTTATAGAGTTCAGCAATAATACCAATGGTTCCAATAGTCATGAGCACATAGGCGATGTTGGGGTTACTGATAGCCTGCAACGCTTCAAGCCGCCAGCCCATTGGAAATTCTTGGATCTGAGCATTTTTGGTTACGACTGTTTTTTTCTGGGCTCCCATTTGAACTTCCCACCCATCAAGCACAGCCAGCAAAGAGGAGAGATCCTCAGCCAAAAAATCAATGAGCTTTAATTCTTTGGCTTGAACGCTGGTAACAGACACACTCTTACGCACAGCGTTTTCAGCCCAATCCGGATTTCGACCACGCCGTTCTGCAATCGATCGAATGTAAGCGACAGCATCGTTTTCGACCTTGGCTTTCATCACTTCATCCATTTCTCCCCCTCCCATGGCCACGGGATGGGCCGCCCCCATGTTCGTGTCGGGAGCCATGGCTGCAACATGGGCTGCCAGTGTAAGAAATACACCCGCTGAGGCCGCGCGACCACCGGAAGGAGCCACATAGACAACAATAGGGACCTGCGCCCCAGTCATGTCTTTGATCATAGACCGCATGGAGATATCTAATCCGCCGGGAGTGTCGAGTTGCAAAACCAATAATTCGGCATGTTGGGATTCCGCTCGAAGAATCGCATCGTGGAGATACTCAGCTGCAACGGGATTAATAATCCCTTCAAAGGTTGCCACAACCACAAGAGGTTGTGCAGCTAATCCTGGTTGAGGAAGAACGACCAGCAAAAGCAGCATTCCAATCAAAAAGGACAGACCTCTTCGATCGATACAGAGAATCTTTCTCGCCTGGTGCCTTGATGAAGAAACGACATGTAGCATGGGCAATGCACAAAAACCCTTCTCGTCCTTGATCTTACGGCCCTCCCCATATCGTGTCAAGGAAGATAACGATTCCAGGCCTCCCAGCTAATCAGGACACTTCCCCACATTGATAAGTACATCTCATTCTTTCTAGAATACAGCACGATGAAAATATTTCAAGAAGGTGATCGGGTTCATCTCATGGATCATAAAGGTCGGCAGTACAGTCTAACCCTGAAACCAGGAGAAACATTTCAATACAGTGGCGAAATCATTCCACATGATGAGCTTATAGGCAAATCTGATGGATCCCTCGTCTCTTTTTCTCGTGGCAAGGCCATGCTCGCGCTCTATCCGACATTAAGTGAATATACGCTTAAAATGCCGCGAGGTGCGCAAGTCCTCTATCCCAAAGATTTGGCCATAATATGTATGTGGGCCGATGTCTATCCTGGCGCACGGGTTTTTGAAGCCGGCATAGGGTCGGGTGCATTGACACTTGCGTTGTTACGAGCTGTCGGAGAACGTGGCCAAGTCGTGAGTTATGAAATCCGTGACGATTTTGCCAACATCGCTCTCAAAAACATTGCTCGGTACCATGGAGCCACACCAAACTTTACCTTGCATAAGCGTGATGCCTACGAAGGTATTTTGGAAGAAGGACAGGAAGGTCAGCCCTGGTTTGATCGAGTCATTCTCGACCTACCCGAACCCTGGCGTGTGGTAACCCATGCAGCAACAGCCTTGCGTCTGGGTGGGATGTATTTGAGTTTTGTACCAACCATTCCACAAGTGATGAAAACCGTCGAAGCCATTCAAGACTCTGGGCAATTTGGCGAAAGTGAGACGTTTGAAACACTCTATCGAACATGGAATATCAAGGGAAGAAGTGTGCGACCGGATCATCGCATGATCGCACATTCAGGATTTATTACCGTGGCACGTAAAGTCGAGAAGGGCATGTGGAACAACCACCCATTGCATTCCGATCCAGACCTTGAAAAGGAATGAAAGGCCGCTGCCGCTTATAGCAGATATACAGCAATTGGCTTGAGAAACCATTGGAAGCCACACACAGTCAGACCGCCTTACACATGATGTTTTTCCATCACCCCAATTACCCCATCTTGGATTAGATGATGCTGACAATGAGCAAACACCATGGTCGCTCAAAAACTCCGCGACGAGGATTAATTTCGTGCGCTCCCAATCCATGCTCAACAGGAATGGCAAAACCCTGTCATTTTATTATGATCCGCGATAGATTCACGCCTGCCACGATATTCACAGATGTGTTGCAGAAGCCTTTGTCTACATCAACGATCCTTGGTAAGCCTTCATGGCAACCGACAGCCCATTTCTCACCATTCTCGCAAACATCTTCAGTGACCGGGAAACTCAAGAGAATATCCAGCTTCTTCCCAAGCATTCATACTGCCTGAGACATTGTACACAAACTTATACCCAAGGTCCGCAAGGGTTTCAGCTGCAATGTTGCTCCGACGCCCAGATTGGCAATACACCACAATGTGGTCTTCCACACGCGCACCAATAGCTTTGTGACGAGCTTGTATCTCTCTATAGTCAATGTTCATGTCGGTGCCTGGAATGAAACCAGCACTATGTTCCTGCGGTGTCCGGACGTCAATTAAGAAAAACCCTTTGTGGGCAGGATTTTTCGCCTTATTAAGGCCAGCGTGTAATTGCTCGACCGTCAAGACATAGGAATGGTTCGCAGAGACAAGGCTGTTCCCTCCTCCAAAGAGCACCGCTATCGTGAGAATTACAACATATATTCTCCACCGCATACTCATGACGATGTCTCCTCTTCTAATAAATACCTGATATTGCGGAAACGACAAATCAACTGATTCCTTAACATAAAATTTGGGGCTGTCCTAGTAACTATTTCATATAAGGCTTAACCCACTGTTTTAATTG
>JAALKI010000028.1 GCA_011088105.1 Nitrospirota bacterium | reverse complement strand
AACACCCTCAATTATGTCGTATTGGTGGACTCACTTTCATGGGGGGCAGGATAGATTCTACTTCCAACAATCAATCTGGTGTTTCTCTTTCATCCCGTTTCAGTTGTCCGAAATGTCAGGGTCTTCTTACAAGGCTTCCCAGCGATGGCTACCAACGGTTTGAATTGCGATGTGTGAACTGCGGATGGCAACCTCAGTTTGGCACTCGTATTATCAAGGAAACTGAAGAGTCTCGCGTGGTCCGACGGCGGATTGCCGAATTCTTACTCTAACCCTCTTCTGTCGCTTCGGTGTCCTCAGAGGATATGTCATCATTGGGGGCAGCCTTGCCTCCATCTTTGCGGTGAAGCCGATTTTGTTATGGTATTGCTTCCAGGAGGAAGTCGAAATCTTTTTTGGAAATGTGAATGCCCGCACCATGTTGTGCTGAGCTGTCCATAATGGCATTGTACAGGGTGAGTTTTTGGTTTTTGAGTTCCATCATTTTCTCTTCAATTGTATGTCGCATCAGAATTCGGGTAATGGATACATTTTTGGTTTGCCCAATGCGGTGTGTTCGGTCTGAGGCCTGGTTTTCCACCGCTGGATTCCACCAGGGATCTAGATGAAACACATAAGAAGCCTTCGTTAGATTCAGTCCCTGTCCTCCGGCTTTCAAACTCAGCAAAAACACGGATGCGCGCGTTCCCTCCTGAAACTCCTTGACGAGGCCTTTCCGCTTGGCAGTGGGTGTTGATCCGTCGAGCCGAAAAAACGGGATCGATTCAGCTTGGAGGGTTTCTTCCACGAGATCGAGAAATGAGGTGAATTGGGAAAAGACCAATGCACTATGCCCAGCCTCCATCAGCTCTTTCAGCCGATCCAGCACAAAGAGAATTTTGGGGGACGGTTCGGTCGGCGGCGCATCGAGTAACCGTGGGGAGACGCACAGTTGTCGCAGTTTCAAGATGGCGGTTAAGGCAATAATTCTGGCCTGGGCTTGTGTTTTTTGTCGGTAGGCTTCGTCAATGGTTGGTCTGATTTGAGCTACGGTTTGCTTATAGAGCGTTTTCTGATGGGGGGTGAGTTCCAGGTACACATCCGTTTCGGTCTTCGCAGGTAGTTCTTTGAGGATTTTCTCCTTGGTTCGCCTGAGAATAAAGGGTTTGGTGCGGTGAAGAAGTGTATCGAGAATGGGCGTATAGCCAGCATTGATTTGGGGCTTAAATTCTTCATAGTTACCGAGCAAGCCGGGAAGACACAAGTCGATCAGTGAATAGTACTCCCCGACATGATTTTCCAATGGTGTGCCGGTCATGACCATTTTGAAGGTGCCCGTCAGGCGTCTGACGGCGCTTGTGGTGTCAGCAAAGATGTTTTTGACCGCTTGCGCTTCATCAAAGATGATGACATGAAATGGAATGGTCTCGATCCGCGCAATGTCTCGCCGGACGAGCCCATATGTCGTCAATACCACATCAGCGCCTTTGAAGGCGGTGGAACGTTCTTTGCCCGTATAAAAATGGATACGTAAATCAGGATAAAATCTGTTGATTTCCTGCTCCCAGTTGAACAACAAGCTGGGTGGGAGGACCACGAGATGCGGGTGGTGAACCGGCGTAGGGGGCTTCAAGATGCCTTCATGAATCCCACCCAAGAGGCTGATGGCCTGAATCGTTTTTCCCAGTCCCATATCGTCGGCTAAACATGCGCCGAATTGGTGTTGATATAAAAAAGCCAGCCAGGTATAGCCATCTCGTTGATAAGGACGAAGCGTCGCTTGTAATCGTTGGGGTAGTACTGGAGTGTCTAATTGTTCAAATTGCGTCAGTCGTTCAATGAGGGCTTCGTCTTCTTCAGGCAGGTGCACGCGGACACCATGTTTCCGAAGCGCGATCCAATCCAGAATCCGGAGTCGTGGAATGCGCACGATGTCCCGTTTTTGGCGCGGTCGTTTTGTATTGGTCTGATAAATGATAGCCAAGGAGCGGAGGATATCTTGCGATTGCGTGTCCAGGAGTTGCAAAGTTCCATCCAGCTCGACCATGCCTCCATTGTCCAGGGCCTCACGCCATATGTCGTGATCGATCATTTTCCCCTCGACTTTGATTTCTGGACGAATCTCGAACCAATCAATCCCTGTGGTTCTTCGTGCATCAAATAAAAAATCCCATGTGGCTGTGACAATGGGTTTATCATTGTAGCTGAGGCTAATCCCCGCTTCAGTGCATTTCTCATACAATTGAGCTAGTCGGGCATGGAGCACCGTTCCGGGCAGCGTCATTTCATCGTGGCGAGACATCCCACGAAAGACCTGTTGGCCGAAGACTTCAAATGGAATGAGGTACAGCAGCGCTTCTTTGGGTTTGTCCATTGGGATCACAAACCACTGACCCTGGACATACGATAGGCGGAGTTCGGATTCGACAAATGTCGAAAAGTAATGGCGTAGCAGGATGGTCGCAGAGGCTTTGATCTGACGTTGACGGAAATCGTGACCGGAGAGCGAGATTTTGATGATCCGTTCGGCTTCTGTTTGTTGGTGAATGTTCAAAAACTGAAAGAATGTTTCATAGAGGGTCGTTTTTCGCTTTTGTGCCTTGAGCGGTGTCGGAAGACTTCGGCTATGCTCAACGACCGGAAAAAAACGGAAGGTGGATAGCGATGGGAAGTTCTTGTCGGCGCCCCACCAACATTCTGGTTTCAGCGTATAGAGCGGAACCGATGCTGTTGTCAATGAGATCGGTTCGGTTTGCGGTTTGATGGTGAGGTGATACTGGCATGCGGTGGCTATGGGGACTCGATCTTCTCGTAATGGGGCAACTGCCTGTCCGTCGACCTTGAGGAGTAGGTTGTGAAGCATCTGATCACAGTCCTTGCCAGGGATAGTGAGCTGAATAGATTGGAAGTGCGAGACAGGGAGTTGACATGACAAGGCTTCAGGGGGGCGCCGACTCATCCACGCAGCTTCCTGTTCCCAAGGCGATACCGAGGGGGTATGAGTGGCCCATAGGCTTAACACGTCTTGTGACTCACTAGGTTGGGCCTTCATACGGTCAGCGAGCATAGAGAGGCGATGATAGAGCTGCCAGCCTCCTGTATCTTCAAGGAGAGCTAGTGTCCCGGTTTCCAAATCGGCGACAAAGTTCCAAAAGGGGCACACTTGTTCACGAATTTTGCTATTCAGCATACACAAGGCTGTAACCTGGAGGTGGTCTCCTGTGACATGCAATTGGGTCTTGGGTTGGTAGAGGAGGGAGGCGTCCCATTGTAGTGCTGTTTCACCATGCGACGTTTCCAAGATGAGCTGATGGATGTTCCCATATTGAGTGACATAGTTGGAAAACTGTTGTGAGGCTGTGGTGTACACTCGAAACCCATATGAGCTGAAAAGCTCCAATTCTTGGGGGATGTCCCATGCTGATTCGACGAGCTTTCCATTTTTTCGAAGATACACCGTTGGGACCATGGTTTTGACATCAATCACCAATTCATACGAAACCTGTGGCTTGGCTCGTTTGAGCGGGATGGGCTTGTTGGATGACTCAGTTAACAGGCTCGTCTTGAGTGCTTCAATCCGGTAGCCTCGGTGTCTTGGCACGCGAAACACATCAGGCGAGAGGAGATTGATCGTGGTGAGGAGGGCACAGATGACATGCTTGCAATGCAGGCCCGGCGTCCAAGCGGGGCAGTCACAGGCATAGTGTAACACGTCATGTTGCATAAAATATTTGATCGTATAGCGTTTGGTCCCCATGACCGAGGCCAGAAGAGAGGAACGATCCGGTGTCCACCTGAATGATTCCAGTCGCTCCTTGGTGTAATAGTCGTATCCCCGTACGACACATTCTTTGGAGGCGATCTGATACACGTTGGTTGGCGGAAAGGCTTTCAAACTCTTGAGAATATCGGTGTCTTGGTCGTGCATGGTCGTAGTGATGTCTCTGGTCAATTATTTGGTAAGGCGGTTGTTCCGGCAGTCACTATAAGTTTGGTGATAGGTTTACATCAACTCTTTTCCATGGAATAAGTGTTTGACAGGTCATGTTCCCCTCGGTAGGCTTGCGCCATGTTGCTAACGCCACAAGAATCCCGCACGCGAATCGCGGCGCTCCGCGGTGAATTACAACGACGGAATTTAACAGGTTTCATTATTCCTCATGCAGATGAATATCATAATGAATACCTTCCGCCCTGTGCAGAGCGGTTGGCCTGGCTGACGGGGTTTACGGGGTCGGCGGGCCTTGCCGTTGTTTTACAAGACGAAGCGGCGCTTTTTGTCGATGGACGGTATACGCTCCAAGCTGGAACACAAGTCGATCCGGAGTTGTTTCTCCTCCGGCATCTGACACAATCTCCTGTCCATGAATGGCTCTCCACGGTCCTCAAACCTGGGCAAACACTTGGGTATGACCCGTGGCTCCATACCGAAACAGATGTTGAGCACCTTCGAGAGGCTTGTGCAGAAGCTGGTGGGGAATTGAGTTCCTGTTCCTCCAACCCACTTGATGCGGTGTGGATTGATCGACCAGCGGCGCCTACGGCGATGGTGGTCTCCCATAATGTCCAATATGCCGGTACATCGTCTGAAGAAAAACGCAAAGCCTTGGCTCGGCAACTGCAAGCTGATGGTATAGATGTCGCCGTTTTGACGGCTCCCGATTCTATTGCATGGTTGTTGAATATCCGTGGGGGTGATGTGGCTCATTCTCCTCTTCCTCTCGGGTTTGCGCTGCTTCATAGTGATGGGGCGGTCGGAGTGTTTCTTGATCCACGTAAAGTCTCAGCCAAGCTCTCCGATCATTTAGGGGCGGAGGTGACTATTCATGGTCTCAATACCTTTCCAACAACGTTGGATGAATTGGGCGCTTGTCAGGCTAGAGTGCTCTGTGATACGAGGCGGTCAGCTGCATGGATTCTTCACCGGTTGACGTTAGCTGGAGCTCTGCTCGTCAAGGGAGATGACCCCTGCGTGCTTCCCAAAGCCTGTAAGAATCCTATCGAGGTTCATGGGGCACGCGAAGCCCACCGACGCGATGGTGCAGCCATGTGCCGGTTTTTAGCATGGCTTGGACGAGAAAACCCCAAAGGAGAGATCACGGAAATACTTGCACAAGAATATCTTGAGCGTTGTCGACAAGAAAGTCCGCTCTGGCAAGATGCCAGCTTTCCGACCATTTCCGGTGCTGGGGCTAATGGGGCGATTGTGCACTACCGCAGCACGGCAAGAACGAATAAAAAACTGGAGCCTGGTAAGTTGTATTTGGTGGATTCGGGAGGTCAATATCTCGATGGAACAACAGATATTACGAGAACTCTAGCCATTGGGCTACCAACGTCGGAGCAAAAAGACCGGTATACGCGTGTGTTGCAAGGCCATATTGCATTGGCTTCGGTCCGATTTCCCAAGGGCACAACCGGAGGACAATTGGATGCGCTTGCGCGAATGCCTCTTTGGGAAGTCGGGTTAGATTATGATCATGGGACTGGGCATGGGGTCGGGAGTTATCTCAATGTTCATGAGGGGCCGCAACGCATTGCGAAGCGCCTAGATGATGTGCCTTTGCACCCAGGGATGATTCTGTCAAATGAACCTGGGTATTATAAGACCGGGGAGTATGGGATTCGGATTGAAAACCTGATGGTGGTGGTGCCTTGTCAGGACATGCCCCAAGAAGACCGTGAGTGGCTGTCATTTGAAACATTGACCCTGGTGCCCTTAGATCATACTCTCATCGATCGGTCATTACTCGCGGCCCATGAAATTGAATGGATTAATCGCTATCATCGAAGAGTGTGTCAGGTGCTGCTTCCGCTTGTCGATCAGTGTACGGCTGAGTGGTTGACTGATGCCACACAGCTTTTGTAAGGAAGGTGTTACGGGTATGAAAACGCACGGTGTGGGAATCGAGGGCACGCGTCTGGTGGGTGAAGGATTTCTATGGAATCACCGTTGAACAATGAGGCTGTGGCAGAAGCCATTCGCCAGCAGCTTGGGGGAACCTCTGCCGTGACAGCCATAATTGCCAAAGACGATCTGTTACAGGTCCATGTTACAGAGGAATTATGTCGAAAATTGACAACGGATCGGATACGCAGCAGAAAGATTGTATTGAACTTGATGACGAGCATGAAACGGCTAACTGATTTGCTAGAAGTCACGGTTCGTATTTATTGTAACAAGGAAAAATTCATCGAAGGGAAAGCCAAACCATATGGTGGCGATAATGTGGCATACACGTATGATTTGTAAAAAAAGGACATTCACCGAGGCCATGGCCTAATTCACCAAGCGCTCGATAGCCTGCGCCACTGCACAGCCACGCCCAACTATTCAACGAATAGGGATTGTTCAAACGCCGCCCATCGGTGTTTGGCCATGGGTGTGTGCGATGCATGGAAACGAAAAGGGCACGGTTGATGTCATCGTTCCTTCGCGCCGCATGTTTAGCAGAAGCGCCACTGGCATACAATCTGAAGCATTGACGAAACCGAGCAGGTTTTTTTTACAGCCCTTCAAACGATTTTTTCTAACAGTCCATTATGATGCAAGACCACAATTCTGAAAATGCCTCGCCAGACAATCCTTCCTCTGACGTGACCGTGCGTTCGTCTTCACAAGATGTGCAGATCATTTCAGTTGGGGAGAAGACTATCATTCTCGTTGGGACGGTCCATGTGTCACGAGAATCTGTCGACCTTGTTCGGTCAGTGATTGAAGCTGAGAAGCCAGATTGCGTGGGTGTGGAACTCGACACGCGACGATATGAAACCTTGTCCCATCGGCAGAAATGGGAATTGTTAGATCTCAAAGAAATCATCCGGAAACAACAACTCAGCACCCTGCTTGCCAATTTGTTGTTAGCTTCGTATCAAAAACGCTTGGGCACGCAGTTGGGTGTCATGCCAGGCATGGAAATGCTGGAAGCCGTCTCGGTTGCGAAACAACATGATATTCCCATCGCGCTGTGTGATCGAGATGTACGTGTAACCATGCGGCGAGCATGGCGATCGACCCCATTTCTCAAAAAGAGTGTGCTCGTGTCTTCCTTAGTTTTCAGTGTCTTTGATACGACGGAAGTTTCTGAGACGTCACTCAGGGATTTGCGTCAGCAAGATGTGGTGTCAGAGATGGTGAAAGAGTTGGGGGAGGAAGTCCCGTCTTTGAAGCAAGTGTTGATTGATGAACGAGATAGTTACCTGGCCGAAAAAATTCTTCAAGCCGAGGGAACTCGAATTGTTGCGGTTGTTGGTGCTGGACATCTGCCAGGGATTTTGGATCGGTTACAGAACACACAATCCGTCGACCTTGACCAGCTGAATACGATTCCTCCTGTTTCAAAGGCGTGGAAGTGGGTTGGATGGGGCATCCCAGTCGTGATCATCGGGTCGATTGCTATGATTGGTTATCAAAAAGGATCTGTGGCGGCTGGAGAAAGTGCGTTGTTTTGGGTCTTGGCCAATGGCATCCCCAGTGCAATTGGGGCCATGATGGCGCTTGCTCATCCGTTCACTATTGCTGCTGCCTTCTTATCTGCTCCATTTACGAGCCTGACTCCTGTCATTGGGGCAGGCTACGTCACGGCCTTTGTGCAGGCGTTTGTGTGTCCACCGGTTGTTCGTGAATTTGAGATTGTGTCCGAAGATGTGGCCATTCCCAAGCGGTGGTGGCAAAACCGACTCTTACGGGTTTTTCTCGCTTTTCTGTTCCCAACGCTCGGAAGTGTCATTGGTACCTGGGTTGGTGGCACGCAGATTGTGTCGAATTTGTTCTAGCTGCGTGCCTTTTGGTTCCACTCATCGCGCATTCCCCATAAGCCAAAGACAATTGTACGGCTTTTTGAATGATCTCTAGTTCTTTCGTGCCCACCAACTTCTTTCCTTGTGATGTCTTGAGAGATGCGTAGGATGTAAAAGCCCTGAGCTTCATTCAGTGAAGGCTTACAGAAACTTTAGATATACCTTCGGTGTGAACAAAACAGAAACGGAGGGAAGCGTCATGAGGCAGGTTCGGGGAATTTTGTGGTATGTTGAAAAATGCATTGCGGGCAAACGTAGTGAAAAAATCGTCCCTCAGCCACGAGGCGTTTCGTCATAGGAATATGACACCATGTACATAACCGGTCAGGAATGGCAAGTGTGTCAGAATGGGGGGATTCAGGACTCATGGGTATCATTCTGGTAGAGGACAGAAGCTCTTGTCAAATCTTTCTTTAAGGGTTTTTTACGGTGAGTGCGGCTTCATATACTGTGAATAGTATATAGGAATGTTAAGCAAATGAAGGAGGCCTGCATGCGAATGCTAGTTGTTGTTGTCATATGGGTTCTTGGTGCTTTGTCCCACCCAGCTGATCTCTTGGCAAATGGGGGTGTTGAGTCTGCCGTGGCGACCTTATCGGTTTCTGCCATGGGGACGATCAATCTCCAACCGGACATGGCGCAGGTCTCTCTTGCTGTAGAGACAGCAGGGAACACATTCAAACAGGTGCAGCAGGAAAACCGGCAGGCCATGCAGCAGGTGATTAATGCGTTGGTCAAGTTGGGGATAGCGGAACAACAAATGCAAACAGCCTCTTTTCAGGTGACGCCTGAATATGCACCTCGCCCTCCTCGTGGGTCCTCCTCTTCAAACCCACCTCCTAACATTATTGGATATACCGCAAGCAATATGGTGAGAGTCGAGGTCCGGGATCTCGACATCGTTGGCACGGTGGTGGATCATGCCTTATCTGCTGGAGCTAATCGATTTTCAGGAATCCAATGGATGTTACGAAACCGACACCCTATCTATGTGAAGGCGCTCACAATGGCTTCACGTCGGGCACTGGAGAAAGCTAAGGCTTTGGCTCATGCGTTGGGTGTGACATTGGTCCGCCTCCAATCTGTTCAAGAAGGCCAGGGAGCTGTCCAACCACGAAGAAAACCTTATGCGATGTCGAGAATGGCGCTGGCGGAATCCTCAAGTGACTCGGTGCCCCTTGCTCCTGGAGAAATTCAAGTGCACGCGACGGTGAGCCTCATGTATGACATTGAACCTCAATCACATGAATGATCAGGCCTGTGTTGGGATTCCAGCGCTCGTAGTGTCGGGATTCTTGGGTGCAGGTAAAACAACACTTGTTCGAGGGGTGCTGGAACATGCGCAACAAACTGGATTGCGTGTGGCAGTCATTTCCAACGAGTTTGGTGCGTTAGGAATTGATCAAGCCTTGTTAGGCAGTCTCAATGACGATGGCTATGTGGAGCTAGAAGGCGGATGTGTCTGTTGCAAATTATCCGATGCCTTGCTAGAGACCCTTCAAGACATTTGGGAACGAGTCCAGCCAGACCGGATCGTCGTTGAAACCTCTGGTGTGGCCCTGCCATTCGATACGATGCTAAATTTTTGGCGCGAACCCGTTTCCGAGTGGGTCGGCGATGTGGTGGCTGTGGTTGTCGTGAATGCTGAACAATTAGTAAACGGCAATGATCTAGAGGGAACATTTGAACAGCAGGTGTCTTCTGCCGATCTTCTTCTCTTAAACAAGTGTGATGTGCTTTCGGATGAGGCCTTGCCACAATTAGATCACGCATTGAATATCATGGCCCCCGGGACACCAATCATTCATACCGTCAATGCGCATGTTGACATCGACGTGCTCTTCCCTCCCAATCCTGGGAGCCAAGATCGGTCACGGGTTCACCAAACACAGCATCACCACCATCATGAGCATGAAGCGTTTGAGTCTGAAGAACTTGTGATTGAACCGGGTATCTCATCAGAACAGTTGATGAACCAGATGCGTCAGCTGAAGGCCTTACGCCTCAAAGGGTTTGTGCAAACCACTGATGGAGTCCAGCTCCTGCAGGGGGTCGGGCCTCGGGTTGATGTGATGCCGCCTCCTTGTCCTCCACCTTCGGACCTGATTGGTCGAGTGGTGGTCATTCGGCGAAGCCACCAGCCAAACGTTATACACGAAATTTCCAAAAATGAGATGAGAGATCTGTCGGAGCGTTAACCAAATCCCCAACCACCCAATGGGAGGTTAGATATGGATATGTCCCTTCCGTGCCGTTATCCTTAAATTTAGCATCGTATTCAATACGCTTCGCTGTATTCTCATTTTTTACTTTGTCTTGAGGCGAAGGATCAACGCCTACTTGGGTAGAGTCTTGATAGTTTGTAATGAGTCCCTCTAATTTGGTGGCATACTGCCACCCCTTCTATTGGCAGAAGTCTGAAACGTCGTGATGTCTCAATGGGACCTCGCATGTGTCTTGCGAGCAAGAAACTGTAAGCCGTAAGATTAAGAGGAGTCATGACGGGAGGACTTCAATCTCAAACCTGTGCAAAAGGCTGTCTCATCTGTGCTCTTGTTGAATGAAACAATCCTTGCTGAGTGATAAAGACGTCACGGTCTTTGAAGGCTTCGAGGAAGACCATCCATATGAGGAGTCAAGACATGTCGACAGAAGACACTAAACATCCCGTCTCGGATCTCTTGCCGTGGTACCTCAATGAGACTCTCAGTCAGGAAGAACAGCAACAAGTCCAGGGGCATCTTACAAACTGTGCGGACTGTCGAGCAGAGCTCGAGGAGATGCGACAACTTCAGGGAGCAATACAGGAAGGTTCAGTTAAACAGGAAAGACCCTCATCGACTGTATTTCGGCGCGTGATGGATCGCATTCGAGAGCAAGAATAGCTTGTCACCGGTCAAGCTGTTCTCATCGGCGTTACAAAGGCGATGGGTTCTCAAGCAACGGGGTCGATTCCACCAAATTCCTCATCTTCGTGTGTATGGTCAGGACATGTGATTCATCACCCATTTCTCCATAGTATTGAGCGGCTTCCTTATAATATTCGTGCGCTTGCTCAATCTTACCGAAGAGGCGACTGATCTCTGCACGCTCAATGAGTGTCTGGGCAATACCCATACGATCTTCAATCTTCTCGTAGTTAGCTTGCGCGTCCGCATAATGCTGATAGGCTTCTCCAAGATTGCCGAACAGCCAGCTAATCTTGGCACGTTGGATAAGCGCCTGTGCCACGCCACGGCGGTCTCCACCCTTTTCGTAGTTGACCTGCGCGTCCTCATAATGCTGCTGGGCTTGCTCCAGGTTGCCCACCAGACGCTCCAGATGACCCAATCCTCCTAAGGCATTGGCTTGCCCCGAATGATCATGCGTTTCTTGATACAGCAGCAGAGCTTCGTTGTAGTAGTACCGTGCTCGATCAACGGTGCCATAGGTCCGTTCCAAGTCTCCCAACCCTCGATACACCGTAGCTCGTCCTGGCCAGCTGCCCACATTCTTGAAGTAGGTGAATGCTTTTTGATAATGCTCTTGGGCCTCAGCATACTTTCCTTCGAGTCGTGCAATATCGCCGAGTCCTACAAAGACATTAGCCTCGCCGGGTCCCAGTATTTCCGGATCGAGTCCTCTCTCTTCTTTCAGCTTTTTTTGGTAATACTCCAAAGCCTTATTATAGAGTATCCGAGCAGAGGTGAGGCGATCAAGAAGGCGTTCGATATCGCCTAATAAGGTCAATGCATAGGCTTCACCTCGGAAATTATTCGTTTCGTGATAAAGGGCCTGGGCTTTTCGATAATCTGTCCGCGCTTGCTCTAGGTTTCCCAACCGACGTTCTAAATGGCCTAATCCGAGCTGCGCATTGGCTTCTCCGCTCTTTTGGCCACCGATCTTATAGAGCTGTTTCGCATCAGCATAATAACGCCGTGCCAATGTATCGTCACCAAGGTGACGCTCAAGGTGTGCCTTACCTGTGAAGACATGCCCCTCGCCAGTGGTGTTTCTCTGCTCTTGATAGAGGACTCTAGCATTGTCATAGAATTGACGAGAGAGCTTGTGGTTCCCAATCACGCGATGGACATGTCCGAGATTTACCAAGGCCCGGCTTTGCTGTTGAGGCGATTGGAGGTCTCGAGCGACACGCTCACACCATCGCAAGTCATCATCAGCATCATTCAAATTTTCTACTCGGAGTTTCAGTTCTGCGTCCTGGCAGATTTCCTTCATCACATGACTGTATTTCTCTGCTTCTTGTTGAAGAATCGTATTTGCTTGTGATTGGTAGGCTGCTGCTTCTTTGTCGTGCTCCACGTTATATTCCAATTCGCTGAGGGCTTTAAGCACAAGCCCCTCACCAATCTGGTTGCCTTCTTGATGGAATGTCACAAGGGCTTTGGCATAATGCTGTTTGGCTTCATCAACCTTGCCAGCGAGGTACGCCGTATCGCCTAATGCTCTCAGGACGGTACCCTCTCCAATGCGATCCCCTATTTTTATATAACTCTTTAACGCGCGTTCATAGTGGTTCGTGGCTTGCACGGGATTGCCCAGCGATTGTTCAACTTGTCCCAGCCCTCTGTGAATATTCGAAGGGCTCAGAAGACCAGACTGGTCCTGAAGGCCAAGCATGGCTTGTAACTGATGGCGCTCACTATAAAGTTTTCTCACTTGAGGGGGAGAAAAGACATAGAGTGCGATCTCAGACAACTCGGAAAAGAACACAATAGAAAAGAGGCTGACTGCCAGGATCGCCAGACTTCGTCGTGGCCTATTCGAGAACATTGTCTGTGTCCAAGCTCGCAATGATGCGAGCCTGTGCTTGCCGTAACAAAAAATTTGTTCTCCTGGTCGGCCCCATGACTTCCAGCGCAAAAGCCTTGTGTGGGCAGGCGATACGTGCTCGTGGGTGTTTTCGATTGGAACAAGTTGTTGTACTCTGGCCACCAAGGTGGTGGGGTCGATCGAGAGCCGTGTCAGCTCTGCCGACACCTCGTCCAATGGCATGGTGTCCACGTCTTGGTCAGAGGAAAACATGAAGGCTTGGAGGTCATCGAAGGTCGTGTTATCCGTGCTTAATGGATGTGATATGTGCTCGTGGGCATTTTCGATTGGAATAAGTTGTTGCACTCTGGCTACCAAGGTGGTGGGGTCGATCGAGAGCCGTGTCAGCTCTGCCGACACCTCGTCCAATGGCATGGTGTCCACGTCTTGGTCAGAGGAAAACATGAAGGCTTGGAGGTCATCGAAGGCCTTGTTGTCCATATTGGGGTTTTTCATCTCATCCATGGTACAACCAAAATTATATTGGGCTTTCGAGATAGGCGGTGGTCATAAATTCTTTCCATCGACGCTGAAGCTTTTTGCGCAGGTTTGTCATGTGGTTGGATGAGACGCCAAGCAGCTGGGCAATGTCTCCGGGCTTTGTGACATCATCGAGAATGTATGAGACCACTTGTTGAAGTGTCGGCTCATCACATAAAAAATCGCGGAATCCCTGACATAACTCAAGACTGAGCCGGGTCTTTTCTGCTTCTTCCAGAAGGTGGTCGGGCCGTGGGGCGTCGTGTGCTAATACCTCGGCTGTCTCGTTTGTATCCTGACCCTCTTCAGGGTCTAAGATAAGACTCAGAATTCGGAGATGTCTATTGTCCCACCCACTGACAGACGCTGAAATCAGACTGTCTACGACACTTTTTAAATAGTGGAAGAGATCAGGGTCCGCATTATAGTTCCATTGTCGTTCGCCGGAATAGACCTTCTTAATCGCTTTCATGGCAAAATCTTCTGCCTCTTGGCCTGATGGCTGTGAACCATTCCTCATTCCGTGCCAATAGAGCCGAGCACATTTCCGGAAGGCATACAGCGCCAACCGTTGGACATGCTCATCCCACGGTTGGCGATCAAGCTGGGCTCTTGTCTGTTGGGAGATATCTGCCATCGGGCCCTTTCAGGAGATGGAATAAGGTCTCTCTCACTCTATATGCGGAGCTCACACGAAAAAATGCCATCATGTGTTTGTAGGCGAAATATTTAAAAAGAAATGAAGGATTTTCAATGGCGTGGAGAATGTTGCATGATCCTCCGTACAAGCAGCAGAGACTTGATGCATGTCAAGTCTCAGTCATACAACGCATTGACCATTCTGTCAATCTAATGAATAGATGAAGCATGCTCAACTGATAGTCAAAGAACGCCATGCGCGTTGTGTTGAACAAGTTTTGCCTATGAGCCGATCCATGGTATGAGGCCGTTGGAAAGAGGAAGGCGAAATGTGAAAAGAGGCTTCATGGCCTCCCTTACAATACAGTATTCAATCTCTGACTAAGGGAGAACGTATACAGAAAGTGATAAAACCGAGACGACACCTCGTTAGGTATTGACAGCAATTTTGTTGTTATCTCCCAATCCACATGGATGGTCTGCTTCCATCCTGACGGGGTTAGGGATATCTGCCTCACCTGTCACGTTGGATTGATTTGGATTCGATCTGTTCCTAATGTTCCGTCCACGAAGCTTTGAACACACAAGGAATCTTGAAAAATCGTACGTGTTTTCTCGAAAGATGGAAGATTTGACCTGTTATTCGGCATGAAGAAGTCAGGAGCGCAAGAAAAAATTTATTCCTAAAACAACCAAATAGAGGGTATCAACAATGAGCAACGTCGTGAGCGCTATTCGATGTCCGAGTCAACCGTTCCAGCCCACACGCACGCCTCAAACACGATCGGCGTATGGAGTCCCTCAGTGTGACGAATACAACCTGCTTGGGCAAGAATACAGAGAAGATGTTCTTCCGCTTGAAGAAGCTAGCCCTCTGGCTCATGTCACCTTCTCAGCAAACAGCCCTGTTTTGAACCATCTCAGGGATAGTGAACTCATTGAAAGAGTGAAAGTGAGGGAGGAGCAAGCTTTCGAGGTTTTATACTGGCGCTATGCACACCGGGTGTACCGGTATATCCTGACTATCATCCGTGATCACAGCATGGCGGAAGAGGTGCTGGAGGAGGTGATGGTCGTCGTGTGGAAAGGGGCCAACCAGTTTAAAGGGTTGGCCAAAGTCTCAAGCTGGATATTTGCCATTGCCCGTCACAAAGCCTTCGATGACATGCGCCGTCGTTATGGGGCGCACTCGCAAACAGTTGAAATTGAGAGTGTGGAGAATTTGCTGATTGATCAGCATGCCGGACCAGAAGAATTAGCGGAGCAGAAAACGCTCGCGGCATTGGTCAACCGGGCGATGACCAACCTGGCTTGGAAACATCGGGAAATTATCCATCTCACCTATTTTGAAAAATTATCGTGTAAAGAGATTAGCGAGCTACTGGACATTCCTGTCGGCACTGTGAAAAGCCGCCTCTATCATGCAAGGAAAGAACTCAAAGAGCAGCTGAAGGCGCTCGGGATCGACGAGGACCCCTGTTGATGAGTGCGCAGTCAATGAGAATCAAGGACAAGCTACATTCAGTGGTACTTCTCCTGCCCTGGTACCTCACCGAGACACTTAGTAAAGAGGACCGACGAGATGTCCAAACGCATCTTGCGGATTGTGCTGATTGTCGATTAGAGCTTGAGCAGGGCAAGTGGCTCCAGGCCATGTTTGGCACGGCTGTGGGGAACGTTGACAATCCTTTACAGTGTCGGTTTTTACCAGTGATACATCGTATTAGAGAAAAAACGTCCGCCACACACCACGCAGAGGTATTGTCTCTAGATGCACGACGTTCTAGGTGGAGCAAGCATGGCTTGAGTGCCTCCCACCAAGGGATGACTCGATGGTGGATTCTGACTCTTATAATGGTTGTGACAGTAGTGCAGTCGACTATATTGCTATGGGTAATTCAATCAGGTAACTGTTAAGATGGCACTGTTATAGCGGAATCGATGAAAGAGCAGTCGGATGACCTGCTTCTTGATTCGAGTACAGCAAGCCAAGTCCAGCTAACGTTTGCAGAAACCGCTTTGAAACAAGACATTCGACCATTGCTTCAGGAAATCAAAGTGCGAATCACGGATGGGCCTTCTCGTGAGGAGAGGCACGCAGTCGAAATGTATAAACCGAATCCAACCACTTTTGCTCGAGCCCTTCACATTTTTTGTGCACAATTGGCACTGGTCCAAATCAGCGAACCCTTGGATTCTTAGGGTTCTTTTGAGTGTTTGGCTAGCAGAAGTTCTTCCGAAAACAGTTGCACCCTAGAAAGTTGAGGACCAACACTCTCCCTTGGCTTTTACCTACTTTAACTCCCGCGTTCTTTTGCTTCCTGGGCTATATCCTTAAGAAGTCAGCATACCAAAGACCGTCATGAGTCAGTCGGGGCCTTACACTGGCGACTGAACCACTCAGTTCATCACAACGACTTAGCGTATATAGACGATGACCAGCAATACGATCAAACCATTCAAGGAGTGTGAATTTCTGTGAAGAGAAGGCTTTCATTTCCAACAACAGGAACAAGAACAAACGATGAGTTTCCCAAATGATTTTTCTCGAATCTGACAAACAATTGGGCAACATCAACAGTCACAAAATTCGCATTCGGATTGAACCAATTTACTAGATACAACGACTTATCGGAAAATCCAGATGATCCAAAACGTGGAAACGTTTTGAAGAACGGTGCGTAGATGTCCGCATGCTATGCTGTGGAATTGATATTGCTGTGGTCAGGAAGTGACGATTCAATTTGACAAAGGATAAATTCGTTGGAAGTAAGGCCTTGCTCTTTGCTTTAGTGCTTGAACGATTCTTGGGTTTGTATGCATTGGTCAGCCCATTTACCTAACTTGTTGTCACCACACAACGATAGAAGAGTCAACTCAGGTAATGGGCATAAAGAGTAAGCAAGCAGACTGTTTGCCTTAGAGACTCTGTTAGGGCCTGATAAATTCCTGTTGAAATTATCTTTTTGCAGTAATTTGCCTCACAACTCTTTCATTCCACACTCGAACTGCCTTTTCTCGATTCAGTGATTGCTTTAGCATCGACTTTCGTTCTGAAAAAGTCTTTGAGCACATTGTCGAAAACAACAATATGCTCAAAGTCAGGTTCAAGAAAAAGGAGTTGGATGATCGGACTGTTTTTGTGGATATGGGAAATGATGTGTTGCCTACAACGTAGAGACTCAAATAATCAAACTTAACCAGCCAGGTGGTGGCAATTAAGGGTATGATGATCAAAATCGAAAACCAGGCTAAACCCGGCGTCAGAGAAGCCAGCCCAGAATTTAATGACAGTGTATATTCATGACTAGGTCACATCCTATGTCTGCTGTTTAGGCAACAGTCATTTTGTATGATTTCTAATAACCATAGAGTTTGCTTATTGATGCAAGAGAAAACATTAAGCAAAGTTACAGCACAAACCGCTGGTGAAATCTGCCAGTATTTTGAACTGGGAGACAAAGCCCGATCATTGCTCAATGACGATGTGACGCCACGTATATTTCTTGACTTTTTGATCGAGTGTCAGCAATTCACCGATGCGGTTCGATTTTTGGCCCATGCCTTACCTAAACGGGAAGCTGTCTGGTGGGCATGTCTCTGTGCAAAGGTTCGTTGTGATGACAAGAAACCGGCCCCTGTGACAGCCACGCTGCACGTCGCTGAGCAGTGGGTATGTGATCCCAATGAAACCAATCGTCGGGCTGCCTTATCCATTGCTGAGTCAACGGGGTTAAACGTTCCCGCAAGCTGGGCGGCCATGGGCGCCTTTTGGAGTGGTGGGAGCATCGCACCTCCCGATGCTACCGTTGTGCCTCCAGGCGAATACCTCACGGCTATTGCCGTTGCCGGTGCAGTCATGCTTGCTGCTGTGTTACACGAGCCTGAAAAAGTTTCAGAGCAATTTATGACTTTTCTCACAGATGGGATTGGGGTTGCGAATGGGACGAACGAATGGCCAGGCTTCGAACAGTTTGAAGCTACTCTCTCAATGGTATAGGAGAAGATGATGAAACCGGCTGCTTGTGTAGCGGATAGGCATACATGTCCAATGGTGACAGGTATTGTGCCTCATGTAGGTGGGCCGATTTTGCCACCTGGGAAAGCGACGGTCTTGATTGGTGGCAACCCGCCGTTCGCATTGCTGACTCTACCGTCCATAGCGGCGTTATTGTGGTGGGGTATCCGACAATGCTGATTACGTGAATGTAAAAGGGGATCTTGATTGGAAGTTTGTACAATAATACCTTAAAAGGAAGAAGTCGTTGGTTTTTCATCTAAGAAACTTTTGAGTGGCGTAGATTTCTAAGATGGAAAAGAGAGGTGACAAGGAATAACAGGAACACGAGGCACAATGAACTCTTGGCTCTGCTTATGAACGAGCAGAACGAGCTGATCCTCTCCCAAGAAACTGGTCTAACATTGAGGGTAAGTCCACCACTACTGACCATTCGTTAAGACAACAGACATCCAACCCAAATTCCCTATTGAGCAGGCCTGCCCAATATTACGACTTTCCCTCTCATTAGGGAGTCGCAAGAAAGCCTGTTGTTTTGAGAATTTTCTTAACAAATATCCAGCCCTAAGAGTTTATAGATGGGAAAAAGCAACGGAATCGGGGTTGTTCTCAGAATGTTTGTTGTGGGAGGCAGGCGGATAGGGTTCGGTCGTAAGTTGACCCACGTGCTCATCCAGGCGGCCATTGGCAGGTGCGTCCCCCTAAGACGTGCACATGCACATGAAAAACGGTTTGGCCTGCTTCATGGCCGGTATTGATGACGGTTCGATAGCCCGAGTCGGCCACGCCCTTCTCTTTGGCAACTTGTCGGCAGGTCTGAAGCAAGTGACCAAGAAGTTCCGTATCATTTGCTTGAAACTCATTCAAGCTCGAAACATGACGTTTGGGAATGACAAGGGTGTGAACTGGAGCTTGTGGATTGACATCGTCAAAGGCCAAGCAGCGGTCATCCTCGAAGACCTTCTTGGCATTCAACTGTCCTTCAGCAATCTGGCAAAATAAGCATGTGCTCACGATGGGCTCCCCTCCTTTTTTTTCAGCCCTGATTTCCCAAACCGTTTTCCCAGCTCTTGATAGATTTCTTCAGGTGGAATATCACAATGTCCTAGCATCACCATCGTATGAAAGAGCAAGTCGGCGACTTCGTAAATGATTTCTTCACGATTGTCGTTTTTTGCCGCGAGGATGACTTCTCCGGCTTCTTCTACGACCTTTTTGAGGATGCGGTCGGTTCCACCAATGAGAAGCGATGAGACGTAGGAGTTGGGGTCTGGGCTTTCCTTTCTGGACACAGTCATTTCATACAGACGGTCGAAAATCCCTCCTTGTGCTTTGTGAGACGCGTGCGTGTCTTGTTCCCCTTGTTCCGTGATGGCTGTGAAAAAGCAACTAGGCGCGCCTGTATGACATGTGGGACCCACGGGTTCGGCTTTCACTAAAATTGTGTCGTGATCGCAATCGACATACAGTTGTTTGACAATCAGATAATGTTCCGATGATTCTCCTTTTTTCCACAACGTTTTTCGAGATCGACTCCAGAAATGGACGAACTGGGTGTTCATGGTTTCGGTAAGCGCATCCTGGTTCATATACCCCAGCATGAGGACGGAGCCATCACGCCAGTCTTGAACCACAGCGGGCACCAACCCCTGTTCATCAAACTGGAGTGTCTTCATAATGGGAAGGCTAGCTGGTTCCATTTAACACACCGTGGCGTTGCGTTCAGTCACGACACGGATTGGGAGCCCGTGTTGGTGTAAATATTCTTTGGCGTCCGAAATAGTATACACGTGATAGTGAAAAATAGATGCCGCTAACACGGCATTAGCTTTGCCTACCGCTAAGGCGTCGTAGAGATGAGAGAGGTCCCCTGCGCCTCCTGAGGCAATGACTGGAATCGTGACCGCCTCAGAGACGGCTGCTGTTAATGCCAAATCATATCCGTCTTTCGTGCCATCTTTATCCATGCTGGTCAAGAGAATCTCGCCTGCTCCGAAGGTCTCCATTGTTTTGGCCCATTGGACGGCGTTGAGGCTTGTGGGCGTGCGACCGCCATGAGTGAAAATTTCCCAGCGCCCCTGTTCTTCGGCTTGTGACACCCGCTTGGCATCGATGGCCACGACAATGCATTGTGTACCAAAGCGACTTGCCGCGGCCTTGACGAATTCGGGATCTTGGACAGCCGCCGTATTGATACTGACTTTGTCCGCCCCTGCTTTTAGCAGACGGCGGATATCGTCTAGTGTTCGAATTCCTCCGCCTACGGTTAATGGCATGAATACGTGTTCTGCCGTTCTGGCCACCACATCGAGTATGGTCCCTCGATTTTCATGCGAAGCGGTGATGTCTAAAAAACAGAGTTCGTCCGCACCCGCCTGATCATAGATCTTCGCCACTTCCACAGGGTCTCCGGCATCCTGAAGGTTTACAAAGGATACCCCTTTGACAACACGTCCGTTCTTGACATCCAAACAGGGAATGATCCGTTTGGTTAACATGCCGAGTCCTCTTTGAGAGCCGATGACGCTGCCTGAATAGCTGATGGCAGATCGATCGTTCCTTCATACAGTGCTTTGCCAATAATGATTCCGCTGATGTTGGACCCTAGGCGTTTGACTTGCATAATGTCGTCAAGTTTTGTGATGCCTCCCGAGGCAATGACCGGACATGGGGACTGTTGGATGGCCAGTGCCAA
Source organism: Nitrospirota bacterium (assembly GCA_011088105.1). Lineage (GTDB taxonomy): Bacteria > Nitrospirota > Nitrospiria > Nitrospirales > UBA8639 > JAALKI01. The sequence goes on along the minus strand of JAALKI010000028.1, from coordinate 11,052 downwards.
TGCCTCGAGATTGGGCCCACTTAGCATGCCATCTCGACTAATATCGGTGTAGATCACGCCTGCGACTCCTAATGTGGCCAGGGAGTTGAAGACGGTTTCAGGAGAGGTTTCTGACACATCGGTCCATCCTTGTACGGCCACCTTGCCTTGTTTCACATCCACGCCAACTAAAATTTGACCAGGAAATTCTTTACAGGCCTGTTTGATTAACTCCGTATTTGTTAACGCCACTGTCCCTAAGACGACGCGTTTGATTCCATGAGAGAGATACAGCCGAATGGTGTCGAGACTGCGTATGCCTCCGCCAACTTGGACTGGAATCGAAAGCATCTTCGCGATGGCCGTCAGTTGGTCAAGATTCTTGGGTATGCCTTCTACGGCTCCATTTAAATCCACGATATGGAGACATTCTGCTCCTTGTTGTTCCCATGCAATCGCCATGGCGACAGGGTTATTGGCATACAAGGTTTCCTGGTTCATGTCCCCCTGTCGGAGGCGAACACACCGACCATCTTTAATGTCGACTGCTGGAATAATAATCATAGGTTGTCCAATTGAGACCGGGAATTCAGAAGGTGAACTTACGGAAGGAGGTGTGTGCCAATGGGGAGTTGCTGCATCATGCGATCAACCCCTGACTGGGCTAATTCCTTCGCTGTGACAAACGCGCCACCGCGTTCCAAAAATCCTTGAATATCTTCTGTGAGAGGTTTTTGCTCTTCGTAATAATTTCCCGACCATAATACAGCTCCTGTCTTCGTCCCAATGAGCTGTACCTCAAACCCTACAGCTGCAGGCGTGGCTCCAATACGACTGCCTTCTCGCTCTCGATAGATACGAACGAGCCCTTGTAAGATAGCGTCTGCTGCTACGTGTTGCCCAAGTTGTTGCGTACTTGCGAAGGGCTGCCCTTCATGTCCTGAGGCTTTGAGTTGATTCTTCGTATCGGTCACCATGGCTGGAGGAATCAGGGTGATCCCAGGTCGGGCGCTTAACGTCGTGACCAGCATGTGGGTAATCACGGTTGGGGCTTCGGTCGGCACTGTGATGGTTTGCGTGGACACCCGTCCTGGCGCTGGCGCCGGGGTCAATTCAAATGAGCGAAGGTGTTCTGCCGATCCATGGTTGGAAAGATAGGCTTGTGAGCCGTGATACGATCCTTGTGGCGTAGAGAGCGCTTTCAATGGCTGGATGGCGACGGTGTGAATATGTGCTGGGTTGAACTGGGGTGTGCTTTTCACGGTGATGGTTTTGGGTACGCAGCCACCCATGCTCCACAAGAGCATCAGTAAGAGTCCATAGAGCATATTTCGGATGAACTTCTCTACGTGGTTCGAACGCCCATTCTGTCTTGTTTTCATTGCCATGCCCCAAAATTTCGGAGCAGTTGTAGCCCCAAACGTTGACTTTTTTCTGGATGAAATTGTGAGGCAAAGATATTCTCTTTTACGATGCTAGAGGTAAAGGGAATGCCATAGTCGGTTGTGGTACAACTGACGTCGGGGTCAGTTGGCTCGACATAATAGGAATGGACAAAATACATGTGTGTCTCCGACTCAATGCCTTGCAGGACCGATGAAGGATTCTGAACAGTGATTGTATTCCATCCCATATGCGGAATCTTGAGTGCTGGTGTGTCGACCGAAAAGTTGGGAAATCGTTTCACTTTCCCAGGAATGAGGTTTAACCCTTGATGGGGCCCAAATTCTTCACTTTCTGTAAACAGCAGTTGCATGCCCAGGCAGATACCCAGAAAAGGTTTTCCCTGTTGCACGGCCTTATGAATGGGGTCAATCAATCCAAACCGTTCCAGGTTTGCCATACAATCACCAAATGCCCCGACGCCTGGTAACACGACATGGCTAGCTTGATCAATGACTTGAGGATCTCTGGTCAGAACGGCTGGGTGCCCCACCGTTTCGAAGGCTTTTTGAACGCTTCGTAAATTGCCCATTTCATAATCAATAATGGCAATGCTCACAATGATCCCTTCGTGGACGGAATGCCAGAGGAACGAGGATCGAATCTGATGGCTTGTGCCAAGGCCTTGGCGAATGCCTTAAAGATGGCCTCAAGAATGTGATGAGGGTTTCGCCCATAATGCACATTGACATGAAGATTCAATCCGCCATGTGTCACAAATGCTTGGAAGAAATCTTCAAATAATCCAAGATCAAATGACTTAATCTGCTGATTGGGCAAGTTGACGTTGTAGACCAAGTAAGGCCTGCCACTGAGATCGACAACGACTTGTGCCAATGTTTCATCCAGCGGGACGGTGGCCCATCCAAACCGGGTAATGCCAGCTTTGCCGCCCAAAGCTTCTTTTAATACACAGCCCAGCGTAATCCCAATATCTTCTACGGTATGGTGATCATCGATATCGGTGTCACCTTTGGCGTTCACGGTCAGATCGAAATAGCCATGTTTGGTCAACAGCGTAAGCATGTGATCAACAAAGGGAATGGTTGTGTGAATGGTACCTTGCCCGGTACCGTCTAGTTGCCAATCTACGGAGACCGATGTTTCCGTGGTGGTGCGTTCAAGGGTCGCCGATCGAGGAGGGGTAGTGTTATTCATGGGAATCGACTTTCTATTGATTTGGCGTGGGCCTCAAGACCTTCCATACGTGCGAGTTGCGTGACATAGGATTTGGCCAAGCGGAGATCTTCTTTGTTATAGCATACGACATTGGTACGCTTGATAAAATCATCTAAAGATAATGCTGAAAAAAACCGTGCTGATCCACCAGTGGGCAAGACGTGGTTGGGACCAGCCACATAGTCTGCCACGCTTGGAGGTGTATGGGGCCCCACGAATACGGCGCCAGCATGCCGGATCCGATTGAGATAATCTAAGGCATGTTTGACCATGATTTCTAAATGTTCGGGCGCAATGGCGTTTGAGAGGTCGATGGCTGTGTCCATGTCTGGCACCACAAAACCTACCGCATAACGGCTGACCGATTTACTCGCGATTTTTTTGCGTTGCAGTGTGGAGAGTTGGCTCTGCATTTCAGCGGCCACCGCCTTGGCCAACCGAGCAGACGTTGTGACCAAATATACCCGTGCCTCCTCATCATGCTCCGCCTCGCACAATAAATCCGAGGCCACATGCGCCACGTTCGCGGTGTCGTCAGCAAGAACCAGCAATTCACTAGGACCGGCGATCATGTCAATATCCACTTGGCCATAGACCAATCGTTTGGCTGTTGCCACATATTGGTTGCCCGGTCCAACAATTTTATCAACCCGTGGTATGGTCTCTGTGCCAAAGGCCATAGCTCCAATGGCCTGGACTCCGCCCACTCGATACACTTCATCCACTTGCGCAATATCGGCTGCTACCAATAAATAAGGGTCAATGGTGCCGGTGGTGGTTGGTGTACACATCACCACGCGCTTAACCCCAGCAACTTTTGCCGGAATGATGTTCATCAAGACACTCGAAGGATATAAGGCCTTTCCTCCCGGCACATATACGCCGACGGCATCCAGTGGCGTAATGAGCTGGCCTAATCGAATGCCTTTTTCTTGCTTGAACCATGTGGCAGTTCGTTGACTTTCATGAAATGACCGGATACTATGCGCGGCATAGCGTAGCGCATCGCCCTCTTCTTTTCGGATGTGGGCATGCGACTGCTTGATTTCTTCCGATGGGACTTGAAATGCCATTGGCTTGAGCCGAATCCCATCAAATCGTTTGACATACCGAACGACTGCGGCATCTCCTCCGCGTGCGACCCCGTCCAAGATGGTTTTAACGGTTTTTTCGACTTGCCGATTTTGTGAACTGGCTCGTTCGCAGACATGTTTAACTGTGGTCCGAAAGCCTCGGTCTGTTGTTGCAACAATTTTCACGTTGATACTCCTGCTTAGTTCAATGCAGGCCGGCTTCGGCGAAGCCGACGGATCAAGGTGGTCATGACTTCATGCTTCATTTTTAAACTAGCTCGATTCACAATCAGTCGCGCAGAGGACCACGCGATCACGTCCAGCACGCTGAGGTTATTGACTTTCAACGTTTGCCCGGTTGACACCAGGTCGACGATCCGATCGGACAATCCGACGACTGGGGCCAGCTCAATTGACCCATATAATTTGATAATTTCTACAGGAATTCCTTGTTGATTGAAATAGCTCTCTGTGACATGCGGATATTTCGTGGCCACTCGCAATTTGGAGGATAACCGATTTGGTCGATCTTGCCCGTTCACGGCGGCGACGACAATGCGGCACCCTCCAATGCGTAAGTCAAGAGGCTCGTAGACATCCATGTGCTGTTCAAGTAATAAATCTTTCCCAGCGATGCCGACATCAGCTGCCCCATACTCGACGTATGTTGGCACATCGCTTGGACGGACGACTAAAAAGGAAAGACCACTTTCGGCGCACTTATACACTAGTCGTCGGTCGTCCTTGGTGATGTGGGGCACCGCATACCCCGCCTTTTGAAAGAGTGCGAGCGTGGGCGGGAGGAGTTTGCCTTTGGATAATGCGACGGTGAGCATGTCACTCATGCCCATGCTGCACGTTGTTGGATCATGGCTCCCAAACCTTGTAACTTATCCACCATTCGTTCGTATCCTCGTTCAAGATGGTAAATCCGGGAAAGACGGGTTTCTCCCTCTGCAGCCAAGCCAGCTAGGACCAATCCGGCGCTTGCCCGTAGGTCGGAAGCCATGACTGGTGCCCCGGTTAGTGTTGATGCTCCCTGGACCAGCGCACGCGCTCCGTCAATTTCGATGGCTGCGCCCATTCTCTGTAACTCTGGCACATGGAGGAAGCGGCCTTCAAATATGGTTTCGTGTATGATGCTTTTTCCCTCGGCCACAGACATAACAGCCATCATTTGGGCCTGTAAATCTGTGGGAAATCCAGGATAGGGTTGCGTGGTCACGTCTACCGCATGAAGTCGAGACGAGGTTTTGATCCTGATGGTGTTATGGCTTTGACTTATATCAGCCCCACAGGATTGGAGTAACCGAGACACGGCTTCGAGGTGTTGCGGAATGCACTGGTCCACTTGAATATCTCCATGAGTAATTGCTCCTGCCATCAGGTAGGTCGCGGCCTCGACTCGATCCGGCATGACCTGGTGTTCTGCTCCGTGAAGCTGACGTACGCCCTCCACGGAAATTCGATTGGAGCCCGCTCCAGCAATCCTTGCCCCACGTTTTACCAAAAATGAAGCGAGATCTACCACCTCTGGTTCTTGAGCCGCATTGTCAATGACCGTGGTTCCTTCAGCTAAACATGCTGCCATCATCAGGTTTTCCGTTCCTGTGACTGTCGGAATTTCTAGTGTAATCTGTCCGCCTTGCAGTTTCGAGGCTTGGGCGTGGATATACCCTTTCTCTAAGGTAATGGATGCCCCAAGTTGCCGTAACCCGTCCAAATGAAGATTGACGGGCCTGAGTCCAATGGCACATCCTCCTGGCAGAGAGACGGTGGCTTCTCCAAATCGCGTGAGGAGGGGCCCTAGCACGAGTATAGAGGCTCGCATGGTTTTGACAAGATCATAAGGCGCTTCTGTTGATTGTAAGGCTGTGGTATCAATTGCCACTCGTCCTTCGTCTGTTTTCACGGAAGCCCCAAGCAGGCCCAGGAGGGTTTGCAAGGTTGTGGTATCCCGAACCTGCGGCAGGTTGGTGATGAGACATTCCCCTCCGCCTAGAATCGTCGAGGCTAAGATAGGAAGTGCGGCATTTTTGGCTCCTGCTGCCGTGACCGTTCCTTTCAGTGGGATTCCCCCTTGAATGATGATGTGATCCAACGACATGTCAGACGAGGTGTGACCCCTTCCGCTCCAACGTGATGACTCGGTCAATTCCTGCGAAATCTTGCTGAATCTGCAGTATGGAATAGGCTCCGTGACGTTCTGCTTCCTCACAAATTTGGCTGGCCTGGCCGGCGCCGGCTTCCAGAATCAGTATCCCGTGAGGCAACAACAAATCTAATGCTTCCCGGAGCAAGTCTCGATATACATCAAGGCCATCTTGACCACCATCGAGTGCGTGCCATGGTTCGTGTTCACGGACATCGACCGGAAGGGTCGCAAGAGCGGCGGTTGGGATATAGGGGGGATTCGAGACGATGGCTGACAAAGTCCCTTGTAATCCTCGGGAAGCAAGAGGAGTCAGCAGGTGTCCTGGCCACACGGTTACCTGGTCGGCGACCTGATGTCGGTGGGCATTGTGTTGCGCTGTTGCACAGGCCAAGGGACAGCGATCCGTGGCATATATCGTGAAGCGAGAGTCCTGTACGGCTAACGCCACGGCCAAACACCCGGATCCAGTCCCCACATCCGCAATCGATGGAGTTGCCGCAGGTAGAGGTTGTTGCCGCAGGGCATCAACAATGAGTTCAGTTTCTGGTCTGGGAATAAAGACCCCATGAGGAATATTCAGTTCCAGTCCATAAAATTCTTGGGTTCCCAAAATATATTGTAATGGTTCCCCGGATGCCCGTCGTCTTACTAATTTCATGGCAGCGTTCCATTGTTCGGACGACATACGCTGACTGGGGTTTTGATAGATATCTAGGCGAGAAAGGTTACATGTCGATTCCAGCAACCACAGACATTCATTGGTTGCATTGGTCACGCTTGCGGTTGAGAGCATACTCACTCCCTGCCGGAAGAGTTCCCACACCGTTCCAGTTTGGGGTGATGTGCCATGCATGAATGGGGCTGGGGAAAAACTCCCTTTTTGTTTCTCGTTATTCTGCATAATTTACGACCTATCACCAATTAGGCTTTGTCACATTTTGTGGAATGCATGCGTTCCGCGTTCATCTCAGCCTGAAGTTTTTCAAGTAATTCGTCAAGGTTGCCTTCTAGGATAAATTCTAGCTTGTGGAGGGTGATGCCGATCCGGTGATCCGTGACACGATTTTGTGGGTAATTATATGTCCGAATCTTTTCACTGCGTTCTCCCGTTCCGACTTGTGTCCGTCTGTCCTGGGCAATAGAGGCCTCTTGTTTGGCGCGTTCGGCATCACCAATTCGTGCACGAAGTGTCCTCATGGCCTTCGTTCGATTTTTTAACTGAGATCGCTCATCCTGGCATGTCACGACGACGCCAGTGGGAATGTGGGTGATTCGTACGGCAGAATAGGTTGTATTGACACTTTGTCCGCCCGCGCCTGATGAACAAAAGGTATCGATCCGGAGATCTTTGGTGTCAATGTGAACATCGACGTCTTCCACTTCGGGCATCACGGCAACCGTTGCCGTCGACGTATGAATTCGCCCGCTTGCTTCCGTGGTTGGCACCCGTTGGACACGATGCACGCCACTTTCATATCGAAAGAGTCCATAGGCGCCTTTTCCTTCCACGAGCAGTACGACGGATTTGAATCCTCCTATGCCTATTTCATGTGATTCAATGATTTCAGCCCGTAACTTTCTTTTTTCCGCGTATTTGCTGTACATCCGAAACAATGCGGCAGCAAACAATGCAGCTTCATCTCCACCGGTTCCCGCACGAATTTCAACGAAGGTATTCCGCTCGTCCTCCGCATTGCCTGGATGCAGTAAGGCTAAGGCTTGTGTCTCCAGATCGCTCCGACGCTGCTGCAAGACTTGTAATTCTTCCATCCCAAGGGCATGGAGCTCTGGATCGACCTGAGGATCGTTGAGTAGTTCTTCGGTACTGACGATCTGGGCAAGCAGGGAACGGTAGGTATAAAAAAGTTGGGAGGTTTCTTCGATGTCTGCTCGTTCTTTGGTCAACGAGCGAAGAAGGGTGGGCTGATTCAGGACGGCTGGTTCGATGAGCTGTTGTGTGACGCTTTCATAGCGATTAGATACAGCTTCCCACTGGGCTACCCACCCACCTTCGTTTCTAACATCCTTGCGCTCTCCCGACATAGTGGGTTTGTGACACAACCATCGGCAACTTACGCCTTGGCTTCTTTTTTGGCATACTTTTTCCGAAATCGCTCAACGCGGCCTTCGGCATCAACAATTTTTTGAGTTCCTGTAAAAAATGGGTGGCAGGACGAACAGATATCGACCTTAAAGTCTCCAATGGCTGTTCGTGTCTTGATTGTTGCCCCACATGCACAACGGATCGTTGCCTCCCGATAGTCTGGATGAATGTCTTTTTTCATGTCGATCCTCTCGATAATAGTCGCTGGGCTATTTCTTGCCCTCTGGGCATTCTTCTATGTGTATCATGAGAAAGAGGGTCTTGGCAAAATCTCTCTTTCGATCCCCTTGGGGCCGTTATCGATTCATGGATTGTAAGAACTCCTGATTATTTTTGGTCCCGGATATTTTATCCATCAAGAATTCCATGGCTTCCATACTCCCCAATGGACTGAGCACTTTCCGGAGAATCCACATTTTATTGAGTCGATCACGATCAACCAGGAGTTCTTCTTTCCGTGTGCCGGATTGGCTAATATCAATGGCTGGAAATAGCCGTTTGTCGGCCAACCGCCGGTCCAGATGGACTTCCATGTTTCCCGTTCCCTTGAATTCTTCAAAAATCACGTCATCCATGCGGCTTCCCGTATCAATCAGTGCGGTGGCCAGGATGGTCAAGCTTCCTCCATTTTCAATATTGCGCGCCGAACCGAAAAAGCGTTTGGGGCGTTGCAATGCATTCGAATCGAGCCCGCCAGAGAGCACTTTTCCACTTGGCGGGGCAATGGAGTTGTATGCGCGGGCTAATCGCGTAATGCTATCGAGCAAAATCACGACGTCGCGCTTATGTTCCACCAATCGTTTGGCTTTTTCCATCACGATTTCCGCGACTTGGGCATGACGTTGTGGGGGTTCATCAAAGGTTGAGCTGATGACTTCCGCGGTTTTTACTTGGCGTTGCCAGTCTGTCACTTCTTCAGGACGCTCATCAATGAGCAGCACGATTAGGGTAATTTCGGAATGGTTGCTTAAGATGGATCGAGCAATGGCTTGCAGCAGCATGGTTTTTCCTGTACGCGGAGCTGCGACGATCAATCCTCGTTGCCCTTTCCCAATCGGCGTAGTGAGTTCCATCACCCGTGTGCAATATTCCTCGGGGTCGAATTCCAAATTGATCCGCTCTTCGGGATAGAGAGGTGTTAAGTTATCAAACAAGATTTTTTCACGTTGTACGTCAGGCTCGTCGTAATTGATTTTCTCGACTTTCAGCAACGCAAAATAGCGCTCTCCATCTTTGGGGGGGCGGATTTGCCCGGAGACGATGTCCCCGGTCCGCAAGCCAAATCGCCGAATTTGTGATGGGGAAATATAAATATCATCGGGGCCTGGCAAATAATTAGAATCCGGGGCCCGGAGAAAGCCAAATCCATCCGATAGTGTTTCTAAGACTCCTTCTCCAAAGATCACACCGTTTTTTTCGGTTTGTCCTTGGAGGATGGCGAAGATGAGTTCTTGTTTCCGAAGATTAGCGGTGCCATCTATTTTGAGCGAGCGAGCGAGTTCAGAAAGGTCACCAATGGATTTTTGTTTCAATTCGGCAAGATGCATAACATTCTCCTGCAGTAGATAGTGAAATGAGAGGCGTGCCTCTCAAAAGGACAACGAGGAAGGGGTTTCGGCCCATGGGTGAAATAGCAAGGGGGATAATCCAATCATGGTGAAAAAAGGAAAGGCTATTTTCTGGTATGGGTAATAGGTAGATAGAAATTAAGTTGACAAGTATTGGAAAATTAGGTTGTGGGGTCGATGATACGGATCTAAAAGAAACTCGTTGGGTATTAAAACGTTTTTCGGTGGCTTAGGAAGTCCTGTAGAGGAAATTCACATCACAACGGGAAGGTATTGTTCCTTTGTATACCATGCTTTACAACCTTGTCAAGACTTCTATCAGGGTTCTTTTAATTGATGAATCGCATTTTGCGTTCTATGGTGATTGCGCCGTCATCGTGGTTATGGTACATGAAAGAGATTGCGATCCAATCTTGATCTGACCTACAGGAGTATCCGTATGGCCTTCTCGGAAGACCAACCCAAACACGAACGCATTTTCTCCCTGAAAGAAGCCACAGGTTTAATTCCTCAATTAGAGACACATCTTGTTGCGGCCAAAGAGGGGAAAACCGTTTTGTTGGAAACCAAAGATGAAATCAAGAAGGCCTGTGCCAATTCCCATTTGGGCGGAGGGAGCGTCATGGGGCCCCGCTATATCCATAGCCTTACAGCAAATTAATGAAGCGCTGCGGGCCATTCAAGAGATGGGTGTGATTGTCAAAGACTTGGATATAGGCTTATGCGATTTTCCTTATCTCATTAATGGGCGAAGGGTCTATTTGTGCTGGAAACTAGGAGAAGATACCATTGGCTGGTGGCATGAGGTTGATAGCGGGTATGGGAGTCGCCATGCCTTGTCCGATGATCAGCAATAGCCAAGCCCACCTGTTGGGAAACCCCAAAAGGACTTTTTCTCTCAATGAAATTTGTCATTGTCGGTTTCGACGGACCGCATGGGTCAGAAAAACGCCCGCTGCACCGCCCCGCCCATCTTGAACGATTACAGAATTTGTATGATCAGGGAAAGTTAGTTCTTGCCGGTCCGTTTACAGACAAGGCGGGGAGTCTGATGATTATTGAGGCTGATTCTCTAGAAGAAGCCACGGCATTTGCTCAATCCGATCCGTATACCATTCATGGTGTTTTTGAACAGATTACCATCCACCCCTTTCATCAAGTCCTGCCTGCACTTCCTGAGACGCCGTCATCCTGAGCTATTAGCTGCATAATGACAGTCCATTCTGTTTGGTCAACGGGTTGAACTGATAAGCGTGAGCCTTTTTTCAGAAGTACCATCTTGGCTAAGCCGGCGAGAGTTCGAAGCCGCTCAAGTGGTAAGGGGACAGTCAATTTCTTTACAAAGCGGACATCTACCATCATCCAGCGAGGTGCATCTTTTGAGCTTTTAGGGTCGAAGTAGTTGTTTTTGGGCTCATGGGCATAGTGATCAGGGTAGGCTGATCTCACAACCTCCACAATGCCAACGATCGCAGGGGGATCAGTGTTGCTATGATAAAAAAAGGGGCTGTCCTAGATAACGAGAGTTATCTTAGGATGGCTGGATGCGGA
>JAALKI010000060.1 GCA_011088105.1 Nitrospirota bacterium | reverse complement strand
ACAACTGGGTTTGCGTAATAACCTCATCAATAGAGAGTGGAACGGAGGAGAGGAGTTAGGCGTGATTGGAGGCGGGATGGCAATGTTCTGCAAGGGGCACTGTGCGTCAAAAACAAATTAACCTGCAAAGAATTTTCAGGAACAACTGGATACCCCAAAACATTGGAAATTTTACTCGCCGTCGAACTAAGTGGCGAAGAAGCCATCGTCGAAGACAGGAGTACGATTCGTCGTTATCTCCGCCGAATCCCTTTTGACCCGATGACACAATCCCAAGAATGGGGACTTCGATGTTATCAAGATGAAGCTGATGAAGATAACTGGTATGGAGAAGACGTCTACGACGTTTTTACCACAAGTTCTGGCGTGGCGATTGATGAAACCAAATACCGTAATTGGTGATGCAAACATCTTTTGACAAACACGCGTGTGGCTATACACTTCTAGAATTGTTGATTGTGGTCGCCCTAATAGGCATTCTGGCCACTTTGGCGATTCCCTCATTCCAGGCTTCAGCCATCAAAGCACGGGAGGTTGCATTAAGGCATAATTTATTTACCATGAGGACACTTCTTGACCAACATTATGCTGATACCCGATCGTATCCTCAGTCGCTTGAAGGGCTTGTCGAAACCGGCTATCTTCGTCAAATTCCAGTTGATCCATTTACAAAATCGGCTGACACATGGCAATTAATTTTTGAGAATGATCTCGAGGCAGATGTTCAGAGTGGCATTTTCGATATCCACAGTGGTAGTGATCTCGTTGCGAGCAATGGAACCCCTTATAATCAATGGTAAACAGTTATGAAATCTAACATGTCTTTCTTTGTGTTGACGCACGTACTTGTTAGTAGTCTCATGGCGCTAGCTGGTTGTGCCACATCTCAGCCTGTATCCCCTCCTCCCACGAGCCCACTCCCTTCTTCCCATACGCAGAGCCTTCTGGAAGAAACCAAGGTTGAGGCGGAAGAATTGCGGAGCGCATTGGCAACCGAACGAATCACATTGGCCAAGCAACAAGCAGAGGTTCGTACTGTGCAAGAAGCCTTGTCTGATATGCGTAAACGAGAGGTCGCGATGGTCAAAGAACTTGGGCAGGTTAAAACAGAGATTGCCACACTCGAAGCCGAACGGAATCAGGTGCACAAGGAGAATGCCCAACTTCGTGGGAAAACGACCGCCATGCCCCAACTTCTTCAGCTAATGACGGAAATTCGATCGGTTCAGACTTCCCTCAATAGTCTTGTCTCCGACGTTCATCTTCTGAAAACAGATATCGCGACATTGCATACAGAACTTCGTAACAGTCGGAAGCCAATTCAGGTTACAAGACCGCATACGCAGTCGTTGGGAAACACTTCAATGCGTGGAGGTCATCTCCTCACCGTCCAATCAGGAGATTCTCTGTGGAAGATTTCGCGTACTTATGGTGTGTCGGTCAAACAGCTTCAGGAACTCAATAATCTGAAAAGCGATCAGATTTTTCCCGGTCAGCAGTTGCGCCTTCGTATGAAGGTTGCTCGGCAACATGATCCCGATATTCCTTCTGAAGTGAAGATCCCTGTACCGCTTAAACCAGTTGAGAATCCCTAGTGCCACAGTTTCACTATCGAGCTGCACGGGCAGATGGAACCATCATTGAAGACCAGCTTGAGGCAGAGAATGACTATGTGGTGCGTACACAATTAGAAACCCGAGGTCTCGTTGTTCTTCATGTAGCGGGAAAAAAACGGTGGGGGGGATCGACAACCCGTCCCAAGGCCAGAGGGCATTTATCGCATAGAGAGTTTTTGGTCTTTAATCAACAGTTTTTAGCCTTGGTGAAGGCAGGACTTCCCATTCTTAAAGCCTTTGATATTCTTACTGATCGGGCGACACATGGGAATTTCCAAGTGGCGCTCCAAGATGTGAGAGAAGAAATCCGTGGCGGCAGTGCGATCTCCCAGGCTATGGCGACACAGCCGAAACATTTTCCCGATCTCTACCGAGCCACCATTCAATCTGGCGAACAGACTGGGAACTTAGCAGAAGTCCTTCAGCGATACATTGCCTATCTCAAACTCATCATCGGGGTTCGAGAAAAAACAGTCAAAGCGTTGGCTTACCCAGGGTTTTTAATTATCGTTGGTATAGGAGTCGTTGGGTTTCTTTTGACCTATGTTATTCCCACGTTTTCAGAAGTCTATGCACAAAGTCATGCTGCGCTTCCCTTTCTGACACAGATGCTCTTAGATCTGATCAATTCCATACAGATTTGGCTCCCCTGGATTTTTGGATTGACGGTGATGCTCGCCGTGGCACTCTATTCGTGGGTTCAGACCTCTGCTGGTCGAACACAGTATCATTGGATCCTTTTGCGTGTTCCCCTACTTGGAGATATTATCTTAAAAAGTCAAATTATTCGTTTGGCTCGAACATTGGGAACCATCATCGCCGGTGGGATTCCTCTTCTTTCTGCACTAACGATTACGGCAAATGCCATGACCAATAAGATTATCTCTCGGGCGCTCATTGCGGCCACGGATCATGTTCGGGATGGCACGAGTCTTGCTGCTTCTTTAAACACGGAACGATTTTTGCCGCGCATGACGATTGAAATGATTGAAGTGGGAGAAACAACCGGGTCACTCGAAACGATGCTTCATGAAATCGCTGAATTTCATGAGGGCGAATTAAATTTGCAGTTGGATCAATTGACGACATGGATTGAACCCATTTTGCTCTTGATTATGGGAGTGATCATTGGTGGTATTGTCATTATTATGTATTTGCCCATTTTCCAATTAGCGGGTACCGTCTAAATATTCTAAATTCTTCATTCATTATGGCCACGCCGGTTAAACATTGCTCATTAGAAGATGTCCTTCTCAGACGAGGACTTCTCTCACAGGAACAATTGACTGATTGTGTTCAGCAGGCTCGTCATCTTCAACAGCCTCTTCGCCAATACGTAGCAGCGCACAGCCTTCTCTCAGAAGAAGCAATAGCCAAAGCTTTAGCAGAACAATATGCGTTGCCGTTTGATCCTTTGATGGAGTTTCGAGTCAATCCAGCCTTTTTTGAGACGATTCCCGTTGAGTGGATGCATCGCCAACCCTTTGTTCCTCTCTCTGATCACGAAGGTACGTTGACCATTGCCGTTGCTGACCCACGAGATCTTTGGGCCCTTGATGAACTTGAACTCTTGCTCAGTCGAGATGTGCATTTGGTTGTTTCCACGGCCACGGCAATCCTAGAAGGACTTGCCGCAAGTGAAGGTAATAAACAAGTGCTCACCAGGATTCAGGAAGAGCTTCACCCTATTCTTATCAAAGAAGATGAACGGGGTGAAGAAGTACTTTCCTTGGAAAGTATTTCAAAAGACCAAAGCCCCGTTGTCAAGCTCGTTGATACTATCATTCTGAGCGCATTGCAAAAGCAAGTGAGTGATATTCATATCGAAGCAACCGAACGAGCAGTTGACGTCAAATTTCGAATTGATGGCGTCTTGTATTCAGGCATGGAACCATTACCGCATTCTATCCATGCTTCCTTAATTTCCTGATTAAAAGTGATGTCTGAATTGGATATTGCTGAACGACGAATCCCGCAAGATGGACGATTCAAACTCCATGTTGAAAAGCGCACAGTTGATTTTCGTGTGTCGATCTTGCCCAGTGTATTTGGAGAGTCAATTGTTATTCGAATTTTGGATAAACAATCTGTCGCGCATGATATGGAAGGGCTTCGACTGACGATCTTAGGATTTAATCCAGACGATCTCCACAGATTTCGTCGTGCCATTACGAGACCATATGGAATGATTTTGGTCACGGGGCCAACTGGGAGTGGAAAAACCACCACGCTGTACGCCGCCCTGAACGAAGTTCACCGACCTGAGGATAAGATCATTACGATTGAAGATCCTGTTGAATACCAATTAAAAGGCATTGTGCAAATTCCGGTGAATAAAAAAAAAGGATTGACCTTTGCTCGAGGTCTTCGATCAATTCTCCGTCACGACCCTGACAAAATTATGGTGGGAGAAATTCGTGATATGGAAACAGCGCAGATTGCGATTCAATCTGCACTCACGGGGCATTTGGTTTTTACGACCGTGCATGCCAATAATGCGTTTGATGTCATTAGCCGATTCATCAATATGGGCATTGAGCCCCATAATTTCCTCGCGTCGTTGAGCTGTGTGCTTGCTCAACGTTTAGTAAGGGCACTTTGCCCTCATTGCAAAGTTCCTGTCTCTGTCAGTCCTGAGCTCTGTCGGGAGTCTGGTCTCGATTATCACAAATCTCAACAGACGACCTTTTACGAAGAGAAAGGATGTCATGAATGCCATGGCTTAGGATTTCGAGGAAGACGCGCCATTTCGGAATTTCTTGATTTAACTGACTCTATCAAGGAAATGATCATGGCGGGAAAACCCATGTCGGACATCCGGTCTGCTGCCTTGACTCAAGGGATGAAAAGTCTTCGCCAAACCGCTATCCAAAAGGTCTTGGAGGGTGAAACCACTCTCCATGAAATTAATCGAGTCACGCCAGTTGAGGTCGGCGAATGACTCTTTTTCCTATGACCAAACCTCGCCTTGGATTGTCGATTACTGGAAAAATGATGGGCATGGCGGAGATTCACCGAGTGTGGAAGCATCCAATATTCCAGCGATACCATGAATTACCGATATCGTCAGACTCTGTCCGTCCTTCGCCTATTGCGGCCAATCTGACAAACCTCGAGGAACTTCGGAACATTCTTCGAGCTTTACGGCAACATACGTCACGGCCTCGAACCATTGCCCTTTGTTTGCCAGATCTTTGTGCACGCTCAACCGTCTTTCGATTTGCGAGTTTGCCCTCCTCCCCATCTGAACGTGAGGCCATTATTGCCGGACGTTTTCAGCAAGATTGCAAGCTTTCTCCATCGAATGTTCGGATTGCCTATCGTCTCTATCACACACAGGAAAAGACCGTACACGACACAGAACAGACCATGCCGGTACTTTACGTGCTGGCCGTTGCCATTCAACGAGATATTATTGAATCGTATGAAGCACTCTGTCTTGAAGCTGGGCTGGTGCCAGCATCTATTTCATTGGCGGGACTTGCCGTGTTCGATTTGTGTCGTGCTGCAATGGACCATGCCACACAAGCAGTAAGTGCTAACGTTCCCCTCAATAAACATGAAGCGTTTTTTCTCTTTTTGGCTGATTGGGGGTTTTTATTATTGATGCTTCGGGATGGCCACCCTACCTTTCTCCGTGTCAAATCACTGCCGATGTGGCTTCAGCCTGATAGCCTTTCTTCCGAAACGGCGCATGTCCCTTTGGAGAAGACGGACGAGGCTCTTACGGTTGCTTTGTCTACACACACAATGAATCTTGTCGCCAATGAATTAATTGCAACAATTCAATATTACGTTGAAACAGTGGAACCTCGCGTTGCTTCTGATGAACACCCGACCAAGGCATCCCCTCTCTTCCTTGTAGGAAGTCCTCTCCCCGAACAGACTCTTCCACAAATTGGACAGACCATTGAACGGCTTTTGGCTGATAATCGCGACGCAGTTCCGTTGCTGTACCCGATTCCCCTTCACTCGGGAACAGAAGGACTCTCAGGAACAGCATTTTCATGGTTGCGGACCTGTTCGGGAACGGCCTTGTCTCCTTTCGCCGCTACGGTGGTGAGCTAATGCTTCCCCATCTGACAATTTCTTTAACACCACCCGGTATGCAAAGTGTTCGATGGATACAACGGGGATTTGTAGTGCTCCCCTGAAATCAAGCCACCTGTGATCGTTGTTCATTGCGATA
>JAALKI010000059.1 GCA_011088105.1 Nitrospirota bacterium | reverse complement strand
ATTCTGCCAGAAAGCTCTACATTGCGCCTGTCCGTGGTTGGGGGAAGCTTACAATCCCTCACACCCAAGAGCTCCTACGATGCCCCAGTGATCTGTCAACTAATGTGCGCGCACCACATGCATACAGATCTGTCCGAAATGCAAAACGGCGATCTGGTTGGTGGACTGGGAGACCTTCTGTGCCTGCCTGCCAGCGCCGAAACCAGCGCTTCCTGTCCGCGACAGCAGGCAACAACAACTGGAATTATTCCCCGACACGACTTAAAATATTACGCTTGACGGTAGCGGCGCTAACCCTCTATTGAGGCTGTGGAAAGATGGAAAAGATTTGGGTCATCGTCACGCTCGTTGGAGTCGCGATCACAAGTCTCGCTGCATTTATTCTGACGCTGCTCAAGATTCGTTACCTTACCCTGCAAGTGGAAAAACTCCGCGCTGAGCTCAAAGAATCGGAGAGCAGAATTTATAAGCCAACCGAAAAGGAGCTGGATAAACCGTTTATCCCTCTGGTTTTTAGAAGCATAGAAGGCATGTTCGACTATTCTTGGCATATCAAGAATCTTAAGAACCTTATAACGGAAATTGAAAGCCATCAACCTAAATTAAAAAAACACCTAGATAACGATCAATTGACTGGGTTTGATGAAAAAGTCCAGACTATTCAAACTGAACTTAAAAAGGAAGAAGGTCCCAACATGTCGATTGTTGATCCAGCACTCAAAGAGGCAGAGGATATTCTGAAAGGCGCTGGCATTAATATCTCGACTAAAGGATTTGAAGGATTAATACAAACCCTAGAAATCCACACCTCATCACTGAAATTCCATGTTCATCAACAAACAGTCATCCCCTCTCACGGCAAACACTCATGAAGCACGCCGTGTTTACTCGGTTGCACCTTCACACACATCACCTCCATCAACCGATTCCCCGCTGTAGCAACCGTTGATTTTCCTTCAAAATCGTATTGTTCGTCTCGATGAGTTGAATGAGTTCTGTCGTCGCGACGGCATGTTGCTGCGCCAACGCTTCCGCGGATTCATATAATAAGTGCAATTTCTCGAGCCACTCGCCTGGGGTACGATGGTGGGCTGTCACAATCAATGTCACCGCAGGAGGAGTCTCGATGAAATCGTATCACCAGTTACGGAAAGAAGAGAGATTTTACATTTGGCAAGCCCGACGGGAGGGAAAAACGCAAAAGCATGTCGCCGAGACACTGGGCCGGCATCCCTCGACCGTCTGTCGCGAGCTTAAACGAAACACATACCCGCAGTGTCATATGTATACGTACCACTGGGCCCTGCAGATCGTGCACCATCGCAAGCAGTGCGCCCGGCGTCACAAACACCGCAAACTGACCGATGAACTCTCTCGGTTGATCACTCAACTCGTTCGCCAATACTTAAGCCCGGAGCAGGTGAGCGGGTATCTGAAAACGCATTTCGCCATCCGCCTCAGCCATGAAACGATCTATCGCTTCATCTACCGCGATGCCATCCGGAAAGCAGACTTGAAGCCGTTTCTGCGGCAAGGCGGGAAGCACCGTCGTAAACGCTATGGCTCAGGCGCGCGAGCCTTAACGATTCCCAACCGCGTCTCCAAAAAAGGGGTCAAGCTTATTTAATAATGTTTAAATACTTGCTAGAATCTATCAATGCCACGGCCTATCCGCATCCAGTATGAGCATGCCTTCTATCACGTCATGAATCGGGGGAGAGGACGGCAGGCTATCTTTCATGGCCCAGTATATTACCACAGCTTTCTCACGACGCTCGAAGAAGCCCATCAACGTTTTGACGCCATCGTGCATGCCTATTGCCTCATGGGTAATCACTATCACCTGCTTCTCGAAACGCCACGGGCAAACCTGGATCGTATTATGCGCCATATCAATGGTGTCTATACTCAGCGATATAATCGACTCCACGCAACCGATGGCCCATTATTCCGTGGTCGCTATAAGGCCATCGTCGTGGATCAAGATGCCTATCTCTTGCAATTGAGTCGATACATCCACCGAAACCCTACTGAAGGGCTTGGTACCGCAGTAGATAGACTCGCTAGCTATCCCTGGTCGAGCTATCGTGCCTATATCAATGAAGCGAAAGTGCCAGCCTGGTTGGAGCGAGAGACAACCTATCATATGCTTGGGCACAGGCAAAAGTATGTAGGCTATCGAAGCTATGTGGAAGATGGTCTAGATGAAGACACGAAGCGATTTTACGACAAAGGAAACACGGCGATCATCCTGGGAGATACCGAATTTAAAGCTTTTCTTGCCAACAACAAAGAGAAAATGATGATCTCAGGAGAGCTTTCGCAAGTGCTGTCTGCTAAACCTTCTGCCAAGATGGTTGTGACAGCCGTGGCGCGAGTGTATGGCGTGAAACCCTCCTCGCTCCTGAAACGGCAAAGAGGCCGTCAACAGGCGAACCTACCCAGAAAGGTCGCGATCTACTGTTGTCAGCAATATGGTGACATGCCCTTGAAAGCGATCGCCTCGCTATTTGAGTTGACGCATGCAGGTAGCGTTTCTCCAGCCGTGCAGGCCATCCAGCAATTGAGCAATGCTGGGGAACTGAAAGGTCAGCTTCAATTAATCAAAAGGTCTTTAGATATTATAAAATAGCATTGACCCCTTTGGCAGGTCATCAAGTCAGCGCTGATGTAATCCGTCTAAACTAAAGCTTACTAAACGTTTCGTCTGTCGAATGCTTCGTGTCTGATCTGGGCCGGTTACTTGTGTGTGCTTGAATAATGTGAAGGTTCCTTGTCGTCCCACTCTTTCAGCCCTTTCCCCTTTTCTCCCCAACCTTTTGGCAAGTCTTTCGTGAGGAAAGTTAATCGAGGATTCACATTTAATCCTGTTATCCCTCCTTCTCCCGTCGAGTTGGGTTGCGGTAATGATTCGATTCTAGCTTCTGCGAATGGTTGGGGTTCTACAAGGTCTATAATATTGCCCTTGGGGTCCCAAGCCCATGATTGACAATTAAATTCTGCAGCACCTTGCACTGCGCTATCGGCGTTGTACTCGGAATTCACATTGACTTTATAGATTATACCCACGTCATTGGCTATTGCTTGCTTAACATAGTTTTCCACGTACCCTTTGTGATCGTTGTTGGCTTTTGTTGTGATTGGGTGAAGGTTGGAAGCAATGCCTGGACCACCTAACTGGCCATTCATTAAATGTCCTCTTTTCATTGACTTGTAAGTCTTGTTGAGTTTTAGATAATCCATGAGTCCTTTTTGGACCCCGTCGCCTGGTGCTGAGCCATTGATGGGTGCTCCAGGATCCAATTCCGCTCTCATAGATCGTCCAACAACTTCGGTCGCGTTTCCGTTGTCGTAGCTGTAGTCAGTCGATTGACATTCTACTTTAGAAGCCAACTGGGCAGTGTTTTCGATGGACTGTGATCCGATCGGCTTAGCATCCATCGCGTCATCCTTAAGTTGAGTGGGGTTGCTGGACATGTGCTGGAACTGCGTTCGCTGACTCATCATACGAGGACTCTTGTGAATGGCGTCGATCAGTTTGCGCTGCGCGATGGCTTCTGGACGGTTGTCGATAAACGATGCAATGTTGGCTGTTCGCGGTCCTCCATGCCCCCTGTTCGCTGATTGAATTTGTTCTTGGTCGGTGTTGGAATGAGTCGTCTTGTTCATCATGTGGACCTCCTACGCCTGTGAGATGATGGCGAAGTAATTCATGCAAGTCACGTGACGTGAATCGTGCCTTCTCTTGCACTCTGGATCAGAAATGGCAACGTGACGAATCTCGTCAAGGTCTGCCAAGTTTGCTCTATCCCGATGCATCTTGCAAGAATGAACTTCCCAGCCATTCATTTTTACGAGAATGGGGTCAAGTCTAGTTTTATTAACTCTATGACTTGTTGTACGCATTGGTATTAGGTCAAGCGGGGTTCAACTAGCGAATATCCTTGCTCGCACTGGCGTTGGACTTCACCTCTTCTACCAGGATGGTCTTGAAAGAAGAGAACGTCTTGTCTTTCTGAGCAGATTATAAGGCTGGGTTTCTAGCCTAGTGATGTGCGGCAGATCTGTTGCTGATTGGTTTCTGGCGTTCGTGTCAATACGATGATGGCCCATTAGTGATAAGGGTGCCATTCAGCTTGGACGCGAGTATAGATAGGTATCGGAAAAAAGGAGAGAAAGTCTTAGATGTGCATTGGTCGTGAAGACCGACTGTTGGCAGGTTTCGCTGATGATGCTAGGACTCCATGCGCTCGCATATTTAATCTGTCATCGTTTTGCTATTGTAGAATGATAACTTCTGTGAAGGTTCAAACTAGGCTTGACCTCTTTTCCTTTTTACGTACGGGTCATAATTTACCTCATTGCTTCAACGAGTTGTTGTGCTGGCTTTCCTCACACCTCGGGGCCAAGCGTTGGGCGTCCGCGATTTGCTCTGCTGTCATTGTTTGCTCGATCACATCCTGGAACTGAGCGGCCTTGGCATTTTTTTGGGCGGCAGCAAGGGTGAAACACATATAGGCGCGCCGACGATCTTTCGGAACACCCAAACCCATAACATACATAAGCCCTAGGTCGGTCTGGGCTTTGGCGTATCCCTTCTCTGCTGCTGAGCAATACCATTTCGCCGCTTGCTGATAATTCGGAAGGATGCCTTGACCCTTGTAGTGCATGACCCCTAGCCTATATTTGGCCCCCACATGTCCCTGGTCTGCTGCTAAGTGGTACCACTTCATCGCCTCTTGATAATCCTGTGTGACGTGCTGACCCTGTTCATAGATCAATCCCAGTCTATATTGTGCAGAGACATGTCCTTCCATTGCCAAGGGATGCCAGGCTTTCAGCGCCGTCTCATAATCATCGCGGTCATAGGCGTTGGCTCCTGTCTGAAAATCAGCCCAGGTGAGGGTGGGGAGGCAGAGAGAGATGCCCAGCATAACTGTCGTGAATGTCTTTGTCATCCTTGCTCTTCCTCAAAAAACGCTTTCACATTCAACCTTTGTTTCATCGGCATCGAGTTGATTTGCCGCAGGAGGATCATGACCTCATCATCCCTGAGCGAGAAGACCGTCGGTTCATGGCGAATCCACCAATGATGATGGAGTGACAGCGTGTGAATGCTGTCGCATTGTACACCACCGTGAAAGGCAGTGGAAATGCTTGCCCCGAGACCAGACCTTCGTTCGTTAACCACACCGTTCCTTTCAATGGGTTCTTTTATCTGTATAGAACTACTGTTTTGATGAAAGCTTAGCCTGCATGACTTCTGAGCGCATTAATGGCGGCTAACTATCAGGTGCTGCTTTGCAAATAATTTCACCCAACATTTCGGTGCTTTTATGGGGTTTCATCGATAACAGGCAAAAAGAAACTGAGTCGGGATACTCAGAAAATGCTGGTCAGAACTGGCAGAGTAATCTATACTATCAAGTTAGGCGTATTGCATCCAACGAATGCGATGGTCCAAACATGCCAATAGTAAAAAAAAGAGTAATGGTGAAAATACGCTCTTTTAAAAATATGATCCAAATTATATCTAAGCACTTCAAGAAATTAGAAATGGGAATGCGAGAATTTTTGAGAGCCTAACCCTTGATGGAGGAAACTAAATGGGTTCTGAAACTACCAGTTATTTAGAACAGGTTGACAACGCTCCCGATTCGGAAAAATTCAAGTTGGTTCGGAATTGGATGGACAGTTCCCCCTTGCCGCTTTTTGAGGAACTGAGGAAGCATCGTCCCATTTTCAAAATGGACCGAGGTACGTTGTTTGCGCGGTTCGATGACGTGATCGATGTGCTGCTGTAAGCTTCCCCCAACCACGGACAGGCGCAATGTAGAGCTTTCTGGCAGA
>JAALKI010000002.1 GCA_011088105.1 Nitrospirota bacterium | reverse complement strand
TAATAAAATATTGAAGTCAAGGCAGCCGTATTAATTTTAATTGTGATAAAAATGTGTTATTTCTCTTACATGTTCTAGAAGTCTGGTAACGTGCTCGGTAAGGAGTGAAAAGTTCTTGGAAACTCTGTCATTAAGACAACGAGAAATTCTTTTTCTGTTAAAAGGTCACCGTGATGGTCTTTCTATTCCAAAATTGGAAGAGAGCCTTGGCATTAGTCGAACGGCGGTAACCCAGCATTTGACCAATTTGGAATTAGATGGGTTGATTGCCAAGGGAACGGTCACCAAGACAAAAGGCCGTCCTGGGTCTGTCTATTTAATTACTGCAAAGGGCATCGACCAATTGCCCAAACAATATTCTTGGTTTTCGGAATTAATGCTCGATGCGCTCAAAGAGAAACTAGGGGCCGAAGGACTCAGCAGCTTTCTGCGAGAACTGGCTGTGGGAATAGGGAAACAGTTACAGCCCAAGTTGGTAGGGCAAACTTTTGAGGAAAAAATCGAAGAGGTGAATCACGTTTTAAATGAACTGGGTTACGATGCCCATGTCGTCCCGTCGACGTCAAAAGAACTTCCTATGCTTTCAGCCCATAATTGTGTGTATCATAAACTGGCAGACAAACACCCTGAAGTGTGTCAATTCGATTTAGCTCTATTGGAGGCACTCCTTGAAAATCAAGAAGCCATACAAGAGGAGTGTATGGTCAGAGGAGGCACAGCTTGTCGATTTCGCTTTCATTCCTCCGCTACGCCAAACCCATCCTAACCCTTTTTCAACAGTCCCTTAATAGGAAGTTGGAGGAGGAAGATCAACCTCAGGCTTTGTGGCATCCGGAAGAATTTTGTGTAAGCGCCGGAGGAATTCCAGCAAACGGGCCTGTTCACGTTCGGCAATCGTAATTTTCCCAGCTTTTTGGATTTCTGTAAGTTGTTCTAAAGCCTGAAGTAAGGGCGGCACGACATGAAACACTTGACCAGTTTCAAATGCCTCCAACGATTCAATGAAAAAAGGAGTCATGCCTTTATAGGTCATGCCTGCCCCATCTCGAAAACGGTATACGGCGTCTTCATAGGCTTCCACCGCTTCTGGCGTAGGACGGATCCCGCCAGGCTGGACCATAAAGGATTGCGCAGGAATCTTGGCGCTGAATGCAGCCAATGTGGCAATGATATTTCCAATAATATCCAATGCTTGGTCTGTGTTCATCGTGCCTCTTGCCTTTCCGGGAAGAAGGGTCCCGTAGTCCTAGCTAATTCTGTCAAGCACCAAAAGGGCCTGAAAGGGGCTGTTGAAAAAAGCTGACAGCGGTGTTCTCATTGCTCAGAGGGTTCAACGCACTACCCAGTACGCCTCGCCCCCTCACTGAATCTGCTTCCACCGAGCCTCTTTCCCCGAAGTCGCCCTTCGGCTACGAAGGCTGGGATCGGCTTCACGAAGGCGAGGGACCTTCTCTGTTCCTACTGATGTTTGAATATATATGTCAATGGTAACCTGCATCGAGAGATTATTGAATTATTCAACGTGCCCTGAAATAGATATTCGTCCACGAAGCTGTTCAACCGTCCAAGCCATGTCCTGCGGGAAGGGTGCATGAAATTCCATGAGCTGTTGGGTGAGAGGATGCACGAATCCAAGGGTTTTGGCATGAAGCATCACTCGGGGAATCACGATCTCCTCGATGCAGGTGACTTTTTTCCCGCCATACGTCGGATCTCCTAAAATCGGACATCCAATAGCCGAAAGATGGACTCGGAGTTGGTGTGTGCGACCGGTTCCGGGAAACAAGTCCACACGCGCAGCTATTTTTCCAAAACGTTCAATGACCTGATAATGCGTCAGCGATTCTTTCGGGCGGGTTGTATGAGCGGAAAACTTTTTGCGATCTTTGAGATCCCGTCCAATGGACAAGGTAATTTTCCCTTTGCCCGTTTTGGGCTTGCCCCAAATCACTGCTTCATAGACACGATGAATGCTGTGCTGCTTGAATTGATTAGCCAGTGAACGGTGGGCTTCATCGCATTTGGCCACAACGAGGATCCCCGTCGTGTCCTTATCGAGTCGATGGACAAGGCCAGGACGTTCTTTCCCTCCAATACTCGACAATCCACCTTCGCTGGTCGTCATATGATACAAGAGTGCATTCACTAACGTGCCTGACCGATGTCCCGGCGCCGGATGCACCACCAATCCCGCTGGTTTGTTCAAAACGAGCAGGGAGTCATCTTCATACATAATATCCAGCGAGATGGGTTCGGGTTGAATATCAATGGGTTGGGGCCGGGGAATGGTGAGAAGAATCCGTTCGCCCGGCTTGATTTTATGACTTGGCTTGACGAGTTGCCCATCAACCCGAACATGTCCTTCCTCAATGAGTCGCTGAAGGGCTGTTCGTGAGCAATGGGGATCTCGGTTGGCTAGAAAATGATCCAACCGTTTGGAAGTTTCCCCATGCGTGACCATCAATTCGGAAATCTGTTCAATCCATTGGCTCATGATGAAGCGTGCCAGAAGAAGACATGAGAATGAAACATTTTATCATTCATGAACGCGAGGGGAATAGAAATGATCACGGTGCATTCACACACGAATGTCATGAATACAAATGACACCAGACTTGATGGCGATTTTGAGGGGGGCTAATGTGAATGAGTGGAGGATCTTGGGTTTTGCAGATGTCCATGACTTCCGGGCATCGGGTATGAAACCGACAACCAGCTGGTGGGTTAAGCGGAGAAGGCACATCACCAGAAAGCAACATCCTCTCACGTTGTGCAGAGGGGTCTGGGATAGGATTGGCGGAGAGAAGGGCTTGGGTATACGGATGTTTGGGGTTTTCAAACAACGCTGTTGCCGGAGCCACCTCCATCAGTTTGCCGAGGTACATCACGGCAATGTGATCGGCTAAATATTGCACGACGTTCAAGTCATGGGAAATAAACAAGTACGATAAATGGAATTCCTGTTGAAGGTCGCCAAGCAAATTTAAAATCTGTGCTTGAATCGATACATCCAATGCTGAGACGGCTTCATCGCACACAATAAATTTCGGATTCAAGGCTAATGCTCGTGCAATGCCGATCCGTTGTCGCTGACCACCAGAAAATTCATGGGGATACCGTGATTGATGCTCCGGCCGTAGTCCGACACGATCCAGGAGTCTCCTCACGTGGGTGTCCAATGCGACCCCTTTGGCAAGTCCATGCACGCGCAATGGTTCTCCAATGAGCGAGCCGACTGTCATTCTTGGATTCAAGGAACTGTAAGGATCTTGAAAAATAATCTGCATGCGTCGGCGGGTTTGCCGAAGCTGACGAGCATCAAGTTGAAACAGGTTTTCCCCCTCGAACAAGGCTGTGCCTTCAGTCGGTTCCATGAGACGAAGAATGGTCCGGCCTACGGTGGTTTTTCCACATCCGGATTCTCCAACCAATCCGAAGGTCGTGCCTTCTTGAATTTCTAAACTTACATCATCAACTGCTTTGACCCAAGACGACACACGAGAAAACAATCCACTTCGGATAGGGAAATACTTCTTCAGGTGATGGACCTGCAACAGAGGTTTTCCGTTTGTCATGAGGGACTCGGAGGATTCGTGGGTTGATGGAGCCAACAGATGACATCGTGGCTTTCATTGATGGAGACTAGAGGTGGTTCTTGATATGCGCATTGGGGTAACGCGTCTGGGCATCGGGTCGAAAAATGACAGCCTGCTGGATAGTGCAACGGCGAAGGGACCATGCCGGCAATCGATTCGAGCCGATGGCCACGCCCTCCAGCTTTCGGCAAGGAGTGAAGTAACGCTTGGGTATATGGGTGTGCAGGATGTTGAAACAAATCCTGTGTCGAGGCGCGCTCGGCCACTTGACTGGCATACATCACAATCACATCTTGGGTAAATTGGGCCACGACACCCAAATTATGGGTAATCAACAAGATGGCCATGCCCATCTCTTGTTGTAAGGTTTTCAGGAGGTCCAGAATTTGGGCTTGAATCGTTACATCCAACGCCGTGGTTGGTTCATCGGCAATCAAGAGATCTGGTTTACAGGCAAGCGCCATGGCAATCATCACGCGTTGTTTCATGCCCCCAGACATTTCGTGTGGATATTGATCATAGCGTTGGGCTGCTGAAGGAATGCGAACCTTTTCGAGTAAACGAATGACTTCTGCTCGAATCTCTGCTTTGGACAAGTTTGTGTGAATAGTCAAGACTTCACCAATTTGGTTTCCAATTGTGAAGACAGGGTTCAACGATGTCATGGGTTCTTGAAACACCATGCCAATGGCTTTCCCGCGGATATGTCGAAGCGCTTCATCGGAAAGGGCTGCCAGGTCTTGGCCTTTAAACAGAATGGTTCCATTGACGATCCGGCCTGGAGCTTCAATCAGTCGCATAATGGACAGGGCCGTGACGGATTTTCCGCATCCTGACTCACCGACTAATGCCAAGGTTTGCCCTGGATCAATTGTGAAACTCACGTCTTGAACGGCACGCACTTCGCCTTTCTCGGTAAAGAAAGACGTCGATAGGTGGTGCACGTCAAGCAGTGGGGCGGAGGATCCCATTTATCGTCCACGTAGTTTGGGGTTGAGCGCCTCACGCAGCCCTTCCCCTACCAGGTTAAAGGCCAAGACAACGACTAAAATCGCGAGGCCCGGAATAAAAAAGAGCCACGGAGCATCAAAGATAAATCCTTTGCCATCAGCGAGAATATTTCCCCATGTCGCATACGGGGGTTGGACGCCAAAGCCAAGAAAGCTCAATCCTGATTCGGTCAGAATGGCGGTTGCTACTCCAATCGTGGCCGAGACTAAAACCGGTGCAATAGCATTTGGAACCATATGGCGAAAAATTATCCGGCTCTCTGGTAACCCTAACGCTTTCCCGGCCACCACATAATCCTGCTCACGAAGTGTCAAAAACTCTGCTCGAACAAATCGAGTCGTCCCCATCCAGCTGGTGAGACCAATGACGATCATAATGTTGTAAATGCTCGGTGGCAGAAGCGCGACAACGGTGAGAATCAGAAAAAATGTAGGAAAGCAGAGCATGACATCGGTGAATCGCATGATGAGGGTATCGATGGTGATGATGCCCAATTTGAGATTGCCATAATAGCCTGCGAATCCACCCAACATCACGCCAATGATGACAGAAATGCCAACGGCAATGAATCCAATAGACAGCGAGACAAATGAGCCTTGGAGCATACGAGCAAACACATCACGGCCCAATTCATCTGTTCCCATGAGATAGATTCCCAAGAGCGGAAGATCCTGCTCAGGGATGACCTCACTCGAGGGAGAAGACAACGGTGGGAGAAACTTGTCAGGAAGTCGAACGACCTCCGGGTCAAAGAGGACAATCCACTCGGTGAAGGTTTTTCCCGATATTGCTGCCAGTACCAACAATCCCAACACCACGGCGCCGGTTATCGCCAAGCGGTCCTTTTTAAAGACATGCAGAAATTCTTCCCACGGCGTTTCAAGTGGTGGAAGATCATTCTCTGCCGATTCATCCGTCTGTTTGGTTGTGCGCGCTGACATTAGTAGTGTCTGTGTCCTATACCATAGTCGTTGGCTACTGGAGGCGGATCCGTGGATCCACAACCGCATACAAAATATCGGAAATGAGTGTGCCGGCTAATGTTAATGCCGCTGCAAAAAAATTGAGTGTCAAAATAACTGGGAAGTCTCGAGCGAGAATGGCCTCGTAGCCCAGCCGTCCCAGTCCGGGCCACGCGAAAATCTGCTCGAAAATTACGGATCCTCCAATAAGACTCGGGAGAAGCAGTCCGAACATGGTGACAAAGGGAAGGAGCGCGTTCCGTAGCGCATGCCGATAAATCACCGACTCTTCTTTGAGCCCCTTTGCCCGTGCGGTTTGGACATAGTCTTGACTGATCACTTCTAGCATTTGGGAACGGACATATCGAGACAGGATGGCCATGCCCCCAATCGCTGACATCAGTGAAGGAATCACCAAGTGCCAGACGCGATCCATGAACTGAAAAGCTGGTTGGGCTTGTTCCATGCCAAACGTCCTCATGCCAATCACTGGGACATTCAACCAGTCCACGACCCAAAGGATCATCAGATAAGATAAGAAAAAACCAGGAATCGAAATGAGCGTATACGCGACGAATGTACTTGATCGGTCATACACGGCGCCGCGCCGCACGGCGGCATGAATGCCCGTGGGAAAGGCTAGTGTCCAGACTAGCAATGTGGCACAAATAAAGAGCGGCAGTGAGTTAAGAAATCGGTGCCAGATTTTCTCAAGCACCGGTTGACTGTCTTTGAATGATTTCAGTTCGCCACTTGCCAGATCCCGGACCCAATAGACGTACTGAAGATATAATGGGTCATCTAAGTGAAAGGCTGCACGAATATTGGCAATATCTTCAGGCTTCATTCGCGGGTTTGACGGATCCACCTCGCTGGGTTCACCAGGCGCCAGGTGGATGACGGAATGTGCGACAATCGATACGATGATGAGGAGCAGCAGTCGTTGGAGAATATTGCGGATGAGAAAGTTTTGCATGATCGGGACGAAGCAGGCATGTCCATTGGTATGATAGAGTACGAGCGTACACACACTATATATTCTGATCCGTTCCTTATACAAGAAGATGTAGTAGTTGGTTCCTCCCGCGAGGCTGTTTTGGGCAAATCCATTCAAGGCCGATGTTGTGTTAGCTCCTCGACGTGTGTCTTGTCCCGGCTTTGACATCCAACCAGTCGCGGAGCCAATCGCCAAAAATGTTGATGGCCAGGACAACGGCCATGAGCGCGAGCCCTGGGACGACCACCATGTGTGGCGCCACCAACATATATCGCGTTCCATCTCGAATCATACTTCCCCATGAGGCAGCTGGTGGCTGAACTCCAAGCCCGAGGAAGGAGAGGCCTGCTTCGGCAATGACTGTTCCCGCAATCCCAAAACTTGCTTCTACGATGAGGGGGGCCATGATCAAGGGTAGTAGGT
This sequence comes from Nitrospirota bacterium, assembly GCA_011088105.1. Lineage (GTDB taxonomy): Bacteria > Nitrospirota > Nitrospiria > Nitrospirales > UBA8639 > JAALKI01. The sequence goes on along the minus strand of JAALKI010000002.1, from coordinate 130,025 downwards.
GGCGAGAGATGATCCCCAGTGGCTTGGTGCCAATGGCGATGGCTGCCACCACATGTTCCTGTTCTTTGACAGAAAGAACTTGGGCCCTAGCGAGTCGCGCATACCCCACCCATCCAACCAGGGCAAGGGCAATCACCACATTTTCAATGCCTGGGCCCATCATGCCCGCCAACGCAATGGCAAGTAGTATGCCTGGGAAGGCCAGGAAAATATCAATCATACGAACGAGGACAAGATCGACAACCCCGCCAATATAGGCACTGCATGTCCCAAGCAGACTTCCCATGATGAAGGAAACGGTCACGACCGATATTGCCACGATGAATGACGTGCGTGCTCCGATGACAAGACGATCAAACATGGGACGACCCAAGTCGTCGTACCCCAACCAGGCTTGTGACCCTATGCCCGTTAAAATGTTGGGCAGATCGATCTGATTGGGTGTCAAAGGAAACAACGGTCCCAGAAGTGCAATGAGGCACCAAAGGACAAGCAGAGACAAGGGCCCCCAACAGCGAATCATGAAGACTCCTGAATCCGAATGCGTGGGTCGAGCCACGCATACAGGATATCTGTCATCACGTTCACAATGATGTATGAGAGGCTGATGATAAAGATTGTTGCCTGAACCATGGGATAATCACGTCGTTGAATTGCCTCAACGGTCAATTGGCCAATGCCTGGCCAGGAAAAGATCGTCTCGGTAATCACTGCCCCACCCAGTAATGTCCCCAGTTGCAGCCCTAAGAGTGTTATCACGGGCAAAAGGGCATTGCGTAACCCATGGCGAAGAATGACCCAGACTTCAGACAACCCTTTAGCTCGAGCAGTTCGCATAAAGTCCTCGTTGATCACTTCTAGCAATGTACTGCGGACCATACGTGACACAATGGCGGCCATGGCTGTGCCCAGCGTCATGGCTGGAAGGATCAAAGAGAGCCAGCCTTCTCGGCCGCTGACTGGAAACCACCCGACCCATAAGGCGCCCACCATGATCAATATTGGTCCCATCCAAAAATTGGGAATAGAGACCCCAAGCAAGGCGAACCCCATGGCTCCAACGTCGATAAGTGTATTGCGATATAAGGCGGCGAGCACACCAAGAGGGAATGCAATCACCATGGCAACCACAAGTGCTGCACTACCCAGTTCAATAGTGGCTGGCAATCGTTCCAAGATAATATCGAGAATAGGTCGCTTGGAATAAATGGAATGCCCGAAGTCTAGTTGAAATAGCCTCCCTACATAATTCAGTAATTGTTGGTAGAGCGGCTGGTCGAGTCCGAGCGCATGTCGTAAGGCTTCCTTATCAGCCGGTTGTACCGATTCTCCGAGCATGACATCGACTGGATCACCAGGCACAAGGTGAATAAGCACAAACACGAGCACGGCAACGCCGAACACCACAGCCAGAGCGGTGAGCAATCGAATTAGAAGATAGTGGATAAACATAAGGGGCAGGGTTTCATGATTTACCGTCGGCGCTGTACGGACACGAGGCTATCATAATTGCCATCAACGGCAATCGAAAATCCTTCGATCTCTTGTCGCGCGATAAACACATGATCCTCAAACCACAGGGGCACATAGGGAAGCTTTGTGAGGAGGTATGCTTGAAGCTGTTGATATTTCTCACGTTTTTCAAAAATCGCCTGTGCGGTTTCGGCTTCATCAATGAGACGATTGGCTGTGTCGTCGATAAAACGGCCACGGTTGGCCCCATGAGGAGGAATCGATCGGCTGTGAAAGACATAAGAAAAAATATCGGGCGTTTTGATGCCGACCCATGAAAGACTATACAGTTGAAAGCGTCCTGCCTTGATATCTCCATAAAACGTTCCCCAGTCGTAGCTTCGCAGGTCACAGGCAATGCCCACTTTGGCCAACTGATGTTGCAGAATCGTCGCCAGACGAATCCGGAATGGGTCACTGGATGTTGTATAGGTGAGATGAATTGGTCGATCAGGAGTGATACCGGCCTGCGCCAAGAGTTCACGAGCTTTTTGAGGGTTATAGTTGTATGGAGGCAATGCGGGATTGCCAGCCCAATGATCATGAGGTAACAGCGCGCTTGCGGGCCGGGCGGCTCCTCCCAGCATAAATCGAATAATCGCCTGTCGGTCAATGGCATGAGCCACGGCTTGGCGAATGGCCAGCTGTTTGGTCAGGGGATCTTGAAGATGAAACCCAATATAGACAAAATTCGATCCATGCCCGCGTTGAACGACGACGCGCTGATCTTTGGCTAAATATTCAACGAGTTCTGGTTCGAGATCGTTCTGTACCATGTCAATTTCCCCTGCTAGTAATTTCATTGTCCGGACGGTTGGGTCTGGGACCCGCACAAACTCAAACGGTTGGCGATCAGTTCGGCGAGTCAAAATGAGGCGACTGTCATCAGGACGATTTGTGAAAGCAAAGGGGCCATTTCCAATCGGTTGGGAATGAAACGGATGCTGTGTCGCTATCAGCTGGGCTGGCAGAATCCCTATGACTAAATAGGCAGGGAACAAGAGATCTGGTTTGGTTAAAAAGAAGTCAATGGTTGCATCGTTTGGGGTGGTCATCCGATCAATGCGCAGCAACGAGCTTCTGTGAGGAGACGCATGCTGAGGATCGAGAATAAACTGATATGTGGCCTGGACGTCCTGCGCGGTGAGGGGCTGCCCGTCATGAAACGGTTGTCTGTTGGGATCAAGGTAAAACCGGTAGTGAATGGGGCTCAGTTGCTCCCAATGAGCCAATGCGGGAATGGGGCGTGACGTGTGATCAAAATCTACCAGCCGCTCATAGACCAAGCGATTGACCCGTGTAGAGGCGGCATCTGTCGCAAACCGTGGATCGAGATTTGAAGGGGCAGTTGCCAGACCAAACCGAATTGGCTCAAGAGAAGTGTCAGCGCTCGCTGTGCCCGCTAGTATGAAGCATGAAAGGAAGAGGCAGAACCCTAAGAGACTGCTGGAGATTGTTAACCCTATCAGCCAGCCTTTGCAAACGCTTTGGCCCATATGCCCGTGGTGTGCTCGACCTCTTGTCGTGCTCATGGACTTCATGGCTGTCTCGCGTACCAAGGGACCTGTGCCCGTGTTGGATGGGTCTTGTTGCCAACCCCCGTTTCGCTTAATACCTGAAGAGCTTTGGGCAGGTCTGCCTCCTTTGAAAAACTGAGCGATTCAACAGACAGTCATGCGGTGTTAATGCCGATTTCTCTCAACCCTACCATGGCGAGATGATGTATTTCGACACCACTGGCATCACCTCGAGTGAGCCTTCATCGCATAGAGGCGAATGCTGTGTGTGATCCCCACTGTGAAGATTACAAAGAGACCGAAATGTCGTAAGATTTCCTCACCTGAAATGGGGAACCCCATTCATTGGGAAAATGGAAAGGACTGCAGGAAAGATCTTTCGCCGCTAAGCAGCAAGTTGGATAGAGAAGAGGCGGGTCTCATATTATTGGAGTGATGAACCGCAGTGGAGGACTTTCCTCATCAACGGGAAAAGCATTCAATATATTATCATGTATTTGACAAGGCATGCTGGAACTTATTCTCATTGCTATGATCGATGGAAGTCAACAAGTGAGAGACTTCTCCAACGGCTTGGGACCGAGTTTTGACATCCAGTTTCGCAAAAATATTTTCGACGTGAAACTTGACGGTACGTTCTGAGATCTCAAGAATTTTTCCAATTTCCCAATTGGTCTTTCCCCGTATAATCCAAAGGAGGACTTCTCTTTCACGGGAAGTGAGGAGATGAATGCCTTGATGTTCCTTTGTGTCAGTGAAGTGGACCCGGATCATGGCGCTGTGCAAATGAATGAGCAGGAATTCCAAAAGAATGGTGTGGTACTTGTTTCTCGCCATCAACGGGCCACAAAAAGAGAAAAAGCTTCCTAGCTTCAACCTGTGGTCAAAAATGCCAAGCGTGATTCCTTGGGATAAGCCAAAACTCTTGGCCTCTTGAATGAAATGCAAAGCTTTAGGTTCTGTGACGTTCTGAAAAGTTTTTTGCCATACCTGAGTTGAAAAATTCTGCACATGTTGCTGCAAGATGGGATCGACATCGTATAACTTCATTCTTATGTAATAGCGTATCCAGTCAGAAGGAAAGCTCGCATTAATGATTCTTGAGAAGCCTTTGAATCCTTGTGGTGCCTCAATGGCGAGCAGACCGCCAACCAGGTAATTACAAGGAACAAGTTTTTGGCTCTCGACCATTGCGGTTTTTAACTGGACATGGTCCTTGATCTTTGCGACTTGGTCGATGATTTCTAATATATGGATGATCTCAGGTTTGCTCAGACATTGCTTGAGTTTTTCAAAAGATATCATGATGTCCTGTTCTCAGAGGCCCTAAGGTGTTGGTTTTGAGAAGAAGGAATCCATGTGCTTAAACCACATTGTGGGCAATCCCGAATTCCTCCAAGAAGAGGGTAAGCCTCAAAATAGGCGGTCGATGGAAGCTCTCGACGCACCCTGTACTCTGACAAAGAGGTTTCCTGTCTGGCTTGAATCACGAGGCTGTGAATGGGGATGTAGAGGATATCCGTAATTCACACATCGCAGTGTAACCCGTTGGCCTGCTCCTTCAAGATCACCTTAACCAACGACAACAATGGTGATGTCTGTTCTCTCACGTCTCTGTCCATAGGCCAGGGCAAGCAAGGAAGATGCCAGTTGTCTCAATACAGGGCAGTTATTCACCGTAATAAGATAATCTTTCGTGTTTATGAATTTTTCTCCAACGTTGTGTCAGCATTCTGTGCAAAATTCAGAAAAGAAGAGACAGGATGTCCACGGAACATACTCCTAGCTGTCAACGAAGGAGACAGTACTATGTAGTACGGTACTGTATAAGTAAGCAAAGAACATATTTCCCGCTGACTTTGCGAACAGTTGCTCATGAAGACATGGAAGTCAGCCTTGCCCGCAGAGTTAAGATTCCTGGCCTATCAATCTCTTCCATGTCTTTCTTGCGTTGAACAACCGTTTCTCAGTTCAAAGGCCATCCTACTCCTTTTTTGCGGAGCCCCAACGAAAAAATGCCATCAGCTCCAGAGACACTCATACTTTTTATGCCATCGTGCTGATAGGGCAGGGAAAACCTTCAAAAATGGCGGATGGGTTTGTCCCGTACGGCCACATTTGCCTGTTGTATTGTGGACGTGATGGTTAAAGTTTATTGAAAGAAGACCCCTGTGCAGAGCCATCATGATAGACAAGACTGTGTCCCAATGGTTTTCTGTGGATTGCCCAACGACGTAATGAAGGAGGATGCGCTCATGAGTACACAAAGCCAAAGGAAAAAGCGAAACCTCGTTGTGTTCGGGTTTCTCGTTCTCACATTGTTAGTTGGCAATATCGCGTTAAGTAGCGATGCGTGGGCCCGGCACAAATATTATTGGTTCTTTGCCAAACATTTCATGGCTTTACCAATAAATATGTTCAATGAAAATCCCAACATGCAGAGTTATATCGGCGTTGATATTGGGACTGACGACTAGCGAATCTTTACGCCGATGCGGGTCAGAACGAAGTGTACGGGCGGATTGCAAGAAAAGCCAAACTTGGGTATATCACGACTGATGGAGGAGCAGAAGAGCTCTTTGGACTGAAGCACTATGGCAGTGCGAACATATCGACCTATATGCACCAGCTATCAGAGTCGTCGACGTAGGAGGTCAATTATGTGCTGAGCGGAAAACCTCATGACGAGGTTGAACAGCATCAATGTGGGGCACTGAAGCATCGTTCGTGATCACATGGTGTAAGGGAAATGGCCATGGAACTCCACAGATCATAGTACAGATGAGAGGGGATCAATCCTCGAATTCCCCACGCACAATGCTGCACTCTGGCTGGGGAGTACCACTCTAGGCTCACATTCGTCATCCTTTATGTCTACGAAGAAAGCCTAGCAAAATTTCTATGAGCTGTGATGACTTCCTTCGGTTCCCGCTGCCTCAAGCTTTTAAATTCGACGTTGTCTCACCTTGTCTCACCTTCGAGCACTGGTCCTTATGGACCAGCGCTCGTGTGCCTTGCCGCTATCTACCATACTCACATTTTCCTCACAATCGTCTCCATGGCCCTCGTGGTTGCTTTCGATGTTTCATCGACAGGTCTCTTCATCAGGGTTCCTGAGGGTTGCTTCACGACCATGTTCCTTCAGTTGTCATTCGTCGTGGTGTTCGTGATTATCTTCGTCATCTGTATCTATGTTAGCCAGCAACATTTTGGCATGCTCTTGGATTTTTTCATCAGCATCGTCCAGCACCAGCTCAATTAGCCACCGGTTGGCCTCTACATCTCGTGTAAGGGCGTGCAGGGCTAGGAATCGTATCCGGGGCAAGGCATCATGTTGCAGGAGGTCGGTCAACACATCGACAGGGACATCTATGCTTGTCCGGAAGGCACCTTCAAAGGCAAGGTGGCGTACCGAATCATTAGGATCGTTCAGTGCTTCCAGGATGTATGGTTCGGCGTTTGCTCCCTCGTGTTTAATCAGATCCTTGAGGGCCTTTCTGCGGTGAGCTGGCTCTGAATGGGAGAGGTTTGCACGTAGCTCTCGGGTAGGGTCCCACACCGAAGGTGGAACCGGTCTCATCGTCTCTCCTTGCCCTTTTGGATACACCCATACGGTCTGCAAATCGGCGGCCGCTTGCCTTCCAGCTCGATAAAAATACAAGGCATCGACGTCTTTCAACAGTATCCGTAAGCCTTGGTCAAGCGGGAGATCCTTAAATTGCGCGGTGACCGGGATGGTCTCAAACGTGGCCGCACTCTCCTCTGCCTTTGTGATGGCCACGTGACCTCGTGTAACCACTTCCTGCAGTACCCAACTTAAGGGATGATTCTCTAGCCTGACACTGATTCGGTTGTCTTCAACGATGAGAAACGGTTCGGTCGTGAAGGATACGGGTATGAGATCGACAGATAGGTTTGCAGCCACACGTTGTGGCACTGGCCGTGTGTCTGAACCTACGATGTTCGGAGATCCCACCAGAGGACGTGGGCTGTTCATCGCCAGTATGCGCTGGGCTTCTGCCTGGCCCGTGAGGCTGAGTGACAGACTCAAGCCGATTGCCAGAGTCAACATGGTCGGGGGGAGTGGGCCTATCACTGGTCTCGTTGGTTTAGTATTACGCATGGGTAGCATCCATCCTTTCGTGTTAGGGGTGGTCCTCAAAAAGTGGCCGTGTTAGGCCCTCAATCACGCACGTCTGTACCTTCAGACCAATAAACCACATGTTTCTAGAGCTTTTAAACTGTACGATCGGCCAGGGTCCGCAAGGGGAGAGATCGATAAGGGATGCCTCTTGCTGCACCTGATGTGCAGCAAGAGACGATAAGGAAAATGTATAGCTGACTCGGGATTTTCCTTAGAGAGATTGAGGTGTGACGAATGTCGCTTTCTGCCCTTCGAGCCCTTCGACAACCTCAAACTGAACGGCCATCCCGGTCTTTAATTCACTAAAGGTGCAGTCTTGGAGGTCATTTTCATGAAAATACACTTCTTGTCCACCATCTTGGACAATAAATCCATGCGCGTCTTGTGGAAAGAGTTTGCCAAGAACCCCCGTTAATGATCCAGCGGCAGGTGGAAGGGGTGATGCTGATTTCTTGCCTCGTATTTTTTTAATTTCAGTGATGGCCGCGGCAAAGGTCAAACGAATGGCTTCCTCAAAGGTTTTCGCTTCCTTTCGGGCCGTGACGGTATGTCGGGGAGGGAGTGTTAGCACAATGAGCACTTCCGCATTATCCTCTCCTTTTTTATGGTGAGGATTTTTGGTCAAGGTGACTCGTGCATGCGTAATGTGATGGTAGTCTGGTTGGAGCGCGTCCACACGCTCTTCAATCTCTGCTTGCCATCTTGGTGTCATCCCCACATTCCGACTCTCGATTTTCAGGTCCATATGGCCTCCATGGTTACGAAAACAGAACCGATTTTCTCGGTTTCTTAACGAAATCCAGTATGCCACACTCCTCAGAAAAATAGAACCCCATCATCGCGTTGGTCCTTGCCTCCTTACGGAGTCATGGGATACCATGGGCCCTATTCACCCTCTTAGCGATCAAGGAGGAACTATGGCGATCGTTACACAAAAGACCAAAGAGACCCAGGCTACGATTGACCAGCATATCGAAAGTTTGCGTCAACAACTTGGCAAACTCAAAAATCATATTATGGGGAACAGGCCGGCTTCCTCGATAGAAGAATTTGACATGGCGACAGAGGACTTGATCACGAAAGCCTTTGGCAACACGTCCATGATGGTCGAGGCGTATGCCTATGCTCAGCTTGGTGAGGCTGGTGGGTTGGTCAATTTAACCAGTGAAGCGCCTGAAGGCATCACACAGGATACCGAACGAGAAAGCCTGTTGCAGCGTCAGCGTGTGTTGGAAAGCTGCGTCGCAGATCTGGAGGCCCGTCGTGCGGAAATGAATCGGAGCACCCGTCCGAAGAAAAGTACGGGACCTCGAGTGGCCGATTACATGTCTAAACACGTCAAGTCTCTTGATGTCAATGCCACGCTCAAAGACGCCGCGATCTTATTTCAACAAGCCAAAATTGGATCGGCCCTGATTGAAGGGGCGGATGGCTATGTTGGCAGTATTACGGAAACAGAGCTGACGCATGAGGTGGTGGCGACTGGGGTTGATCCTTTGACCACATGCGTGAAAACCTGCATGCGTGAACCGCTTCTCACCATTGAAAGTAGTGAGCCCATTGTGGATGCGGTGAAATTGATGAAAGAGAAAGCCACCCGGCATGTGGCTGTCACTGAAAATGGAACCATCATCGGTGTGATTTCGGTCTCTGACGTCATTCGATATTATTCTGGTATTGCCTGACGTTCTCTTTGATGTCGACCCCTGCTGCTTCCCCACGAGATTTTATTCGGACCACCGTTGCTGAGGATGTTCAATCAGGACGGCACGGTAGCTGTGTCGTCACACGATTTCCTCCAGAGCCAAATGGCCATTTGCACATCGGACATGCGAAATCTATGTGTCTGAATTTTGGCTTGGCTGGGGAATATGCCACAGGCCAGTGTCATTTACGGTTCGACGATACCAATCCTTGTAAGGAAGCTCTGGAATATGTCGAGTCGATTCAAGAGGACATCCGCTGGTTGGGGTTTGACTGGAACGGCCAGTTGTTTTTTGCCTCTGATAATTTTGAGCAGCTCTATCAATACGCAGTTTTCTTAATCAAAAAAGACAAAGCCTATGTGGATAGTCTCAGTGCAGAAGAGATTAAAGCGCACCGCGGCACCCTGACGCATCCTGGTATCGAAAGCCCAGATCGAACGCGTTCAATCGATGACAATCTTGAGCTGTTTGCCCGTATGCGGGCTGGTGAATTTGATGATGGTCAGTATGTGCTTCGGGCAAAAATTGATATGGGGTCACCCAACATCAACATGCGAGACCCGACACTCTATCGAATCCGGCATGTGACGCATCACCGAACTGGGCAGCAATGGTGTCTCTATCCAACGTATGACTTTGCTCATCCATTATCTGATTCCATTGAAGGGATCACCCATTCCTTATGCACCCTGGAATTTGAGGATCATCGACCCTTATACAATTGGGTGTTGAAGGAATGTGATGTGGCCTGTCATTCGCAACAGATTGAATTTGCCCGATTGAATCTCAATTACACGGTCATGAGCAAACGAAAACTGTCGGCGTTAGTGACCGCAGGGCATGTCACTGGTTGGGACGATCCACGACTCCCAACCTTGAAAGGTCTCCGACGACGAGGATATACCTCTGCATCGATTCGAACCTTTTGCGAACGCATTGGCGTGGCCAAACGCGATAGCATTGTTGAAATGGCACAATTGGAACATGCGATTCGTGAAGACTTAAATCTCCAGGCCCCACGGGCGATGGCGGTCTTACGTCCGCTTCGGGTCATCATCGACAACTATCCTGACGATCAGGTGGAAGAGTTAGAGGCTGTGAATAATCCCGAGGATCCTCGCATGGGTTCACGGAAGATTCCTTTTTCCAAGGTCTTGTACATCGAGCAGGAGGATTTTCGTGAGCAGCCACACAAAAAGTTCTTTCGTCTGGCTCCAGGCCAGGAAGTCCGGCTCCGCTATGCGTATATCATTCAATGTGTCAATGTGATCAAGGATTCAGAGACGGGCAATATCATTGAAGTTCATTGCACCTATGATCCGTCAACGCGTAGCGGCCAGTCCCAATCGACTCGCAAAGTAAAAGGGACGTTGCATTGGGTCTCAACCGCGCATGCCCTGGAAGCTACAATCCGTCTTTATGATTCGTTGTTTCTCAAAGCTAACCCGAATGAGGACTCTGATGGCACCGATTATCTGGAGTGTTTGAACCCTCAATCGTTAGTAACGTTATCGGATAGCCGGGTGGAACCAAGCCTTGCTTACGCACTTCCTGGTGCCCGTTTCCAGTTTGAACGGCAAGGCTATTTTTGTGTTGATTCAGTTGATACGTTGCCGAACAAGCTCGTGTTCAATAGAACCGTGCCTCTCCGAGACACGTGGGCAAAGATCGAAAAAACGCTATAGTGAGATTACCTCCTTCCACAGTGTGAACCCAGTGAGCGAATCTCAAACTGGAACATGGAAGAGTAACTTCAGGAAAATGTTCGAAAAAGTCTATGAGCGCCCGTAGCTCAGTTGGATAGAGCAGCGGTCTTCTAAACCGCAGGTCGCAGGTTCGATTCCTGCCGGGCGCGCCAACCTTTTCAACCACTTACACCGTTTCACTTACCCGCTCCTTCTCTTCAATTCCGGTTCCAGTCACGGTTTCTTTTTGTAACTCCTGTTCAGGGTTAGGTCTCTGGTCTTTTCCAAACATAGACACCATTTCAACGGCTTCCCGTAAATGGGAGGGGCTTAAGTGGGCGTAACGCTTCACCAACACTGTCGTGCTATGCCGAAGCAGGGCCGCAATGGTTCCCAAGGGCGCATTGCTCATCGCCAATCTGCTAGCAAAGCAATGCCGCAGGTCATGCCATCTCACCCAGGGAATGCCTGCCCGCCGGACAGCTTCCCGAAAAGGTGAATTGTTCTTTTTGCCTAAGTCCTGTGTCAAGGCCGACCTTGTTCAGCACCTCCACCATGTGTGCCCCGGCGATTGGTTTGCCATTCATCTTCGTCGCCCCGATGGCTGAGGGACTGAACAGATCACCTGCCAGAATGGCCAAGGTGTTAGGGTCTTCCTCTTCGAGCCGACGCAGGATTGTGGCAGCTCGGGCCAGCCCGCCGCGTTGTCCGCTTTCCACGGGCGCAATTTCATAGATGTCATTGAGATGGAGAATGGTAAACGTCACGACCGACTCGGCTGCTCTGTCCCGGGCCTGACCGGCCTCGATGGGACCACTGCAGACTATCGTCAGAATCGTGACTGCCGCCCATATGAAGGTTCTGTTGGCGATGCACATCATGTGTGGTCTCCTCTATGGATAAGAAATCAACGTGTTTCTCTCTCGTGACGATCACTCATTCAGACAGTCTCCTAAGTTGAAGGACAGAAGTGTTTGTGTCATGATGTGCACTGCCTTCGAATCGATTCTCGGATGCTGAATGTGTCAGCTGTCAACGCATTCTTTAAGTTTTATTGAATTGCCGTTAGATAAATGACGACAGATTTTTCTGAGTTGATCGATATGGTTGTGCCAAGTCCCACCACAGTTTTTTCTGACACTCTGGCTACCTGTAAGTCTCTGCCGGGTTTGCTGGAAACCACCGATATTGCGGTTATTTATCAAGAAACCTCCTTTGTGCTCGTTGCCTTGGTTGGCACGGGCGACCAGGTGTTTCTTAAGAAAGAGGAACATGAGGTGACTATGAAAATGGTGGTCTACCTGCTTGTTGTGAACTCCGATCTTGGCAGCAGGAAATGTAGGTGCAACGTGTGACTCCTTGTTTATTGGCGCACATCGATGTACAATGCTGGGGCTTGGGTTATGCTCACCCGGCCATGGCGTTAAAGTCCACGGGCTTGCATGGCCTAGCCAAGATCTATCAATCCGATACGTCGACTTGGCGAAGCATGAGTTCATGCTGAGCGATACCATCCAAGTCAGAAAAATTGTCATACCTAAAGGAAGAAGGAGACTCGTCTAAACCAGAAAAAAGGAGCATTTGTGTTGGTCCACGTGGGTGGACATGAACCGAAGTCCTATAACTGCAACTGGATGCATGGCTTAGGTGACAAGCAGGACTTGACGCGGAATGGTGGAACCCCGATCGCCGCAAATGGGTGCTGGTCTTGGCGCCATGTGGGGGTCTATCTATCGGCCTGGTTGCGGGGTCAATCTACTGCGACTCACATGTGTGTTTTCCATCAGGAACTAATTTAACAAAGCCTCTCACCGACAAAGCTAAGCCTGAACATTTCCCCACTGAATACAGCAACCTTGCTGAGATCGATCTTCCCGAACCTATCAACCAAGCTGCCGAGCATGTCTACGGACAAATCTATTGTGATGGAGCGATCATGGAATACGGCTCGATCATCCTTCACACCATGGCCCACCATATAAAACGGGAACGTCAGCCTAACATTGGGAAAACTCTCTCATAGGAGAGAATGAGAACACGCTTCTGTTTTAAAGGAATGATGGATACATAAATGAATACGGCGTACCTGAGGTTGGAGAATATTACGAAGTCATTTCCAGGGGTGCTTGCCAACTCTGGGATTAATCTTTCTGTTGAAAAAGGCGAGATCCATGCTCTTCTGGGAGAAAATGGGGCTGGAAAAAGCACTTTGATGAAAATCTTGTACGGGTATTACCAGCAAGATAGCGGTTCTATTTATATTGAAGGCAATCTGGTCGATATCCGCACACCAACGGATGCGATGCGATGTGGGATAGGTATGGTGTTTCAGAATTTCATGCTCATTCCCGCCTTTTCGGTTATTGAAAACATCGCATTGGCCGTACAGAAACAAGGCCAAATGATTCAAAGCCAGGAGCTAGCAGACCGGATCCGCGACACAGCCGCCTGCTATAACTTGTCTGTTGAGCCTGAGGCTAAAGTCTGGGAGCTTTCAATCGGGGAACAGCAGCGAGTGGAAATCCTTCGTCTACTTTTCACCGGCTCACGGATCCTGATTTTCGATGAACCGACTAGCGTACTTACGCCTCAAGAGGTCGAGGGCTTTTTTGAAATAGCACGGAAGTTATCGAGCGATGGGTACTGCATTCTCTTTATTACACACAAGTTAAGGGAAGTCATGGCTCTTGCCGATCGGATCACTGTACTCCGCAAGGGAACGGTGGTCAATACAGCGCTACGTCAGGATGTCACAGAAAGCGATCTCGCCTATATGCTGGTTGGGAAGCCCACAATCGAGTCAATAGAATCAGACCAGCTTCAGGAGCCAGTTAGTCAAGATGTCACGCTTGAGTTTCATGATGTGTTCGCCTCGGGAGAGCGTGGTCGCTCAGGTCTTCAAGGGGTGAGCTTTACGCTCCAGGAAAGGGAGATTCTTGGGGTAGCCGGTGTCGCGGGCAATGGTCAAACTGAGCTTGGCGAAGTAGTCTTGGGCTTGCGTCCATGCTCTCAAGGACGCATCGTCCTGCATGGACAGGATCTGACCAATAGATCAACCGCCAAAATTCTGGAAGCTCCTGTGGCATATATTCCAGAAGATCCCTTGCAGACCGGAGTTGCGCCGGGGTTGAGTGTGCTGGAAAACATGGTGCTCCATAAGCGTGACTCGCAGAGAGGATGGCGAGGTCTGGTCATGGATTGGAAGGAGATCCGCGCAAAGATCGAACTCAACGTTGAAAGATTTGGATTAACGCTCCCCAATCTCGATCGTCCGGTCATTACGCTTTCTGGAGGAAACATTCAACGGGTTGTCTTTGTAAGAGAATTGGCTTGTCAGCCTCGTCTCACGGTCGCGTTTCATCCCACGTTCGGCCTTGATATTGCGGCAACAAAATTGGCGCATGAACTCTTCCTAACGAGTCGGAGCCAGGGCTCTGCCCTTTTGTTGATTTCCGAAGATCTGGACGAGTTGTTTGCATTGTCCGACCGGATCATGGTCATGCACGCAGGGAGCGTCGCCGGCATTGTCAATCCCAAGACCACTCAGCCGTTTGAAGTCGGACTCTTGATGACTGGAGGAGCAACCACCTGATGGAGATGCTCGCTCTAGTCAGAAACAATCGAGTGATTGACGTGCTCCGTATGACAGGGATGATGGCCCTTGCCTTCATTGCAGTCGGCTTGCTTCTTCTGTCGTTTGGGAAGAACCCCATTGAGGCGTATGGCGAGATTTTTAAGGGGTCATTAGGAAGCACGTATGGTCTCAGTGAAGTCGTCGTCAAAATGATTCCCCTGATGCTGTGTGCGGTTGCCACAGCCATTCCTGCTCGGATGGGTTTACTCAACGTCGGGGCAGAAGGCCAGCTGCATATTGGCGCGATGTGGGCCACATGGGGCGCGCTGACTTTGGGAGAGTGGCCCAAAGAAATTCTCTTGCCGACCTTGGTGCTTTTGGGGTTTTTGGGTGGAGCGGTCTTTGCGTTTATTCCAGCATTTTTCCGGGTCAAAGCCGGGGTCAATGAGACCATCTGTACGCTTTTGCTGAATTATGTGGCCATTCTCATAGTGGAACACATGGTTCACGGGTCTTGGAAAGATCCGATGAGTTTTAATTGGCCTTTTACGAGAGAATTCAGCGATGCGGCACGTTTGGCGTTCTATGGGAACACCAGGATTCACACTGGTCTCTGGTTTGCGTTGGGTGCGATCGTCCTCTTTTACCTTGCCCTAAAACGGACGCGCTGGGGGTATGAACTACGGATTATCGGTGATAACGCTGAGGCCGCGAGGCGTGCCGGCATTCCGATCAACAGGTACATTATTCTGACCTTATGCATTGGAGGGGGGCTCGCCGGCCTGGCAGGGATGGCAGAGGTCTGTGCGATCCAGGGGAGACTCCGGCCCGGCATTTCAACGGGATTCGGGTACACGGGATTCCTTGTCAGCTGGCTCGCCCTCCATAACCCCCTCAAGATTATCCTCATGGCCTTTCTCCTGGGGGTCCTGTCGCTGGGGGGAGACATGATTCAGATTAGTCTTGAGTTACCCTATGCCATTGTTAATATTCTGATGGCCCTGATTTTCTTCATCGTATTGGGTAGGCTGGCAGCGGGACGAAAGGAGTATTAATCCGGTGATTGGAATCATCGAGAGCATTTTGACGGGCGCTGTTCGGTCTGGGACGCCGATCTTGTATGGGACCCTCGGGGAGATTCTGACGGAGCGGGCGGGGATCGTGAATCTCGGGGTGGAGGGCAGTATGGTCACGGGGGCTTGTGTTGCCTTTATCACGACGGCCGAAACTCAGGATCCCGTGCTGGGAGTCATCATGGGAGCGTTGGCTGGAGGGCTCGCGAGTCTGATTCATGCGTTCATGGTGGTGACGCTCCGTGCCAATCAAATTGCGAGTGGATTGGCCTTGATGTTTCTCTGTTTAGGCGTCACGTCGTTTATTGGTCGCCCGTACGTCGGGGTCCGGATTACGGGCATACAGACTCTCACGATTCCAGGCTTGTCAGATATTCCCTTTCTGGGCCGGATCATGTTTGAACATGATGTATTGGTCTATCTAGCCTATTTGTCGGCTCCACTGATGTGGTGGTTTCTGTTCCGCACCCGTTGGGGTCTGTATATCCGAGCTGTTGGTGAAAATAAGCTCGTGGCTTTTGCCATGGGTGTGCGGGTACAGGTGCTTCAGTATAGCGTGATTGGAATCGGTGGGGTGTTTTCCGGCCTAGGCGGGGCGCATCTCTCGCTTGCCTATACTCAGAGCTGGGTGGAAGCCATGACTGCAGGCCGGGGATTTGTGGCTGTGGCCCTTACTATATTCGCGACGTGGCATCCGTTACGAGGAGTGCTGGGCGCCGTGTTTTTGGCACAGCCTTTACTCTCGGCCTCCAGATTCAGGCCCAGGGGATCAATGTGTCCCCCTACTATCTTCATATGTTGCCATATGTGTTGACCCTCGTCGGTTTATTACTGTGGCAAAAGAGTCGAAAATATTCGATGCCCGAAGGCCTGAAATCGGTCTTCAAAGGAGTGGGATAACGTAAGTCAGGAAAGGAGAGCACACGATGAAACGGAGCCTAATGGGAATATGCGTCATAGTTTGTGCAATGGCGATCTGGGCATGCGGACAGGCGCCTGAGGAGCCAACTTCTAAGAAACCAGACGAACAATTCAAAGTTGGCTTCATCTATGTCGGACCTAAAGATGACTACGGATATAATTATGAGCACGATCAGGGCCGGCTCGAGGTGGAAAAGCAATTTCCGGACCTTGGGGTGATGACCAGTGAAAACATTCCGGAAACCGCGGAAGTTGAACGGGTCATGGAGCAAATGATTCAAAAAGGGGCCAAGCTTCTATTCCCTACTAGTTACGGGTATTCGGACTCGGCCATCAACGTCGGGAAACGACATCCAGACGTTGTGCTCATGCATGCGGGTGGATTTAAGCACTCCACGAACGTCGGGACATACTGGTCATACATCTATAACGCCATGTTCTTGTCTGGCATGGCCGCTGGAGAAGTCACCAAGCAAAACGTGTTCGGCTTTGTTGCCGCTCATCCGATTCCTCAGACGCTCCAGAATATCAATGCGTTTACGCTGGGGGCTCGTATGGTTAACCCGAACGTAACAACCCATGTCATTTATACAGGGGAGTGGTGCAATCCGGGAAAGGCATCAGAAGCGGCGAATGCCCTTCTGGATCTGGGAACGGATGTGCTTAGTCAGCATCAGGATTGCCCGAGACCGGTAGTAGAAACGGCGGCCAAACGTGGGGCGTTTTCTGTTGGCTATCACTCAGGTGATCTTCAAAAGTTCAATGAGAAAGGCTGGATCACTGGGGCTGATTGGAAATGGGGTGAATTGTATGTGGAGATTGTGAAAGATGTGAAGGCAGGGAAATCAGACAAGTGGGTCAACAGACACCACCGAACTGGCTTGGAAGGCGGATTTTTGGATATCGCGCCCCTTGGATCTGCAGTCCCGAAGGAGACTCAAGATAAGGTTATGACTTGGAGGGAACAGATCAGAGATGGAACGTACGCCGTATTTCAAGGTCCGATTAAGGACAACGCGGGGAAGGTGCGTCTTGAGGAAGGCCAGAAGCCAAGTTTTGAATTCATTGAAACCATGGATTGGTATGCTGAGGGTGTAGTCGGAGAAGTGCCAAAATAAAAGAAACGCGAGGAGGTTTCTAAGATGGAAGTGACGATCAAGGCGGATCCCTATGAATGGCCCTATGATGGCAACATGGACCCGCAACATACCGCGTTGCTTGTGATCGACATGCAGCACGATTTCTGTGGTAGTGGAGGCTATGTCGACAAAATGGGTTATGACCTCTCCCTCACCGCGCGAGCAATTGAGCCAATCAAACATGTTCTTGGATCGGTGAGAACAATTCCTGGATTTACTGTGATTCATACGCGAGAAGGACATCGAGTGGACTTGGCGGATTGCCCACCGAACAAACTATGGCGAAGTAAGAAAATTCAGGCAGGGATCGGTGACCCTGGGCCGAAGGGACGGATATTAGTTCGTGGAGAACCGGGCTGGGACATTATTGACGAACTACGACCTGCTTCAGGCGAGCTGATTCTTGATAAACCAGGTAAAGGCAGCTTCTACGCCACAGATTTGGAAATGCTCCTGCGCACGCGAGGGATTACCCACCTGGTGTTAACTGGTATCACGACTGACGTGTGCGTTCATACCACCATGCGTGAAGCTAATGACCGCGGTTATGAATGCTTGCTCCTTGAGGATTGCACCGGTGCAACAGATGAAGGTAATCACAAGGCCGCCATTAAGATGATCAAGATGCAAGGAGGGGTCTTTGGGGCTGTTTCGAATTCCCAAGACTTCATAAAGGCCATTCAACAGTTGGCTTAGTTGACATGCTCTAAGTTTGGGAAACTATTGCCAAAAAGACTAGAAACTGTTTGCTTCAGATGTCGTTACCTACTAAGTCAATACTCATGGCTAATCCGAATTTCACTCTCAATTCACTGCGCAGATTTAGAAAGGAAGTTCATCCTGGTTGGTTATTGCTGAAGGGGTTATAGACGATGCGAATCATCTTGATATTAGTTTTTCTCCCTTTCCTCATTTATTCAGAGGATTTGTTAGCCAATCAACCTGGTTACCATCAACAAGGAATGGAGCCACAGAAGACAGCCCCTTTCCTCCATTCTGCTGCATCTTCTGTCCAACCGAGCCTTGTACCCCAATTAGGCCATTATTCTTTTATTACGGGGGTTGCTATTTCATCGGATGGTGGTCTGGCTTTGACTGGTAGTGAGGATGGAACGGCTAGACTCTGGGACAGGGGCAGCGGAAAGTTGCTTCGCATTTTCGCTACTGCAGGAGGAGCGATTAATGATGTCGCCCTCTCCCCCAATAAACGCTGGATTTTGACGGCTCACGAGGACAAGATAGCGCGTCTCTGGGATGCCGCGACTGGCAAGATGCTAAGGCGGTTTGAGGGCCATTCGGACGATGTCCATGCCGTTGATTTTTCGCCAGATGGTCGCTTTGCGGTAACAGGTAGTGCAGATGAGAGCGTCCGCCTCTGGGAAGTTGCAAATGGGAAAGAGCTACGGATATTTAGAGGCCATAATGAAACCGTTAAATTTGTTGCACTTTCCTCAAAAGGTAGACTGATTTTATCAGGGAGCACAGATGGAACTGCACGACTTTGGGATGCTACCACTGGTAGAGAGTTGCAGCAATTTGGCAAACAATTAATAGTCACAAATCGCTGGACATCAAAGTACAATGAATTTGGAGATAAAATATCTACAGGATATAAACCGCCGCCGGTGGCCTTCTCCCCAGATGGGCGTTATGCAGTAATCGCTAAACTTTACATTAAAGCAGGTCGTTCTCCCGTACCCTACAAATTGGACATTTGGGATCTATCTAGTATCCCGCCTAGCTTCATGGGCTCACTGGAACACAAGTCACACAGCGAAAGCCTAGAGGATGACCTGGTAATAGGAGATGGAAGTAGAATTAGGACAGTTACGTTTTCGCCAGATGGGCGCTTCCTGGCAGTCGGAGGAGAATTTGGTATCAGAATATGGGATTTTGACAAGCAAAAACTGATCCATGAGTTCACAGAACTTAAACCGAGGGATATAGCTATTTCGCAAGATAGCCGATTTCTGCTTGCTGGTGGTGGGATTTATAATGTTTGGGCCGGGATTTTGGATGTTAAATATAGAAAAGAGCCGATTCAATGGTTAGAAGGTGGTGCAGGACCTGTGCGTACTGTGGCTTTTTCTCCAGATGGACGACACTTGGTGACAGGACTTCAAGATTCTACTGCCCGGTTGTGGGATCTTGGGAGTGGCAAAGCGCTGCATCGGTTCAAAGGTCACGTAGGCTTAGTAAACTCGGCAAAGTTTTTCCCAGACGGACGTCATCTGGCAACAGGAGGTAGGGCAGGCACCTTGAGAGTTTGGGATGTGGCCAGTGGGGTTGAAAAACAGTTCTTCCGGGTTAAGTTTGAAGACAACCGTACGAATTGGCTTTGGGATGCAGATTTATCACCTGATGGCCAAAGAGCTGTGATTGGCAGCATGGGCCGTGTGTTTCTTTGGGATGTTTCCAAAGGCGAAGTTATTAAGACTGTCGAACCCGCAAAGGGTGAAGTTGACGTATGGGATGCTAAGTTTTCCGCAGATGGTTCACAAGTTTTCATTGGCACAAAGTTCGAACTCGATATTTGGGATCTTTCTGCTGGGAAATTACTACCCGGGTTCAGGAGTTACCCAGAAGGGATCGAATCTTTGGCAGTTTCTCCCAAAGGACGTTTTATTGCGGTAGGGCTCGATAACGGTGATGCGGTTCTTTTGGACGTCATCGACAAAAAAGCAATCAGGCGGTTTAAGGGGCACCAAGAAGTTGTGCGAGACCTCGCCTTTTCTCCGAACGGTCTTTGGTTGGTAACCGGCAGTAACGATGGTACCGCCCGTGTTTGGGAGGTTTCGACGGCAAAGCAGGTTTATCAGTTTAATGGCCACTGGGGTCCGGTAAGATCTGTGGATTTTTCCCCTAGTGGTCAATTAATAGTTACGGGCGGTGACGACGGCACTGCAAGATTGTGGCAAGTGGCCAAAGGAAAAGAGCTTTGCCGACTGGTCTCCTCACTGGACGCAAGCTGGATTGTTATTTCACCGGACGGGCGATTTGATACGAATAATCTAGGTAATGTCCCAGGGCTACATTGGGTGCTGCCAGATGATCCTTTTAAACCATTGGCACTAGAACTTTTCATGCAGGAATTCTACGAACCACGTCTTTTGCCTAAGCTACTTGCAGGAGATCCTTTGCCAGCTATACGTGACATTCTGACGCTGAATCGAGCGCAACCGAAAGTCGAAATTACTCGGCTCGAATCAGTTCGCGAGCAATCTGGGATGTCCGTTGTCGAAGTCGAGGTGCAGGTACAAAATGTTACCCAAACTTTTCTTGGACGAGAATCTCCTATCCTGAAAGATTCGGGTGTTCATGGACTGCGGCTGTTCCGGGATGGCTATCTCGTGGCACAGTGGGGCGGCACAGACAAAAAACCATTCCTTGCTCCGGAAGCTGGAAGGCAAAGAAAACTTGAGGCTTGGCGTCGAGCCACCCAAATTAAGTTGGACCCAACCGGGAAAGCCAAAAAAAAATTTGCTCTAGGAATTCCACGCAGAACAGGTCGCAACCAGGTAATTGCTGTCAGTACTAATGGCAATATCATGTCTTGGGAAGCCTCGACCGGTGTTCCGGTCCATACATTCTCCCCACCTGGTGCCACACTCAATGCCTCTGCTATTTCCCTAGACGGGCGCTTTGTCTTTAGTGCCAGCTCAGATGGTGTGATGAAGGTCTGGGATACAATGGCAATTACAGAACACCATACCCTTAAACGTCGTAGGGGGAATATATCAGCTGCCACGTTCTTAACAGGGGGAACATTGCTGACTGCAAGCCAGGATGGCACTATTCGCTCTTGGAACGTGGAGACGGGTGCGGAAATTGATCACATGGAATACCCTGGGATAGAGGTCTTTGGCAATGGTCCGGGGTTCGGTTGGAATATCACAAGCCACGCCGATGGAATTGTCCGGATCTGGAATTGGGATCGAAGACCATACGATGAGCAAAAATACCACCTCGTCGGACACTCCGGGAGCGTGAGATCTATATTCTACGCACCAAATGAACCATACGTTGTGACAGGCAGCGATGATGAAAGCGCAATACTCTGGGATTTAGCTGGACTTAATACGAAATTTTTTGATAGTCGACATAAAGCTGTTGAGGTCCGACGGTTTATAGGCCACACGGAGGCCATCACCGCAGTGGCGATGTCTCCAGATGGCCGTTACGTGCTCACGGGGAGCGAAGACAAGAGCGTCCGGTTATGGAATCGTGCCAGCGGTGCCCAGGTACGTCAGTACGCAGGTATTACCGGAAAGGTTAAGAATGTAGCCTTTTCTCTTGAGTATACAGAAACTGAGTTTTCAGCCTATGCGTTCAACAAGGATCGAGTCAAGAGTCCGACGGTTACACGGTCTATCAACATATCCCCGTTTGAATTGAAACCTGTCAAGCGAAAGGCCTATGTGATAACAGTGGGTGTGGGGGACAATGAAGCCCTTCCATGGCGTCTGGCGTTTGCATCCGATGATGCGGAAATTACGAGAGACACTTTAACGAAGTATCTTAAACAATCGAACCAATTCGATAAGGTCGTTGCAATTCCCCTGATTACAAACCACTCGAATCCCGATTTTGAAGATGACCAGGCAGACTTCAAAGACCGGCCACCGCCTATCCTTCCCACCAAAGAGAACATTCGAACCGTGTTTGGTTGGTTGCTCGGTAAGCGAGAAGATTCGAAGCGCTTGTTTGAATTTCCGGACCAATATAAAACTATAATTCAAAAAGTCCGCCCTGAGGATTTAGTCATCATTTCTTTTTCGACTCACGGCATTACCGATAAGCATGGTGAGTTTTACTTACTACCCTATGACCTTGGTCGAGATAGCGGAAAGCAAGTGACGAACAAGCTGTTGAGCCGCGCGATCTCAAGTCAAGAGCTTGCTCTCTGGTTGGGCGAAATGGAGTCCGAGCAGATGGTGTTAATCATTGATGCATGTTATGCGGCGGCAGTGGAGGGCAAAGGATTCAAGCCAGGTCCCATGGGGAGCAGAGGATTAGGGCAACTTGCCTACGATAAACAAATGCCAGTACTAACCGCGACCCAGGCGAAGGACAGCGCGTGGGCACGGGGATACAGTCTCCTGACTTATGCGCTCGTCAAAGAGGGGATTGAACAAGGAAAAGCAGTTCAAGACGGGAGGTTCACGCTTCAGGATATCTTGCGTTATGCGGAACGCCGGGTTCCCAAGCTGTACCAAGAAGTGGTACCAGATAACCAAACTGCTGGGCCTCAGAAACCGAAGCTTTTCGATTTTATAAAACGCCGCGGATATATTCATAAGGAACTGGTATTAACAAGAAAAGAATGAAGAACATGTATGAGAGCAACAACAAACCCAGGGACTGAATCTGTGAGGTTGAGTTATGCGAGAAGCCCTAAAACCTTTGATAGTGACACTTCTCATAACGTTTCTTATATGGTCCCTTACATTACTCTCCCTTGGGGAATCCCTACATGCGGAAGATGTCTTGGGCTCAGACCTGTCTTTTCGATTAATAAATCCCCACGATCATTCTTCTGTGCCACTTGATGCGACGAAGATTAAATTAACCTCGCAGACCGTCACGCTGAAAAAGGGCGAGAATATTCAAACACTCCTTGAGAAGCGTTTGAGGATTGAAGCAGATGGGGAATCCATTGGTTTACTCTACAGCCTTAATCCGGGATTAGATGAAAAGACGCTCTTGTCGAATTCAGAACTCGTTGTTCCAAAGATTGAGGGTGGAGAACAATTAAGCAAGTCTCTCGAGGAGGGGAAGTTGGTTAGGCTCACGACCGATCATCAACTAAAAAAAGAATTCTGGAGACGAGTAAAAACACTTGAAGGTTTTAAGCAAAATCTGTCAAAAGTCGGAATAGAAAAGTTCGAGTCTTCTGAAGACAGAGAAAGAGTGTTTCTGTCAGTAAACAATTTCAGGCAGTCTGTAGGTCTCGTCAAAAAAGTAATGGAAAGGAGAATTAGACCTCTGAATAAAAAGGCAATATTACAGTTTAATGCCGAAATAGCGATGCTCAATCGCATTCTCAGAGACGCTATCACCGAGCAGCGAAGAATTACAAGTGAACAGGCTGATGCTATCTACATGCTTGCTGAGGAAACAAAAGGGAGGATAGCTGGCCTTATGGAGGAAAAAGGGGACGGTGGAATGTATCTTCCATTCCCCCCCTCGTTGATGTGGAAGTGCGGACGATAAATAAAGAAGGTAAGGTTATTGAGCCGCGCATTGTGTATTATGTTACGAAATTCATATGGAGGACTAGTTCAACCGAGCTTGACAAAGATGAGGTGCAACAATTTGAACACGTGAGTTCTCCGGCTACCGCTTCACTTCCGGAAGCAAATTATTTTTTTGGACGGGTCAGCCTGGAGGTAAAAAAGAGGATATCAATCCCAAACCCGTGGAGGTCATCAAGCGGGGAAACAAGGATACCTATAAAACTGATTTAATTGTGAATGAGTAGGTAAGGGACATGCCCTCAAAGAACGTGTTAGCTAAAGCCATTGGGATTGTTAGTTTTTTACTAGCCGCGTTTGGGGGGGTTTTTAAGAGGATTGCCCCGCCAGAAGAGGCAGGTACCCATTTCTCGGTGGGTTTAGCTTCTGTGCTAACACTTTGTCTCTTCCTTTTTATTTCAGCCATAACGAAGAATCAAGAAAGATCAAAATTTAAGCAGAGGTGGCTCACAGCCGCTACGGTATTTTTTGTTGGATCCATAGTAGCCTCTATGACTTACTTTTGGAACCACGACCGACTTTCCTTTAATTTTCCCGAAGGCAGTGAAGCCAAGTATATGGCAGGGACTAAAATGACCGAGGAGTACGCAGAATACATGAAAACAGAAAATATCGGCTCAAAGAGCGATCTTATTAAGGATGTTTCATTAAAGGATCGAAACAAGGTCTGGAAAGAGCCATCCATACGCCGCGCTAAGTTGATCCTTGTTAGTAATTATGTTGTTTTTGTCTTAAGCATTGCTGCTACGATTTTTTGTTTAACGGAAGGCATCCTAGTTGATTATGCAGATGGAGTATCGAAAAGAGGTAGTCAAAAAGAGTTGTAATTTTTTGGGGAAATGTTCCTCAGGTCCGGTGAAACCGCCAGCCGTAGTTCCATCATTAATCCATAACAGATCGTAATAGGAAAACAAATTAGGTTGTGCAGTGCCACATTTCCATGAGAGGTTCGGTTTGTCAGAGTTAGACAGTTAAGAGTCAAATCTTTTGTTATCTGCATCTCGATTATCATTCATCTTCTCTATCCTTCATGAGGAGGTCCTTCGATCGCATTCATTTTTTCTGGATAAAAGACGACGTGATTTTTAATGTCGGCCACGGAGGAGAACGAGGTTTCGTAGGTCCAGACCGCGTTCTCGGCGATTCGATCTTCCACACTGACGGTAAAGTATGATGCGTCACCTTTCAACGGATAGCGCGTAGTGTGACTCGTCCTTTGAAAGTAAGAAATGTACACATTTTCCCGTGGTATATAGTTCACTGGTGGCAACAGGCCTTCACGAAGTATTAACGCTTGTCGGGTATCGGCAATCACCGTCCTATTAAACGTCACTTTTATGCGATTCGGATTTTTCTCAATGGTAATCGCATGGAGATGGCCGGGCGTGTTCATGACGATCGCTCCTTTCGTAAATCAAAAAATTCTACATGGGCTTGCATCGTTTCATCGTTCCTTCATATAGCCACTCTCCGTTTTCTTAACCGCCCCTGAGTTGTTCTGCCACATTGCTTTTGGCCGCGTTTCCTCCGTATGATCACCGGGCAATTCATTCGCTGACTATCCACAACGGGCGTATTCTCCCAAGTAATGGGAGCCTGCACAATGAATCTTTCCGATCTTTCTCTGAAGGAATTTAAAGAGCTTGTCAATGGCATAGTGGACGATCGTCTGTGTGAGCTGTTGGGTGATCCTGATCTGGGCCTACCCCTGGATGAGACCGTCCGTGCCCGGTTGAAGCAGTCCCTGGCCTCCTCGGAACGGGTCACCGGAGACGAAATAGCTGAAAAACTGGGCCTGCATTGGTGACGTGGCATGGCTTGGTATCGTGTCGCCTACCTGCCTTCAGTGATTGATGACCTTCTGGCTACCGAGAAGGGCATGGCACAGCGTCTTTTTGATAAGACGAAGTGGCTAGCCTCCAATGTCGAGAATCTTCGACACGAGCCCCTGGACGCGGATTTACCTGGCATTGCCCAGTACGCGGTCGGGGCGTGGCGCATTCTCTATTCAATTGATTGGGAGAACCACGTTGTGGACATACACCGGATTGGTATCCGTGGGCAACTGTATCGAGGCCGCACGGTGACAAAGCCATCATGAGCTGGCGGGAGCAGGTCGAAATGTATGATATTTTCTGGTCCGCTGGGGCAAGGCAATACAGAGAGGCAAAGGGCCTGGATCCTATAGGAAACGAGAATGGCTAGTTACTCATCTCAACGAGGAAGGAGGGCCAGATCATGGTTTCGATCACAGAAGTCATGAGTAAAAACCTTAAGAAAATTCCTTGCGAGACGTCAATCGCCGACACTGCCAAAAAAATGCGTGATGAACGAGTGGGCGCTCTCTTTATCGAAAAAGGTGGAGAACTCATTGGCAGTGTGACTGATAGAGAACTGGTGCGAAAGGCTGTGGCCGAGCGGAAAGATTTAGAGAACACGACGGTGGAGAGTATCATGACAACTCCCCTGAATAGCATCGATACGACCCAGACGCTTCTGGATGCGCAGGATAAAATGAGGGATCTTGGTGTGAGACATCTCGTGGTGCGCGAAACAGGAAAAGTGGTTGGCATTATTTCCGTTGGGGATCTCTTAGCGTACTTTACTTGGCGGGCTTAGAACACTGTACCCAGGCTTGCTGAGGGACTCCCCTTTAGAAGTTTGGCTATGTCATAATTCATCCTCGAGTTTTCAGTGTAACATCTGGCTCCCCTTACCAGGAGGTAGAAGATGGGACCTACAAAAGTCATACCCAAAGATGGCGGCCTCTACGAATTGAAAACAGGGAAACTGGTTCAAGACGGCCTTCCGACCCGAAAGGAGCAGGAGGCCTATGCGGCTCGTCATTACATTGCCTTGCCGGTGGTTGATAAAGCCGGAAATCCTTGGGTTCTTGATGGCCAACCAGTGTATTGCTTCCGTGGAACACGGTACGAGACCGTGGATGATCAGAAGATCCAGTTAACCCGATGTCCCGATTGCGGAGGTATGGGAATTCGGGATGATGAGACCATGGTGGGGTCAGACTGTATTCGTTGTGTTCAGTGCGGCCATGAGTTTGATACCCGCTTGGAGATGATGGAAACCTGAGGGCTCAAGACAAAGCCTTTTTCATTGGTCATATCTACTTGTCCTGAGACAAGACAAGGCTGTTTTCTGTCACCTAGGTTGGCAATTCAATGACTCATTTTACCGTTCCTTTTTTCTCCAAGACAGGCAGCAATTTAACGCTAAGGCGTGACAGAATACAGAAAGTTTAGCAAGGGAGAGTGTCTTGTGACCGAAGCAGAATCACTCATGCAACTTGCCCTCAAAGCAGCTTGGGAAGGTATCTCCCAGGGGCAGAGTCCTTTCGGATGTGCGATTCGTATAGGCAGAAAGGTCGTTGCCGTTGCACACAACCATGTACTTGCCTCTACGGACATCACGGCTCATGCAGAGATTGTAGCCTTGCGCGAAGCGTGTCGGAACGTTGGCAACATTCACCTCACCGGTGCCCTAGTGGCCAGTACATGTGAACCCTGCCCCATGTGCATAGCAGCACTCCACTGGGCACGAGTAGAAACCGTCTACTATGGATCTACCATTGATGACGCGACCGCGATAGGTTTCAATGAACTGACTCTTCCTGCCAAAGAGCTGCTTCGAATCGGCAAGAGCAATGTCAATCTGGTTCCAGGAGTTCTGAAGCAGGAATGCCAGCAACTGTTCCAGGAGTGGCGAGCTTCTCACGCGTACCACCCGTATTAGCTGCATCTGCCGATGCCTCCTTACGCATGACAGAAAACGGCATTGATCAACCGGCGTTTTACTAGAGAGCTACGAAAAACATGGCATTCGAACTGTTCGTCAACGGTACGCTCATGCGAGGTCTCGCGTTACACGGCAACCTGGATGGCGCAGAATTTCTTGGTGAGTTTCGTACGGCTCCTATCTATCGCATCTATTCGATTGGAGATCGCCATCCAGGTATGTTTGAAGTTGAGAGTGGTGGGTTCTCGGTGGTTGGAGAACTATATCGGATGAGTGATGAGATCTGGTGCCGGGTCGAGGAGGGCGAGCCGCCTAATCTTTATTGCGGTCCGGTCAAGCTCGACGACGGACGTATTGTGAACGGTATCCTGTATCCACGCGAATTGGCCGAAGACCAGCATCAGGATATTTCGCATTTCGGCGACTGGCGTGCTTACGTTTCGAGTAAAGACAAAGAGATTCGATAGCCGAAGTTCCTCAAAAAGAGATTATGCTTGGAAACGACGGTCGGAGATGAGGCACGGATGAGCCAGAGCAGCTTCAATGCAGAGCCCTATCCGCTGCAGTTTGATCCTGCAACCACAGCGTTGTTGATTATCGACATGCAACGGGATTTCCTAGAGCCTGGGGGGTTCGGCGAAATGCTTGGCAACGACGTGTCGTTATTACGCAGCACCATTGAGCCTTGCAAATGCGTGCTCGAGGCTGCCCGTCATATCGGTATGGTCGTGATTCATACCCGTGAAGGCCATCGACCGGACCTGGCCGATGCGCCACCAGCAAAACTGGCGCGCGGCAAGCTCAAAGTTGGAATTGGCGATCAGGGTCCGATGGGTCGTGTTCTGATCAGAGGCGAACATGGCCACGATATTATTCCTGAACTCTACCCTGCGGCGGGAGAACCGGTGATCGATAAGCCTGGCAAGGGGTCCTTTTACAAAACTGATTTGCAGCTTATCCTTCAGAATAACAAAATCGCTACCTTGATCGTCTGCGGCGTGACGACCGAAGTCTGTGTGCACACCACCGTGCGCCAGGCCAATGATCGCGGGTACGAGTGCCTGGTGATCTCTGATTGTGTCGGATCCTACTTCCCAGAATTTCAACGCGTTGGGCTCGAAATGATCAAGGCGCAAGGCGGGATCTTCGGTTGGGTCACGGATTCGCAAGAAGTGGTTAATGTCCTCTGTCGTCTCGACAAGATCAAGGCGGTGAGTTGAATCGAGCCGTTGCTGGAAGCGAGGATGGAATGATTTGTGTCAATGCCATCGTAGCGGGCTCACACGCTCGGCGCGATCGATTTTCCGGACAGGTCCACAGCGTCTTTCGCAATGCCTGCAACATCATGCTGGCTGATGATGACATGTTGTCGTTACTCAGCCGCGATATGGGCTGTGTGCCACATGGAATTCGTTTAGCGACACCGTCAAAGTTTTCCTTTCTTGATCGAATTCGTGCTGGACAAACTGTGGGATGCCGAGCCGGCATTCTCCGGTTCCAAGGAGAGAGTCTCGAGGCCAATCTTTTGAAAGGAGAGATCTGGTGTTCAAACCACGGTTTCGAACCTATCGATTGGAAGCAGCGAAACATTCAACAGGCCTGGCAAACAGCATGGGAGGCTTTGCAACGAGCCCAAGCGGCGGTGCCAATTGATAATCACGATGTCACCACTCAATATGTTTCCAGTAACGCTACAGACAATCTTCAACGTCTGATCCATGCTGTGCGGCGCAATCAACTAATGGCTGCCACACATATTGCAGAGGGAATGGTAGGCTGCGGCTGCGGCTTAACCCCCAGCGGCGATGACTTGCTGGTTGGATACCTGGCCGGAATATACAGTGCGGCACAATCGGAAAGGCAGCTGGCCGGACACTCCACGATCGTACGTGTGGTGGCTGGCCGGGCACATGCAACCAGCGATATCAGTCGTGTTTATTTGGAACAGGCCTGTGCAGGTGCTTTCAGTGAGACCATCACCAATCTGCTTGCTTCGATTTCCCATGGCCGGTCCACTGCGGAGGTTCGTTGCCACACCAGGCAGGCACTCTGTGTTGGTTCCTCTTCTGGACGCGAAGGCGTCTTGGGTTGCCTGTTGGGATTGGTCACTTGGGTTGAACGGTTGCCACCTATGGTGCATCGGTGGTTTGACCAATAACTGCTGGAATTTGGATTTGTATAATGCCGATATTGGAAAGGTTTCTCGCCAACTATTACCGGGACTCAGTTGCTCTGATGCAATTATCAGCCAGGCTGAGCTCACAAAAAGGTATCGAACAGGCAGCTGCTGTGATGGCGACAGAGGCGAACATCAAGCTACTGCACGATACCGGACTGCTGGAGCATAAGGTCGAGCCACGACCAAACGATCTGTTGATCGTCATTCGTGGCGAGGACGAGGGACTGAAAAAGGCCATGGGAGAAGCAGAGTTCTTGCTCAATACAACCGACCGCCACGAAGATGGTGAGGTTGCCCAGAAACCGCCACGAAGCATCGATATGGCCATGCGTGAGGCGCCGGCGTCCAACCTGGCTCTGATATCGACCCCTGGAGTCTATGCCGCTGGGGAGGCGATGAAAGCACTACGTCTTGGTCTTCATGTGATGATGTTTTCCGATAATGTGTCGAGAGAACAAGAGAAAATGCTCAAGAACTATGCACGTGATCATGATCTTATGGTCATGGGCCCTGATTGCGGGACGGCCATCATCAATGGGATTCCGCTTGGCTTTGCAAATGTTGTTCATCGGGGTGAAATTGGCCTTGTCGCGGCTTCCGGTACTGGTCTGCAACAGGTCACCTGTCTGATTGAGCGTTTGGGAAAAGGCATTTCCCAGGCGATTGGTACAGGTAGCCACGATTTGAGCCAGGACATAGGCGGCATCACTATGTTGCAAGGGATTGAGGCGTTGGCCGCAGACCCTGAAACCAAGATCATTGTGCTGGTATCGAAGCCTCCCGCACCTGATGTTGCGGAAAGAGTCCTTGCCGCTGCCGCACGTTGCGGCAAGCCAATCGTTGCCAATTTTCTGGGGTCTGAGACAAAAGACGTCCAGCGGAACAATGTTCACGCTGCAAGAACGCTGGAGGATGCCGCGCATATGGCAGTGGCTCTGGTTAATGGTGCAACTCCAAAGGCTTGTCAGAAATCCATCGGCAAGACACTGGTGCAACGCGAAGCCTCCAAGTTCAGCAAAGGCCAGAAATATATCCGCGGCCTCTATAGCGGTGGTACCTTTTGTTACGAAGCATTGGTATTACTACGTGATGAAATTGGCTCGGTTTACTCGAGTACACCATTACAGGCCGAATTGGTACTACGCGATGCCTGGAGTAGCTTTCAGCACACGGTCATCGATCTCGGTGATGACATTTTCACCCGTGGTCGGCCCCATCCGATGATTGATCAGGGTCTGCGCAACGAACGCATTGTTAGCGAAGCGGCCGATCCGGAAGTCGCCGTGATCCTCTTGGACGTCGTTCTGGGATATGGCTCGAATGATGATCCAACCGCGGAAATGGTTCCGGTGATCCGCACAGCCCAGGCCGAGGCAACTAACAATGGCCGTTACGTCAGCTTCGTTGCTCAAATTTGCGGCACAAACGGTGATCCGCAGGAGTTGTCTCTTCAGGAAGCTAGACTGCGCGAAGCTGGGGTCGTTCTAGCACAAAGCAATGCGCAGGCAGTGTATCAGGCTGCAGCGATCGCTTCGGCCGCTGGCCAAAAGTCAACACAACAATCGTCCAAGGGGAAAGTGCGATGATTGGGTTGTTCAGCGAGAACCTCGAAATCGTCAATGTTGGCCTAACTTCGTTTGGTGACAATATTCGTAAGGCTGGCGGTAGATCACTTGATCTCCAGTGGCGTCCTCCTGCCGACAGCGATCCGGAGGTTGGATGGAAATTGGCCACTTTAATCAATCATCCTCTGGTAGAAACAGCCAATGAAAGAGCTTATCAGGCTTATCTTTCAGCTCAACCGGTACTGGAAGGTGTGGGCATCGCAGGGGAGGAACTGCCAGGTTTCAATGGCCGGATGATCCTGTACTCTGGCCCACCGATTTCTTGGGAAGACATGTGTGGTCCAGTCCAAGGAGCAATCATCGGGGCAATTCTGCTTGAAGGTTGGGCCAATGACATCAAAGCGGCTCGCATGCTTGCGAAGAACGGTGATGTCTGTTTTGCGCCCACCCATCACCACAATGCCGTCGGGCCTATGGCCGGTGTCATCAGTCCCTCAATGCCAGTATGGATTGTGAGAAACCAAGAACAGGGCAACCGCGCCTACTGCAACATGAACGAAGGCTTAGGTAAGGTCTTGCGATTTGGCGCTAATGGGCCTGATGTGATCGAGCGGCTGCGATGGATGACTGACGTCTTAGGGCCGGTGTTGAAAAAGGTAGTGGAAAAGCTCGGTGGTCTCGAACTGAAGCCGTTGATGGCACAAGCCCTTCACATGGGGGACGAAGTGCACAACCGAAACGTCGCTGCCTCTTCTCTGTTATTACGCAAGCTAATTCCGACAGCTTTGGAGGCCGGGGTATCGAGCGCTGATTTTGCCGCCGTGGCAAGGTTTATAGCCGACAACGATCATTTCTTCCTGAATCTGTCCATGGCGGCCTGCAAAGCAATGTTGGATGCGGCATCCGGCGTCCCGCATAGCAGCATGGTCACGGCAATGGCCCGTAATGGGGTCATGTTCGGTATCCGGCTCAGTGGTCTTGGAGAGCGCTGGTTTACAACAAGGGCACCTGTTGTTAACGGTCTGTACTTCCCAGGTTATTCGCTGAGCGATGCGGCACCTGACCTTGGCGACAGCTCGATCACGGAAACCGCTGGTCTTGGAGGTTTTGCTATGGCGGCAGCGCCGGCCATCGTCCAATTTGTCGGCGGCACCCCGCACGATGCCATCGCTCATTCTCGAGAGATGGCCAACATCACGCTCGGCTGCAATGGGGCCTTTACGTTGCCGGCGTTCGATTTTACCGCCACGCCGGCCGGTATTGATGTCCGTAGAGTGGTCGATACCGGTATCGAACCACTCATTAATACCGGTATTGCACATAAGGAAGCGGGCATCGGGCAAATCGGTGCCGGTATCACTTCTGCACCAATCGCATGCTTTAATCAGGCGGTAGCCGTGCTTGCGGATGAATTGCCAAGCTGGTTTGAATAGTAAGGAGACGCTGGATATGTCAGCAAACAACAAGCTTGCGATTGTTGCAATCGGCGGCAATGCTCTAATCGTCGATGAAGGTCACAATGCCATTCCCGACCAGGCTGAGGCGGCAGCACGCACCTCCCGCTACATTGCGGATATCGCAGAAGCCGGCTGGAACATTGTTGTGGCCCACGGCAATGGGCCGCAAGTGGGCTTTATCTTGCGGAGATCGGAGATTGCTCTCAGCGAAGTGCCGCCAGTGCCAATGGACTATGCCAGCGCTGATACCCAAGGTGCTATTGGCTATATGTTTCAGCGTGCCTTGCACAATGAGTTCCGCTGCCGTGGCATCAGACGGGAGGTCATTACGATGGTCACCCAGGTCCTGGTCGACCGGAATGATCCGGCTTTTGGAGACCCAACTAAACCAATTGGCTCTTATATGGACGAGAACACTGCCCGCAAGTTGGGAGCGCTGCAAAATTGGCAAGTAAGAGAGGATTCAGGTCGTGGCTGGCGTCGGGTTGTGCCTTCACCCTTACCACGAGAGATCATTGAGATAAAAGCAATCCGCCATCTGGTCGACGATGGCTATGTGGTGGTTGCTTGCGGCGGTGGAGGTATTCCAGTCTACGAAAACGAGAGCGGTGCGCTGGAAGGTGCAGAAGCGGTTATCGACAAAGATCTTGCCTCTAGCCTATTAGCCAGACAGTTGAGGGCCGACATGCTGCTGATCTGTACCAGCGTGGAGAAAGTGGCTGTTAATTTCAATACACCTGACGAGCGCTGGCTCGACAGTATAACGCTCAGAGAAGCTCAGGACTATCGTGCCCAAGGACAATTCGGTAAGGGCAGCATGGAGCCAAAGATCAGTGCCTTGATCAGTTACATCGAGGATGGTGGCGCCACCGGCATCATCACTAATCCTCCCAACATGGCCCGTGCCATTGCGGGGAAAGCGGGCACATGCCTGGTTCTCGATTAGTGTCCAGATTGTTGGTCAGAGAGACAAACATGAGATAGAAAGCTGGACATTCTTTCGCCCTTTTTTCAGATTACCGACAGTGCGAGTCTCTGGCAGAATTAGTAGGGTTCTCTTTCTAAGCCGTCGGATTGAAGTTTGCTGGCTGGTAACATTTTAATAAGATTGAAGCTGCCGATGGTTTTGACTGCCCACTTCGTTCAGAGGGTGGGCATAGGCAAGATACTGAGGACCTAAAGCCCCCAATCAGGATGTGAGGAGAGAAAAGGCGCTGTTGAGCTGTTTTATGGCCTGCCTTGGATATTGTCTGACTTTCTCTATTAGTGGGATGGGAGTGGTCGACAACGTGCAATCCATCGGTTGCGACTGGATTGTGGCTTTACGGATAGGTGCCCCCCTGGTCTACTCCTGTCCTCACAAAACTGTCCAACTCCTCATGAGTAGCGGCGTTTAATCTGCTGCTAGGAAGAATTTTCCCCGCAGGTTCGATTTCTGCCGGGCGCGCCAATTGTTGCATGTGATGATTTCTACTGTCCTTTGATTTTCAAAAACTTTTCTGCCAGAGGCGCGTCCTCTCTTCTAGGCGAGAGGACGCTATGTCTTTTTATTTTCCCCAGCCGTACGCAAAGAATTTAGGACTTTTCTTTCTCTTTGGAATGGTGAGGGTATCCCCCGGGATGGCCAGATTGTTTCATCTTCGATCCATAGGCTTTGATCCGATCATGAACCGCCTTCATGCGTTTTCTCTGTTCATCTGTCAGAACAGCCTTGGCCTCTCGCTTAGCTTTGATTGAAGCCATATAGAGATCCGCTTTGAGCATATGGACTTTTTTAAGTTTGGATTCAATGGCCGACAGATCAGCTTGTTCATTTTTCAGTAATTCGTGTAAATCCAGATTAGCCAATTTGACATCAGCCTCTGTTTGAATTTTGGTTCTTTTAAAGTTTGCATTGATGCCGTTGAGTTGTTGTGCTTGGCTTTCTGTAATAGCCATGCCCTCTTTGAATTTCAGTACATGCTTAATAAAATGACTCGCATTCTGATGGGCACCTCCACCATGCTTATTCCCGTGACCGGCATGTCCTGTCATTCCGGAATGGCTGGAACCATGGCCTTTGCCGCCTTTCCCATGGTGTCCCATTTCATGTCCGGATGTGCTACTCCCATGATGACTGTCTTTATGTACATCACTTTTGTGGTGAGAAGATCCTCCATGGTGGGCATCGGCATCATAGCCTGAGGCAGAGACTGTCCCCAAACTACCGCCACATACAAACAACAGACTTCCTAAAAGAAACGTGAAAGTTTTCAATCCCATTGTCAATGTTCTCTGATTCATACGTTACTCCTCCTTTCCCTGTTAGGTAGAGACCACTATTACAGCTATCGAAAAAACGTTACATAGAGACATACAAAGTCATTATATAAGGAACGAGGCCCTTCTGTGAATGATATTCTATAAAGGAGGCCTTCATCCGCTGAACCCATTAGGGGTTTAGTCAATACAATTGGATTGTTACCGTCATAACTATTCGTTATGTTCAAATAACACGGTGTGCGTGGCAATCACTTCTAATTCTACCAGCGCATGAAGGGGATACACGGCTGTTGAGGGCTCGCTGCAATGAATCTGTCTTCCAGATGGTAGCCGAATCCTGTAGACGTTTTCTGATCCACGAAACTGTCTGGCTTCAATGCATGCCTCTCCTGTCCCGACCGCCGTAATCCGAATATCATCTGGACGCACTAATACTTGAACATGAGCCTGTCCGTTGTAATGCGCGGGTTTGGGAAATTCGCCCACTTCTGTGCTTGCCACGCCTTGCTGAAGAGAGCCAGGAAGAAAATCGGCTTGCCCGACAAATTCCGCAACAAACGGAGAAGTCGGAAGGTGATAGATGTTCTCAGGTGTATCAATTTGAACAATCTGCCCGTCTTGGAAAACGGCAATGCGGTCGGCGATGGCAAAAGCTTCCTCATGATCATGGGTTACCAAGATAGATGTGGTCTGTGTACCTTTTAAAAGTTGTAGCAATTCTTCACGCATTTTGACCGTCATGTCCGGGTCTAAATTGCTA
The DNA here is from genome assembly GCA_011088105.1 of Nitrospirota bacterium. GTDB lineage: Bacteria > Nitrospirota > Nitrospiria > Nitrospirales > UBA8639 > JAALKI01. Next base: position 94,524 of record JAALKI010000002.1, on the reverse strand, counting down.
AATGGTTCATCTAATAACAACATGACCGGCTTGGGCGCTAATGCTCGGGCTAACGCAACTCGCTGCTGCTGACCACCCGACAATTCATGTGGATACCGTTTTTCTAATCCACTCAAGCCAATGATGGAGAGCATGGCCTGAACCTGCGCGCGGCGTTCAGATGAGGAAAGATTGGTCAATCCAAAAGCAATATTCTCTTCCACCCGCAGATGAGGAAACAGGGCATATTCTTGAAAGACCATCCCGACATGTCGTTGTTCCGGGGGGAGGTGAACCTGCGCACTCGACATGAGCCGTCCGTTGATAAAAATTTCTCCATATACGGCTCGTTCAAATCCTGCAATTGCCCGCAGGGTTGTCGTTTTTCCGCACCCCGATGGCCCCAGTAAACAGAGGATGTCACCCTGTTGCATAGAAAAGGAGACATCACGAATGGCCGATTTGGTCAGCCCATACGCACAGGTTACGGTGCAACAATCAAGAACGGTTCGAGTCGTTGATGGTGTGGGACGCCGATCGGGGTTCAAGGCTTCCGGCGCATGTTCATGGACGAATGCTCCCATAATGTTCTTTCAGGATAGGCTTCCTGTCCTTCGAGTTAACAAGATGACAACGGGAATGGACACGATGATGATCAATAAGGCTGGAGGTGCTGCGAGTTGAAACAATTCTTCGCTGGCCTCTAGCCACACGCGAATGGCCAGTGTATCGAACCCCACCGGACGCAGCAAGAGAGTGGCTGGCAGCTCCTTCATGCATTGGATAAAGACCAGAATCCATGCGCCGAGAAACCCTCCTTTCACGAGTGGGAGTGTAATCACCCGGAATGTTCGTACCGCGCGTGCGCCAAGGTTTCGTGCGGCTTCTTCGACATTTGGATTCACCTGGTGAAGGGCCGATTCCATGGCTTGTAAGCCTGCTGGGAGGAAATGGATGAGATATGCGACAACCAAGATCACGGTTGTGCCATAGAGCACGGGAACCATTTGAGAAATTAACACCAGTAAAGCCAATGCCGCCACTGGACCTGGTAAGACATAGCCAGAGTAGGCTCCTTGAAGGCAGAGCATATTCAAGCGAGTCGGCTTTCGGCAGGCTAAATAGGCCAAGGGCGTTCCAACGAGCAAGGCCAATGTTGCTGTGCTCCCTGAGAGGAGAATGCTGTTCCAGATAAAACCTAAAAAACGGAATGAGAGCTCACCCTCGGCAATGGCCGTCATGGTCCATTGCATAAGCAGCATGACTGGGAGGGCAAAGGCCAAACCGACAATCACAAGCAGATACAATGTGATGAGTCCTGTTTGAAGAGACGTACACGTCCGTGGTTTGACTCGTCGAAAGGCCCCACTGGTCTGATAAAATCGGCTCGTTTTCCGAAACCATCGCTCTCCGACAACAAACACCAATGCGAAGATGACCAACAATAGGCTTAAACACGATGCGGCCGTGTAGTCAAATCGTCCTGTCATTTGTTGGTAAATGGCATACGTAAATGTTTGGTATCGAAGAAGAGACACAGCTCCGAAATCAGAGACCACGTACAGAATGGCCAGAAGCAGTCCTGCGACTAATGATGGACGGATCAAGGGTAAGAATACACGGAAAAACGTTGACAGCCGCGTCGCTCCGGTCACTCGCGCGACTTCTTCATAGGAGATATTGAAGTTTAAAAAAGCTGATCGGGCCAACACGTAGACAAATGGAAATGTGTTCAGCGTCATGACCAGCGCGGCCCCGGCAAAGGTGAAGGGGGAAAAGATATGCGAGTCTTCTCCGACTAGCCATTGCCAGGTGACATCCAGTGGCCCTCCCAATCCCAGAAGATAACTATAAATGTAAGCCAAGACATAGGACGGAATTGCGAGCGGAAGGATGATGACCCATTCCCAGGTTCGAGATCCGCCAAAATCATACTGTGTGAGAAACCATGCGAGGGAAACCCCCAGGAGCAATGTCCCAATGGCCACGGTGCCTGCCAGAGAGATGGTGTTGAAAAACAACTCAGGCACCCGTGTTGTCCATAAGCGGCCCCACACGGCTGAATCCGCTAGCAGTGCGGTGGTTGCCACATAGACCAAGGGGAGAACGATGAGTCCTGCGATACCCAGGGAAATAAGGGAAAGGGACTGGGAAAAAACAGAAGGAATGCGAAACGTTGAGCTATCGGAGACCAATGTCTTCAATCACTGTCATGATAGGATCGCGAAGTTCACCCAGGCGAGTCAACGGCACCTGTGCAACATGAAAGCTCTTGCGGTCGGGAAGGACGGCATCTGCAGCGACTTCAGGATGGAGCGGGTATTCTTTGTTGAGGTCGGCAAAGAGTTTTTGACCGGCTTGCGAGACTAAGAACTGTATGAGTCGTTTGGCTGCGGCGACATGAGGTGCATGGGCTGTGATGCCGATGCCCGAGGCATTCATGACAATGCCCATGCCTTTTGATCCCTGGTCTGTTGTTAACAGCGGAGCAATGGGGGCTTGGGGGTGTTTGTCCAAATGACGGAAAATATAGTAATGATTGACAATCCCGAGTGCGACCTCTCCTTGGGCCACCGCTTTGACAATTTGCCGGTTTTTCCCAAAGACGAAGCTTCCGGCATTGGCCTTGATGCCTTTCAGAAATTGTTCAGTCATCTGTTTGCCGTTGAGAGCATGAATGACGGAAACCCCGGCTTGGAGGTATTCGTTCCCAGCATTGGGAATGGCCAGTTTGCCCTTCCATCGAGGATCGGCTAAGTCGAGGATGGATTGTACCTGATCCGGCTGAACAAGCGTGGTGTTATACACCACGACCCAGATGCGACCGGAAAGCCCAATCCAACTATTATCTGGTGCTCGAAAGGCCGAAGGGATTGCCCGATCAATTTCTTTCATGGCCACGGGGCGAAGGAGGTGCAGTTTGTGTGCATGCTCCAACGTGCCCACTTCATTGGAAATGAACACATCGGCTGGTGACCGTTCCCCTTCAAACTGCAGACGATTGACCAATGCCGTGCTGCTTCCGGTTAGGACGCGTACGGGAATCCCTGTGCGTGCTTCAAATGCATCAAGCACCGGTTGAATCAGCCGTTCGGCTCGTCCTGAATAGACCACAAGACCCTCATCCGCTATTGAAAAAGCCGGAACGAGTAAGAAGCTGACGATAGTGAGAAAATTAAGCGTCCAAGAGACGGCACGCTTGTTGATTACCGCACAGACTGGCAGCATCATGAGGGGATTTCTATTGTTACTCATTCAATTTATGATACTGATAATGATTCATGCTCTCAATTTCTGGAATTGTACAAGGAGAACAAAAACGTGTCAAGAACGGCAGGTTGCACACAAGCCATAGAGCTCGAGGCGATGGGTTTTGATGGTAAATCCATTTCGAGTCGCGACTTCTTCTTGGAGTCGTTCAATCTGGCAATTTTCAAATTCGACAATTTTCCCACAATCCGTGCAAATGAGATGATCGTGATGCCCTTTATGGGCCACGTTATCAAATTGCGTTTGTGTGCCGAAATGATGTTCTTTGGCTAGACCCGCTTCACAGAGGAGCTTTAACGTCCGGTAGACCGTTGCTAAGCCGATATGAGGATCTTTCTTGGCCAACAACCGGTACATGTGTTCAGCGGTCACATGTTCCATTTTTAAAAAGGTGGTAAGAATATTTTCCCGTTGGCGGGTAAGTTTGAGGTTATGTTTTGTGAGGTGTTCTTTCAGAATGGTAAGTTCTTGGATGGCCTTTGACATAAGTCCCTCTCTTTTAGACGGACACCATTAGAACGAAAAAACCTTTATGGGTCAAGCCTCGTCATGGAGACAGACCGAAGGTAGGAGGAGGGAGTTCCATTGACCCTATGACGACGGGCAGGATAGACTGCTCACCGCTGCCGTTGCGTGATGCCGGGAGAACATTTTTTGATCGAGAGGCGCGATGCGGAAACCTCAAGATATTACAGTTGATCGGGCTTTGTTGTTGTTGCTGCTTCATTTGACCGATTCTCACTCTATGGTGAGTGATGTCAAAGTGCAACAACTAGTGTTTTTAAGCGAGTTGCAGATGTTGTCTAAGGGGTTGCGCGGGTTCCATTTTGAGTTTATGCGATTTGCCTATGGGGCTTTTAGCAAAGAATTAGATAATGATCTCCTGGCGCTCCGTCGTAAAGAGCGACTGGAAAACTGCCGCCTCACGGAGCAGGCTACAGATGTGATTACAATTATTGAACAAAATGTCGAGGATGAGGGTGAAGAGGCGAATGTGCAGATTATGGACATCCTCCGATCAGTCATTGAAACCTATGCGCCACAAGACCTAGGAGAAATCACGAGCTCTGTAGAAAACGTAGAAATTAGTCCCGCTGGTAAGCCGGAAGAGAAAATTGCTATTCGGGATGTCTCCTTTCATTCCATTCTGCTTGTTCCCTCTCGTATTGAAGTGTCTGGGGAATTTACGCTTCCCCCATTGACCGTATCCAGTCTTAACACAGCGCTGGGCTATTAAGCCAAGCTTCCTCGGAAGGCGGCGTCTGGCTATGCCTGAGGAACAATGCGGTCTAATCCTCCAAGATAGGGTTGTAGCGCTTTAGGAATACGGACTGATCCATCTTCTTGTTGATAATTTTCAAGTAAGGCGACCAGCGCTCGTCCCACCGCGACGCCTGACCCATTCAGCGTATGCAGGAAGACCGGTTTTCCTTCTTTCGGGCGGAACCGAATCGTGGCTCGTCTCGCCTGAAACTCCTCAAAATTGCTACATGAGGATACTTCACGATACATATTTTGCGATGGCACCCATACTTCCAAATCATACGTTTTGGCCGCAGAAAACCCTAAATCTCCTGTACACAAGGACATTACCCGATACGGGAGTTCTAACTGCTGTAAGATGGACTCCGCCGCCGCTGTCAACCGCTCGAGTTCTTCATCGGATTTCTCAGGCACTGTCAAGACAACTAACTCCACTTTATTGAATTGATGGACTCGGATTAATCCTTTCGTGTCTTTCCCGTATGACCCTGCTTCTCGTCGAAAACAGGGGGTATGTGCCACATACCGAAGAGGTAAGGTGTGTAAAGGAAGAATCTCGTCTCGATGGAGGTTCGTGACCGGGACTTCAGCCGTGGGAATTAAAAAAAAGTCTTCAGAGGTAATATGAAAAAGGTCATCTTCGAACTTTGGGAGTTGCCCTGTGCCTGTCATCGTTGTCCGATTCACTAAAAATGGGGGTAACACCTCCGTATATCCATGTTGTTGGACATGTATATCCAGCATGAAGTTCGCTAAGGCCCGTTCTAATTTCGCTCCCAGCCCAAAGGAGACAGCAAATCGAGACCCCGTTATTTTGCTGGCTCGCTCAAAATCTAAGATGCCTAAGGCTTCCCCGATTGCCAAATGAGACTGAGGGGAAAAGGAAAACGCAGGGGGCGTCCCCCAAGAGCGAACCTCCACATTATGGGTGGCATCCGGTCCTTGAGGAACTGATGGATGCGGAACATTAGGAATACGTAGCGCCAATTGCTCCAGATGTTCTTCTAACCCCCGAAGTTGTTCTTCTCGCTCCTTGATCTGGTCTCCAAGGCGCTTCATATTAACAATCGCCTCATCAGCTGGCTGGTTGGATCGTTTTAATTGGGCCACATGCTCTGACCCTGTCTTCAATTGGTGACGTAGGCTTTCAACCTGCGTGATACCCACTCGACATTCTTGGAGCAAGGTGTTGACTGCCTCCCAGGACACATCTGCACCTCGAACCCCGAGTTGTTCCTGAAGAACCGGCAAGTGCTCTCTTAACATTCGAAGGTCATGCATTGTATTCGCTGTCTCAACGACGGGGCGGTTGTGTTAAGCTCTTTTCATCGTGGTTATTGGGGCATGTTAGGAAAACGGCATATGGACTGTTTGAACGGCCACAAGAACAAAAGCCACGAGGAATCTAGCATGTGCCTTAACCTCAGTCAACGAATGGTCAGGCTGTTGTCTTGCGAAGGCAGAATGGGTTTCGATAAGGTTGATTGATGCCGTATATTTTTCCATATGAAGAATATTTTATCTGGGGTATCAGCCTCCTCATTGTGGGGTTGCTCTTTTTTCGATTCAAGATTACCCGAAGAAAAGGGTAATGGTGTCTGATCTTTAGCCCATTTGTTGTCTTGTCCCTTTCCCATCCAATGGTTTGCTCTTAAGGGCGTATCCTCTTATAATCCGCCTTTTGTTTTTCCCGGAAAGGATCACATATGAATTTGGCTGCACGGCTTCAACGGCAGGATGGTCGCCGTTATGATCAAATCCGTCCTGTAAATATTACGAGGCCTTTTTTGAAATATGCCGATGGGTCGGTATTAATGGAAATGGGTGACACCAAAGTCATTTGTACCGCGTCAATCGAAGAAAAGGTCCCGCCGTTTCTTCGCGACAAAGAGCAAGGCTGGGTCACGGCGGAATATGCCATGTTGCCTCGAGCAACGCATGACCGAACAACAAGGGAGGCTACTCGCGGGAAACAAGGCGGCCGGACCCTCGAAATTCAGCGCTTGGTTGGCCGAGCGCTTCGCGCCGTCACAGACATGACACAAATGGGCAGTCGCACCATTTGGATCGATTGTGATGTGATTCAGGCTGACGGTGGTACACGCACGGCTTCCATCACCGGTGCATTCATTGCGCTTGCCGATGCCTTGATGAAACTCAAAAGCCAAAATTTGCTGAAGCGTTGTCCATTGACGGATTATTTAGCCGCAATCAGTGTTGGCAAAGTGGGGCAGCAGAATATGGTGGATCTGTGTTATGAAGAAGATTCCCTCGCAGAGGTGGATATGAATCTAGTCATGACAGGCAATGGGCGACTCATCGAAATTCAAGGCACGGCTGAGCGAGCACCATTTGACAAAGATGATCTGGATGAATTTTTGCAATTAGGCTCCGAGGCAACTCAACAACTCGTAACAATTCAAAAAGAATTGATTGGTCCGTTGACGTAACATGGGTATCGACGTCGTCCTGGCAACGGGCAATCCCCACAAACGACAAGAACTCTTGGCCTTATTAGGCGATGTGGGTTATCGGATTCGGACCATGGACGAGTTTTCCTCTCTGCCTGAAATCATTGAAGATGGAGAGACGTGTGAAGCCAATGCCATCAAAAAAGCGACAATCTTGGCACGCCATACAGGCTTGCTGGCCCTTGCTGATGATACAGGATTAGAGGTCGATGCGCTCAATGGACGTCCGGGCGTCTATGCGGCTCGCTACGCTGGTGAACAGGCCACATATGAAGACAATTGCCAAAAGTTGCTTCAGGAGCTTGACGGGATTCCTCGTGAAAAACGTACTGCTCGTTTCCGGACGGTTATGGCGCTTGTCGAGCCCTCCTTGCAGATTGAAGTGGTAGAAGGTATTTTAGAGGGGCTCATTGTCGAAACATCCAGAGGAACCCAAGGCTTTGGCTACGACCCTGTATTTTGGGTCCCCAATCTGGATTGTACGTTGGCTGAGCTGACCGTGGAGCAAAAAAATCGGATCAGTCATCGCGCGCAAGCGCTGGAGAAGGCAAAAACGATTCTGAACAAAAAACGAGAAACCCACCACATTGTGACGGGGCGTAGCGCAGCCCGGTAGCGCGCCTGCTTTGGGAGCAGGATGTCGGAGGTTCAAATCCTCTCGCCCCGACCACCTTTTCTTGATACCCACGCTAATTCAGTATATTTCGGGAATCAGCATTCCAGTTCTACGGGAATGTCTTTTTATCCCCCACACAAAATCATTAGGGCGTCCGACAGTGAAAGTCTTCTTGGATTTCTTGAATGGTATGGAGCCATCCGGTAATTTGCGTTCCTACCGATTGGACTGGTTGGGAAGTTTGATGGGTGTTGCGTAGATGTTCGTGGGCGCGTTGGGCTTGATGTGCGCCTAATGCCAAGCTGCTGCAGACACTTGATGGAGGTGGCACGTGATTGCCGGCTCTTTCAAACATGGCCATCGCCCGATAGGTATTCTCTTGTGATCGAAAAAAAAGAGACAATGCTCGATATGGTGTCGATTTTTGGCGGTGATTTTCCTGCTTAGCTAAAATGGATGCCATCATTGCGGCTTTTCCGATATTCAGAGCCGCGCCGTCCGGATCACCGAATGCCATCGCTTCTTCCGCCTGCAACCTGAGCCGTTTGAGGTCAGGCTGTTCTCCAAGAGCGTGAGTCCATCCTGAAGCCATGAAGAGAAAGGACAGTGCGAACATAGGGAGAAAACGAACGTTACGCATGCAGTGTGTGACCTCGCTGATAGAAGAGAACCATGATATAAATTATACGCAATAGATTCGGTTCTAGCAAAGATGAGCCATATGGTAAACGGTTGGGCTTCTTGCTGCATAGTCCCCTTGAAGACAGCATTATGCCGATGAAGTGAGAGGTGGTCCCGAGGCCAGGATGACTTGAGTGAGGTTGGGATCTAATCTCTGGATCTTATTTTGAAGGTTGGTCGTCACCAACGTCGCTGAGCCTTCAACGATCACTCGCTGGTCATCCCGATGGCAAATAACGTGTGAAAATATGATGCCTGTTTTGCGTGTTGGGGAAACCGTCGTCTGAATTGTGAGCACATCACCGTATCGAGCAGGAGAACGGTAGGTCAGTTCAGCATGAATGACCACAAACAATGTGCCCTCCGCCTGAAGTTTGGCAACGGACAGCCCTCGTTCTTGCAAATAGTCGGTTCGGGCTCGTTCAAAGTACTTTAAATAATTCGCATAATAGACGACTCCCCCACAGTCCGTGTCCTCATAGTAGATTTTGACCTCCATGATCAGGACAGGTTCATGTGAGGGAAGGTTGGGAGAGATGTGTCGTGAAGGTTCGTGAGTTTTGTGACAATTTCGACAAGCTGATGAAAGCGTTCCTTTTTGATTGGTTCAAATCCATGTCCCAAGATAGCTTGTTGTGAAGCATCCAGAAGCGGTTTTAGCTTGGTCCATTCCGATAAGAAGGCCTGCCCCATTGGATGCCCAAGCCCGGCCAGGGTATGAAACTGAGTCTGGAGTGAGAGCTTATACTTTCCATCAATATCGTCAAGATAACAGTGTCGACATGTCTCTTGAAGGGCTTGAGGCAGTTGCTCAAGCTGCACATCCCACGACTTGATGTGAAATGTTACCCACAATTGATATTGAACATAGGCTTCAAGTGCTCGGAGGAGAACCATGGTTGCGGCTTCAACATGTTGATCGCGCCGAGCTAAGCGTTGGGCATGAGCAAATAGATCATGTGACACCACACGCTTGATCACGTCTGGATCCATCACAAGACTTTCCAGGAATTTCACATTGGCCTTGACGGCTGTCAAGACGCTGGCGAGCCCTGTAGGCCCTCCCCATATGGATGCTAGTTCCAAGGCTTTCAGGGAGGATTTTAGTTTGTCCCATGCCAATCGGTATTGGAAGTGTTCCCAGAGCGCATAGCCTTCCGATAATTCACCCAGTGCATGATAGAGCGGTTTGAGTCCTCCGCTGACTAAGGATTCAATATGGCGATATCCCTGTGCGGCGGAATGAAAGGCCCCTTGATTAAACAGTCGAGATGCCTCAGCTCGAGCTTGGACCGCCTCTTCATCCCACATATTAGAGGATAGCCAAGCCTTGGCCGTTCCTTCTATGTCTATGATGTTGGATGATGAGGAGATGTCAGGATGGGGTGCTGTGAGCTGAACGATGCGTGAAGCCATCGTACGACTGACGAGTACCATGGCTGAAGCCATAGCTGGTGTCGATGCGGAAAGATCTACGACTAAGTCTCCCGAATGAATCCCCCATGTTTTCAACATGGGGGGAAGATGTTGCGCAAGTTCTTGATGGACATGCTGAAACTGATGAGGTGCTTTCAAGAGTATCCAATCCCATCGGTGAGGCATGGTGGCAACATGTGGTTGCACGTGTGTTTCGACAAGGGACTGACTTGTCTCAGGAAGACAGAGGCATAGAAACTCTGGTGCCAAACGGTTAATGGTGTAGAGGGCCGTGGCAGGATCTTCCCCTATTGCCACGAAGAGGGCTTTGATTGGACCGTCGATGCTCACGTCGGAGAGACTATATCACCACCTTGGGAGGGGTTCAAGAAAATGATGGATTCTGCATCTATTCTCGACACCAGAAATGGCCATTGAGTGAAAAAAATGCGAAAGCCATTAGGATATTTCGTGCAAGAAAACTATTCGTGGTTACTTTAATGGGGCATGAGACATGTTTTTCTTATGCCAGATACGCGACATGCGTTGGTGGACGTGTGTGATCCAACGGGTGTTTCGAGATCCAAAAATCGAAGAGTGTGAAAACGGGGCACACCTTGTTACAATGTTCTTTCGATGAATCGAGAAGGCATCATTCAACGGTTTGAAGAGAGCGCCGATGTCAAGCGGCGATTTGTTCAGGCTTCCATTTTGCAGATTGAAGTGTTGGCCCAAGCCGTCGTCACGGCTTTCCGAAACGAGAAGAAAGTTTTGTTCTTTGGCAATGGGGGCAGTGCCGCCGATGCCGCGCATCTAGCTGCTGAGTTTGTTGGACGATATCAGAAAAAGCGTGCCCCATTGCCAGCTTTGGCGTTGACAACGAATTTGTCGACGCTCACGAGTATTGCCAACGATTATGAATTTGCGGATATTTTCGCTCACCAAATTCAGGCGCATGGGCAAACGGGTGACATCGCCATTGCCCTCAGCACGAGTGGCAATTCCCCTAATGTCCTACGGGGTGTGGATGTTGCTCGATCGAAGGGGTTAGTCACTATTGGCTGGACCGGTGAATCCGGTGGAGCTCTCGCGCGACATGTCGAGCATGCGTTTCTTGTGCCGTCATTGGTTACGGCACGTATTCAAGAATGTCACATGACGTTAGGACATGTGCTGTGTGAACTTGTAGAAGAGGAACTTTTTGCCGAAATCCCCTAAACCTCCAGCTCGTGGACCTTTAGATCTTTCACGAGTCAAGACCTACCCGCTTCGAACACGTCGAAGTAAAGTTCGAACATCCCAGTTTGGTTCTCCCTGGCAGTCAGGTGGAACATTCGCAGGATTTCTTGCATCGCTCCCTGATGTGCTTGCCGTGAAGACCCTTCGCCGTTTGGCAAAAGCCATTGCGCATGCTCATCGACGGCGGCGTCCGGTGATCTTCGGCTTGGGGGCTCATCCAACCAAGGTGGGCCTCAATCCTATTTTGGTTGATCTGATGGATCGTGGCATTATTACAGCCGTTGCCATGAGTGGGGCTGTTGTGATTCATGACTTTGAGCTGGCGTACCTGGGGCAAACCTCGGAAGATGTGGATGCTGAGATTGATAATGGACGGTTTGGGATGGCTGAAGAGACAGGACGTATGATTAACGAGGCGATTATTCAAGGAGACAAAGAAGGCCAGGGAATAGGAGAAGCGGTGGGACGGTACATGAATCGGCATGCCAAGGCTTTTCGTTCGATCAAGACCAGCTTGCTCGCTAAGGCTGCGACACTTAATGTGCCGGCGACTGTGCATGTCGCGATTGGGACAGACATTATTCATATGCATCCTTTGGCAGATGGAGCTGCGCTTGGAGCGGCATCTTTATACGATTTCCACAAATTGACCGCTGTGGTCTCTCGAATGGAAGGGGGGGTCTACGTGAATGTGGGATCGGCCGTCCTTCTGCCTGAAGTGTTTTTGAAAACCGTGACGCTCAGCCGCAATCTTGGTCGATCGCTTCGACACATTACGACAGCCAATTTAGACTTTCTCAATCAGTATCGTCCTACGACCAATGTCCTGAAACGACCGACCCAAAAAGGGGGCGTTGGATACGCACTCACTGGCCATCATGAAATTATGCTTCCTTTGCTGGCCGCGGCGATTCTTGAAGAATTGGATTCATGAGACCATAAGGCAAAAGGCTATGACACAAAAAGTCTTGATTGTAGATGATGATCCTGACATTGCCTTGATGTTATCTGATCGGATTGCAGCGTTGGGGTACGATACGGTCAGAGCTGGTGATGGGACAGAGGCGCTTGAGTTATTGCAGCATGAAGAGATTGCATTGGTGCTCTTGGATTTGGAAATGCCGAAGATGTCGGGCATGGACGTCTTGGAGCATCTCAGCCAACGACAACAGCTCAATGACGCTACTCTGCAAACAGAAACAAATAGTGGGCCTCGTGTCTCGGCTCCAGGGCTCATCCCTCCGATTGTTGTCATGACGGCCCACGCCACTGTTACCCGCGCGGTGGAAGCCATGAAATGTGGAGCCTATGACTTTTTACTCAAACCACTGAATATCGATCACCTGGCCCTCGCCATGGGAAAGGCCATGGAACGAGAGTCGCTCAAGCAGCATGTAGAATACTTGCGTACAGAAGTCGAATCTCGCTATTCAGTCATTGTTGGAAGGAATCCCAAGATTACAGCCCTGACAACCATGGCGAAACGGGCAGCAAATTCTGATGCGACGGTCTTGCTTCTCGGAGAAAGTGGAACGGGTAAGGAATTATTTGCCCGCTCTATTCATCAATGGAGTCCTAGACGAAAGCATCCCTTTGTCATTATCAACTGTGTCGCTTTAAATGATACTTTATTGGAAAATGAGTTGTTCGGTCATGAAAAGGGAGCGTATACCGGTGCGAGCTCTATTCAAAAAGGCAAAATCGAAATTGCCGATGGTGGGACGCTTTTTCTAGATGAAATTGGAGATATGCACCAAGATTTGCAGGTAAAACTCCTTCGCTTCTTGCAGGATCGTGAATTTCACCGTGTTGGGGGGACTCGGCAGGTTCATGTGAACATTCGAGTGATTGCGGCCACGAACCGTGATCTCCGTCAGGCAGTCAAGACCGGTCGGTTTCGGGAGGATTTATACTTTCGTCTCAATGTTGTGACGTTTTCTCTCCCTCCCCTTCGAGAAAGGCCTGATGATATTCAATCGCTGGCCGAAATGTTTTTACAACGGCACATCAGAGAAATGGGGAAGCCTAAGATGGCTCTGACCCCGGAGGCGAAATCGTATATGAATACGTATGCCTGGCCCGGCAACATTCGAGAGTTGGACAATGCCATCTCTCGGGCTGTCGTTCTAGGTATCGGACCAATGATCGGAACGGATCAATTGGGCCTGACGATGTTGCCTGATTACAAGGCTCCTGACCCAGCTGGGCTGTCGTATCATGATGCGCTGGAATGGTACAGCTGCCACATCATTGAACAAACCCTTCAGCGATGTCATGGAAATCAAACCAAAGCCGCAGATGAACTCGGGCTACAGCGTAGCTACCTGGCTCGCTTAATCAAGCAGAAAAACATCCATTTCATTCAGTAACAGACCAGGTCGCTTCAAAGGTCTCATACCTCAGACAACCGTTTGTATAGGAGATCCCAATAGCTCTGGATGCGTGTGACATACTGTACAGGTTCTTGGCCACGGGCATAGCCGTAACGCAAGGTTGTGTAATATTTCTTTTTGGCAAGCAACGGCAGGACAGTCTTTAAGTCTTTCCAACGATATGGGTCCTTCTTGAATTGTCGGGCCAGCGTTTGGGCATCTCGGATGTGTCTCATGCCGACATTGTAGGCTGCCAGCGCAATCCAAATACGGTCAGGCTCCTGAACAGACGGCGATACGCGTTTGAGCAACTGCGCAAAGTATGCTGCGCCTCCTGCAATGCTTTTGTCTGGATCAAGTCGGTTCTGAATGCCCAATGAGGCTGCCGTGACTCGGGTGAGCATCATCAGGCCCCTGACACCCGTCGGACTCTTGGCATGTCGATTCCACCGTGATTCTTGATACGCTTGAGCAGCCAGAAGTGTCCAAGGAATGTTGTGCTTCTGGGCGGCCTTTTCGAACCCTTCCCGATATTGGGGAAGACGCGTTTGTAGATGGGAAAAGAAAAGCGTGGAATCGAGCCAAGAAAGATGGGACGTTGGCTGTGGCGGTACGGCTTGTTGGATTTGAGCCTGTTGAGTCAGGGAGGAAGGTTGTTCAGGCACATATGTGAGAACAACAACGCTCAAGAGAAGCACGAGCAAACAAGCCCCAATCGACTTGACGACTTCTTGGCGCGTTTCCATACGATTCGCCTCCCTTTCAGGAGATTGACTCACATGCTATCTGCTGAATGTGAAATTGTCTCATGCTTGTGATTCTTATGCAAGCACATAGCGCTTTTGGCGCATTGGATCAGTTGGTTTGGGTTTGTCGAAATTTATGAGAGTTTGTTACTCTTCCGAAACGTTTCACTCGTGAAGCACGTTCCGATCTATTCAACAGCCATAAATGAATTTGAATACCAACGAAGCAGCTGTTTACATCATTATTAATTCATAGAAAGGACCAAGAATTATGTTAGAACGCACGTTAGCAATTATTAAACCGGATGCCGTCAAAAAACAGGTCATTGGAGATATCATCAAGCATTATGAGAGCACAGGTCTTCATCCGGTATCTATCCAAATGATGTCTCTCACTAAGAGAGTCGCAGAAGGGTTCTATGCGGTTCATCGAGAACGTCCATTTTTTGAGAGTTTGACCTCTTTCATGACCTCGGGACCTGTTGTGGTTCTCGTCTTGGAAGGAGAAGATGCTATCAAACGCAACAGGACCTTAATGGGTGCAACTGATTCAGCGAAGGCTGAACCTGGTACGATCCGGGCCGCGCATGGGACGAGTATCGAAGAAAATGCTGTTCATGGGTCTGACTCACCAGAAACTGCACATTTTGAAATAGGCTATTTTTTCCCAGCAATGGATTTAACCTAGAAACGGCCGTTTTTAGGTTTCGTTGTCCGATTAGACATCCGTGCTTGAAAGTCCATCGTTTACGGTGCGAGGTTTTGAAATCGTGTAATACTCTTGTTCGTTATGAGACTATAGAGGCAAATGAGTTGTTGTCTCAACTAGTTTTGATAACGTGATACATATGGAGGAGCTATTATGCGGTGGATGAGCAACATAGGCACAGTTCTCGTGTGTGTGATCGTTGGTGGCTTGAGCCTGGCAAGCGTGAACAGCCGTGCCAGTATGGAAGAACCAGGCGGACGAGCGAAAGCGATCTTTGCCGGCGGGTGTTTCTGGTGTATGGAAGAAGCCTTTGAGCAAGTAGACGGTGTTGTGTCGGTCACTTCAGGGTACATTGGTGGCACGGTTGCTGACCCGAGTTACGAGCAAGTTTCAGCTGGTCATACGGGACATACTGAATCAGTCGAAATTGTCTATGATCCTGTCAAGGTCAACTATCAAAGGCTCTTAGAGGTTTTTTGGCGTAATATCGATCCAACTACTCCTGATCAACAATTTTGCGATCATGGCAATCAGTATCGATCGGGCATCTTCTTTCTTGATGACATGCAGAACCAACTAGCCCAAGCATCAAAGCAAAAAGTTGAAGAAAACACAGGGCTTATGGATCAAGTGGTGACTGAAATCACCAAAGCTTCAATGTTCTATCCGGCAGAGGACTATCACCAAGATTTTTACAAGAAGAATCCCATCCGCTACAAATTCTACAAATGGAACTGTGGTCGTGCTCAACGGTTAGAAGAATTGTGGGGAAAGGCCTGAGTGAGGTGGTTCCTAAAAAGTGCGAAAGCGCGGACTCCAGTGCATTAGCTCCACCACTTTTTTGTTTAGTATGTATTGAATCAGAACAGAATTGTCTCTCCATCCGTTTTGACCTGTCCCTTGGAATAACTGACCATATGCACGACATGCCCGCTTGCGTTAATGAGATTAATACGCCCTCCTTTATTGGAAAGCTGTGCACCGGATGGGTTAAGCACAATGCGAACGGTTTCTCCCGCTCCAATGGTCACGTCCGAAAGGGGCTGTGATCTCTTGTTTTTATCCTCAAGCCGCCAGCCATTCAAGGTCTCTTGGGCTCCACCTGTATTGATCAGGGTTACTGTTTCATTCCCAACGTCATGGCCTGTGGGATTGATCAACGCAGCGACGATGCGTATACAACCTGCGATCACTGGTGTGACGACTCCTCCTTCAGTTTCCTCTCTTCCATCGCCAGGGCGGCTGCCCACCCCGTCGTTTACTGCACCCACGAAGACAGGGTAGAAGGTGCGAACATGGCGATTGTTTTCGCTGCGGAAAACCTTAAGTTTGTATCGAGCACCATTGATCACGGCTTCCTTCGGTGCTCGTGTCTCGAGATGCGCACGTACTGAGCCCAGAGCAAGCAAGCCCTCGACACTGCAGCCTACGAAAAATCCGCCAATCTTCTTGGTGAGTGAGCGCAGTTTTTTTCGATCATAGTCTGGAGCATTCCAGCGATAGGAAATGGTCACCGACTCGGGGAACTGGGCTTGCTCTGCCGACTGCTTCGAACCCAGGTACACAATGCGATCGTCAGTCAGGCCTGGGAAATTCACCATAGCACCATCGACTTGCTGAGCGAATCCGTCATCGAGGTGATATTTATACCAGAAGTGATACCCCTGGGCTTTCGCGCGTTCCTGCTCACCGACAATCATATGTTCAAAGCCAGACAGATGTGGGTCACCTCCCATTGAAAACCGACGGAACCACATATCCATGATGGTGTTGTACCATCGCTCCCGAGTAAGACCGGTCCCGGTCGCCTGTGCGATATATTCCCGCGCGACCTGCATCGGTGCTGCATCAACCATGGCATGGACGAGATCGTGGACTTCTTCACGCTCCTCGGGTGTATCGATCTCTTTATCCCACTCCGGCAGTGCATAATTGTCAAAGAGCAGGCGGCAAAGGTCGTACGTACGGCGCTTTGAGTTAGGAATAACGACTTCGGGGAGGACGCGGAGGTCTCTCTCCTCTGTGCCAAGGTTACTATTCACCTTGACGAAGCCAACTTGCGAGTCGCCAATCTCAGTATCGAGTATGGGCCGAATGCCTCCGCCAGACTGATCGGCATCCCAAATTTGCTGAAAGATGTTTGTCATGTCCTCACCTCATTAATTAGGGGTATGACCTTTTTTATACTTTTTAGAGCATAGCTGCGAATTTTATGATCATAAGGTCATAGGAGGCTTTATTCGACCACTATTTCTAAAGAATCTCTTCATGAAGAGTATATCCCGTTGCGAATCTTTACCGATCAGCTTTCGGAGAACCGCGCAGGAAACGTATGGATAATCCAATCCTCAGCAGTCTCATCAAGTGTCGCGCACATGATAAGCTCACCATCTGTTCTCACGTTGACTAGGCCATAGTGGTTTTTCACCATGATGCGTGATCGCCAAACGTTCCTCTCTTTGTGTTCCGGAGAAAGCGGGCCTTTTGGCATGGAATAGTAATAAGAGGCTTTGATCGTACCGTCCGTCGCTTGGCCTTCCAGCCCCTTCAAGCGTCGTTTGAGCTGCTTGCGAATTTCTGCCTGTTCATCCGCCGGTGCATCAGCGATCTCTGATTCCTCAGTCGGTGAGATACGCTTCTTTGAGGTCAGTTCGTCCAAATGTCGTCCCGGCAGAATACCAGCCACCGTTGTCTCACCTACTGGGAGATCTTTGAAGTCAATTCGATTGACGGCTCCAAGCGAGACACTCCGCTCGACTTCAGTCATATAAATGAGCGGGGTTACAAGCTTATCCTTCTTACGGTCGATACTATGGAAGCCTGAGACGGAGCTAGCCCCGACAATTTCTGGTCTTGGATGAGCATGTCCTTCTGCATCACCAGAGGAGATGACTGTCGCCGCGGGTCGCATGGCCTCGAGGAATTGATATGAGATGTCGTGACTCCCATGATGGCAAGCCTTGGCAACGTCGCATGCAAAGGCACTGAGACGGTCACCATAACATTTCCGCAGCCAGTCCATGCTAGCTTTATTGAGGTCACCGGTTAGCATAATCCTCGCATTTTTGTAGTCGATTCGGAAGCAAACAGAATGTCCGTTTGTGTTAATGGATCTCTGCCCAAGATCTGGAAGTGTAGGCATCCCATCTCTCTCGATGGTAACAGGCCCGAGAATACGAATTGAACACCCATCCGCCTCGGGCCATAGCTCCGGGAGCGGTCCGCCTAGATCAAGATGTTCACGTCCGATGCCGATTCGTTCGATTGTCGTCGCTCCGCTACTATTGAGCACATCTCGAAAGAACCATTTCCATGGACCTGAAAGCTCATTCTCCACTCCGTTCTTAATCGCCCCTTCCGCATCCGCACGATCCCCAAGCAATCGCACAAAGAACCCCTCCTTTGCCGGACCTAAGCCATCGACATGAGGCGGATCGGTATTTAAGCGCTTTTCCCATCGAGAAAGACCTGGGTGATGGAGCGTGCCGATATCTGTTCCCAGGCAGTCGAGCTCGCGGTCAGCGGCGGGAGTCGTTCTAACCAGATCGTGTAGACCACCATAGTGGTCGTTGTCAGAGTGTGAAGCGGTCATGCTATCTAGACGAATCTGGTAGTCACCATAATCGTAGAAAAACTTCCAGTCGACAAAGTCAGCAGCATTTTTCCCAGTCAATTGCTTTGAACGTTCCAGTCCCCCGTCAACCAGCAGATGCCGCCCGTCCGGTGTCCGGACAAGTACTCCATCCCCTTGACCAACGTCGATGAAATACACTTCTAAGAGTGATTCTTCAGAGAGATCGGAATTCTTCATCTCTCCAATGAAGCCACGAGCTCTCACCTTTGACGTTGTGTCACCCCTCTTAAGGATCTGAACACAGTCTCCCCAGATAAGTTCGCGATTTTGGGTTTTGCCACCACTCTTGAAGCTAAGCTTTGCTTTGAGTTTGTTTTCTGTTGTTCCGCGTCGCTTGATGTACGCAACCTCAACGACATGATCTGATTGAATGAACCCAGTCAGACCATTCACAATGGCCTCAGTCACCTCAGTATTCGAAAGCCCACTCGGTAAATCGACAAGGTCGCCCCAGGCAAGCTCCCGATGAATAGCGCCATCCGTATCGCGAGACTTCAGGAAATGCGTTCGGAACTCAGAACGAAACTGTGCCCTTCTGTTTCGGTTTTCGGTACCGTTATCGCGAAAGCCGAATTTTTCTAGCTCTTGGAAATACGCGCGGATTATTCCTTTTGGCATAAGCACCTCCAGTGGATCGTGAGTCGCTGTGTTTAGGAAAACTTGCTTGCAGCAAGCAGCAATGTAACGCCCTTGGATAACCAACTCAGGCAGGGATAGACTTGTTTATCCCCGTCAGAGTCTGGTTGATCTGCTTATTAGCTAGAATTAGAGCAGAAGCCAGCTAGCAAATCCTTGGTCTGTGGGCAACAGCACTTTGCACAACAGAACGCCAACACGTTAGTATCAAGTTCCTGGATAGTACTAAATAAAATGATATACGGAAGCCTAGATAAATTCCAGTATGGTGGTCACACCAAACATTGAAGAGCCATTTCATGCCATTCTGGTCAAGGTCTGGATATAGAAGATTGACTATTCTGATAACAGAAAACTGCTAAGATATTATCTGAAGTTCTGCCTCAAGTATTATCACAGATTGTGAGAAAGAAAGACTTCTCCACCTCATCACAAAGTCACGAGAAAAACGTCAAACCGAAAAACAACAAAGACAGGTATCTCATGCCGTATCGCTCTATTACACCATCATGCAATTCAACATTCAAAAAGGAGAGAACACGTCATCGGCCACACACGCTTTCGGTTAGAACAAATCGCTTGAGGGTGTGAAGGCTGAGATGCAAGTACGACATTACCACCCAAGACGTTACGCGCCTACACCAATTGGATCAAGCAATTCCAAGGATTCACTCGCAACAAAGAGGTCGCATCCTTATCTTCCATCGATGTCAAGAGACCTTTGAAGCACCACACGAAAGGGTTTCAGTTTTCTTAGGTATTTCTCGTGAATGTCCGAATAGTTCACATATTGGCTGTATGGCTGGTGTGCCTTGCTCTGTGGGCAGGATGTGTCCAAAGGCCAACTCCGTCGTCAACCTTTCCTCATCTCACCAGCAGGGTAGAGCAGCAACTCGTCCAAGAAGCTCGTCATCTGCGTTCTCAAGGCCAGGTTCAAGAAAGTGTGCGTCTTTTGGAACGCTTTGTGGTCAACCATCCTCGATCGTTGCTGCTCGATGAAGTCCACTGGGAGTTAGCGCAGTCCTCTCAACAGGCCGGAGATTATCGAAAGGCTCTTGATTACTATCGGATCGTTGCCACCACTGTCCAAGAACACACCGATCGGGATCGTGCCAAGCTTCATGTTCTTGAGTTAGAGAAGATGTTTGTTGCTCTGCCTCCCCAACCTCGCCCGGTTCGAGGCCTTTTCGTGTCCGCCTCCACCCTGCAGGAGACGGGTGTTGTGACACGACTGCTTGAAGAAGCAGCAGGTGCCCAAATCACCACTTATATCTTGGAGATGGGATGTACGCCCTACCGCTGGAAGGACTTCATGCGCGTGGGAGGCAATCGATTGATTGCACAGGCCCATCAGCATCAGCAGACGGTGATGGCCGCTGTCAGCCTTCGCTGTATTGGGATGCCTCACATGGGTGATGACTGGCGAGATCGGAGCTATGATCCTGTCTCAACACAGATGCGACCCTCTCAATTTTTTGACCTTTTCCACGCTGGGTATCAACAACACCTCGTGGCATTGTTGGGTGCATTGGCCCAAACAGGGATCGATGGGTTCGTGTTTCGCGCTGATGCGCCCCTCGGTCCTTTTGACGGATTGACGCCTTTAGCTATTCGTGCGTTTGACACCGCCTTTGACGTTCATCTAGAACCTCAGGAGTTCTTGACTTTTCCCCATTCCTCTAAAGCTGGTTTCCTTTACAGCGATCCCCTGACGTTTGTTTCTGATCATGAGGTCTTTTCCCCGCTCTTCTGGCAATGGAGTGGGTGGAAGATGAGGGAACAGGTTCGTGTGATGACCAAACTCTCCGAGCAACTATCCGACCGGTTTCCATCGTTGGAATTTGGCGTAGAGATTCATGCATTAAGCCTTCAGCATCCTCTTCCGGCGTTAGTGGCGTATGCTGAAGATTGGGCTGAAATTGGAAAAAGCCAGTTTGATTTTGTTCTCATTCAACAGCAAGCCCCTAATGTTCCCAAGAACCTTCAGGGTTTTCACCATTCTGCGCTTTCTAATAATGATGCTGCCTCCCTACGCCCTGTTCTTGATCAGATGATCGGATTGCTTGGCGATCCACAAGAACTGTGGGTTCTCGTGCCTCGTCAGACCGTGTTTCGTTCAGCACGCCACACCATGCTGGGAGGGCACAGCCCAAAATGGCCATGGCCTCATGGTGTTGGGCAGATTACGGCATATCCTCAATTTCCTTGACAAAATCCATATGCTACTTTATGAAATGGAGAAATATTTCCTACCCAATGTTTTTAGGTTCAAACACACAGCGTCATTGTTTCCTAGAGTCATCCCCGTATGAGATCTGTCGATAATGTAAGGAGGTATCATGATTCCTGATGATTTGCGGTATCACAAAGAACATGAATGGGTTCGGATCGATGGGCAGCAGGCTACGGTTGGGATTAGCCATTTTGCTCAAGAAGCACTTGGTGATGTGGTCTTTGTGGATTTACCCAAGGTTGAGAGTCAGGTCTCTGCGAATCAGGAACTTGGGGAGGTGGAATCAACAAAAGCGACATCCAGTATCTATGCTCCTGTCAGTGGCACCGTGCTCAAGGTGAATGCAGATCTTGAGGATCATCCAGAACACCTCAACAAAGATCCGTATGGACAAGGCTGGATTGCCGTCATTGAACTCTCCAATCCTGCCGAAGTTGAAGCGTTAATGGATGCAGCGCAGTACCAAGAATTTCTCAACGCAGAAACCTAATGTCTTCCCAAACACGCCTTGTTATTCTTGGTGCAGGCCCTGGAGGCTATGTCGCAGCCATTCGTGCTGCACAACTGGGGGCTCAGGTGACACTCATTGAAAACCAAGCCCTGGGGGGCGTGTGCTTGAATTGGGGCTGTATTCCCAGTAAAGCCTTGCTGGCGGTGGTGGATTTGGGAGAAAAGTTGCATCAGGCAAAAGAATGGGGCATTCACCTTGATGGTGCCTTTCGCTATGACCTCGCGCAGATGGTTGCCCGGAAAAATGGCATTGTCAATCGTTTGGTGAACGGCATTGCCACGCTTTTAAAGGCGTGGCAGGTGACTCATATTCAAGGAACTGGGGAGTTGCTTCATGAACGTGCTGTCCGAGTGATCAAGCCGGATGGAACTGAAACACAGGTGCCGGCTGATGCCATTATTGTGGCGACGGGGTCTTCTTGGCCAGACCTTCCCTTATTTCCAGTTGATGGACACGCTATTCTGACCAGTAAGGAACTCTTGGATTTGAAGGGAGTTCCGGCTCGGTTGCTCATTGTAGGCGGAGGAGTGGAAGGGTGTGAGTTTGCATCCCTAATGAGTGCATTAGGGGCCCACGTGATGCTTGTGGAAATGATGGATTCGGTACTTCCTTTAGAAGATGAGGAAATTTCAAAGGCCATGGAACGGACATTGAAAAAGCAAAAAGTCCGTGTGCACACTGGGGTGACCGTCGAGCGCCTTGATCGTTCGCCCGAATCAATCACCGCCGTATTAAGCAATGGGGGCACGCTTGAGACCGATCAAATACTCGTCTCTATTGGTCGACGGTTTCGTACACAAGGGATCGGGTTGGAAAAAGTTGGTGTGGAGTTGGGCACACGTGGCCATATCGAGGTCAATGAGCGGCTGGAAACAAATATTCCTGGGATTTACGCAATTGGCGATGTAGTGGGAAAGGCCATGTTAGCCCATGTGGCTTCGGCCCAAGGAAAGGTGGCGGTTGAAAACATCTTGGAGGCTCCGCAGTCCATCAATTATGATGTGATTCCTGCCGGTATCTTTACCTTGCCAGAAATTGGTCGAGTCGGGATAACAGAACAGCAAGCACAGGCGCGTGGAGCTGCTTATTCTGTCGGACGATTTCGTTATGCCGGTTTGGGAAAAGCCCAAGGGACGAGTGAAACAGCAGGGTTCTTTAAAATCATTACGGATTCACAGACCGATGCCATATTGGGCGCTCATATCATGGGCGCGCATGCCGCAGATTTGATTCATGAAGCTGCCCTGGCCATGCAGGTCAATGCTCCGGCCAAGGCCTTAGCGCAGATGATTCATGCCCACCCCACATTGTCTGAAGGCATGATGGAAGCAGCTGAAGACATTGAACATCTTGCTATTCATCAGGCATCAACACGGAAGTAAACCGTGGATGACCTTTCGCTTAACCCGTCGACGACGAGGATGGTATGGTTTGGTCTTTGAGTATCAAACTGATGATGTTGGGGCTGATGCTGGTTGGGGTCTGGTGGATGGGCCCATGGGCGTTGGATCCATCAAGGGGCGAGTCCTTCCAGCCTCTCCACCCCGCATTGGTTGGCGCCCCCAACCCGCATACGAAAAACGGCATCATCAATATCAATGTCGGCACTCTCCAAGAATTAGAAACCTTGCCAGGTATTGGGACTGTCTTAGCTCAGCGCATTCTCGATTATCGAAAACACCATGGTGCCTTTTCCTCAATCGACGATCTTCAGAACATTCATGGAATTGGCAAGGTGCGGATGGCACGCCTTCGATCACTCATCACGATTTAGTAATGGTAAAGAAGGTATAACGCATGATAACCCAGTCAGATCTGACTCAACATCTCACGCTCATTCTTCGTGGGACGACCGAAGTCATCCAGCAGCAAGAATTGGAAACGCGGATTCGTACGGCTTTACAGGAAGGGCGACCCCTACGCATTAAGGCCGGGTTTGATCCTACCGCCCCTGATTTGCATCTTGGCCATACGGTTCTGATCCAAAAACTCAAGCACTTCCAAGATCTCGGCCATGAAGTCATTTTCCTCATTGGTGACTTTACAGGAATGATTGGGGATCCAACTGGAGTTTCAGAAACACGAGTGGCCCTGACCAAGGCACAAGTCCAAGCGAACGCTAAAACCTACGAGCGTCAAATTTTCAAGACCCTTGATCCCCTCAAAACACGGATCGAATTTAACAGCCGGTGGATGGAAGCCATGCGAGCAGAAGAGATGGTGCAACTCTGCTCGCATTATAGTGTCGCTCGCATGTTGGAACGAGATGATTTTTCTAAGCGATACCGCGATCAAAAACCCATCAGCGTGCATGAATTTCTCTATCCTCTCGTCCAGGGTTACGACTCCGTTGCCTTGGAGGCAGATGTGGAACTGGGGGGCACTGACCAAAAATTCAATTTGTTGGTTGGACGTGACCTCCAACGGGCTTTTGGGCAAGTGCCTCAAGTCGTGATCACTATGCCGCTTTTAGAGGGTACGGACGGTGTGAGGAAGATGAGTAAGAGTTTTGGCAATGTCATTGCGCTAGAGGATACGCCGGAAGACATGTTTGGGAAACTCATGTCTATTAGCGATGAGCTTATGGTGCGGTATTACGAACTTTTGACATCCACGGATTTAGAGATGGTGGCACAGCTGCACCCTATGGAAGCCAAAATGGCGCTGGCGACCCAAATCGTCGAACAGTATCATGGCGCGGATGCTGCGCAGCAAGGCAAGGCTGATTTCCAACAGCGGATTCGTGGTCGAGAGTTTCCCGAGCATCCAGACAGCTGTTTGGTGTTATATCTCTCAGACTTTTCTTCCCCGGACGATCTTTCGATGAGTCTGATTGAGGTGATTGCCCGAACAGGATTGGTCTCCAGTAAAGCCGAGGCCCGTCGGCTTATCGTTCAGGGTGCTATTGAGATTGACAAAGAACGGCAACAAGACGTGAATACACTCTTGCATGTCGAGTCCGGCCGGCAATATCGTTTGAAAGTTGGGAAACGAAAATATGCGACCGTTGAGTTGGCGAATCCAGAAGGGGCTATTGAATAATGTCAACAGTTGTTAGCAAGTCGTCCCTGATGGGCAGCTTCAAGCGCTAGCAAAAACCAAGACTAGGCAAAAAGGCTGTTTGCTGTATTTTGAGTTAGGCGCGCAAAGGACTTTAGTTTTCTCATTCCCTTTCATGCATGACTATCTCATGTCTGGAGGAAATGCCGCTGGCATGTGGATCGAAGTTTTTCTGAAGGCTCGTGGGCGTTTCAACATTCTCATGCTTGATCACGAAGCATCGTGACCGTCTAAGCGTGAGGGTTCCGTGCTTGTTGGTGCCGTTCGGCTATTTTCTGGCGGAGTCTCGCTTTTTCCAAGCTGATGCGAGCTTCTTCGACTTCTGAGGGTAATCCCCCTCGTTCCAGATGCTCTTCTGCTTTGGTCACAGCCGTTTGCGCGCGTTCGATATCAATATCTTCTGCCTTTTCAGCAACCTCAGCCAGGATTGTCACTTTCTGTGGATTGACTTCAGCAAATCCCCATAGAATGGACATATATTGGGTTTCTTCACCAATACGGTAGGATAATTCTCCAATACGGAGGGTGGTGAGAAAGTGACAATGGCCTGGTAAAACACCAAAGTCACCTTCAACCCCAGGCGCCGACACGTAGTCGACTTCTTGACTCAAGAGAAGGTGATCAGGACTCACGACTTCGAGCTGGATCTTGTTCGAAGCCGATGTTGCGGTCGTTTGAGCCATCAGGTTTTCACTCCGAGGGCTTTGGCTTTTTCCACAACTTCTTCAATGGAACCGACCATATAAAATGCTTGCTCGGGGAGATCGTCATGCTTCCCTTCGACAATTTCTTTGAAACTTCTGACCGTGTCAGCTAGCTTGACATATTTCCCAGGGGTCCCCGTGAAGGCTTCGGCCACATGGAAGGGTTGGGAGAGGAATCGTTGAAGTTTACGCGCTCGAGATACGAGTTGTTTATCCTCTTCCGATAACTCATCCATACCAAGAATGGCAATGATGTCTTGAAGGTCTTTATAGCGTTGAAGGGTTCCTTGCACCTTTTGGACAACATCGTAATGTTCTTCTCCCAACACGTGTGGGTCTAAAATTCGGGAAGTCGAATCCAACGGATCCACTGCTGGGTAAATACCTAATTCCGCCAACGGTCGAGACAACACGGTTGTCGCATCCAAATGGGCAAATGCCGTCGCTGGGGCCGGGTCGGTCAAGTCGTCAGCGGGCACGTAGATCGCTTGCACCGAGGTAATTGATCCTTGCTTGGTTGATGTGATCCGTTCCTGAAGGACCCCCATCTCGGACCCGAGTGTTGGTTGATAACCGACCGCAGAAGGCATTCTCCCTAATAGCGCTGAAACCTCTGAGCCTGCTTGGGTAAACCGGAAAATGTTATCCACGAATAACAAGACGTCTTGATGTTCTTCATCGCGGAAATATTCAGCGATAGTGAGTCCCGTGAGTCCTACACGAAGTCGGGCTCCAGGCGGTTCATTCATTTGGCCATAGACCAAGGCGGCCTTTGACTGCGCATAATCATTGGGATCGATGACTTTGGAATCTTGCATTTCATGCCAAAGGTCGTTGCCTTCACGTGTTCGTTCGCCAACTCCAGCAAAGACAGAAAACCCACCATGGTGGAGGGCAATGTTGTTAATCAGCTCCATGATGATAACGGTTTTTCCGACACCGGCTCCCCCAAACAATCCAACTTTTCCCCCTTTTGCATAGGGTTCTAAGAGATCAATGACCTTAATCCCGGTTTCCAAGACCTCGGTTTTTGTTTCTTGATCTTCTAGGGCTGGGGCAGGACGGTGAATGGAGTACGTCTTTTTTGCGGGAATAGGGCCATATCCATCAACGGGCTCACCCAGGACATTCACCACTCTCCCTAATGTCTCTCTTCCAACAGGTACGGAAATCGGAGCGCCTGTATCCTTGACCGACATGCCCCGAACTAATCCATCAGTGGATGACATCGCGACGGCACGCACACGATTTTCACCTAAATGTTGGGCAACTTCGACAGTGACATGAATTTCAGATTGCCCTGTCTTTGAGTCGCCGTCCTGATCGATTTTTAACGCATTGAAAATATTGGGGAGTTGGCCCGGTGGAAATTCCACGTCTACCACTGGTCCAATAACCTGAATAACTTTTCCTGTTTCCGTGCCCACGTTGTTCTCCTTACAAAAGGGAAAATCGTTATTTGAGTGCTTCCGCTCCGCCGACAATGTCCATCAATTCTTTGGTAATGGCGGCTTGACGGGTTTTATTGTAAGACAATGTCACTTTTTTAATGAGTTCTCCAGCATTCCGTGTCGCTCCATCCATGGCCGTCATCCGTGCGGCTTGCTCCGCTGCCGCTGATTCTAACAACACCCGGTATGTCTGAACCTCAAAATGTTTCGGCAAGAGGGCATTAAGCAATTCATGCTCATCGGGTTCATACAGGTAGGTTCCTTGGCTGATTGGCGCTTCTTGGTGTCCGCTCTCTTCCTTTAGGGCTTCAATGGGCAGCAATTGCTCGACAATGACGCGCTGTTGAAGTACGGATTTGAACTCGTTGTAGACCACATACAAGCGATCAAAGATTCCGTTATTGTATGCCTCCACAATATGTTGACCGATATCCAGTGCATGTTCAAAACTCAATCGATCGAAGACTCCAGGCCACTCTTGTCGAATCGTCCATGCCCGGCGTCGAAAATAGTCGACGCTTTTTCTTCCCACGAGACTCACTTGCACAGGGTTTCCGGCTGTTGTCTGTTCTGCGAGAAACTCTGCCGCGCTCCGCAGAATATTAGTATTGAATCCTCCACAGAGGCCTCGGTCACTCGTCACAACAAGCAACTCAGTTGTCTTCACTTCCCGTTGAGCGAGCAATGGGTGTGAGGACCGATTCGCTCGTTCCCCAAGGTTTCCCATAACGTCACGGAGTTTGTGGGCATATGGTCTAGCCGATAAAATCCGATCTTGGGCGCGTTTGAGCTTAGCCGCAGCCACCATTTTCATGGCTTTCGTGATTTTTTGGGTGTTTTTGAACGACGAGATTTTTCGTCGGAGACTTTGGAGACTAGCCATGGTGGTTATCCATTATGAATCCTGGTCATAGCCTTTCTGCTGTTTACATTCCTGAATAATGGCTTTCACCTGTCCCCCTAATTCCTCATCAATTTTTTTCTTGCTTACGACCTCATCCCGTACCTTCGGATACTTGTCTTTAATGAAGGTCAACAAATCTTGCTCAAACTGCCGAATCTTCCCTACTGGAATATTATCGAGAAATCCATTGACCCCTGAGAAAATGGAAAGAACTTGATCGGCAACGGGCATTGGTTTGTATTGTTCTTGTTTCAGCAATTCCACCATCCGGACGCCTCTGGCCAGTTGTGCTTGAGTGGCTTTGTCCAAATCACTCCCAAATTGAGCAAACGCTGCCATTTCTCGATATTGCGCAAGATCTAATCGTAAAGTTCCCGCTACTTGCTTCATGGTTTTGATTTGGGCGGCTCCACCGACTCGAGATACGGAAAGCCCGACATTAATGGCAGGACGAACACCAGAATAAAAGAGGTCACCAGCCAAATAAATTTGTCCATCGGTAATGGAAATGACGTTCGTGGGGATATAGGCCGACACGTCTCCGGCCTGTGTTTCAATGATCGGGAGCGCCGTCAGGCTACCACTCCCCTTTTCCTCGCTCATCTTAGCGGCGCGTTCCAACAAACGGGAATGGAGAAAGAACACATCGCCCGGAAAGGCTTCCCGACCTGGTGGCCGACGAAGCAGGAGGGATAATTCACGATAAGCATTGGCATGTTTTGATAAGTCATCATAGACAATAAGTGCATGCTTCCCGTTATCCCGGAAATATTCACCCATTGTGACACCGGCATACGGGGCAAAAAACTGAAGGGAGGCGGCATCACTCGCGGTTGCGGATACGACCGTGGTGTACTCCATGGCTCCAGCATCTTCCAGGGTCTTCACGACTCGTGCCACGGTTGACCGTTTTTGCCCGATGGCTACATAAATACAAAAGACATTCAGGCCTTTTTGGTTGATGATCGTATCGACGGCAATAGCCGTTTTCCCAGTTTGTCGGTCGCCAATAATTAATTCGCGTTGACCTCGACCAATGGGAATCATGGCATCAATGGCTTTCAGGCCAGTTTGGAGTGGCTCTCCGACAGACTGACGATCAACGACACCTGGGGCCCGCATTTCGATGAGTCGGTGTTCTTTAGCTTGGATTGGGCCTTTGCCATCCACTGGGTCTCCAATGGCATCTACCACACGTCCGATGAGTTCTTCGCCAACAGGCACTTCGGCAATGCGACCTGTTCGTTTGACAGGATCACCCTCACGAATGGCCTTACCTTCGCCTAATAACACGACACCGACACTGTCTTCTTCCAAATTCAGCGCCACACCAAACAAGTTTTCTGGAAATTCTAACAATTCTCCAGACATAGCCCCTTCGAGCCCATACACTTTCGCAATATTGTCACCCACCTGAATGACATGGCCCATTTCATGGACATCAACCCGTTGGTCAAACCCTTTGATCTTCTCTTGAATAATCGAACTAATTTCTTCTGCCTTGATTTGCATAACCCTTACCCTTTCACGAGGAGGGAACGGATGTTGTCTAATCGCCCCCGCACTGAACTATCATAGACCGTACTGCCAATTTGAATTTGGAGCCCTGCAATCAGGGACGGTTCTGCTTGAAACACTAATTCAACCTGTTGTGTCATCAAGGTTCCTAATTTGGACTGTAACCATGCTTGTTCTTCTTGAGAAAGCGGCTCGGCTGCTTTCACAACCACCCGTTGTTTTCCTTCGCGATCATCGGCTAATTCACTAAATGCTTGGGCAATCTCCTCCAGAACCCCAACACGGTTTTTTTTCAATAGCTGTCCCAAGAAGTCTTTTATCACAGGAGGGGCTCCGGCTTGGGTGCTCAAGGCGGTCAAGACGTCATGCTTTTCCTCCATCGTAAACACAGGGGAGGCACAGACATGCTTTAGTGCAGTGGATTTGTGTAACGCTTCACACAATACAAACAACGCTTGGCGCGCAGAGTCAACGTGTGAAGGATCCAACAAGTGGAACAACGCGTTGGCATATCGTCGAGCGATGGTGCTCTTATTCATTCGTAATCCATAGCTTATGAGACAGACAGATGCCTCACTCCGGGGAGAGGAGGCAAAAAACGTTAAAAACTAGCATGCAGAGTTATAGGTGTCAATAATAGATGCTGGGAATGATGTGCCAATCAGTTCAGATGTTCGATGGTGTCTAGAGGAAATCGTTGAATAAGGCCTCCTCCTAATACTTGGTCGTTTCGATAAAACACCATGGACTGTCCTGGACTCAAGGCTTGTTGTGGGGTATCGAATTGCACTTGAATTTCTCGTTGATCCTTCCAATGCAGGTGAGCTGGCACAGAAGGCGAAGCATATCGAAATTTGACGTCGATAGGGTTGCCATCTTGTAATTGATGTTCGTCAAAGATGTTCAAATCTGCCACGAGGCATTCATTTTTGAGGAGCCCTTCTTTTGGGCCCAGCACAACGGTGTGTGTGTCTGGAATAACCGTCTGGACATACAGACGATCGCCGGTAGCGAGCCCAAGTCCTTTGCGCTGGCCCGGTGTGTAAAACGCAATGCCCCGATGTTCTCCCACTTTTTGACCCTGAGCATCAAGAAATGGGCCAGGGCGAGAGGCGTGGGGGGCGTGTTCCGTAAGGAAGGTTCGGTAGTTGCCCCGTGTCACAAAGCAGATCTCTTGACTCTCTTTGAGTTCATCTGTTGGGAGTCCCATAGCTTCAGCCCGTTGCCAGACTTCAGATTTTTCCATGCCTCCTAGTGGGAGCAGCATATGCGACAACCATGTGGGAGACAGGCGATAGAGGAAGTATGACTGATCCTTGCGGCCATCTTTTCCCTTGAGAAGCTTGGGGCTTTCCTCTTGTGTGATTTGGGCATAATGCCCTGTCGCAAAAAAATTCGCTCCTCGTTCCATGGCAATTTTGTGAAGGACCAATACTTTCACGCGTTCATTACAGCGAACACATGGATTTGGGGTGATGCCTTGGAGATAGCCTGCGACAAAGTCATCGATGACTTCTTTTGTAAACATCTCTCGTATATCAATAACTTCGTGAGAAATGTCCAACAGTTTCGCGACATACTTTGCCATCCCAACCTTACAGCATCCGCGTTCTTGCCATCGTTTGGAGGTCTGGGTGGTGTCATCCTCATCTTCCCATGTTTTGAGGGTAATCCCATGAACATCGTATCCCTCGTTCAAGAGATAAGAGGCGGCAACAGAACTATCAACACCTCCGCTCATGCCAAGGATAACAGTCGGTTTAGGCATGATTTACATTTCCTGAAATCGTTTGTCCCGATGGGAAGCGAGATCATGCACATTTTCGATCTTGTTAGGTTCGCTGTTGAGGATGAGGCCCATATCACACATTCCTTGAAATACGACGCCTTCTTCTAAGAAAAGTGAGGGAGAACGAATGTTGCCGACCATAATAGCGGGTTTGAGCAGTTGGACTTTTATTGATGCGGTGAGGTCCCCTTCTATTTTTCCCCCACTAATGATTACTCCTCCGGTAATCGTGCCTTTTATGACAGCATGTTCCCCAATGATTAACGTATCGTTTGTGGTAATGTCTCCTTCAAAATGGCCATCAATCCGAACTGTTCCCTCAAATTTTGCTTTTCCTTTGAATTCGACGTCTTTCCCTAAAAACGTATAATGTTCTCCATCAAACAAGGTTTCCTTTTTTTTTGCCTCTTCACCCCACATGGCTCATATCCTCCCATAGCTGACAGGTTATTTTGATACTGTCAATAATTGCTCAACCTTGCTGAACACCAGACATCATAGGTAGTTCATGAAGGTTGGATTATTTCCCAACCCTACAGAATTCTTATGATAAAATCACCTCTGCAATTCTTGTCAAGTCATCTTGTGAAAAGTATGAAATGGCGATTTTCCCTCCACGTTTCCCCCTGGTAATCGTTACTCGGGTTCCTAGGATCTGTCGCAATTGTGTTTCCAGCTCAAGAGCTCTTTGGACAGGCTGATTTTTCTTGGATATCTCACGGGGGCTATTGTGTCTTGCTGCCAAATCTTCTGCCTGACGAACAGAAAGGGTCTGTGTGACAATTTTCTGTGCGATCATTTCCTGCGTTTGAACGTCTTTGACGCCCAATAAGACCTTGGCATGGCCCAAGGAAATCTGTTCGGATTCAACCAGGCTTTGAATCGTTTTCGGTAAACTCATCAGTCTCGTCAGATTTGCGACAGAAGATCGTTCTTTGCCAACCCGTACAGCCACGTGTTCTTGGGTGAGCCCAAATTCTTTCATCAAACGAAGATAAGTCTTAGCTTCTTCAATGGGGTTTAAGTCCTGTCTTTGGATATTTTCAACTAGGGATAATAGCATAGATTGCTCATCGCTGGAATTCTTCACTAATGCAGGAATACTGTGAAGTTTTGCTAATTTTGCTGCACGCAGTCGTCGTTCCCCAGCAATCAACTCGTATTTCCCATCACCAGTGAGCCGAACGAGAATGGGTTGCAATACCCCGCTTTGTTCAACAGATTCAGCCAATTCAGCCAACGCGGGTCCTGAAAAATGTTTCCTAGGCTGGTGAGGATTTGGAAGAATCTGTGCGAGGGGAATATCCTGAATGGTCTGTGCAGACCCTTGCTCGGC
The DNA here is from genome assembly GCA_011088105.1 of Nitrospirota bacterium. Classification (GTDB taxonomy): domain Bacteria; phylum Nitrospirota; class Nitrospiria; order Nitrospirales; family UBA8639; genus JAALKI01. The sequence goes on along the minus strand of JAALKI010000002.1, from coordinate 61,986 downwards.
AGTCTCCCTGCCAGGCAAGAGAGCCTGCAAGCCTTTACCCAGAGCCTTTTTCTCCATGAGTGAGAAACTCCTTTGCTAGTTCGATGTAGGCTTGTGATCCTGCTGAAGCCGAATTGTACAGTAACGCAGATTGTCCATAACTTGGGGCTTCAGCCAATGCAATATTTCTGGGAATAATGGACCGGTAGACTTTTTCTTTAAAAAACTCTCGGATTTCCTGGGACACCTGCTTCGAAAGCGTGACTCTGGAATCCCACATAGTGAGAAGAATGCCTTCCAATTGGAGATTCGCATTGAACGACTGCCGAATCCGTTCGACATTTTCCATCAGCCTTCCAAGCCCTTCCATCGCATAATATTCACATTGGACTGGAATAAGTACAGAATGGGCTGCAACTAAGGCATTGATCGTCAAAATTCCAAAGGCGGGAGGACAGTCAATGATGATGACATTATAATCACCAGAAATATCATCGATGAGCCTTTTAAGGAGGGTTTCGCGATTCAGAATATCTGATAGCTCAATCTCAGCTGCCACGAGATCGTGGCATGAGGGAATGATGGCAAGCTGGGGAATAGCTGTGCCCACAATAGCCTCACGAGCTGTGGTCTTATTGATGAAACAGTCATAGATAGTCGGTGCAGCTTTTTCAATGCCTAACCCACTGGTAGCATTTGCCTGTGGGTCCAAATCAATAAGCAGCACAGGTTTGTGTGAAAGAGCCAGGGCCGCAGCAAGATTCATCGACGTGGTCGTCTTGCCAACGCCACCTTTTTGATTCGCGACTGCAACAATTTTTGCCATAGATAAAGCAATGCCTTCAAGCATGTTCCACGTGGAACATTATGTGTATAAGCCGAAGGAAGAGACTATCTCCAATTATGGGCTAACCTCTGGATCTCTATGATTTTGAGGTCAGGATACTCAGGTTTCTCTCGCCAAATCCAAACGGCAATGTATAAGAAATTTCACGGTCAATGGCAAATCCATGTAAATCCTGCTGTGGGTCAAGGTGGGAAGACCGCCACAAGACAATTTGACTGGTCTCGTGAATAAGATGGTGAACATACGGGAGATATGAGGAACATTTCAATGCTTTACTAAGCACAAAGTCGATTTTTTTATGACGGAGTTGTTCCGAACCAAATGTTTGAATTTGTTGAGAGAACACGGTGACCTGTGTTAGGTCAAGTGTTCCAATGATGTGATGCAGAAACGCGACTTTTTTGAGATTTGGTTCGACTAATGTGACATCAAGCATGGGGTTGACAATTTTTAAAGGAAGGCCAGGGAATCCAGCACCGGTTCCCACATCGAGGATCGACATGCTGCAATTATATTTTGATAAAGACTCAGAAAAAGCCAGTGAATCAAGAAATAATGTGACAATCAACGCCTGGGCATCTTGCGACCCCGTCAGGTTGGTTTTTTTATTCCAGTCCACGAGATGGGTATAGTATACATCAAACCTCTCAATGTCTGTATTACTGAGAGGGCATCCAATTTGGCTAGCCCCATCTCGTAGGAGGTTGATCATTGAACATCCACTACATGTTCCACGTGGAACATGGTCGTGTCACATATGAATTTCAGACATACACAGAAAATTGTGATTGCCATCAATGAGCCCATGTTTGGTTGCGTTACTGAGAGTAAGAAGAAAGGTATGTCACGGTCATGATACAAGCAGACGGGTTCATGCGGTTGGGTTAGACGTATGAGTGGAGCAGTTGGCAATAACCGTATGGGAAGGGACTAGTCCCCCTCAGGTTCGGCGCTGCCATGTTTATGGGTTACTTGGTCTTCTTCGAACAACTCAGCCATTTCTTCGGCGATCATATCCTGCTCATGAGGAATGGAGACGACCTGAATTTCTTTCCGGACTTTTTGATTTTGTACAGAGGGCTTGTTTGGCGAGGGCGTTTCTTCTTGGTTGGTAGTGTCAGGTTGCTGGTCACTGGGATGAGTCATCGTATGGCCCTTTACACGAGGTCAGTATTGGTTATTCAAAGGCTTCCAGTGAGGATTGTTCGGTAAACTGTATGTGACAAGACTGGCAGGTCACAAAATACACAGATTCGCGAACCGACATGTTAATACGAAAATCTAGCGACACTCCTCGTTTCTCACAAGCTTGACAGGCGATTTCTCGAAGGCGATACGGAACATCTGGTTGGGTCCTGAGATAAAATTCCATGTCCGTATGAATTGGGAATGTGTAAAAACAATCTCTGCATATCCCCTTCCATTCCCCGTCATCCTTCACCGTCCGATTATCAATACCAAATCGGTTGGATTTGCAAGTAGCGCACTTGACGTGGCCTAAACGTGTTTCAACGTCTTTGATGCTTATTGAGGACATAATCTTTCCTTGTTCACAAATTCAATTCCCTAGCCAGTATAGAATGGGTGCAAGTGGTCCCGCAAGGTCAATTCGTGAGAATTGAAAGATGTCTGGGAAGCAACAGTCGACGAGTCATGATGCCGGAGCCTCGTTGGATTACCCGTCCGTTGTCTTGTTGGGAAAGGCTTCGAGTAGCCCCATGACGAGAAGCGGCCAGATTACTGTCGCATCACTCAAGACTTCAGCGAACCGGCCACCTTCTTTCGGTGGAACAAACTTTCCCCATGAAATGCCCTCTTGATAGGTACATCCGCTCAAGCCACCCCAATAATCGGGTTCTGGGCAAATCCGAACTCCATAGTGAAACCGGGGAGGCGTAAGCTGCGTGTTCAACCGAAGATTCAAGATTTCAATATAGGGAGGCGTCTGTTGAGCCCAATTCCGTGGCACGCCTCCACCAATTGTCAAAATTCCTAGACGTTTTGCACCGAGTAACTGCTCGGTGTAACTATTAAGGTCGAGATACGGGTTAAAAGTTGGTGGATGTTGTGATAATGTTTTCCACAAGGCTGGCCCGTTCTCACTGTGTGTCGTGTCGTGGGATTCATGGTGTTGTCCCATCCCCCAAATCGAGACATCGAGGCCTAATTCAGAATCTGTGAAGGCAGGAATATATACGGGGACGTTCTTCAAGAACGCGCTTTTCAGAATTCCTGGTCCCTTGAATTCATCAACCAGGGTACGCCCGAGTTCCCGTGTGAGTAATGCCGATGACAGTGATTGGGAAGGGTCAAGCCGTTTCAGGGTTTGCCCGACAACATGTTCCACATGGTTGAGATTTAATTCCATTTCTAGTGTGTCATAGACCCGATTGTATCCCTTTTCAAATAATTCCACATCACTCATAGCTGGGTGATACTTATAATGGGTTTGTCCCACCGCTTCACTCATGCCGTGGGCAACTAATGCCCCTGTTGATACAACAGCTTGGACCATGTCTCGATCAATCATCGTGCAGATAATCTTTCCCATTTTCGCGATGGTCATGGCTCCTGACAGCGTCAGCACCACAAAACAGTCGGGATCGGCAATCATCTCCTTTAAGATCGTAAATGCTTCTCCGACGCGACGCCCGCCAAACGCGGTTTTTTGCATCGCGGCTAATAGGTCGGAAAACGAGTGTATTTGTTCAGGGTCCAGTGCCTCTAAGGCTTCGAGGCCATCTTGTGCCCCATCATGAAAATCGCGTGTCTGCATATGATGTTTACCGAAGCATCGTCAGAAAACGGCTTCTCGATATTCCTTTTCTTCGATAACGTTGGAATGGGTCAGGGCAAAGAAGATGGTGGTCCCAACGGGATTTGAACCCGTGTCTGCACCTTGAGAGGGTGCCGTCCTAGGCCAACCTAGACGATGGGACCATCTTATGCATAGTAATAACAAGTAGTTCTAAATTCGTGGATTCATCACTCAAATCCAGGAAACCTTACCATAGAGCGTTGGTTCTTTCAATCAAAAGAAATCGCCGTCTCCTTGTTACAGACGTTGCTCCTCGTTATGTCATATGGATCAATGCCACAGACGTGTCTTGGTTATCGATGTCTGTCATCGACATCAAGATTCTTGTTGTTTGACGTCCCGCGTTTACCGTAGCAGCTTTTAAAGCAGGGTGACTTTACTCTAATGCCTTTCGTGAGAGGAGGTGAGTCTGGGAAAGATGGTCTTTAGCAACGTGGTCGTTGATGGTCATAACGAGTGGGGAGGGCACGGCACAGGAAAGGCAGAAAATCCATATAGACAACCTTCTTGTGTTTTGTTATATAGTCTGGCTCCTTCAATCAACAAGACTGTATAAGTCGGTTCTTTCATGAAGCATCCTGGCAATCCTCAAGATCGTATTATTTTTGCGTTAGACGTTCCCGATATCGAATTGGCTCGTTCGTATGTGAAACAACTCGATGGATTGATCTCATTTTATAAAGTGGGTTGGGAGTTATTTCTTGCGACGGGCTTGGGGTTCGTCAAGGAACTCAAAGAGCAACAGCTCAAGGTCTTTCTCGATTTGAAACTGACGCCCGATATTCCAGCACAACTTCAGCGGGCCACGCAGACCTTGGCAAGAGCCGGTATAGAATGTATGACCGTTCATGGCAACGGGAAAACTATCGAAATGGTGAAAGCAGGGCGAGGGGAAACAAAAGTCCAGATTCTCTCCCTCACCGTCTTAACGAGCATGAGTGAGCACGATATGCGAGATCTCTATATAACTGGCAGTCAGGGGGCTTCGTCCGCTCACGTGTCAAGTGTGGAAGAATTCGTTGACTCCCGTGCGCATGAATCACTTCAGCATGGTGCCGATGGGCTTATTGCCTCTGGACTTCACGCGGCCATGCTTCGGGAAAAACATGGAAACGAGTTTCTTCTTGTTTGCCCAGGGATTCGGCCATCTGGGGTCTCGCATAATGAGCATCAACGGGCTGCCACGCCAACCCAGGCTGTGAAAGGGGGCGCGGATTATTTAGTAATTGGTCGGCCAATCCGAGATGCAGCCAATCCAAGGGAAGCCGTAAAGAAGATCATCGGTGAAATTGAAGAAGGTTTATCTGTCTGAAGATGGTTTGCCTAAGAGCGTTAGGTCCACGTCCCTTCACCAAACTCTCTAATCTCTTCTATCCTAATAGGTCGCGACAAGGCTCATGCCGCCTGTCATCATCCAGATAGCAGGATTTGTGGGCGCACAGATCAGCTACCTCTTGTTACAGGTTTGACATTATGTATTTAGGTGTATATACTCTCATATATGAAGACGAATCCCCTCAATCTTACGCAATATTTGGAGCCAGCCCAAGCCTGTGTGTGTTTTCACTTGCGAAAAACAGCAAGGGTCATCACTCAACGCTATGACGAGGCCTTACGGCCGATTGGCCTTCGTGCGACGCAGTTTCCCATTTTGGTAGCCGCGCGGCTAACTGGCGCCATCACCATCAACCGTTTGGCTGAAGAGTTGATCATGGATCGCACCACATTGACAAGGAACCTAAAGCCATTAAAAAAAGATGGCTTGATCCTTGTGAGTCAGGGACAGAGTGATCAACGGGAACGAGAGGTAACGTTGACTGTTACTGGGCAAGCCAGATTAGCCAAGGCCCTTCCTCTGTGGAAAACGGTTCAGCAACAAGTCACGAAAGAATTGGGCCAAGCTCGCGTAGATCGATTATTAGAGGATTTGTCCGCAACAATTGACGTGGCTCGGCCTGAATAGCTTTTTTTGATCATATAGGTGTGTATACACCTATATGTCAACGAATAGGAGGATTTCATATGTCACAACTCACTGAACTTCCCATGATAGACATACAGGAGCCTTTATCAATCGACTCAAAGGAATGTAGTACCAACTTCCACAGTTCTTCTTCACCACTTGCTCGAGATTGGCTCTACCGATTGTGTCTTGATGCAGGAGCTGATGATGTCGGGTTTGTGGAAATCAATCGACCTGAGCTCGACCAAGACAGGCCGGATATTCTCTCCACTTTTCCCCGAACCAAGACATTGATCAGTTTCGTGATCCGAATGAATCGTGAACCTATTCGCAGTTCGGCACGTTCAGTGGCTAACCTGGAATTTCATCATACTGCCGACCAAGTCAATGAAGTAGCCCGCGACATTGTCAAGGCACTTGAAGCAAAAGAAGTGCGGGCACTCAATCCGGCAATGGGCTTTCCTATGGAAATGGACCAATTTCCAGGGAAGATCTGGGTCGTATCTCATAAAATTGTCGCCGTTGCGGCCGGTCTTGGACAAATGGGGATTCATCGTAATGTCATTCACCCAAAGTTCGGCAACTTTATTCTCCTCGGTACGATTCTCATAGATACCGAGATCACCATGACCGATACACCAATCAACGACAATCCATGCATGGAGTGTAAGCTATGTGTCGCAGCTTGTCCTGTGGGAGCCATTGGTCAAGACGGCCATTTTAATTTCTCTGCTTGTTACACCCACAACTACCGAGAATTTATGGGAGGTTTCACGAATTGGGTGGAGAATGTCGTTGAGAGTCAAACTGCCAAGCAGTACCGAGAAAAGGTCAACGATGCGGAATCTGCTTCAATGTGGCAGAGCCTATCCTTTGGTGCGAACTACAAGGCGGCATACTGCTTAGCCGTGTGTCCGGCAGGTGAAGAGGTGAACAAGTCCTTTCACGCCAATCGTAAAGAGTATGTCGCAGACATCGTTAAGCCACTTCAGAAAAAAGAGGAAACGATTTATGTCGTACAAGGCTCCGATGCAAAAAACCATGTCATGAAACGGTTTCCGCATAAGCAGGTAAAAACCGTGGAGAATGGATTGCGACCTCGCTCCATCAAAGGATTCTTCGACGGATTGCCACTACTCTTTCAAAGACATAAGGCTGAAGGCCTCACGGCGACCTATCATTTCACTTTCACAGGCAAAGAAACAAGCCAAGCCACGGTGATCATTCGAAAGAAAACCCTACAGGTCATCGATGGACACCAAAGCCATGCTGATTTTCAGATCACGGCTGATAGCCAAACGTGGCTAGGCTTTTTAGCCAAAGAACGGAATCTGTTATGGGCAGTGCTGAGGAGGAAAATCCGAGTCAAAGGGCCGCTTATATTACTTCAAGGGTTTCGTCGTTGTTTCCCAAGCTAGCAAAGAGAGATAATCGCATATCTCAAATTTTTTCTGATCTTTCTATCGCATGATTACTGAGTTCCTGATTACTGCCGGAGAAGTGCCGAAACGTCTTGATGTCTTTCTGCGGCATCGCGAGCCAGATATCTCGCGTTCCAGTCTTCAGCGGTTGATCGAATGTGGCCGCATTCGGCTCAACGCCCAGATTGTCAGACCGAGTCAGAAAATCAAACCTGGCGATCACATTACGATGGAGACTCCTCAACCAGGACCGTTAATGGCGCAGGGAGTAGTGGTTTCGCTAGAGATCCTGTACGAAGATGCTATGCTTTTGGTGCTGAACAAACCTGCTGGAATTGTGGTGCATCCGGCGTCAGGACATTGGACAGGAACCTTAATGAATGCACTCCTGCGACATTTTCAAGCCTCTGAAAGAACGAGCTCCAATGGGAACAGGATGAGCCAGCCTGGTCTGGTTCATCGGTTGGACAAGAATACGTCTGGAGTGATGGTAGTTGCAAAAACCGATCAGGCACATCGTGCGTTGGCTGTGCAATTTGAACGGCATACGATCGTGAGAACCTATGAAGCGCTCATTTGCGGTACGCCTCAGAACAATCATGGTGTGATTGAACAAGCCATTGGTCGAGATACAAAAGAGAAGAGAACGTGCTCACCAAACACGGAGAAGCCAAAAGTCTCCGTCACGGAATATTCTATCGCCAGTCGATTCAAAGACCTCGCCTCCCATGTGTTGTTGTATCCTCAGACAGGGCGAACACATCAACTCCGTGTGCATATGCTGTCTCTTGGACATCCAATATTAGGCGATTATACCTATGGTGGAGAAAAGTCCTGTTGGGTAGAAGAGATACCTGTTCCACGGGTCATGCTCCATGCACGTACTCTAGGGTTTCAGCACCCCTCTTTGGGCGTTTTTCAGGAATATACTGTGTCTCCTCCATCTGATATGCAGAGAATGTTTCAGGAATTAGAAGCTAAGCGGTAACGCTAGATCTGGCTGTGTATCCTCAGGTAACTCCACTGGCTTAAGGCAGGTGGGATCATTGTTGCGTGGATCATTGACTTGTCGGCTGACGGGGATGGCCACCATCTCTTGGGTAGAGTAAGGGCGCAGCACAAGGTTTGCACCTGATTCAATTCTTGAACATGAGGGTCTAGCCACAGATTGTAATGGTGAGGAGGAATGATCACCGGCATTCGATGATGTAGTGGAGCGATGAGTGTATTCGGTTCCGTTGTGAGTATCGCACAGGTTTCCCTGATAGCACCGTCAGGTTCTGTCCAATGTTCCCATAATCCGGCAAAGGCAAAAGGTTGCTCGGTGTGAAGGCGGATATAGTAGGGTTGTTTACTCGACCCTCTGCGCTGCCATTCATAGAACCCGTCGGCGATGATAAAACACCGACGTTGACGAAACGCGCTTCGAAACGCAGGCTTCTGGCTTACGGTTTCCGCACGGACATTGATTAACATGGCTCCGGTTGAAGAAGCTTTGGACCAAGAGGGACGCAACCCCCAATGCATCAGTGTTCCTTCGCGCATAGTGCATTCCGGAATAGTTCGGACGCAAGAGACAAGCTGAGATGGTGCAATATTATAGCAAGCCTGTGTTGGCAAGGGGGCAGGGAGTTGAAAATGTTTGGCCACAATCTCAGAGGCTGTCTTTAACGTATAGCGTCCACACATAAACTGATCCCTGGCATTCAGAATTGCTGTTTGCCGATCTGCTTATTCGTCGTCTGTTGAATTGCTTGCATTCCACTTCTTAGGTAAAGACGCTGTGACATTCAAAGAACACAGTTCATCTATGCCATTGAGGCTGAACTTGTCACAGGAGGTGTGTGGATGTTTCATTAAACATGCCCATGAGCATGATGAAATTGCGGTTATGCTGCCTGATACCCTGTTGTGAAGCATCCACGCATTCTTGAAGCATGGATTCAATCTTATTTGCCCGGGGTCTGTGCAGCTAGGCTAGGGGCTTGTGCCTGCTGTCACATCCAAGACTTTAACGTCAAAGTACAAGGTTTTTCCTGCCAAAGGATGGTTGAAATCTAGAACGACCACATGTTCTTTTACTTCTTTGACGACGGGGCGAATGACATGTCCTTCAGGATTTTTACCTTGTAGTTGCATCCCAACTTTTCGGGCGTCTGGTGGAATTTGGTCGATAGGGATCTCTTGAAACCCACGTGGGTCAATCTCGCCATACCCATCTTGAGGCCCAACGGTCACTTTTTTGCTTTCGCCCGCTTTCATCCCTTCCAGGGCCTGCTCTAACCCTGGGATGATTTTGTGAGAACCTTGAGCGAAGGTGAGGGGAGCCCCACCGACATTGGTGTCTAGGACAGCTTGATCTTCTAAGGTCAGGGTATACTCTAGGGATACCATCATTCCATCAGCAATCGTCATGCTGGACGCTGCTTCTGAGGACTTGGCCTGGATCGATGTTGGAACAATGCCGGCAATAAGGACAAAAGTGCATAAAACCCTGAAGGTGAATCGAAGCACTCTCATAAGAACAGATCCTCCGCTTAAAAGATGAAAAAAGGCTGTCTGGAAAAGATCGCGGCTCTCAGTCAGGGGAGACAAAAAGGTGAGCGGTCCCAAGATTGGAATGTATGAATGGCATCATATCAGATCAAAAAGATCTGTGCTATCTAGATAGAAGTATGAGCATGCGATACTAGGAAAGAGGTATGACTTAGAGGGGTATTTCCTTCGGAAGGGAAAGATCCTGGAACGAAAGAATACGTCGATGTCCTTCAGGATCGCGTTGAATGATCATCTCAAGCGGGGTGCCTTTTGAGATATGTTGCAATGCGTCCAATTGTGTTGAATCTTGAGGATAGAGGAGTAACGTAGCATCCCCTGGCACTAACTTCCACCCTGTCTTGAACAACGGTCGATCATCTGATCGTTGTTCCCAATTGAGCCACAGTGTTTGTTCTTCTGTGTCAATGTATCGGAGCGTGCCTCGGATACCAGTAGGATCTTGAAAATTGAGAATGTTGGTGAGGAACGTATCCATGGGATGCGGTTCAGGTTCGAGGCCTGCCGCAGGAAAAGGGCCAAGCAATGCTCCGGCAAGAAGCAGAGCGTGAAGACATCGTGTGCTCTGTAATAGGCGTAGGCATGGTGGTGTCCTTTAAGTGTAACACAGGCTACAGCTTTTTAGCCGTAGCCTGCGTCAGACTAGATCTAGGGTAAAAGTCTCGGTTAAAAACGGTATTGGATACCGAGGCCTAGGGAAACATAGTCAATATCGTCGATATCACCAGTGGGAAGTACATAAGAGACTTCCGTATTGATGAGCCAATGTTCAGTAATGTACGAGTCAACCCCGCCGCCAAATCGAAGGGCCAAGTCCGTTTCAGTAGCACTGGCACTACCAAATGCGGAACTGGCTCGTACATGACCTCGCATGAAGCCAAGACCAAAGAGTCCATAGGGCTGAAAGCGGTCAGTCAGGAAAAAGAACTTGCCGTTCAGTGTTCCGGTCCATGTGTCTACACTTCCATTAACCCCGCTGACCCTAAAATCAAAGTCATCAACGCGCTCGCCCATGGCTTCCACGGCCCAATGGGATGTCAATCGATATCCGACACGGAAGTTAAACCCTGGTGCATTATCGATATCAATACCGTTTGCATCAAAGTTTTCAATTGCATAGAGACCACCCACCCCAGCATAGAAGCCTGATTGGTCATACTTTGCGGGTTCACCAGCCCAGCAAAACATTGGGATGAGTAAGAGGCAGGCGAAAAGAGTGACAAATCGTTGAAATTTGATCATGTACAGGACTCCTTTAAAAATTAAAAAGTTAGAGAAGAATATTTGTATACTTTTCAAAGGGTGATGAGCAAATTTCACGCCATCGGTGAGAAACTAAGGGTTTTTTACTCAACAAAATGATGGATCGCTTGTTGGGATAAGGGTTCTAGGTTTGCAAAGGCATCCAGCGTAGTCCAAACAAGCCCTAAGTAGGTTTATCGTTTTCACAGTTTGTATCTCAACAGATACAATGGCGTATCTGTTGAGATACAGTTTTTCATCAAGGAGATGGGGAAAGAGGTCGGAATCTGACGATTACTTGTCTTATATGGCATGAAGGTAATTAGAAGAAGACCACCGCGTCGTAAATCTTTAGACTTTTGGGTCAATCTGCCAGAATTTCTTCTAGGTACAGGGCACCTGCTCAGGATTTTCAGGACGTCCAGATTGGCAAAATCTAAAGGTCTACCGGCTACTCTCGGCATGGTATCGCCTCCTTCTCATAGTCTGCAAGATAATGTTTTGCCTTGATAATTGCTGTCTGTTGATCTTTTTTAGATGTGGAGCCGTCTTAATCGTTCTGGCTCCCCCATAATATTCTGTGCTACGGTTTCGTTTTCTCTTAAAAACCCAGTTTTATTCAGCCTTATGGCTCGTCAAGAGGAAAAAAGGCCATGAAAGTCTCCGACAATCAATCTCATCAGGCTTCTGAAAACAAGGCAGGTGCAGACCGCGTCTCTTCGCCACTCACGACGCAACGCTCCACACCTGAATCGTTCTTGAACGACACTCCCATGTTTGTCGATCTGCGTCCCAAAGCTATTGCTCAACACAAGCTCACCGAAGCGATTCACCGTAGCCCGCAGATGGTTGCCCAACGGAAAGTAACGGAAGCGATTCGTCAAAGCTCATCCAAAGTCGTGCAGCGAGATGGATTGTGGGATGAAGTGAGCAAAGATTTGGGCCAAAAGCCTCAAATTGGTGCATCGGACTTTGCAGAATCATTAACAACGGAGTCGAGTGAGTTTTCGGATCTTCGGAAGTCGGCATCTAAAGAAACCATGACACACCATGGTAAGGAACTCGAGTATAAAGCCAAACCCAAGAAAGGCGGAGGGACCAGCGAGGCGTATTTCAAGGATGGGACAACCTTTTTCAACATGGAAGGACATCCTGCCATGATCTTATCCAATGTCATCTTTGAGACCGCCAATGCTGCACAATCTGGGCGGTTTCTCGAAGTAGAAAAGGATTATCAGACGGGAGCGATTCTTGGGAAAGATCCATCTGACTATGGTGTCACAGATCTTGGCGACACTCTCGACCAGGAATATGCAAGGGGAGGCAAGGCCGAACGGCGTTCGATTATTCAGGAACGGTTTGAATGGGACAGCTTTCTACTTGCCAAACCGACGTTCCTACAGATTAAGCCCAAGATCAAAAAGGAAATCTACTTCGCAGCATTTGACCACATGCTTCAAATGAAATCATTTGAAACATACTATGAGACATATGGACATATCCACCGCGGTGCTGTCGAAGGTGTACTGAAGAAAATAGAGCAGGATCAGCGCAAAAAGAAGAAGTGCTTCCTGACTACGGCCTGTGTTGAGGCAAAAGGGCTCCCGGACGATTGCGAGGAACTCCGTGTGTTACGGGCATTTCGGGATGGCTATCTGCATGGGACGACAGATGGTCCGCGTCTGATTGAGCAGTATTACGACATTGCACCTGGCATTGTGGAGGCTATTGCCCAACAGTCAAATGCAGAATCAATCTTGGATCAGATCTATCAAACCGTTCGTGACTGCGTGGCCTTAATCAACGCGGGGCAAAACGAAAACGCGTTAAGGACCTACAAGGCCATGGTGCTGGCATTAATGCCACTTTCCTCAGGAGAGCCTTCTCATAAATGCGCGTGAGCAACCTAGGATCTGAGAGGCTCTACAATTGACAGCTATCGAAAGTTGCTCGCGAGGTAGTCGAGCCGGCTAGGGTGCACCGGCCTCGATTGTTGAATCAGCTAGAATGGTGCAAAATGCCGGCTCAACCCGAATAAACTTCTTACAACTTCCCAATCCTGTTACAGAGCCTGAAGAGTGAATAGGTCAGTGGAGAACTCTATCCGAGTCTCTGAGAAAGCCACTCAATCTTGGGCAAGAACGGATGCAACAATTGTATTAGTTTGATCTTTGGATGAGGCAACAAGTAATTGATCCCTGGCATGTTCGTGGATCGTGAGCCCTTTGGCGAGGAGTTGATGATGGGCGCGAGGCGTTGGCTTGCCCTCAATCCAGATCTCGATCTTTTCCACTTGATGGTCTCGTGAGTTCCAACTGGTGATGGCATCGGCTGCATCAGCAACCTCTCTTTTCCATGGAAGGCGCAACACGGGAAGCATGGCGACAAGGGATTGGTCATTCGTGTATCCCATGATCAACTGATCTTTGACAACAACTATCTCATTGATAGGTGCAACATTCTGATGATACGCTGCCATCATTTCAGCCATGCGTTGGAAAAACAGGGCTTCTTCTTCAAACTCAGCTGAGAGCGCTGCCTCTAAAAATCTTCCTCGGTTCTCCACGTTTTCCATCTCTGCCAACGCTTGGACCAATACCGTTTCATGGCGTGGGGAATACCAGCGGTGACGCAGAAATTCTTCAATGAGTGACTTCTTGATGTCCATCCTTGTCAATTTTTTACGATTCAGCCGGCGAAGGTCTTCAGGCGCATAGTCTCGCAGGAGATCGCCGATGGTCGTACTCAACGAAGTGCCGGTGAGCACCGCGTTGGCCGGGCCATCAATGGGGATTGTGGCTAATCGAATGCCGGTATCACCGGCATAGGCTGCCCAACTCAGACTGTTAAGTTTTGCCTGTAACACCGGGTTCGATGAATAGACATCGACCTCAAATTCATCAGCGATCCGGCGCTTAACGAAAGAAACCCCGATGAGTTCTTTGCTTTCAGTTTCCTCAAGTTCTCCTCGTTCGCCATTGGCCATTTCCTGGAGACGGGTCGTAACCCGCCACATTCCCTTGGGAATCGCGAGGATCGTTTTGGCTGGATCAGTTAGCAGGCCTAATACAAACTTAAAGGGGCTAAGGGCAGCATTCTTAGCGCCCTCGGCTAGACAATGTAATTGATTCGTTTCCTCTTCTATCGTGGCTAGGGCCTGAATTTCCTGAATGCGAATTTTCAGCATGTCTTCGCCATAGGCCTCAAACTGTCCAAATGGTGAGGTGATTGTGAAATGATTCATCAACCGAAAGGGCACGACGTCGTCCAATACTGTGTGGTGTTCGCCCGTGAGCAGTTCTGGCGGGAGCATATCTCTGGCGTCTAAGGCATCAGGAGTTTCAAACGCATTGGATGAACCCTTCGTATGAAGAGGGAAAGGGGGGATAGCTGTTGCATAACTTGCACAGTCGTGTGTCCAAAACACGATGACCCCAACGATGAAAAAGAGCCGAATAGCTGGGTGAGATGGCCATGCACGGCCGGTCATCTGTGTGTGGTTCGGCAAGATAGTGTTCTCACATCATGGTTGATAAAAGGGTAAAACGGATTGCTTGTTATAAACAGCAATTTCTGTTCCAAAATGAGGAATATGCCCCGCTTTTAATTTCGACGTGAGGGTAAAAACGGCCCGAAAGAAAAATTGAATGCCCTTTGTTGAACGTTTCGGTCTTTTTGTCTTTGATGTTTACTGCGTGAGCAGCTATCTAAATGTGGGATGAGACTAGAATCAGATTGGAAGAGAGAGATAGAGGCACAGGTAGGTGCCGGTCTCAACCTCAATGACATATAAATATTCAATGAAGTCTTCGAGCCTAAACTCTTTCCGTCTTCGAGCCTAAACTCTTTCCGTCTTCGGCATCCCTCTATTCAGATGACAGTGGATACCGACGGCGACGGGTATGGGAGACGGTCCCATCAATTTCCTGAAGACCTTAGGGGTATAAAGGTTTCCGGCACTCCCCTGTTTTAAGGTAAGAGGGCAACTGCAGTTAAAGCCTACCTTGCTTGTAAAGCGCCATGCAAAACGGGATTTAGATTATCAAGAAAGCGAACTGACTGCTATTCGACCTCTATTACTATTTCAAGGTAATCGAGCTGGCAAGGACGCACGGACATCGGGCCATTAACCGACTGGCCGAACTGATAGAAAACAAAGATAGCCGAGCAGCAGAGGTATTGCTGAATCGGGGCTATGGAGTGCACCCCAAGCATTGGAAATATCCCCTGTTGAAGAAGCCTGGAATGAAAACGTTATCTCAAAGACTGGATTAGCGCACGCATCTCCGGAACGAGATCCCCTCCCCCACTTGAGCGGCCTGATTGTGCTGCGGCGATGCCGGCGGTGAGCACCGTCTTGGCCTCCTCGTTCTTTTTCAGTCCAGCCAACGCACGGCCTAAAGCAAAGTGGGAAGCGACATGCACGGGATCAAGCTGCACTGCAACACGAAGGTGTTCCACAGCTTCCTCAAGATTCCCACCTTCCTTGAGGATCTTGTCTCCTAGACCATAGCGTCCCAGAAATCCGTCCGGCTTCTTCGCTACCATTTTCCTGAACGCATCTATATCCATTAGGTTGTCCCTTCTTTTAATTCACCCGTATTGAAATTCATTAACATTGCCAATTATTACGAATTCGAGACTGATAGTGTTTTGGCCAAGATACCTTCTTGAGAAAGTTTCAGGAGGTGCCTTTGTGTTTAACCTGAGCAGAGGTTAGATAATTCTAAAGGCCAGTAGAAACCTTGAGTATGCTATTCCTGTGTCCCACTCAAAGCCGGAAGTTTTTCAGCCATGTTCCTCAACGACCTCTGTTTGGGCGGTTATCTTAGAAGTACCCCGAACTCGGCATCATTCTCCCCAGCGGTGCCGTGGATCCATTAGATGAGGAGGGAGGAGGGCGATCCCAGATCAACTGATTATCGGGGCTACCCTTCGAGAACGTGACAGCAAAATGGTAGTAGCACTATGCGAAGCTATGGATGTGACGATAAATAAAGCGTCACAACTCGTTGAAAAAATGGTGGGCCGTGTAGGGATCGAACCTACGGCCCGCTGATTAAGAGTCAGCTGCTCTACCAACTGAGCTAACGGCCCACCCAGACAAGAAAATATGAATGTTTTAAATATCGTTCTTTACAAAAAGCAAAATGGCGCGCCTGGCAGGATTTGAACCTGCGACACCTGGCTCCGGAGGCCAGTGCTCTATCCACTGAGCTACAGGCGCCAATGCCGACATACGATGCTGCCGACGCTATCATGGATTTCCGGTTTTTGTCCAGCATGGAGCATCGAACTACGACTCTCCACATGACAAGGGTTTTTCCACGGTCTCGCGTGTGGTGTTGATGATGGCTTTGCTCTTGGCCACTATGTCAGGCGACTCGGATAAGATCGTTTCTAATAACAATTGGATGCCTTGAATGGTGATCCCATGAGAGGGGGCTAAAAATCGCTTTCTGGCAATGTTGCGTTCAACGGGGTCATCAGGTTCGTAATAGCCAAGAATTTCTCCTTGGCGGTCGGCTTGGGCCAAACGGTCCCCCCATTGCTCTCTGTGCTGCGGTGTCCATTGTCCAAATGTCTGTTTGTCAGGAAACAGCTCTAATTTGGTCCAAATAGCCCATCCGACAAACATGGCCCAAGTCTCATTCAGCGCTTCCCAAGCATCGTCATCAGAAAGAAACCGAAGCTCCGTGGAGGCCTTCCGTTGGCGTATAGGCGTAATCCGGATAAAGCGGTAATGGCATTGTAATTGTTTCTGGGCAAACGCTAACAGGTGTTTCGCTTGTGGTGTTAATCTGTCAGCTTCCCTCCCAAAAAAGATAAAGTCCAAATAGGCATGGAGCAATTCATGATAGAGAAGATTCAAGTCATGATGTGTCATCCGATCCAAGGCTGCCAGAGCTCCGCCTGCTTTGTTAAAGGATAGCCGCAGATTGAGGATCATCCGATGATCTTCAGGGTGATATTCGGCGGCATAAGTATGAAGATCGGCAAACTCAACGGTGACAAATTCTGGATCAATTTCTTTGAGAAACTGCGTTGGCAGTCCTAAGGCTTCTGCTTCTCGGATCAACGCCGGCCAAGGGTTGAGAGGATTACTGCCTGGCATGGCTTGGGCGACAGACGTGACGGGTCCCCCGAGTACGAAGATGAACAGACAGAACAGTATGCTCGGTATCGTTTGCAAGTACGTGTTGCCCTGGCTATGCATAGAGATCCTCTTCTTCCACAAGGTTCCAAGTTTCCATAAAAGAAGACGGGACGGTTTCTAAAAAACGAGACGGTTTAGAAAGGACGGATCCGGTCATCTTGTCGTACACATTGATCGGGTAGGTGAGGTAAAGTTCCTGTTTGGCTCGAGTTACTGCCACATAGAGGAGGCGTCGCTCCTCTTCTAAATCTTCATCGGTGACAAAGGAATAGGATGAGGGGAATCGTCCATCGACCAACCACAGGAGAAACACACATCGCCATTCCAAGCCCTTTGCTGAATGGATTGTCGAGAGAATCAGCCGTTCATCATTTCTCTCTGACGCTTCACGATCTTCCATGCTTTGATCCGGTGGTTCCAAGGTCAAGTCGGCCAAGAAATTTCCTAGTTCAGCATAACGATCGGCCATGATCGACAAGTGCTCAAGGTCTCGTATCCGTTTAGGATAATCGTCATACTGATCTTTGAGGATCGGCAGGTAATATTCCAACACTTGGCTTATCTGTTCGGCAGGAGAAGCCGTATCATACGAACTGACCAACTCGAGCATGGTCGCAAGGTTTCGTAACCCCTGTGAGGGGCGGCCCCCGACACTGCGCAATGTCTCAATGGGGCTCTGACTGTTGATCATTAGCTCAATCAGGTCTTTGGATTTTTTCTGGCCTACTCCCTCGACTAACAGAAGGGTTCGATTCCAGCTCACGGCATCCAACGGATTATGCACGATACGTAAGTGCGCTAAGAGATCCTTGACATGTGCTGTTTCAATAAATTTAAAGCCTCCACGCTTGATAAATGGTATATCCCGTCGGGAGAGCTCGATTTCCAGGTCAAAGGCATGAAAACTCGATCGGAATAAGACGGCGATGTCACGAAGCGGAGTGCCTTCCTCTCTCAACTCTAGTATTTTTTGGGCAACAAACCGGGATTGGGCATTTTCACTCATGGCCTGTATTAATGATGGACGCGGTCCGTCGAGTTTTTGCGTAAACAGTGTCTTGCTGTACTTTTCCGTCGCTTCTTCAATAATGCTATTGGCAACTTGCAAGATTGCAGGGGTGCTTCGATAGTTTTCTTCTAGTTTGTAGATGGTTGTTCCTGGAAAGAACGTTGGGAATTCCATGATGTTACGGATTGTTGCTCCTCGAAAGGCATAGATCGATTGTGAGTCATCCCCAACGACCATGACATTGTCATGGGTCGCGGCAAGTTTGCGAATGACGTCGGCCTGCAACCGATTGGTATCTTGATATTCATCGACTAAGAGGTACCGGTACGTATTGGAGATGAGTTGACGGGCTTGTTCGTCTACGGTGAGGAGTTCGCGGAGCCGGACAAGCAGATCGTCATAATCCACCAATTGCCGTTGGCGTTTTGCCGCTTCATATGCTTCCTGGAGTGTTGTTAAGACACCCAGATAGTCCCCAAAGTGTTCGTACTCGTTCAGCATCACCGTTTCTAAGTTTTGACATGTATTGGCACATTTGCTGAACATTTCCACAATGGTGCGCTTTCGTGGGAATCGCTTACCCGTTTCGTGTAATCCGAATTGGGCTCTCAAGAGATTCACGAGGTCTTCTGAATCCCCACGATCCAGGATCGTAAAGCCCGGCTCCAATCCGATGGAACGGCCATACCGACGCAGAAGCAGGTTCGCGGTGGAATGGAACGTCCCTCCGGCCACGTGTTCACTTTGGATGCCAATTAACAGCCCAACCCGGCCTAACATTTCCTGCGCCGCTTTTCGTGTGAATGTCAGGAGTAGAATTGCCCGAGGATCAATGCCCAAATCAATCAAGCGTGCGACTCGATAGACTAAGGCTCTTGTTTTCCCACTTCCGGCACCCGCAATGACCAATGCTGGCCCATCGACCACTTCTACGGCGGCTAATTGCTGCGGGTTTAATTCTTGCGCATATTCGCGGGACAACCGTGTCGTCCTGTCCCCATCGACTGGTTTCTTCAAGACATAGGTTTTCGATTCAGGACTACTGAGATCCATCAGTATTCACTCACATTTCTTAGAAGAACGGGATGGTTTCATCCGTTGTGTTTTTCACGAGGTGCCGTGTATAACATACACCCTATTGTGTTGCAATGAGAAGGCATTGTCTTCAAGTAAAACCTGCAAGGCCTGTTGGTAGTGAGATGGTTTTTCGCTATAATGCCTTCCATTCTTTATCTTTACTGTGTGGGTGAATGAAACAATGAATATCAAACAGGAATATGGCCAAACCCTCAAGGACTTGGCTTCCACGTTACTTGGTGTGGCAAGAGAGTCGGTTGCCCTGATTAAACGGAGTGATCAGACTCAGTCACTGAAATGGGCTCAAACGCAAGAATGGGAAATCTATCTAGAATTTCTCAAGGTCATGTTTAATGTCGTTGACAGGCTTTCGGCTTTTCATGTGCCTCTGCAAGTCCAACCAGAATTCATGAATAGCCTGGAAGATACCGTTGGGGAACAACTCAAGACTGTGCTGACCCCCTCCATGACGTCTGCGGAAGTTGATGATATGGAAATTCTTCTCTCTATTGGCAATACCGTTGCCGAAAGCCGTCAGCTGTATGAGAAGTTCCAGTTCATCATTTCCGAAGACAGCAAGCAAAAAGAGGCGTACTTTCAGCTATTCGGGGAACAAGTTGCTGCAAAAGCGGGTTCATCTGGGAATCAGAATATCATCGCGTCAGCCATATTGTGTGGCCAAGCGGTTATCCCCGCTCTGCAAGCGTTATTTGAAAACACCGACGCATCACAAGAGACGCCGAGCACGCAAGATCCTTCAGCGGAATCCTCATCGACGTCCTCTTCCCCACAGTCATCAAATGTTCAGGTTATTAAGTTGGTTAGTGTCATGGCCAAAATCTCTGGCGAAGAAGTCGAAACTCGGTGGGGTGTCTTGCCACGTTTTCAGAAAGACCTTCAGAAAGAGGAAGCTTCACAGCTCGCGCAACATATGAATCGTGTCACTCGCATCGTGGGCGAACGGTTTGCCATTCTGTCTGCATCGGCTGATACACAGTCGACTGAACCAACTGGTCAGGCATAATCAATTATTGGCTTCCTCATTTCAAATCGCTTCAGGGCTCTATCATTTTCGTCATGGGACGGAATGTGTCTCAGCCCCAACGGGTTTTTCCTGCTTCTGGCCTCTTCTCAAGACTGAAAGCCTTGATCGCCCTCAGGGCATTCCTTTATCCTTTTAAATGAACAGTGGATAGTCCATTGATGTAAAAACCATGATTCAACACAAAGCAAATAGGAAAGGCTTCTTGTGAAAAATGAGGGGCTGTGGGGTGAGACACGAGGCATAATCGACATGCTCTCATGAAGGGTAACGTCTATGGTAAGTCTTTTCCTCAAAGTTATGGTGTTGGTCGGTATCTTTTGGTGTGGGTACTATGTTGGGCAACAACCCCCTGAAACGGTGAGCCGGACATTAAAAACATTCTCAGAAGATGTCATGGAAAAGACGCTGGGGGTTGAGAAAAGAAATTTGTATCAACAGGGAGAGCTTCTAGAGGCCAAATATCGGATTGTCCAAAGCAAGTCGGAACTGCTAGATGGACATTATCGGAAAGCTGGTAATGAGTTGAGGGAATCCCTTGTTCATTTAAAGCTGGCGATCGAGAACGACCCGACTCAAACAAAACAATCACTGACGGAAAGATTAATAACTCGCATCAAAGGCATGCTGAAGGACTTGGACTCTGGGGACGCCGTTTCTGGTGAACAACTCAACAAGGCCCAACGCGAGCTGGATCAATTGCTAGACAAATAAGATGAAGGGCGTCTTGCTTATGCCGACGCTGCCGGTTCAACCGGCTGTTTTTTCCATGACGCCAAAATCCGTTCAATCCGCATTCTCACGACCAAATCTTTATCCTTCATCAATGGCTTGACGGCATCACGGCCACGGGGATCACCAATTTTTTCTAACGAAGCTGCCGACGTGAGCCGAATCAACCAATCCTCATCTTGAAGCATCGCGATTAACGGATCAACGGCTTCAGCCGACCCGATATCTCCAAGCGCTAAAATTGACTGTTTGCGTACAAATTCGTCTTTGTCAGTCAATGCCACGATCAAGCGCTCAACAGCCGGATGGCCAAGCTCAACCAAGGCTCGTGTGGCATCATCTTTAAACTCATCATTTTTGAGGATGAAAATGAGTGGGTCTAACACGCGTTCGTCATTGATCTTTCCCAATGCGCGAATCACATATTTTCGTGCGTCCCAATCACGCATGTAGTGGATGAGCATATCAACGGCAGGCGATCCAACCAGTCCAATGGCATCGACGGCTGCCTCTCGGACCTGCCAATCTCCATCACGGAGACAGCGGACCAACGGCTCAACACATCGTTCATCAGCCATTTCACCAAGGGTGACCACGGCTTCACGACGAACAACCCAATCGGGGTCTTTGAGCAAGTCAAGTTGGATGTCAATTTCATCTTTAACCTTTTCTTCTTCCAGTTCCTCAGAGACATCTTCTTCTTCGAGGCTTTCTTCCGAGGAAGCGTCAACCATATCGACCTGACTGGTTTCTCCTTCGCCTTCAGCCACTAGAGACGCTGAGACTTCGTCTACCAAGGTCTCTTCCACATCACCTGGTTGAACGTCTTCTGCTTGGGCTTCTATTTCCTCGCCAGCCTGTTTTTTCTCATCACTCATACGGCATCTCCTCTTGCGCGCGTAACACGTAATATAGTTTAAGTTCTTTTAGGAGGCCGTGGCGCCCTTTTTCCCTGATGCCTGTGCGATTCTCGCTGCTCGGGCTCGAACCTTCCGTTGGATTCGCTTCACATATTTTCGAAGGGATCGCACCTTTTTTTGTGCTTCAAGGCTTCCCTTACTGGTTCCTTGTGTTTCTTGAATTTTTTTCTTCAAAATGCTTTTGTCATTTTCTAAGGACTGTGATTGTGACATGGTATCCCATTCTCCCTTACATAAAGCCTGCTTAATAGATGAGGAGGCAGTCTAGTCAAGGGTGATCCGTCATGTCAACTTAACGAAGTGTGACATGCAGGATAAAAAAACCCCCCGGAAGACTCGGTCTCCGGGGGGTTGATCAAACAATCGCTTCTCGACCAGAAGTGGAGAGCGTCCTCTTACTTTTTGTATTTCTCGCAGAAGCTACGCTCGTAGGCAATTACTTTCCAGGCTTCTTCTTCGCTAATGGCACTTGGGATCAATGGCACCATCCCTGTTCCAGGGCTACCATTTTTGATGACCCAAAACAGTTCACCATCTTTTCGTTTTTTATGGAATTTGCAATTTGTGAAATCGCGTGGCCCAGGGTTCAAGACCTTTCCGGCAGGACCATCGCCTTTTCCAGACTTGCCATGACAATTAAAGCAGGTGCCTTTTCCTTCGAAAATCTTTTTGCCTTCTGCAATAATTTCAGCCGAGGCCTTGCTGGCTTTTTTGTAAATGGGCGACTTTGTCTTCTTCGCCATTCCACGGTGATCCTTGGGCACTCGAGGTTTCAGAGGATCTTTTTCTGCGCCCGCAAAGACGACATTGCCTGTAAAGAACAACAGCGCCATCAATACACTCATCATCACAACATACCGCTTCATGCATCCCTCCTTTGATTAATACATAACAATAAACGTGAGACTTCTTCGATAAATCATTCTAGCCGTCAGCCTGGAGGAGGCTCGGCTCCCAGAGTATCATACTCCCCAGCTCTCTTAAATTTCAAAGGACAAAAACGGGCCGGACTATAGCAATGGCCTGAAATTTTTGTCAAGGTGATGCCTCCATCACCTTATGGGTGTAAGTGATGGTTTTTAAAGGGTAATCATGTCAGGTTCCTTGGAAATTCGTCATGCCGCCTGGAATGGAAACTCATCAGGTGAGGGGTGCCTCAATGCTTGTAGCTAGGGTGTGATTTCGAGATTTCGTATCACCATACCCGGTTTGCCAAACAGTTCGCGAGGTTCTCCATTGAACCAAACCTGTACGCCTCCTGCGTTGCCCAGAGTTAACACAAAGCGCTTCGTGGCCTTCCATTGAGCAGTTTCCCCAGGTTGCAAGAGCGCTTCGTTGGGAATACCATCATCTGATTGCACTACAACCCACGTTATCTGGGTTGCTTTCAATTCCAAGACAAGGGGTTGTTTTTCCACTGTGGTTGTGTCTGGAATGTCTTGTGGCAGAGGGAGGGGAGCCTGTGTGACAGGCTTGGATGCGACATGCACTGGAGCTTCTTCTTGCTTTGAACCTATGGAATTCGAAGTCGGACTAGTCGGAACGATGGGCGAACTGGTTTCAGTGGGTGTGGGAGTGTGAGTCTCCTTCTGTTGGGAGGACGGAGTGTCCAATAATGATGTGCCTTTGTCGTGTGTCTTCTCTTGGACTGGTACTTGGTGCTGTGGCGGAATTTGTTTGTATGGAAAAATGAAAAAGAGCAACCCAATGAGAACGGCTCCCGTCACGATAAGCACGACATTGCGATTCAATGTGCCTTTGTGCGTATTTTCAATTTGCTGTCGAGTTTGGCGTTGTGTTTCCTCATGTGTTTTGTAAAAGAGATGGGATGATTCCGAAAACTGTCGGATGGCTTCCTCTTCGTCAAGGCCCAGTGCCTGGGCATAGGTCCGTACAAACCCTTTCGTAAAGACTTGCTCGGGCAAGTGGCCAAAGTTTTCTTCTTCCAATGCCTTCAGAAAAGGTTGCTGAATTCTTGTGAGGGATGCCAGGTGCTCAAGACTCAGGCCTTGAGATTCCCGGGATCGCTTGAGCAGTTCTCCAATTGCCATGACCCATACCAGAAATGCTATACGACTACGTGAGATCGTCGAAATGTGTCAGCCGTTTAAACTCACGGAAACGATGGTCGATCTCTTTTTTGTCTAAATCACGCAACCTGTCTAAACTAAAGGCTTCAACGGTAAATGAAGCCATC
Source organism: Nitrospirota bacterium (assembly GCA_011088105.1). GTDB lineage: Bacteria > Nitrospirota > Nitrospiria > Nitrospirales > UBA8639 > JAALKI01. The sequence goes on along the minus strand of JAALKI010000002.1, from coordinate 38,026 downwards.
ACGCTGCCGAAGATAATGGCTTTCCGTAAATTCTCTTCGGAACAGTCGCCTGAGGCTGCCAGGTAGCCCATGAAGCCTCCAGCAAACGTATCTCCTGCCCCTGTTGGGTCTTTCACGTATTCCAACGGAAAGGCTGGTGCGCCAAATACCTGCTTTTTCGTAAACATGAGGACACCATATTCACCCCGTTTGATAATTAATTGCTTGGGGCCTCGTGCCATAATGTCCTTGGCCACTTTGACAAGATTGGAGTCTTGTCCTAACTCTCGCGCTTCTCCATCATTAATGATCAAGATGTCAATGTGCTGCAGGACATTCCACAACGCATCCCGTTTTCCATCAATCCAAAAGTTCATCGTATCACAAGCGACTAACCGAGGACGGGCCACTTGATTCAAGACATCGGATTGCAAGTCAGGGTCAATGTTTCCCAAAAACAACATGTCGGGTGATCGATATTGGTCTGGAATCTTGGGCCGAAAGGTCTCCAGTACATTTAATTGAGTTTCCAGCGTATGCGCTTCGTTCAACTGATAGGTATATTCGCCTCGCCACCGAAATGTTGCCCCGCTTCGGCGTTCCAAGCCTGTGAGGTCAATGCCACGACTTTGTAAAAATTCAATATGCTGTTCGGGAAAGTCCTCTCCCACTACAGCAATGAGATCCACGCCAGTAAAAAAACTCGCTGCCGTCGAAAAGTACGTGGCAGATCCGCCAAGCACGTCTGTCGCTTCTCCAAACGGTGTTCGGACTGTATCAAATGCCATTGATCCCACAACAAGCAATCTTCCCATGTCACCGACTCCTTTGCTCAAATTTAGCTAAATATCGCTGAAGTAATAGTTGATATCGTTGCCGGGTTGTCTTGGTCATGACTTGAGGCGCCGTCACCACGGCTTGATCAAGCACCTGTCCGCAGGAACAGGTCCTGTCATCGGGGATTTTTTGAATCGTCCGACGAAGAACATGTTTTGCCACTTCGACATTGCGATGCATGATACTCAAAATAGCCTCGACGGAAACATCATCTTCTGTTTCATGCCAACAGTCATAATCTGTCACCAAGGCCAATGTGGCATAGCACATTTCGGCTTCTCGCGCGAGCCGAGCCTCCGGCAGATTCGTCATGCCGATAACCTTGACTCCCCATTGTCGATAGAGTAAAGACTCGGCCCGGCTTGAAAACTGCGGGCCTTCAATGCAGAGATATGTTCCACCTGTATGCACGGTCGTCTTTTGAGCTTGACCGGACTGAATCAACAGATGGGCAAGCCTGTGACAAACAGGGTCCGCAAACGACACATGCGCGACCATACCTTGGTCAAAAAATGTCCTTTCACGATGTTGTGTGCGGTCGATAAATTGGTTTGGGACGACGATATCACCGGGTTTGACTCGTTTTTTCATGCTGCCGACGGCACTGACAGAAAATATCTGTGTGACACCGACGGATTTCAACGCATGGATATTCGCCCGATAATTAATAGTTGTCGGGTTTAAGCGATGTTCGCGTCCATGACGAGAGAGAAAGGCGACTTGCCGACCATCCAGCACCCCCAACACGAGGGCATCTGAGGGACGCCCAAATGGTGTAGAGGGTCGGATTTCCCGTACCTGTTCCAAGCCCTCCATCTCATACAGGCCACTTCCTCCGATGATGGCAATATCCGCTTTGGGATAACCCTTGTGTTGCCTAGGCATAATGATTCGCTCCATCAACGACCGGTGTTGAGGTCGTGGTCTTCATCCACATACTACTCGGTCTCTTTGCCAGAAATTGTTGGCTGAGTTGAAGCACGCGCGCACTGACTGATTCCGCGGTCTCATCCTCTTGTACATCGATCCAGACAATATCGGGTTCTTTTTTAAACCACGTCATCTGACGTTTAGCGAAATGCCGTGTATCGCGTTTTAATAATCGGACGGCTTCCTCAAAATCACATTCTTCTGCGAGATAGGCTGACATCTGTCGATATCCCAAGCTTTTCATGGAGACAAGCTGACGATGGTAGCCACAGGCCAATAACTGCTGGGTTTCTTTGAGTAACCCTTTGGCCAATTCCACTTCGACTCGTTGCTCAATGCGTTGATATAACGCCATTCGGTCCATCGTTAGACCAATGAGCAGTGAATGATACGGCCGTTCCCGAAATCCATGATGCTCATGCTGGTCAGATAGCGGTGTGCCGGTTTGTCGAAAGACTTCAAGGGCTCGGAGTACTTTGATCTGATCATGAGGGTGTAAATGATGAGCGGTCTTGGGATCAGCTTCCACCAACTCACGATAGATCATCTCTCGCCCTTTCTTTTGAGCCTCAATGTTTAATTGATGTCGCAAGTCCCAATCTGTTGGAGGTCCTGCCCGCAATCCTCTGAACAGCGCTCTAATATACAGGCCCGTGCCTCCAACCACCAGAGGGATTCGACCAGCACGATGCAGGCGTGCAATCTCATTGTGCGCATGGCGCTGATATTCCCCTACATTGAATGGGTGGTGGGGGTCCACTAAATCAATCAGACGATGCGGAACGGCTGCTTGTTCAGCCTGAGTAGGTTTGTCGGTACCAATATCCATTCCCCGATAGACTTGCGTCGAGTCAGCCGTCAGAATTTCCGTTCCTAACGCTTTGGCAACAGCTAGGGCTACATGACTTTTTCCGATTGCTGTTGGACCGATGATGGCAATGACAGGGCTCCTGGTTTGTCCGTCTTCTTTCGTCATAGTCGTTCTCATCGTATATAAACGATATGAAGTACGCGTTATATTCGGCCAAATGTTCGTTGAAGGTCATCAGTTGAAAAACGCAATGAGACCCGACGTCCATGAGGGCAGGTGAGCGGGCAGCCTTCCTGCACCCAATCTTTAACGACTTGTTGGATTTCGAGATCTTCCATGGAACGTCCAGCCTGCACTGCCCCCTGACAAGCCAGTGAGGCCAAGACAGGACGAACCTGACTTTCCAGGGACGTCAGCGATTTCCATTCGGCAAGATCTTCGAGGAGGTCTTGAACCAATCGTTGATAGTCCATTGTTCCAAGCATGGCTGGGACTGCACGGATCAGAAAGGCGGTATTGCCAAACCGTTCAATCTCTAACCCAAGTTTTCCCAATTCCTCCAGATGTTTGTCGAGCACGACCGCAGCATGAGGTAAGACCTCAATAGGTTCGGGAATCAGCAATGCTTGTGTTGAAATTTGTTGAGTGTGCCAATTTTTCCACAACCGTTCGAATAGGACTCGTTCATGTGTCGTGTGTTGATCGAGGATATGCAGCGCTTTGCCAATTTGCACAATCATATAGGTCTTGTTGACCTGGCCAAACACGTGGATAGATGAGGTTTGATCGTGGGCGTACAGTAAATCGGCTTCACCAACTCTAGGCGCAAGAGGTAACTGCCTGTTTTCTGACACCATGGAATATGATAGACGTGCATCGTCAAGATGCCGATTCGTTTCTGGAGCGACATGTCCATCACGACGCGGGTTGTCGTGGATCGAGCTAGGGTGTTGGGTGGTCTCTTCGGCAGTCGTGATCGCCTGGTGTTCCTCAAGCGCATTCCCTTCCATGTGCCCGTTCTGTTGAAGTGGCTGGCGGATGGCATCTTTCACTACTGCATGGATAATATCCGGTTGAGAAAATCGGACTTCCCGTTTAGCGGGATGAACGTTGACATCGAGCTTTGTGGGGTCGATATCGAGAAACAGGACGAACGTCGGATGACGTCCTTTGGGAAGAAACGATGCATAGGCGTCATATACGGCATGCACAATGGTCGGGTTTTTGACAGGCCGACTGTTCACAAACAAGTCCTGAGGCGTTCGACTGGTTCTGGTAAAGTGTGGACTCATCGTCAACCCTTCAATCCGAACATCGGCCTGCGTCATATGAATGGACAGGGCCTGCTCCAGGAATTTATTCCCATACAGTTGGCGAACCCGATCAGCTTTAGCCTGGACAGAGGGATAGTCGAGCACGGCACGTTCATTGTGCGTTAAGCGAAAATGGGTTTCAGGCCTGGCCAACGAAGCTTGTTGAACCACATGACAAATGTGAGAAAATTCCGTTGCAGTCGATTTGAGAAACTTTTGTCTGCCAGGTGTATTAAAAAACAACGTGTGGACTTCGATATGTGTGCCAGAGGCGACAGCACATGAGGTCACATTGACCGGCGTCCCTCCCTCGATTTGCACGCATGTACCCACGGTCTCGCCTCGTTTCATAGTCAGCAACTTGAACTTTGATACGGATGCGATGCTTGGTAAGGCTTCACCACGAAATCCAAAAGTCTGGACGCTGAAGAGGTCTAACTCTGTTCGCAGTTTGCTGGTTGCAAATCGTTGGCAAGCTAGCTTGGCATCGGTTTCGGTCATTCCTTCTCCATTGTCGAGCACCCGAATCAACTGCTTGCCGCCATTTTGTACATCAATGCTAATCAAGGTGCTGCCAGCGTCAAGGCTATTGTCGATTAATTCCTTCACAACCGCAGCCGGTCGTTCCACGACTTCACCAGCTGCAATTCGGCTGGATACCGTGTCTGAAAGGATATGAATCTTTCCGCTCGCCTCGTCAGTTGCCATGATTCAGAATGTCCTGCTTGCCGGTTTCTTGCTCTTTTTTCTCAAAAAAATGAATTTTTGCCATATCCCGCTGAGCTAGCTTGGCTTCCAGCGAACGGGGAAATTCCTTGATAATGCGAGACCAATAGAAACGCGCGTCTCGCGGCTTGCCTGTTTGCGCCTTGACGTTTCCTAACTTAAAGAGCGTCAATGGCACCAGGGGGCTAGATGAGAATTTCGTGGCCAGTGTGTTGAATGCTTTTTCTGCAGAAGCCCAGTCTTGATTGTTGGCGTACGCCTCACCCAGATAAAAATATGCCTGTGGGGTCAGAGAACTAGTCGGATAATCCTTGATATATTGTTGAAAGGTTTCAATCGCAAGCTGATAGCGACCCTTGAGGTAATCTTTGTAAGCCAGCCGAAAGATTTGGCTGGGAGATAACACGGGGAGGCCTTTGCGAGTCATTGGCACGGTTTGTTCCCCAAGCTGCTTCACGTGGTGCTGTTCCAGCGAACCAAGGAAGCGAGGCGAGGGCTGTGCGGCATGGGATACGTTGTGACATGCTATCTGTAACACAAGAATGATTCCCCACATCCATAGACACCTTGTCATGATCATTGATGCCCTTGCATGAAGGTTATGGTTGCGTGGCAGGCACTGTATCCTGAGCCTGAAGATTGTTCAATTGCTGTGTCAGTTCAGCAATGTGTTGAGCCTGCTGATCAACGCGATCTCCCGTTTTCGTTCCGATGGACTGGATAATCTCTCGTAGTTGTCCCACCGTCCCTGTTAATTGATTGACATGCTGAATGGTCGCCGTGACTTCCTGCCTCACTTCTTGCATGGCAGCAGAGGGTTGAGTGTTGGCCATGTGCTGTTCCAACGTCTTGACTCGGGTAGACAATGCTTCTTCGACTTGTGCGATGGCCGCTGTCACGGATTGAACACTTTCATTAACTTTGGCAAGGTGTGTTGCTATCGATTGCGTGTCGGAATGAAATTGCTTCTGAGCGGTCGTTTGTTTCTGTTCGAGCTGGCTCATGCGCTCACTCAGTTGACCCACGCTTTGAATCTGGTTGTCTGCTCGTTGTCCGAGCATATTGCCAACCGTCCTGAATGTCTCTTTGAGTTTACCTGTGGCTTGGTGTAATTCCTGAATCTGTTGATGGTGTTGTTGAACCTGCTGAGCGGTAAGGTGGCTTTCCTGTTGCACCGCATTGGCGCCAACACGTAGTTGTTCTATTTGCTTTGCCAATCGCTGTTTCAGCGTTTCCATGGATTGTCCAATTGTGCTAAGACTGGTATTGACATCTTTCTGTAAATACGTTCGAAGCGTTTGAGTGTCCGCCTTCAACTTTTTCAATAAGGCTGCGTGATGATTCTCTAATGCGGTGAGCCGCTGTTTGGCGAGGACAAGTTCTTTCTCTTGCTGTTCGCCATGTTGGCTCAAGGTCTTCCCTGTTTGTCCCAGCGTTTCATGGAGCTGGGTGAGTGATTTGGTTACTTCTTGGAGCTGTTTATGGGTTCCTTGTGAATCTTGCTCAAACTGCTTTGCTTGGCCTTGTAACCGGGTTAGTTGTATTTGCGTGGTGCTAACTTGTTGGGCATGTGTATCAATCGCCTTTCCTATCTTGTTCACCGACGAATCCAACACTTCTTTGAGCTTGCCTAAAGCAGTCTGCGTTGTATGTAAGTCATTCGTGGTCCCGCGAAGTGTTTCAGCAATGTCTCGCTCGATATACGTTCTCAGCGCTTGCGTATCCTGATCGAGCTTATGTGTCAAGGCGACGTGTTGTTTGTTAACCAGCGCTTGCAAATTGCTCTCGGCTTGCCCCGCTCGTTTCGTTTCTTTTCCCAGTTGTAGGCTTAGCCCATCAAGGACGTTTCGAAATTCGGTCAATGACTGGCCAATATTCTGTATGGATTTTTGTGTCGCAGTTTCTTGTTGCTTCATGTTCGTCTTGAACTGTGAGGCCACAGTCTCGATGGCTTGTTTTTGTTTTGCATCGCGTTGTTCTGACAGGGTCCGCATATTTGTTATGGCTACCCTCAAGTCATCTACTTGCTGGTTAACTTGTGAAATTTCAAATGACCGTTTTTCCAACTCCCCGCTCAATGTCGTTAAATTTTCTTCACGGATGTTTCTCAGCTCATTATTGAATTGTGCACGAGCGTTCCTCACAAGCTGTTCCAATTCACTTTTTAGCTTGTCTACCCGTAGCTCAGCCTTCGCCAATGATGTTTCTAAGATTTGTTTGTTTTGATGTAGTTTCGAGATGCGACGGTCGAATTCCTGCTGAAAACGATCCAAGTCTGCTTGTTGAGCAACACAAGAAGAAAGGGAGAAACAGACGAGCATGATACTGAGGATCCTCAACCCTCTGGAACGGTCGAGTGGTCGGTTTTCTATTATCTGCTGGAAGTCTGGCATGGTCGGCTTTCTCATAATCCCATTTTTCCTATTGGTCACTGACACATGGTTTCCCAACGTGGATCATCGCGGTGACCATGCTGGTGAACTGTTATGTTTTTTGCCTGTCGTCAATTGCTCTAACCCAGTACCATCGTGATTGATGATGTAAATATGACTGCGTCCTCCTCGGGTAGAACTAAAGGTGAGATGTCGTCCATCAGGAGACCAGGATGGTGAATCATCCTGGTCTTTTTTCGAGCCTGTGGTGATTTGAACATGCTCCTGGCCATCAGGAGAGATCCGACAGAGCTTGAAGCCTTGGTCCGGAGCTTTACAGACATAGGCGATCCAATCTCCACGTGGAGACCAAGTGGGATCTACATTGTAGGGTCCTTTAAACGTTAAACGGCGAACATTGGAACCATCAGCGCCCATGACGTAAATTTGAGGCTTGCCCCCGCGGTCAGATGTGAACGCGATTTCCCGGCCATTCGGAGACCAGGATGGGGAAAGGTCTTCACTTGCGTGAAAGGTTAATTGGACAACGTCTTGAGTTTGGAGATTCATGGTATAAATCTCTGTATTGCCCTCCTGTGCGGATCCATACGCCAGGAGTTTCCCATTAGGGGATAATGTAGGAGTAATGTTCATGCCTTTAGGGCGAACGAGGATTTGTCTCTTGCCGGAGGCCAACCAGAGCCTGATGATTTTTTGATCATGTTGCTGGTAGGTGGTAAAGACAAGAGATTGTTGATCGGTGGTCCACGTCGGCATGAGGTTGAGAAAGCCATCAGTTGTCACCCGTTGATTGCCATGGCCATCGTAGTCCATGACATAGATTTCCCGATTTCCCTTGTATTCGGACACATATGTAATTTTCGTCTGGGCAATCCCTGATTCGCCGGTGTAGTAAGAGACGAGTGCGTCTGCCCACCGATGGACCATCTGACGAAGGAGCTTCATCGTGATAGGCATGCCCGTATACCGTTTGCCTCTGACGATCGTATCGTTGCCTTGATCGAAGGCGCAGGCATCCATAATGAGGTCAGCCTGTTCACGACCCACGCGTCCCCAGGTCGTGACGGGAATACCACTTTTTCTGGCTCGGTTCACCATGGCCTCTCCCTGGCACAGACCCTCCTGCAATTTTACCGGTTGATCGGCTTGGTCTACTACCCTAAATAATTGGGAGCGATTGAGATCGGCTTTTAAAATAGAGGTTACTTGTTTGGCGATGCCGGGCGCGTTGTTTGTCCCTCGCTTCGCTCCATTACTAAACCCCAAGATCCCGATCGGGATCTTTTGAAAGTCAGAACGCGTGGCTTCGAGGAAAATGTCGGCCGCACCGGAATCAACCTTTGAAAGAAGGCCGAATCCGATCAATACACAACTTGTCAGGATAAGTATGCGGGGCAAGTGGAGCATGATGTCTATTCCTTGATAATGGAAAACTGGAATTGAAGGTCATGATACGCATCCGGCATATCGGATGGAAACGGTGGCAAGGGATTCGCTCGCAATACAGCGCGTTTAGCCGCGACATCGTAATAAACATTTCCAGATGGTTGCTGGATCTCAATATGAGAAACCTGCCCTAATCGATCAATTCTGAATGCGATGATGGCTTGGAGAAGCCGATCATGTCCCATTTCGACTGGTGGGGCCACCCAATGTTGAACGATTATGGCTTGGACTCGGCCCCAATACGGATTCCCTTCTGGTGTGCCTTCAGGCATGTGAAGGTCTGTGACCATTCGCTCATTGATACGGGGTTCTTGTTGCAGCGGAACAGCTGCTGATTCAGTGCGAACAAGTGGAGAAGGAATAGGGAGATCAGCAATCTCCCGCCGTGACCGTTCTATGTCCTCTTGAAGTTGTTGGGATTCAATGTGTGATTGGCTCGGGAGGTGATTCGAGTCTGGTGTTTTGGCTAGTGGTGGCGGTGGTGGTGTTGGCAAAACCATGGGGGTTTTTATTGTTTTGGGGAGATCGGTGACTGGTGGTGGAATGACAATGGATTGAACCGCTTGCTTGAGGCCGCTGGTTAAGGATTCGCCTGGTGGAGACTGTTGAAGCGATGTTTCTTCAGCAGGGTTGATCATCGTGTCTGGACGAGATTCTTGAGGCTGTGGACTGGCCGGTGAAGATATTCTAGCTTGTTGTTGGGGAATTACCACTGCCTTGATAGATTGTGTCACCGATTGAGTCAAGCGATGATTGTCCTGAAGAATGTGTTCTTGAGACGTTGGGACTTTCAAGGGTTGGATCGATGCCAATTGTGGTGCCTTGATGTGAAGAGACGGTTCTGTTGAGGGCTTCATGTCCTGAGTCTCTTCGGACACAGGGTATGGTGAAATTCGAGGCATTGCGGGAACGGAGCGTGGTTCAGGGACGACAACGGATTGAACCGTTTTTGCGATTGCCTCTTGTATGGGAGAGGCTGTGGGACTCGTTTTCATTGGCTTTTGGAATGGCTGGGAAGACGGAGCAGCCATATTTGGAACGTGAGGGGGTGGAATGATAGCGGTTGTTGCAGATTGAGAGGCTGTGATCTCTGGCCCTGGGGTATTGAAAGCATGAGCGTTGTGGTTAGGTTCCTTCAGCTCAACGGTTCGTGGTGTGGGAACAACCACATTTTTCAAGGCATCAACAAAAGAGTTTGCTAATGGTGGCGAAGCTTTGATCGGATTGGTCTGGGATGTGATCTGTGTTTGAGCCTTGGCTTGTACAGGTGGTGCTGAGGCTTGCGCATGAGTCGGCATGGGCTGTTTCTCACTGTTGCCTATGGCCGGCGAGTCCTGGAAATCTGAGAATGAGAGCAAGGAAACTTGATAGGCTCCTGGAAACTGATTGACTCTGGATGAAAGGGAGGTGAGCAGCGCCAGCCCAATAAGGAGAACATGAAGAAGGCATGAGCTCCCAAGCATGAGCCGCAGATGGCCATGCTCACCATTGGCCTGTTCTGAGGCAGGATGAATAAAAAGGCTGAGATGTGACCCATAAGACATGAAGAGGCATACTCCTACTGAACGGCTAGTCGTTCCTCATCAATCCGTGTCTTTCCAGGATCTGTGACCATCCCCAACCGTTCAATGCCTGCACTCTTGACCGTATCCATCACACGAACTACTTGTCCATAGGGTATGGTTTGGTCGGATCTTAGATAAACGGCAACGTCTGGGTTCCGCTGTTTTGCATTCTTGAGTCTTGTCTGTAGGTCGAGCATATTGACGGGATCTTTGCCAAAGAACATGGTTTGGTCAGCTTCAATGGTGATAATGAGTCGTTCTTCTGGTTTGATGGTGTTGGCTGTTGACGTTGGCAATGTCAGGTCAATGCCCCGGTGAAGCATGGGAGCCGTGACCATAAAAATGACAAGGAGGACCAGCACCACATCAACAAGAGGAATAATGTTGATGTCGGAAAGAAATCGAGAATGTCGAGGTGTCAACATCAATGAGTCGCTCGAGCCTCTTGTGGTTCTTGGGCCTGCTCGGTCAAGGCGTTGAGAAACTCAATACTAAAGGCTTCAACCTGGAAGGCCGACTTTCGAATTGTCGCTAAAAAGTAATTATACGCCACGACGGCTGGAATCGCAGCAAAAAGTCCCACTGCTGTGGCAACCAATGCCTCAGCGACTCCTGGGGCCACAACGGCAATGCTGGCCGACCCTTGAATGCCAATTTCCTGAAAAGCATTGATGACCCCAACAACCGTTCCAAACAGACCGATAAATGGGGCGATATTTCCCGTTGTGGCCAAAAACGGCAGGTAGGCTTCTTGGCGCCCAATTTGTCGTTGGATAATGTGCTCAACAACTTTTTCCAAATATTGCCGACTGGGTAGAGATCGCTCCACCGTGGGAGCCCTGTCTCCGGATTGTGGGGCATCAAGGTTCCCGTCGGTATCCCATCGGTCCATGACCCCTAGGAAGACAGCCGCACTTGAGCTGGCTACACAGGATTTTGCGGTATGACATATCTTTTTGAGGTCGTGAGGCTGTAACTCATACGTGTGTAAAAATTGTCGTTCATCCTGAGCGCTGTTCGTAAAGCTTCGCCATTTATAGGCAATAATTCCCCATGATGTGAACGAACAGACAAAGAGAATGAACAGAACGATGAGGGAGACCGTCCCGAGTGAACTGAAGAGTTCCAAAGGGTTGCCAGTCAGCATGCTCTCCTTCTTATACGCACTGGGATAGAATGACCATAACAGAAAAGGGTGGGAACGCAAGGAGCCCTGTCTCTACAGGGAAATAGTATGATTGCACTGGCAAGAAAGTGGCGGGGCCGACGGGATTTGAACCCGCGACTTCCAGATTGACAATCTGGCGTCCTAACCAGGCTGAACGACGGCCCCACATTTCATGTACTGGCGCTTTATCGTTGATGCGTTGGCATTATCAACGCGAATGCACACATTCTCACAGTGTTCGACGAATGTTTCGACAAGATTTTGGTAGGCGGAACAGGGATCGAACCTGCGACTTCTGCCTTGTAAGGGCAGCGCTCTCCCAACTGAGCTATCCGCCCACACTATCCACATCCTTGCCTAAACAGGCTAACCCTTCGATTATATCAAGCCTGTCAGGCTTGTCAACCAGGCTTGCGTTGTGTTTTCTCTCGGAGCTTACTCAATAATCCTTCATAAGAAGAGGATTGAATGATTCGGTTAAATTGACCTCGAAAGTTTTTGACCAAACTGATGCCATCAATGATGACATCATAGACACGCCATTGCCGGGTTTTTTTAAGCAACCGATAATCTAAGGGAATTTGGAGATTGGGAGAGGTAACCTTGGTCTGCACTTCGGCAAAATCCCCTTTTCTCCGCTCTTTGAGGTATTCTACTTGCTCGCCAGCATAGCCATCGATATTGCCAGCATAGGTGTGCGAGAGGTAATGGCGAAAGAGTTCGATAAATTCTTGCCGTTGCTCATCGCTCAGTTTTTTCCAATGATGGCTCAATGTTCGTTTGCCCATTTCCTGATAATCAAATCGTTCGGCGATGGCTTCTTCAAGGGCAATAATTCGAGCTTGAGCCTGATCAGGGCTTTTGAATGTTTCATTGGCGAGGACAACAAGAACCTTATCGATGGTTTGCTTTAAGGCTTCAGTGGCCGATCCTAGCTCAAAAGCACTGACAGGCTGAATGACCCACAGGCTTAGGATGATTCCAGCGATCATGAATCTGGAGCCCGACGTTGTACACCACATCCTGAGAGGTCCAATCTTGCGAAGTGTTTTCATGTGAGTAGAACTCTTGTCACACGGTTTCATTGTTTACGCTCCAATGCACATACCATATTATTCAATATTACTCAATCTTCCCATGCGCCAATCGATGAGTTTCCTCTTCATAGCACCCTGTCTCTCTGTCGTTCTGCGTAAGCTTGTGTTCATGTCGGTGCGGGATTTCTTTCGAAGGCTGTTGTTGCAACATGGTGTTAGGTTTTATGGGAATGTTTGAAATCCTGTGGATGGAGTTCTACCAAAAAACCTTGAAAAAAACTGGAAAGGTCGTTTAAGGCCCTGCGGGTCTGGCGTGTAAAAGTGACTAATCGAGGAAGAGCTTTGGGAGTAGAGAGTATCCCCCATACACCACGTCCAATCCCCCAAGGTTCTTGAAAAAGATTAAAATCCATGGGTAGATCTTCATAGGAGAGGTCAGAAACCGTACGAGTGACGATGAATGGAATCTGTTGGGCTGTTGCGACATCTCCGATGACAGAACTTTCCATATCCACGCCAATGCCTTCGACGCGTTGGGCTAATGCCTGTTTCTCTGCTGCCGTACAGAGAACTCGAGAGACGGTGACAATTCTTCCTTGTTGTGTTTGCATGTTCATGGCTTCAGCTGCATGCAGAGCCTTTTCTGACCATGCTGAGTCACATCGTATCTCAGGGGGTATCGCAGTCATGGCAGAAGATGAATGGTCTTGTATGACTCCTTTGGCAATGAGGAGGGTTCCAAGAGTGCTAGATGTCAGTGATCCCACAAGCCCTGTTGAAATGACAACGTCCCACTGTTCTCTTCCTAACAAAGCTTGGGCTCCTGCTTGAGCCTTGCTCATCCCCATCCCTGTCTGCATAAGAGTCATCTGTGTTACTGGACTTTCCATGACACAACATGGAAAGCCAGAATATCGGTTCATCTGTTGGTTGGGGAAAGTACAGCGAACGGCATTAAATTCCCACTTCGTCGCTGTGAAGATCGCAACTCTTATCAGAAAACGCTCCGGGTCACACCCCGCGTGTGTGAACTTGACGCTTGGCCTGGGCTGTTAGCTTCAGCTCATCAGCTCTGGATTGGCCATGAACCTTAATGTTGCGATACATTGCGAGGGCCCAAAGGGGAAAATACTGACAATACCCGTGGTAACGGAGATAAAATACTCGTGGAAATCCCGTCCCCGTATGATACGGCTCACTCCAGGTTCCATCTTCATGTTGATGGCGTAACAAATAGTTGACTCCACGCACGATACTCAGAGAATCAGAAACGCCAGCAGAGAGCAATGCTAGGAGGGCCCATGCTGTTTGGGACGGTGTGCTTTCGCCTTTTCCGCTCCATTCGGCTTGATCAGCGTACGATACACAAGACTCTCCCCATCCACCATCAATGTTTTGCTTGGATTCCAACCATCCAATGGCTCGACGGACCCATGTTGATGACATATCTTCGCCCAATGCCCGAAGACCAGCCAGAACGGACCACGTTCCATAAATATAATTCACGCCCCAACGTCCGTACCAACTGCCATCTTGTTCTTGCTCACGCCTCAAAAACTCTAGAGCTGGTTCAGCATTTGGATGGGAGCGATCATACCCTAAGGCCCCTAGCATCTCTATGCATCGGCCAGTTAGGTCTGCTGTGCTGGGATCCAAAAGGGCTTGATGGTCTGCGAATGGGATTTTATTAAAAATTAGGCGATTGTTATCTTTATCATACGCTCCCCATCCGCCATCAGATCCTTGCATGGCCAGAGTCCATGCCGACCCCTGACGAATAGAGTCTTCTTCATCTGCGGGGAAGTTTGATTCGAGTTTGGCTAAAGCCAAAATGACAGCAGCCGTGTCATCGACATCAGGATACCATTCATTTTCGAATTGAAAGCTCCATCCCCCAGGTTGTGCAGTGGGGGAAGAGACAATCCAATCCCCTACGCGATTGATTTGACAAGCCCGGAGCCAAGCTGCGGCCTTCTGTAAGGCCGGATCGGTCAACGGTAAGCCGGTTTCAACCATGGCATTCAGCGTTAAGGCGGTGTCCCATACCGGAGAATGACAGGGCTGCATGTGCAGAGAGTTGCCATGGGGGCCATCTTCATTGCTAACTTCCAAGGCTTCAATGCCTTGGAAAGCCTTGAGAACCAATGGGTGATCATTGGAGTACCCGAGGGCACGCAAGGCAAACAACGAATTGGCCATGGCGGGATAAATCGCGCCAAGGCCACCCTCTCCTTGCATATGCTCGATCAGCCAAGACTCGGCTTTCCGTAATGCCTGTTTTCTTACTGACCGGATAGGATACCGTTCATAGACTTTGAGAACTGAATCCACCCAGATAAAGAAATTTTTCCAGCTCATCAAGCCAGGGTCACGTATGAAAGGAGGGATTTCCCGATACACAAGACGTTCACGAGGCACAACAAATAATTCATCAATGCTTTGTTCCTTTGTGACCTTGCAGACTGGCCGGTAGGCAAAAACAATCAGGAGAGGAATGAGGACAGCTCGAGTCCAATAGGAAACCGCATACAAATTAAAATAAAATCGTTTGGGCGCCAGCAAGATTTCCGGTGGCATGCTGGGAACACCACGCCAGTCATATTGCCCAAATAATGCCAACGTGATTTTGGTAAAGACGTTGGCTGCTGTGACACCACCTTGAGAAAGAATGAGGTGCTGGGCTTGCTCCATAAAGGGTTCATCCGGAGAGACCCCAGCCAATTTCAGAGCAAAATAGGCTTTAACTGATGCACTAATATCTGAAGGCCCGCCGTTGTAAATGGGCCATCCACCGTCTTCAATTTGCGATTGTTGGAGGTGCCGGATAGCCTTACGCTCGCGTTCTAGATCCACAAGATCCATAAAACGGCGCAGCATAATGTACTCGGAGGTGAGCGTAGTGTCAGCTTCCAATTCAGCGACCCAATAGCCTTGTTCAGGGTCTTGGCGAGAGAGAAGCCATGATCGGCTACGATGAATGGCATCATCTAAGATCTCTGCATGGCCCACTGCAGAGAGGCCACCACGAAGGCGTGCAAGATCAGGTGTCTGGAGGGGATGAGTGTTTTGTGCGACCAATTTTAAGGGAGGTGATTGGTGGCGGTTCCCTTTTCGAGATCGTAACTTGAGTGGAACGGACGAGAAAAAACTGTCTGATAAACGGACAAGAAAGTTCTTCAGAAGATTCATGCGCTAATGGCCTATCCTTAGGTATACGGAAGAGTGAATTTACACCAAACAACAGCCAAATGGGGCATCAGTCAGTACCTCCCCCACAATAAGCTGCTTATAACAAATGGTTAAAAAACTGTCAAGAAACAATCAGGAGCCCCCACCCCAGATCACTGGGTCAATGGTGACGAAATGAGTCAATAGGCTCGCTAGTGAGGTAGAGAAATGTGTTTGAAAACGTCAATGTGAACGGACTTGCTGTTCAGGTCATGAGGAAACATCGTTTGTAACATTGACCAGGTTTTTTTGTTCGTTGATGGTCCATACGTCACATGTGGCATCGTTGTCGAGATTGGCAATAGCCACGGCCGTAAAGCCTGTTGCGGTGACGGCATCTAATGTCGAAGCTGTACACCCAGGAGGTAACGTTCCAGACTTTGCTTTCCCCAATTCGTAATAATACCGCTGGGATGACCCTGTCACCGCAAACCCGATGGCATTAAAATCATCAATATAGCCATTGTATTCAGCAAAATAGGCAATCTCGTTCGTGTGAATGGCCACAAGATTGTTTTTTGCCTCGGATTGCTTCGCTCGAGCTTGGGACTTGAGAAAGTTTGGAATCGCGATGGCAGCTAACACGCCAATAATGGCCACCACAATCATCAGCTCCGTGAGACTAAATCCTTCTTGCGTATGTCGGGATACGGTCATGCTAGTCATGTCTCCTTCTAAAACCATCGAATGAAGTCTTGCCTCGGTTTTTTTGTGCCATGTTCATGAAGGGCCTGGTATCGTCCGTGTGAGAAAACTTTGTTAATCCATAACCCCTGGCTGAATCGTTGGCACCTTTCCTTCTTGAAGATTGAGCACAAACCCTTGTTGCTGAAATCGCTCATTGAGCTCGGTATTCGCAGGGTCTAATTCAAGAGCTCGACGCCAAGCTTTTTGAGCTTCTTGTCTGTTGTGTTGGAGAAGGTAAATTTCTCCAAGGTGCTCAAAAACCACCGGATCATCTTTCACGAGAAACGCGGCACGTTTCATGTGATTTAGCGCCTCTTGAATCCGCCCAACTTTAAATAAGGCCCAACCAAGGCTATCAACGTAATAGCCGTTTTGGGGTTTCAACTCGACGGCGCGTGTTGTTAAGCGTACGGCCTCTTCAACATGAATGCCTCGGTCGGCATAGCTATACCCTAGGTAATTCAAGGCATCAGCATGGTGAGGATTTAATCGAAGCACTGTTTCCATCTCTTGGACAACGTCAGGGAATCGATCAAGCTTATCGTATGCCGTCCCAAGGTTGAATCGGAGGTCGGCGTTATTAGGATGGAGTGCGATGGCCTCTTCAAACGTGTCAACCGCCAAGGTGAGTTGCTCCAATTGCAAATAGGTTAATCCTAGCACGAGAGGCGCGTCACTCTGAGTCGGTTTCAATTCCACCGCACGCTTCAGATGGGGAAGCCCGTCTTGATAGCGTTTGAGGCGATAGAACAAATACCCCAAATGAAGGCGGCTTTCATAAAATGTGTTATCTCTGGCCAGATTTTCTAGGTACATCTGAATGGCCTGATCATAGTCTTTGGTTTCTTCATACATGAGGCCCAGGTAATCACGAACACGAAGTTCGGCCGGATGGGCATGGATAATGGTTGTTAAGTCCTCAATGGCACTAGCATGCTGGCCCATTTCTCCGTGCACTAAGGCAATTTGAACCTGGGTGTTGAGGGCATGGGGATTACGGGCCTGAATGATCTCCAGTTGTGTCAACGCCTGGGCATACAATTTCTCCCGAAGCAACAGCCTCACGAATTGCTGCCGGATCGCAAGCGGAGGAGAGGGTTCCTGCTGGAGAAATCGTTCATACACCGTGACTGCTTCAGAAATCTTCTCTTGTTGTTCGAGTACGCGCACAAGCTCTTGATATGCGGGCTTATAACGTGGAGCCAATTGGATGCTCTGCTCTAACGAGCGCTGGGCCTTGGCGAGCTCATTCAGATGCATGAATGTTTTGCCAAGATAGTAATGTCCGATATGAGAGGCTGGTACAAGGACAAGACCTTCTTGGAAGACCTGTTTCGCTTCCTCATACCGTTTGAGCGTGATGAGCAGGATGCCTTTGGAAAAAGTACTTTCGGCTTTGGACCTGATCGAATCGCCACTTTCGGTAATTGCTCGATCATAGAAGGAAAGAGCGCGATCCGTCTCTCCAGCCCCATCATACATTTTTGCCAACAGGATGAGTGTCGAGACTGGGAGGTCATCATGGAGTGAAACCTGATTCGCCCAATCCAAAGCCTTCGTCATTTCCCCAGCGGAAAAATGCACCTTGGCCAGTCGAACTTTTAGGAATGCCGAACCAGGGTCATGAGCCAGCGCTTGTCGATATTCTTTCAGAGCTTGCACATGATCTTGACGCAATTCAGCCAAATACCCAAGAAGAAAATGATACGAAGCCTGAGAATTAGCGGGTATGTCGAGTATGCTCTCGTCGTGGGCTTGCAGGTGGTGTGGTTCAGGGAGTCCGGCACAAGAAGAGATAATAATCAACGGAATGACCCAAAACGTCAGAGTCGCTCGATTCCATCGAGACCAATTCATGGGTTTACATGCCTTTAAGATGTTTCACGTCGATCAAGACTTTCAAAACTCGCATACTGGTCATGAAAGTAGAGCTTTCTCTCGCCCGTTGGCCCATTCCGGTGTTTCCGAACCAGAATTTCGGCAATGCCTTTATCCTCCGTATCTGGATTATAAACTTCATCACGGTAAATAAACATCACGACGTCGGCGTCCTGCTCAATGGCGCCAGATTCTCGCAAATCGGCCAAAACTGGAATCGGGGGTTTTCGGTTTTCCACGGCCCGACTCAACTGACTCAGAGCCACAATCGGAATATCCAACTCTTTAGCCAGCGCCTTCAAGGCTCGCGAAATATCGGAGATTTCTTGCTGGCGGGACTCGGAGTCATTCCGGCCTTGCATTAATTGCAAATAGTCGATGATTAACAAATCAAGTCCATGTTCAGCCTTCAGACGTCGCGCTTTCCCACGCATTTGTTGTACGGTGAGACTTCCTGAGTCATCAATGAAAATAGGGGCTTCTTCCAATCGACCGGCGGCTGCACACAAATCCACCCAATTTTGCTTATTTAATTGCCCTGTCCGCAATGCATGGGAATCCAAACGGGCTTGTGAGCTCAGCATCCGTAAGACCAGTTGGGCTTTGGACATTTCCATGCTGAAAATCCCGACCACCGATGCTGTTTGAATCGCAGCATGTTCTGCTATGCCCAAAGCAAGGCTGGTCTTGCCCATGCTGGGGCGTCCGGCAATGATGATTAAATCTGAAGACTGTAGCCCTGCTGTCAAATCATCAAGGTCCGCAAACCCCGTTGGAATGCCTGTAATTTTTTCTTGTCGGCTGTATAACCGATCGACAATTTCAACACTTTCTTGAACAATTTCATTGAGCCGGACAAACGATCGACCTAGTCGTCCTTGTGCTAATTGAAAAATTTCCCGTTCTGCATACTCCAAAAGATCTTCTGTCTGGCCAACTTCTTCATACCCTTGACTCACCACAGTGGTTGCCGTCTTGATGAGTCCTCGGAGTAAAGCCTTTTCCCTGACAATCTTACAATGATGTCGTATGTTTGAGGCACTCGGAACAATTTGCACTAACTCAGCGAGATAGGTTGCTCCGCCAACTTGTTCTAGTTCACTCTTGGATTTCAAATGATTGGTCAATGTGATTTGATCAACCACTTCATGCCGTTCGGAAATTTCTACCATCGCTCGATAGATGATACGATGAGCTCCGCGATAGAAATCCTCTTCCGAGAGTAGTTCCAGTGTTTTGGCTAGGGAGTCGTTATCCAGTAAAACGGCCCCGAGAATGGATTGTTCTGCATCAAGATTTTGAGGAGGAACACGTAGTTCCGAGATCTCAGCGGTCGCCATTGGGTTTTCCAGAAAGGATAGAGGGTACGTTTGCAAGAGCACACTGGTGTTCGTTGGGTGCGGCTCCATTGGTTCCAGGGATGACAAGCAGGCATTCATGGGCCGCTATTCGGGGAACGCCCATGACGACGAGCGTTGCTGCGCCTGCATGAAGGGCCTGTTTCAGGAGCGTGGTCTTCGCTGACCGATACGATTTATCATAGATTTCTTGGAAAACTTGACGGCCTTCGTTCCGAAGGGCTTGAGCTATTTGATAGGCGGCTTTGTAGTGTGTGGGTGGACTGGCCACCAGAATAGATGCGACCGGCTTGGATGGGAAAGGCTGCATTCGGTCACAGGCACTAACAATTCGGTCAACATCTAATGCAAAGCCAGTCGAAGGAAGATTGTGTCCAAAACGTCCGATAAGATGATTGTAGCGCCCTCCTCCACCTAAGGCGGAGCCGAGGTGGGCGGAAAAAACATCGAATACTAATCCGTCGTAATATTGAAACCCTCGAAATTCCCCAAGGTCTATGAGGAGATGTTCCGCCACACCTGCTTGTTCGAGGAAATGATAGACTTGAGACAAACGGTCAATCGGTCCAGTCAAGAAGCGATCTCGTCCAGCGATGGATTTTCCCCAACCCAAAATCTCTTTTCGCCCATATCGGCAAAGGGTTTCGAGAATCACCCGTGCCTCGTGTCGTGGAACCCGCTCTTTAGCAAGTACATGCTCTAACTTGGGGATATCCTTCCCCGCTGCGGCCAGTTCAGCGGCTTGCCGGCCAGATTCGGACAGTCCTGATCGAGCTAACAGGCCTTGGTAAAATCCTACGTGGCCGAGTGAAACCGTAAAATCCGTCAGGCCCAACGCTTTGAGAGATTCAATGAGTAATGTGAGAATTTCTGCATCGCATGCTGGCGTATCTTCTCCGATAAGCTCAACACCCACCTGAAAAATTTCGCGTTCACGGCCTGCATGTTCTGGCTCATAGCGGAAGACAGTCGTGCGATATGACAATCGAAGCGGAGTGCCGTGCCCAGCCATGCCCATTGCCACGATTCGAGCCATTTGGGCTGTGACGTCGGGGCGCAAGACGAGAATCCGTCCTGTGGTCCAATCGGCGAACTTGAAGCATTTTTCTAAAGCATCTGCAGGCAATCCAGCGGAGAGGACATCAAGAAACTCAAAAGTTGGCGGAATAATTTCACGATAGCCCCACGTGCCAATGCAATGGAAAAAGGTCTGTTCCAAGTGCCGAATGCGATGAGCCGCATCTGGAAGGAGGGTGGCTGTTCCAATAGGAATCAGCGAACGTTCAGCATTCACGGTGGCAGAACCCTGGCCACCCATCTGTCGTGAAAGACGGCGTGGCATAGCGGGAATGGTTAGAATCCTTTGGGAAGATTCACCAGTCGGACAGAGAGGATGCCTTCTTCCTGACTGATGGCATTAAGGGTTGTGGATGGTAATGCATCATCCAATGCAATGATCAACAATGCATGACTTCCCTGTTGGGCACGCGCGCATTGCATTTGAGCAATGTTAATGGCATGGTCGCCGAGAATTCGGCCAACCGTTCCAATAACACCTGGCCGGTCGACGTTGTTGACCAAGAGTAAATGCCCCTCTGGAATAACTTCGACTTGAAAGGCATTACTCTCGACAATTCGTGGCTCTTTTTTATGAAAGAGTGTGCCGCTAACTTGGTGGCTAAAATTTACTCCATCGACTCGAATGCGAATGAGGCTGGTGAAATCCCCAGCATCATGGGTTTTGACTTCTTTCACCTCAATGCCGCGTTCTTTGGCCACAACGGGGGCATTCACGAAATTAACCTCATCTTCAAGGACTGGCGTGAGCAAACCCTTGAGCACTGCAATGGTCAAAGGCTCAACGGAAAGCGAGGCGACTTCTCCAGAATATTCTACGGTCACCTGATTCAGCCCACCGTCAATCTGCTGGGCTTGAAACGACCCCATTCGCTCCGCGAGCAACAAATATGGTTGTAATTGTGGAAGAACGTCAGGTGGCACCGAAGGAATATTCACGGCTCCCCGTGCCAGGCCTTTCTTGAAATAATCGACAAATTGCTCGGATATGGCCACCGCCACATTTTCCTGGGCTTCGCTTGTTGAGGCAGCAATGTGGGGAGAGCAAATAAAGTTATCCAAGGACAGGAGGGGATGATTAGGTTTGATGGGCTCTTCTTCGAATACGTCGAATGCAGCCGCTTGGACTTTGCCGCTTTGTAAGGCCTGCGCCAGGTCTTCTTCATGAATAATTCCACCACGTGCGCAGTTCACAATCATGATGCCATCTTTCATTTTTGCAAAGGCGGTGGTATTGATGATGCCACGAGTTTCATTGGTCAACGGCGTATGGACGGAAATGATGTCGGCTCGCTGATACAACTCGTCGAGATCGACTACCTCAATGCCCATTTTATGAGCCCGCTCAGAGGATAAATATGGGTCATACCCAATGACATTCATGGCAAACCCCTGAGCCAATTTGGCCACATATGACCCGATTTGGCCCAGCCCGACAAGACCAAGGACTTTATTGTATAGCTCCACGCCCATGAATTTGCTCTTTTCCCACTTCCCGGCTTTCATGGATGCGGTTGCTTGAGGAATTTTCCGGCTCATGGCCACCATCATGGCCATCGTGTGTTCAGCCGTCGTGGTGGTATTACCACCCGGCGTATTCATTACGACAATTCCTCGTTTGGTCGCGGCTTCCGTATTGACATTATCAAGACCGGTTCCGGCTCGACCAATAATCTTCAAGCGTGTTCCTGCCTCAATCACCTCAGCCGTCGCTTTGGTGGCGGATCGAATGATCAACCCGTCATAGTGAGGGATTTCCTGAAGCAGTTCTTCTTTCGACAGTTTGGTTTTAACATCGGCCGTAAACCCAGCCTGTTCAAGAACAGCCACACCTCGACTGGATAAACTATCACTCACTAAAATTTTCATGTCCTCAACTCCATGAGCATTATTGGGGTGTCATGAGTAATGCTTGAGCCTTGGCAACGCCGGAGCCCAACTGAATAGGATGTCCCAGTCCCTTTAATACCATTTCCACTGCAGCCATGGCGGTAATGACATCAAACGTGTCCACATACCCCATATGAGAGAGCCGGAAAATCTTTCCTTTTAAATGATCTTGTCCGCCAGCAGCTGTAATCCCATATTGAACTCGGAGGTTCTTGTACACGGCCTGTCCATCTATCCCGTCAGGGGCCGCAATGACGGTTAAGGCATCACTAGCCTTTCCCTTGGGGAACAGCGAGAGCCCTGCGGCTTCCACTGCTGACCGAAGAGCATGAGCTAATTGGCCCTGCCGCGCAAACATTCCAGGCAAGCCTTCGGTTTTCATGAGTCGTAAGACTTCCTTGAGTCCCAGTATCATGGAGACGGCGGGCGTATAGGCGGTTTGGTTTTTTCTTTGGGAATCCCGTTCTTTTTTGAAATTAAAGTAAAAGGCTCCATTTTTTGATTTTTCGGCGAGCCCCCATGCCTTCTGGCTCACGCTTACAAATGCCAACCCGGGGGGAAGCATAAAGGCTTTTTGAGATCCGGCGACCACGATATCTAGTCCCCACGCATCAGTAGGAATATCGAATACACCCAGAGCTGTAATAGCATCGACAACGAGTATGGTCCCTTCGTAGGGTTTTACAATATCGGCAAGCGCCTTAATGTCATGAGCTGCCCCTGTAGACGTCTCACTGGCTTGCACGTAGACTGCCTTAATGGATGGATCTTTTTTAAGGGCGTCAGCAACCTGTTGAGGATCAACGGAATGGCCCCACTCGACAGGGATTTCAATCGGCTGGACGCCAAACGCTTGGCAAATCTTCCCCCATCGTTCACCGAATTTTCCTCCATTGACACACAGGGCTTTATCCCCAGGAGATAAAAAATTCGCGACGGACCCTTCCATGGCACCGGTTCCAGAGGATGCCAACATCAACACATCATTGTTGGTCTGAAACACCCATTGTAAATCCTTACGTACTTCACCAAACAGTTCAGCAAATTCTGGTGCCCGATGGTGAATAATGGGCGTTGCCATAGCTAAAAGAACCTCTGGTGGCACCTGGGTCGGGCCAGGGGCCAAGAGATATCGTTTCAACATGTCTGATAACTCCTTCTACGTGGTTGATAAAAACCGGGGGGCCGTTCATGTCAAACAAATGAACGAAAGATTTTTACGCTATCATCAAGTCCGGTTCTCCGTCAAGAATCTTACAGGTGTATCTCTTGCTTATCACTTGTCTTGTCATTCAGGTTTGCTTAGAATATTCTGGCTTGTATTCAACGTTGTTTGAGAAGGAAAGAGGTCACTGTGGAAGGGTTGAGGTTTGAAAAGCGCGGCGAAGGCAGTTATTACAAAACCATTTTACATATTGGGAGTTGTTTTGTCCCAATCAGTGATGAAACGTTTGAAGAATTGACCAATCAGCAAGGTGTGAGCGCTGCCCATGTCCTTTCTCTGTTTCTAGACAA
This sequence comes from Nitrospirota bacterium, assembly GCA_011088105.1. Taxonomy (GTDB): domain Bacteria; phylum Nitrospirota; class Nitrospiria; order Nitrospirales; family UBA8639; genus JAALKI01. Next base: position 14,188 of record JAALKI010000002.1, on the reverse strand, counting down.
GGTGGGTTATTCTTCCTATCTCACGGACCAGATTCAGGCTGAACTCTCTAAGGTGGGAGATCTCGAAAAACAGGCAGAGTGGCTTCAGCACGCGCTTCAGGAATTATAGCGGCTGACCCACAGAGGCATTAGGTCTGATAGCCTCCGGCCTTGTCGATAAAGTTCATTAAGGCTGTTTTTTTGTGTGGGTCCTTTTCCAATTGCAACGCATGATGATAATGCTCAGCCGCCATGGCGGGCTTTCCCTTTTCGTCATACACGCGTCCAACTCCAAATGTAGCGTCGGCATCTTTCGGATTCACTTTCAATGCCACACTAAATGAATCCAACGCTTCTTCGAATTGTCTCTTTTCAAAACAGAGCCATCCCACCGCCGTTGCCGCTGGGGCAAACTGCGGATTGAGCCGTAAGGATTCTCGATATTCTCTGATGGCCATGTCTGGTCGTCCTTTGGTTTCGTACAAACTCCCGAGCGCAAATCGAACTTCTTCATCGTCAGGGCTGAGGCGAAGGGCTTCTTTATACTCAAGAATGGCGGCTTCGATCTTTCCTTGCTCGGCTAATGCACAGGCCAAATTGGTATGGCCGATCGCCTCGTCCGGTCGAAGCCTCAGAATTTCTCGATATTGCGGAATCGCCATTTCCAATTGCCCGTGTTCTTGGTAAGCGACCCCTAAGTTTAACCGTGCCGCGATATATGATGAATCCAGTTTTACAGCTTGTCGATAAGCTTTAATGGCCTGGTCCGTGCGCCCCATGCGTTGAAAAATCTGTGCGAGGAAAAAGTGCGCATATGGCAAGTCTGGAGAAAGACGGATCGCTTCTTGATAACAGCCAAGAGAGTTTTCCGACTGTCCGGATTGTGCCAAAAATAGACCGGCGACTAACTGTACAGTCCCTGCCTGTGAATGGTCGGTTTGTATCTGGGTCACCCACGCTCGGACTAATTCAATGTCCTCGAGCGTCTCGAGGGATTTTGCATGCATCTGCCAGGCAAGCCCAAATTCCCCGCGTAATAAATGCACAACGTTCAGCGTAAAAAATGCACATGGTGAAGGGGTTGGTTGCTCGCTCCATTGCGTGGCGCAATCGAATGCTGTGGTCCATTCCCCTTGGACGATCGCGTTGGTGATTTGCTCAGTAAAGTCTATGGTGTTCATATAGAGTGATATTCCTATCGAGTCAGCGTATCTTCAACGTCAGGAGGTGTGGCGTGGATGAGGCTGCCCAAGTACGGATATTGTTCGGTAATTCTTTCCTTCATGAGCCAAGCCACGCGTCGGTAGGACCAATGGCCTTTGACGCCGGAACGCAAGTGGGAAATGTATTCAGCCTCTGCAAAATCCATTTTGAATACGCATCGTACCCGGAACCCAAACGGGATTGCATATAACGCCGCTTCCTGGTTAGTCTTTCGTAACTGTATGATATCTTGCGTGACAGCTTCCAGGGCAGCTCGATAATCCCCGTCCAACCCGGCGTCTTTGAGGACAGAAGGGACATCAAACCCATGCATAGTGGTAAAGTTTTGTTGAATCTGATGGCATCGGCGATGTCGATGCAAGTCTCGCCAACTCCCAATATCCATTAGGATATCAAAGAGAAAGGCCTGACCACATCGAAATTCTTTCAAGAGTTCATCATACGGCCCTCGCTTTTTTAATGCGACTTCGACCGTTTCTTGTTTTTCTTTTTCCGACCAATCCTGAACCAATTGCAAAAGGGTGCGGTAAGGGGTGTGACTGACCCGATAGAGCAACGTGGTGACAAGTTCGTCTAAGGGGTGATGTGGTTCTAATAAATCGACCGGTTGATTATGAACATCCCAAGCTGTTGGTTGGTCTAAGCCAGCCGCTTTAATCCGGTCACTTGCAAATCGATGCAAATTTTTATACGTGTCAGCCTGATAATGATTGGATGCTGCATGTCGTGCCAGCGTTGGAGCCAAAGGCTCGGGTGAGTCCGTGCTTTTCCCTTCCAAATCAGCCCATATCGAGAGGGGAGGCAGTCGACAGGCGTCCTTGAGTTCTTCTCCAATCTTCTCTAATTCGGGAAGTGGTGAAGAGAGCAGTCGGGTCATCTGTTTCTCCAATGTCCGGATACTTACCACTTGTCCTACGTTTGTCTTCGCGGAGAGGGGCAATAAATAGCGTGTGACATCAAACGTGCGTGCGGCAATCGTTCTTTCATAGTCAGCCTGCTTCATGTCTTCTGGACAAGGGGCTTGTTCAGTGAGGAATTGCTTGAGCGGGTCATGAAGGAGCTGATAGACGTTGTACAGGCTTCCCAGAATGCCTCGATAGATGCCTTCTGCTTCGGTGTCTTGAATCGCCTCTGGTACGACACATCCAGCCACTGCAAAGTTTTGATAGCGCGTTGATTTGGCTTGCCCATCCCATAAAGGTTCGTCCTCCAAGCGAATGGCGGCGAGCTCGGAAATATTCTCAAAGCAGATCGTGACATGACCAAGGTCAGCGATAGATCCGTGGCCATACGCAAAGTAAAACTGTTCCCAAAACTTCTCTGAGGAATGGGCATGAACCCACTCCAAGCTTTTTTCTATAGAGTCCGGCGACCGGCTATAGCGAGCCAAGGCATAGGCCGACTTCTCAGGCGGCATGGGGGCCAAGGCAATGACTCGGCGGCTTTGTGATGAGGGAGTGGTCATCAGGTTTTGGGTGTGCGTGGCTGCCATGTGTCTGGAAACGAGAGCGTCACATTCTTCATCTTGCCCGCTACTATAATCTCGGTGAGATTCGATCTCAAGCCTAGAACGACACCCTCCTAGCGTGGACTATTCGTGATCTTGACCTCAGGAATGAGTTCGCATACTATATAAAGGCAATCTTACCATTGGATATGTTGTAGTTCTTACATTAAAAAACAGGGGAAGTGAATTGAAAAACGAAGGTGTCATGCTTCTCCCGTCAAAACGTTAACATGCTCGAGGTGGTAAAACTCATACTGGCAAGAATTGTTTGGGCATTCCTAGGCATTTTCTATCGATTGCTCAAAGTACTAGGGATTTGCCTGATGGTTTCAGGGCCACTTGTTCTTTTGTATCAGGTCTTCTTCTGGCTCCATCATGGGACGTGGCGTTCCTATTCGCTGTATGGCACGATGGCGGCTGGCTTAAGGGAGATTCCCAAGAGCTGGGTTACGAATTCAGAACTATTAACAGATCTTCAACACTGGGTGGAGAAGCCAGAAGTTTGGGAGGGGCTTCACATGCTTCTGGTAGAGTACCCGAAAGTGATCCCATTAGCATTGGTCCTTTTCTTCATCGGTGGCATCGTGGGAAGTCGAATGAGCAATTCGGCAGATCAGCGACTTAAGCAGTTTGAGAAGCCAACAGGCCATAAGTCTTGATAAATCTGGTCTACGGAGGACGCTGTCTGCTGTCTCCCTGCCCCTGAGCGTGTTGGTGATTGTGGAACCTTCCAGGCCCCCCCATTTCCTTAGTTGGTGTCGGCAAGAGGTGAGGGATGCAACCGTAACCCTTTTCTTGTCCTGATATAGTTTTTGTGCTAAGGTGATCGCTTGGTGCATTTACCCTTACGTGTTGTTCCTCGTAATGCATGGCAGCAGCCTACGTGCATAATATTCCCTCTCGTGTTGAAATGGAAACGATGCAGATGGTGTTTGATCATCGATGTATGACGGTGGATGGTCTTGAGAGGTATCCTTGAACTCCCAACTTCTTCTTCTGGTTGAACTCCAGGAGCTTGACCTCAAAATTCACGATACTCAGCGACAACAATCCATTATTCCCCAGCAAATCACTGCCGCCCAAACTCCGCTGTTGGATGCCACGCGTCGCCTGGAGGAAGTTGGTGCGTCTCTGGTTTCGATTGCAGCCGAACGACGCAGTAGCGAGGAAGATTTATCGGCTCATGAAGCTCATATCCAAAAAATGCGGGCGCGGTTGTCTGATTTGAAAACCAACAAAGAATACCAAGCGCACCTTTTTGAAATTGAATTGGCAAACAAGAAAAAAGATGGGTTGGAGGAGCGAGTGCTCCGAGTCATGGTGCGAGATGAAGAGGCACAAAAAGAACAAGAACAATTAGCGCAGGTCGTTAAAGATGCTGCGCAAGCCTACGCCCAAGAAAAAGCCTTGCTGGAATCGCGTGTGGATTCGTTGAAGTCCGAACTTGCGCAACAAGAGGATCAACAGAAGCACTTTGTCGCGCTTATGGATAAAACACTCTATCACAGGTATACCACCTTGAAGTCCGCTCGGAACATCGTGGTGGTGGCATCTATGCAGGATGAAGCGTGTGGTGGATGCCGCTTGCAACTGCCCCCACAATTGGGAGCTGAAGTCAGGCGGTCGGAAGAGTTACAGAATTGTCCATATTGTCAAAGAATACTTTATTCGGAGCAAGCCATCGAAGATGCTAAGCAAACTGGATCGATTCTACCCGATGAAGCTGGCGAAGAAGTGTAACTTGAGAGACTGTCGTTTCTGATTGTTTGCATATCATGGTTATGAAGACTATGCTGAATGCTTGGCGCAACGGAGTGGACCGGGTGGTCGCTTATCAAGCATCATGATGCTTGATAAGAGGAAAGTCCGGACTCCAAAGGGCAGGGTGCTGGGTAACACCCAGGCGGAGTGATCCGACATCAGCGCCACAGAAAACATACCGCCAGCGAGCTTCACGAGCCATTCGTCCTGTCTCGTTCGGTAAGGGTGAAAAGGTGGGGTAAGAGCCCACCGCGCCTATGGTGACATGGGTGGCAGGGTAAGCATCACCCGGAGCAAAACCAAATAGGAGGACATACCGAAGGGAACACTCTTCGAGAAAAGCTAGCCCGGCTAAAGTTCTCGGGTAGGTTGCTTGAGGCTTGAGGTAACTCGAGTCCCAGAGAAATGATCACCCCTGCTTAGTGGGAACGCTAAGCAGGACAGAATCCGGCTTATAGGTCCACTCCACTGCCTTTTCATGAATTTGCCCAAAGGCTTCTCGTTACCCAAGTTTTCACTGTACATAGATTTACTTATTTTTGAGTTTGACGCAGGGTATTCCCTCTGTTAGGATGCGCTCAAATTTTTGTCAAAGGTATCTGTGACGTGTTGTCCCCATCGTCTAGCCTGGCCTAGGACGCCGGCCTTTCAAGCCGGCAACACGGGTTCAAATCCCGTTGGGGACGCCAGTTATCGAAAGGCCGCTGGTTGCGACCAGCGGCCTTTTCTTTGACAAATGCCTAAGCTTGAGACTCTAAACAGGAATTCTTTGAGTGTCGGACTTGTGGTGTATTTGAAGAGGTATACCCCTGAGTTTGCCAAGAAATCGATCGGATTCAAGTATTACTTCCTAGATCAATGAATCAATCCAGAGGGATTTCATCACTTCTTTCCTTTTCGCGGGCAGGCTGTTTTCTTACGGCTTTTACGACCGGTGCGGTGGTTATGGCCTTGGAAATTTTGGGCAGTCGATTGCTTGCACCAGTCTTTGGAAATTCACTCTTCGTCTGGGGTGCCCTCATCGGGGTTGTCTTAGCTACCATGAGTAGTGGGTATGCGGCTGGAGGTTGGTTAGCGGATCGTCGGCCAGCACACCTTGTTCTGGCGTGCCTCCTCCTTGGGGCGGGGGTGTGGACACTCCTCCTTGCGAGATTTGCCCAGCCTATGGTGTTTACTGTTTCGAATTGGATACAGGACCCTCGGTGGGGACCCTGTCTCGCTGCGAGCATCATGTTAGCCGTTCCGGCTTTTGGGTTGAGTGGTGTCCTTCCCGCACTACTCCGATTGGCGATTGCAGATATGGGGCATCTTGGCCGACATACTGGTGCCATGATTGCTGTTTCGACTATCGGAAGTCTGATTGGAACATGGGGAACATCGTTTTATTTATTAACGTGGCTGGGAAGTCTCACGTTAGTGGCCGTATTAGGCATGACCCAGATGGGGCTTGGTATCATTTGGCTGTTGTGGGCCAAGCGCATCAAGCTTTCGACCGTCATTCCAGTCCTTGGTTTATTAGGGATATGCAGTTGGTTAGCCTGGCATCCCGTGCTTGTCCAACCGCCTGGTGTCTATGAAGAAGAAAGTCCCTATCAACAAGTTCGGGTTCGAGATAACGATCTGTTTCGATTCTTAATTTTGGATAATACCTTTCATGCTGTGATGTGGAAAGCCGCTCCCGTATATTTGGCACTGCCATATAGCCAAATGATGATGGCAGCCTTGGGGGTACAAGATGATCCCGAACATGCCCTCATTCTTGGCCATGGTGGTGGTTCCTTAGCCAAATGGCTGGCGAAATATTGGCCTCAGTTGCAACTCGATGTGGTGGAAATGGACCCTTCCGTCGTCCAAGCCGCAGCACGCTTTTTTGAATATGAGCCGGGTCACCACCGTGTGTATGTAAAGGATGCACGAAGATTTCTTCAGGGTCGTTCAGTCCGGTATGACATTATTTGGGTGGATGTGTTTGCACGGCATTTAATCCCGTTCCACCTGACCACCCAGGAGTTTTTTGTGGAACTCCGGTCACACCTTGAACCAGAAGGAATTCTTGCCGTCAATCTGGCTTCTTCCGATGCAGATCTTGATCGTGTGAGGGCGGAAGCGGTTCTCACCACGATGAAAACATCATTTCCCAATGTGGAATCCTTCAGTGTTAGTGGGCCTGCGTGGCTCTCGACCAAACCGGGATCAGCCAATATCATTTTCTTTGCAGGTCCGAGTGCGCGTGGCATGAAGGATCCTAAGTTTATGGCCAAGGCCCAAGAGATGGTTGCGAAGGGGGCATTACCAGCCGAGGTCTTGCCTCTTCTTAAAAGTTCAGATTCCCCGTCATGGAATCCGGGGCTTATCTTGACCGATGACTTTTCTCCATTTGATATTTTGCAGGGGAGTGGATAAGCCAGTGAATATGAGATCCCGGGAGACATGGGGCGGGAGTAGTTCTGGTGCCGTCGTACGCATCCCCTCATCCGTGGGGTTATCTTGCGGGGGTTGAAGTGCATTGTGTACCCTTGCTCACCAATCATTTGAATCCAATCAATCAACAAAGAGCTTAGAGCATTGAGTAGAGCTATGTTTGATCAGCAACACGATTCTCCAGTCTCTATGACACAACCAGATAGATTGCAAGCCCTGTCATTAGAGGGCGAAACCTTACAGCAACGCGCATGGCGCATGCCCGATATTATTGTCTATCAACATAATGTGAATGAATGGTGGGTGACCCCGCTTGATGAAGAGTTACCACTAATTCGACTCAATCGCGCGGGGGCCTCGCTCCTTGGGGCTATGGATGGTCGGGCGACGCTTCAAACATTACTGGATCAATTTGGGACATGGGTGTGTAGCCCTTCTGGCGAAACAGGGCGCTGGCATCTTGAACATTGGTCACTCCCCCGCTATTCCCTGTGTTTCTATGGAGCGGAAGCCCCAAGTGGGCACAGCGTACATGCAAAATGGGATCTTCTGCTTCAACGGGTGCGGGACCATTGGCCGGGCAATGCGCCTGTGGAAAGCGATCAGCACCTGACAGAATTTCACCACAAAGGCATTCAGCAGCATCATGGGCATTTTGAAATTATTGAGACCACGGTCTCGCATCTGTTTCGTGAACCCTGTGAAGCCTTACATGGGCTCACCTATGGCCGGTTATTAGCCAAAACGCTACGACAGCTTGGTTGGTGGAATCCTAAACCTCGCCGCATTGTCGAAGTCGGAGCTGGATTAGGTTATGTCTCTCGTGAAATGGCTCGTGAACTGTCAGCTAATGAGCAGCAAGGCTGCGAGTATGTGTTTTTGGATTTGACCAGACCATTTCTGACGTCCCAGATGCAACTCGCAAGAGAAGCTGGATGGGATGCTCATGCCGTTCATGCTAATGCAGAGCAGCTTCCCTTTCCAGATGCCAGTGTGGATCTAGTCATTGATAATGAAAACCTTGCAGACATGACGCCGACACATTTTAAGAAAGAAGAATTTGAATCCTGGAAAGGCGCCACTCCTGAACATCAAACTGTCCTGGAGCTGATTCGCCGACTGCGATTGCCGTTGGATCAACCTTTGCCCGATGAGATTATTGTGAACTCTGGGGCAATGACCTTCTTAATGGAGTTGTGGCGAGTCTTGAGGCCAGGCGGTCGAGCGGTACTCATTGAGTTTGGCATTGAAACAGGATGGCCCGACCCCGTCAGGCTTCCGGGGCATACCGAATATGAAGTCCAGTTTTCCCATTTACGACAGACGGCTCGTTGGTTGGGATTTCGTGAACAGTATTGTCCCTTGCCACAATTTTTATCCATTCAACCTGATACCCAAGTCTTGTGTACGGGGGCCGCTTATGCCATTCGACGATTTTGTGAAGCTGAGGGAAAGCCATTTGCTGTGCGGGCATACACGGAATCGGAGTTGGCCGACTCATTGGGTGAACTCTTGTCAAAATTGACGGGCCTGCATTACCACAATGTCTTGGATCCAGCCTGGTTCAGTCTATGGGACTTTAAGGCGTTGATTGTGGAAAAACCAGGAGGAGTTCAACGCCCAGCTTATCGAGAGTCCAAAGGGTTCCGTTGGTACAGTCAACATTGAATGAGACATGCAATGGTTGGTAGTAGGAACTCACTCCCGACTATTTGGCAAACGCTGGGCTAATTCCACTAATATCCCCTCCCGCAGCCCATAATCGCTCACCAGGCAGAATCAAACCCTAGATATTCCATAAAGCATCGAAGGATGATCGTCCCGGCAACGATGACGGTTTCCCGTCCCGGTTCAAGACCTGGAATGGTTTGTCGTTCATCCTGTGTGTAGCTAAGCAGTTTGGCTTCAAGCTCTCGAATCGTTGAGAGTGAGAGTTGTGAGCCGTGAATGCGTGCTGGGTGATAGACCGTAAGGCCCTGTGCGATGGCTGAAAGTGTTGTGATGGTGCCTGCTGTTCCCACTAGAGAACAGGGTTTCATCGGTCCGATCTTCTCAATGGTGGCTTCTGCCATATCGAGAATATGGTTTTCGGCTGCTCTGATTTCAGCTGGTGTTGGTGGGTCGTGGTGAAGCACCTGTTCAGTTAATCGCACCACCCCTAAGGCAACTGAGGCGAGGCGAGGCTCTTCACCATCCTGGCACAACATACATTCCGTGCTGCCGCCACCGATATCCAAGCCAAGAAAATTCTGAATCTGTGCCGGCAATCCGGAGCGAAGACCAAGCAGGGTTCGTTTTGCCTCCTCTTCACCGCTTAAGACGTCGACTGTGATCCCTGTGCTCTTGGCAATGTGCTGGAGAAATGTTGGACGGTTGCGGGCATCCCGTATCGCGCTCGTCCCTGTTACGACAGTGGCATCAACCTGGTGGGATTGTATGGTTTCTTGCCATTCCGAAAGGGTTGTGACAACACGTGCCATGGCATCCGCATTCAGGTATTTCTCTCGGTCGACCCCTTCTCCAAGCCGTAGTAGACGACGGTCTGAATGAACGGTTTTTAGGCGACTTTTTCCATCAACCTGCGCAATCAACAGCCGACAAGTGAGTGTTCCGATATCGATGCCTGCCAACAGCATATGGTGTTACCCAACCGAGCCCAGATTGAAGGCACTCCCCCATCGTCGAAACATAGCGGTCTTCAGGGCACGATGGTCAGGATGGAGAAGGTGCGGGTCGCGTTCAATCAGCGCCAAAGCTTCTGTGCGCGCATGTTCCAGAATGGCACGATCGCGGAGAAGATCCGTCACCCGAAATGTGGGGAGCCCCCATTGGCGCACGCCAAGGAATTCTCCCGGCCCTCGGATCTGCAGATCTTTTTCGGCAATGGCAAAGCCATCGCTGTAGTCAACCATCGCCTGTAAGCGCTGCTGTGCAGATTGCAAGGGCGTCGGGCGTATTTCCAATCCGGGGCTATGGGGATAGGAGAGCGGCAGCATGTCTTGTTGTATGGGCTTGCTCTGCGCCCCTTTCACGGAGTCACTAATCAGTAGGCACAGGGATGGAACGGTGCCACGGCCAACTCGACCACGCAACTGATGCAGTTGAGCCAACCCAAAGCGTTCTGCATGCTCAATCAGCATCACCGTCGCATTGGGAACATCAAGCCCGACCTCGACGATGGTCGTCGAGACCAGAATATGAATTGCCCCCTGACGAAAGGCTTCCATCAGCGAAAATTTTTCGGCTGATTTCATTCGGCCATGGAGCAATCCAACCTGATGCGTCGGAAATTCTTTTGTCTGGAGACGGTCAGCGGCTTGGATAGCCGATTCCAAATCGACATGTTCGGATTCATCAACAAGCGGATAGACCACATATGCTTGATGCCCAGCTTGGATCTGATCGTGTACAAGCGCGTAGGCCTGTTTGCGTCCAGACTTTCGATACAACTGAGTCTGAATGGGCTGCCGTCCAGGGGGCAAGCTGTCGATCACGGAGACATCCAAGTCGCCATAGGCGGTCATTGCGAGCGTTCGTGGTATTGGGGTTGCGGTCATCACCAACGTGTCAGGGTGCTGGCTTTTCGATTGAAGGGTGGCTCGTTGCAGGACGCCAAATTTATGCTGTTCATCAACTACCACGAGACCAAGTTTAAAAAATTCCACTTGCTGCTGTAAGAGGGCATGTGTACCGATAATGATTTGTGTCTTTCCAGACTGGATACTGGCCAAGGCTTCTCTTCGATCTTTGGCTGACATGCTTCCCTTCAGGACCAGTGCACGCAGTCCCAATTGCGCCAGAGGCTGATTCATGGTGAGTGCATGTTGCTCAGCCAAGATCTCCGTTGGTGCCATCAGCGCGGCTTGATAGCCTGACCCACAGGCGATGATCATGGCAGACAAGGCGACCAGGGTTTTGCCAGACCCGACATCACCTTGGATCAATCGATTCATTGGATGCGGACGCACCATATCGTCTTGAATGTCTTTGATTACACGTTCTTGGGCAGCAGTGAGTTGAAAGGGAAAGAGGCTGTGTAATGTCGACAGCATCGTTGTCGGTATGGAAAAGGCAATACCTGGCTTGTCCTCTCGATGGGTGTGGCGACGTATTCCCAGGGCCAGCTGAAACAGAAAGCATTCTTCGAATGACAGTCGTCGATGTGCCAGGGTGGTCCCTTGATTCAGGGCGGTGAGGTCCCAATGTTGTGGAGGAAAATGAAGATGTCCCACCGCCTCCGGCAATGCAGGGAAATGGTAACGCGCGCGAATTGAAGGTGGAAGCACGTCCTCAAGCACCGGCGGGGATTGTGCTAAGAGTTCGTTGGCAATTCGACGAATGTGTCGTGAGGTGAGTCCACGTGTTTCGTGGTAAATGGGGACAAGGCGGCCTACATGAAGGCTTCGATCTTGTCCATGCTCCACGACTTCAAAACTAGGGCTTCGCAGCTGAAGACCGGTTCGTCCCCGTGACGCCTGTGCCACCATGCCACTCATGATCACGCCTGCCCCAAGAGTCAGCATGGTTTTGAGGTAGGGCTGGTTAAAGAAGATGACCTCTAAAGAACCGGTCTCATCTTGGACAATCACTTTGAGCATCGTCATGCCCAGCCGCCGGGTTTGGAGAAGTGTCGAGGAATGAATGGTTCCTGAAATCGTGCCGCATGTTCCGGCGGTGAGATGGCGAATTGGGAGGATGGTTGAGCGGTCTTCATACCGCCAAGGAATATGCCACAGGGCATCTTCAATCGTCAGAATGCCAAGTTTTTCAAATAATTTTGCACGCTTGGGACCGACCCCTTTCGCAAATCGGATAGGAAGTTCGGAAGGGGGTTGCTGCCGCGTCCCACGATCTGGGGCTTCGTGGTTGTGCAGGTGGGTCTCCATGATTTCTAGGTAGACGGGTTCGAACGTATGGTGTCCCGTGCCTGGTATATCCTGCAGGGGGGCTTGTCATTGAAAGCTGGCCTATGGTAACAACAATATGTCATATCGACAATGGATGGATGAAAAGGAGACGCTCATGGCATTTGCCTGTTCACTGTGTGGGAAAAAGCGACTGGTTGGAAATAACGTCAGTCATGCCAATAATAAAACGAAACGAGTGTTTCGCCCTAATCTTCAAAGAATTCGGGCGTTGGTCGACGGCGCCGCTCGTAGAGTGCGTGTCTGTACCCGATGTTTGCGTTCCGGATTAGTGAAAAAAGCGTAATGTTCAGGTTGCCCGCCCTTCTTTCATTCTCAAACGGTATGTGAGAAATGAGTTGATCACGTCGAGTGCTCTGTGATGCCTTTCGTGGTAGGCATTATTCTGATACTCCCATGCTTTCTTCAGAGAAACAAAGTATGGCGCTCCTCTCTTTAGTGGCTTTTCCTAGTTCCGACGCATTCCAAAACAACGTGCTATTGACTGAAATATTATCATGTCGGCATCTCATATGGGTTTTGTCAGTCCAATTGGTGGGAACTACGCCGAACTTATAGAACAAACTACTATCTAGAAGATTGTTCAAATCCGGTTGTCATGGGATGACTCTAGGATGGGAGTTGAGCATGGTCTTTTGATGGAATAACGTTACGGGAAAACAGTAAGAACCGACCAGATTTTTATAAACAGGAGGATTGTCGTGAAGCTGAACTACAAAAGATTCCTGCTCACTGCTCTTTGCATTTTTGTGAGTCTTTTGATTGGTTGTGCCGGGAGTACCACTCATCGAGCCACTAGTGTCGTCGACTATCTGTATCCAAATCAAAGCGATCGTATAGAAAAACCAAGTATTCCTACGTTATCCCTTCCAATGAACGTGGGCATTGCCTTTGTGCCTAGTGCGACTGATGTCTCCTTTAACGAACGACAGAAAATGGAATTAATGGAAAAAGTAAGTGGTCATTTCAAAAAGTACCCTTTCGTCAAGACCATTGAACTCATTCCATCTGCATATTTGAGGCCTCAAGGAAGCTTTACAAATTTGGATCAGATTCGCACTATGTTTAGCGTCGATGTCATTGCCCTCCTCTCTTACGATCAGACTCAATTTACAGATGAAGGTGTTTTGAGTCTTGCTTATTGGACGCTAATCGGTGCCTATATCGTGCCAGGCGAAAAAAATGATACCCACACTATGATGGATGCGGCTGTTTATGACATTTCCAGCCGAAAACTACTGTTTCGGGCTCCAGGAATTAGTCAGGTCGAACACAGAGCAACTCCGGTCAATCTAAAAGAGCAACTCCGATTGGACAGTCAAGAAGGGATCAGAGAAGCCAGCAAAGAGTTGGTCAAAAACCTGGAAGTTCAACTTGAGCAATTTAAAGAAAAAGTGAAGCATTCACCACAACAGTTCAAGGTCGTTCACAAACCTGGATATACAGGAGCAGGCAACATTGACGGTATCATGGCGATTCTTATAACCGCGTTGGGAGTGACTTCGCTATGGATGCGGCGAATATGGAAAATCTAAGTAGGCCAATTCCTATCGTGACGGTCATCTTACTTTTTGTGGGAATCAGTGTTTTCCTGATTCCAGAGACAATCCCATGGCTCATATACGATCGCTCAGCCATTCTTTCTGGAGAAGTGTGGAGGATTTTTACAGGACATATGGTTCATTTTTCAGGCAGCCATCTCTTGTACGACTTACTGGTTCTTGGCATTACTGGATCAATCATAGAACGACGCAATCACCTCTCATATGGATGGTTTTGCGTCCTATCAGCAATGTGTATTAGCCTCACTTTGCTTGTCTTTGAACCTAACATGCACTTCTATGGAGGCTTTTCCGGCATTGCTTTTGGAGGCTTTATTTATCTAGCCCTTGATGGATTTCGCGAATCTGGCCCTTGGCAGCAAGTCTGTCTTATTGCATTTCTTTTAGGCATGAGCAAGCTCTTTCTTGAACTTATAGGACAATGGCCTGAGTCTATAATTGGTGCCTCCGGTTCTTTTGTGTCGGTTCCACTTAGCCATTTGGTTGGAAGCCTTATAGCGCTAATATTCCAAATGCGATATATCAAGACTGCTTATGATGAGCTCATCCCTCTGGTCGTATCTCCGGTAGATGCAAAACAGCATGCAAAATCACTACTTTGATGGCATGGCTAACAATATGTTTCTGTTGTTTTGAGTTATCCTCATTTTGACTTCTCTGCCAGCCAACCGTTTCTCTCTACAACTGTTACGTTATTAATCCGGGATGTTTTTCTCGACTGCAAGCTATATGAAAATTGAGTCACTTCCTGCTGCTCTGTAAGCTTCCCCGTCAAGCGGACAGGTTCAACATAGAGTTTTCCGGCCTTT
>JAALKI010000027.1 GCA_011088105.1 Nitrospirota bacterium | reverse complement strand
AAAAGGCCGGAAAACTCTATGTTGAACCTGTCCGCTTGACGGGGAAGCTTACACTACAACTGGCAATTCAATTTGGATCACCAAAACAACTCCAAAACATCTTGCACCAAATGGGTGCCTTGAGCCAATCACCACTCATAATTTCCTACGTTAGCCCTATAAAAAATGTACCTCTATAAGATACGAATATGTGAATTAGAGGCTAAAGGACAAATTGGGCTTCGAGCATTCAATCAGAATCGCTGATCGACAGAAGAGGGGGTCAAGTCTAGTTTTATCATTTTTATCAAGTTATAATTGAGAACCATGGCACGACCATTACGGATTGAATATGATGGCGCGTGGTACCACGTCATCAACCGTGGGACCTGCCATCAGTCAATTTTTACAACCGATGAGCAACGCCGATACTTCCTCTCCTTATTAGCTGATACCCACGACCGCTTCAACGCTGAATGGCACGCCTATTGTCTCATGAGTAATCATTATCATTTGTTGGTACGAACCCCAGAAGCCAATTTGCCACGGATCATGCGCCATATCAACGGGCTATATACCCAATACTATAATCGGACAGAAGGACGAGACGGCCCCCTCTTTCGAGGCCGGTACAAGGCCATCCTAGTAGAGGCACAAGCCTATTGGACTCAATTGTCCCGGTATATTCACCGTAATCCTTTGGAAGCCGGCTTGGTAAAGCATCTTGCTCAATATCGATGGTCTAGCTACCCTGCCTACATCAACAGATACAAACGTCCCGCATGGCTCACTTGCGAATACATCCTCACTTCGCTTGCTTCTCGTCAAGTCATTCAAGCCTACAAAGCTTATGTGGCCGAAGGGAGCGATCGAGAGATTACGGAATATTATGCCAAATACAAACAACCTCCGATCTTGGGAAGCGAGGCATTTAGAGACAGGCTTAAATTGAGGACGAAGGATATTGACGTGCCAGGCCTGCGACAGGCACGGGTGAAGCCAACCGTAGAACGGATTATCAAGGTCGTCTGTCAACACTTGGATGTCGGTACGGCAAGCATAAGGACATCGCAAAGAGGGCAGACTGCCAAGCCTCCAGCCCGAGGCATGGCGATGTATGTGTGTCAACGAGAAGCAGATATGAAACTGAATGAGATTGCACGGAGGTTTGGGCTGAAGCACTACGCCAGCGCAAGCACGAGTATTCGCCAGTTTGAAAGACGTTTGGCTCAAAACCGATGGTTGCAAAAGCGCCTAAAACTCATAAAACTAGACTTGACCCCTTTAAGTTAAGATGATTGGCAAAATAAACTACTATCAAATCCTTGGCGTTCCGGAAGACGCGCTCATCCAGGAAATCCAGCGTGCATGGAGGAAATTCGTCAAGGAAAACCATGAGGATGTCGTTCCACAAGGAAAACGACAAGCAACCAAGGAACGGATGTTCCAGATTAATGAAGCCTATGAAGTGCTCAGTAATGAAGACAAACGGGCTGTGTACGATAATTCGCATATGCTCAATGGTGGATCAAAAATTGAACTGGTACGGAGGAGGGTCCGAAAAGCCAAAGAAGTCATTCACCGAGATCACGCACAGGTAACGGTAGAAGATATCAAAATGATTGGATCGATCATTGATTATCTTGATAGAAAAACCCAAAAATCTTGTTTTGGCTGGATGACTGATCTTGTCTGTGAACGTCCAGAAATGGTGAGATATGTGGTTTCCCTGTCTTTTGATGAGCAACTTTTGGGAGCCAGCAGTCATTTATTTGATAGGCTTCTCCAGAAAGCGCCACATAGCATTACATGGGAAAAGGTTTATCTCTATGGAGAAGACATTTTGGGGATTGCCAAGAAGGAAGACAAGGAAAGAAATTATAACCAACTCGCGCGTATCCTATGTCACCGGGTAGATTTGGCTAGATACTTTGTGTATCCGGCATTTCAAGAGCAAACCTCTGGATGTGAAAGCTGCCTACTGCCAACATTATTACGGATTGCCCCACAAACTATGACGCAAGACATGTTTAATGATTATCTTGATACTGTTTACAGTATGCGTTGGATCATCAATAGCCAACTCAGAAGCTATAACGAGCAGGCCATCGCCTGGATACTGAACACCAGACCCGATCTCGTCAGAAAGCCAGAAAAGAAAAAAGCCCCCATGGAATTGCCCTATCCATTACGGTCATAGCTAGGGTCACAAGAAGGACATTAAGAATTCTTGAATATCAAGGAGTCAACATCCTTGATTCCATCAATTGCCTTCCGCCACGATCGGTGGTTGCACGTGCGGTTACGCACCATATTCTAACCGCGGCACCTGCTGGAAAAGATCCAGACCCGCACCACTTTCAGTCTGAATTGCTTCCATACGCATTCATTTTGAGGAGAATATATGATACAATAATTACTCCCATGCCCCAATCTTCTCCCTAACCTTGATTCCCAATGAAATTTTTCGTACTTTTCTTATTAGAGGCTATTCCAGTGCTGTACAATAGCAGTTGGAAAGGCTACACCATAGCTAGAACTCGGGTTTTATTTTCTTTTTTAGCAAGGAGTATTATGTTCACCGAGCAATTTCTTCTTGACCCACTTTTCCGTTCCAGAAAACTTTTCTACGCTGTCTACATATTCATTGGACTTCCCATATTCTTTGGGTCACCCTATTCGGCCTTGGCCGAGACTGAGCCCCCCTTGAAAGAACTTCCTCGTGCCACGTTCCGTACATCTCCTCCTATCTATAAAGAATGGAATTTCGAAAAAGGAAAAGAGGGCTCTGTTCCTGCCCTATTCAAGGCCCATACAGTAGGAGGCCCCACGACAGACAACTGGGAGATCACATCAATTTCAGGCGCACCCAGTGGCACGCACACGGTCGTGCAGTCTGCAACCTGTCCACAGCTATCGTGTATCCACGTCCTATTGGCAAACGACATTGATCTTCAATACGTTGACCTAGCCGTACGATTGCGAAAGCAGTCAGACATGCCTGGGAGTGGCGGGGTAATTTTTGCAGCAAAAGACGAGAAGAATTTCTACGGAGTCCTCTTTGACCCTCAAGCAAAACTTATGCAAGCGATTCGTGTCCTAGATGGAAAGATTTCCGTGATGGCCGAAGAAAATTTTGAACCTGAAGATGTGGACTGGCATCTTCTTCGTATTCAACGAAGAACAATTGTCAGCAGAGACTTTGTAAATATTCACTTAGATCATCACCGCATTCTTTCTGTCTCTGGATCTGAATTACAATCCGGGAGTGTAGGGGTGGTGACGACCGGACAATCTCCATATGCCTTTGATAATCTACGCGCCATTGAGATTATTACCGGCCGACCATTATCAAGACCTCCCGCGTATTGATTGAATAAGCCGTGTGCTTCCTTGAAATGGAAGAAAAAATCCGCAGAGGGTCTTGGGCCTGAAACTTAGATCCTTTTAGCCAGACGATCAAGCAACGCCTGAGGATTTGAATCATCAAGAACCAACGTACGGTTTTCTGATGTTACAAACCCCTCGTGGACCTGTCGATCGAAAAAAGTAAGTAATGCAGAAAAGAACCCATCGATATTCAGCACCCCACAGGGTTTCTTGTGAAGACCAAGCTGGCTCCAGGTGATCATTTCACAAATTTCTTCCAACGTACCAAATCCTCCGGGCAGCGCTACAAATGCATCGGACAAATCAGCCATCAGGGCTTTTCGTTGATGCATGGAGTCAACCACATGAAGCGACGTCAGCCCATCACAGGCGATTTCTTTTTCAAGCAGAAATTCTGGAATCACCCCAATAACTTCTCCTCCCTCTTGAAGCACTTCATTCGCAATGATTCCCATTAACCCAATATTCCCCGCCCCATAGACTAACCCTATACCCCGCGCAACCAATTCTTTGCCAACCTGACGAGCAGTCGTTTCATAGACCGGGTGAATACCAGGATTAGAACCACAGAAGACACAGACCCGTTTTATCATCAGAGGACAATCACCTCTTTCAACTCTGATAACGCCTTTCTCATCAAAAGAACATGTTTTCGGCTGGAACTAATAGCGTGGAGCGTCATAAAAAACTACTCAGGTTGCGAAAAGCCCTCAGCAGGAATTGAGAGCAATGCATACGGATTCACTCGAGCCCCATTAAGCCGCACCCCCCAATGGAGATGAGGGCCTGTCGCACGACCAGTGGATCCAACCTTGCCAATCACTTGCCCTTTTCTCACACGTTGATCTTGATCAACCTCGATCGCAGATAAGTGAAAGTACATTGAAAAGAGCCCTAGCCCATGATCAATGATGACGCCTTTCCCTGTAAAAAAATGATCCATCGTCAACCGCACCATCCCCTCATTCATCGCGACCACTGCTGTACCACGAGGCGCCGCGATATCTTCTCCACTATGAGGACTTCGAGGGGCACCATTGATAATACGCTGACTTCCAAATCGACCTGACACTTTACCTTCAACAGGTTTTACAAATGCGCTCATCCACCACCGCTCTTTTGTTAGCCCCAAAAAAACGTTCTTGATAGTTTTGGCCTCAGCCTTGACTCGCACGAGAGTGTTTTTATCCAAATCTACCATAGTGCGAGGAAGAGTCAACCGTTGCACAGGATACGCATGGTTGATCACACGAACACTCATGCTCATAGGAACTGTATGATCAGGATATGATGCCTTTATCTTCAGCGCATAGCTCCCTGGCGTATCCTGCATATCAATGCCCAGCAGACCTACATAGTCTGGACCATCACCCACAGAAACAAATGGAACCTGACGACGCAAAAAGGTTCCCACCACTGTCAGTGGATGGTCAGCTAAAGAGATTCGGACCAACAGGACATCTCCCTGTTCTCCAACCAAGCGTGGAGACTCATTTAGCTGCTCTCCCCATACATACGGAGCCACCTCTACAGGCAGTACACTCGCAACCATAATGGCCATAATGACGATAAGACAACAACAATCATACTTCATAGGCTGAACCACACCCAGGAACTTGTGCCAGTAACTCTTCCACTCGCGAATTCAATGGGCTGAAGGGATCCATACAGAGAATGGTTTCTTCCCAATAGCCGTTCAATTTCAAATAGGTCCAATCTACGGTATACGATCGGTTCTTGGCTCGAGCAAATCGAATAAAGTCTCCTCGAACTTTGGCTCGGGTAGACTGAGGAGGAATGGTCATAGCCCGCTCAATGGCTTGCTCATCCACAACTTTAGCGGTTTTACCGTGAGAATCCAAGACGTGATACAAGCCTCGCGTGCGATTGACGTCATGGTATTGAAGATCCATCATCGCAACTCGTGGATCATCCCACTCACACCTTTTTTTCCTCATATAGGATTGGATAAGCCAGTATTTTGTGACCCAGTCCACCTCCCGGACCAAGCGCATCGGATCATCTCCTAATGCCTCCAGCACTCGTCTCCACTCATGCCATACCTGTTCCATCACAGGGTCTGCTGATTGGGATTCCAAATATTCCCAAGCGCGTTCGCAGTACAGCCACTGAATTTCAAGGGCCGTTAACTCCCGACCATCTTCAAGTTTAATACGTCTTTTCAAAGTGATATCACGCGAGACATCTCGAATCGCTTTCACAGGATCCTCAAGTTCAATCCCTGGCACGCACCACCCTTCTTCCATCATAGAGAGAACCAGCATCGCCGTGCCGACTTTAAGAAAAATGGCAAACTCAGACATATTGGAATCGCCCAGAATAATGTGAAGCCGCCGATAGCGTTCAGCATCGGCATGGGGTTCATCCCGTGTATTAATGATGCTGCGAGAAGAGGTTGTCGAAGAAGAGGTTTTTTCGTGAATATGTTGAGCGCGTTGAGAAATAAAATACTGCGGCTGCCCAGATACCTTAAGAACTTTTCCCGCTCCAGAAAAAATTTGACGCGTCACAAAAAATGGGATGAGTTGTTCCGAAACTTTCCAAAAATCAACGTCCCGGCGCATGAGGAAATTTTCATGAGCCCCATACGTATTGCCTAATGAGTCTGTATTATTTTTAAAGATATAGATATCTCCAGCCAGACCTTCCTCTCGCAGTCGCTCCTCAGCAGCGGGGAGGCATGATTCTAAAATACGCTCGCCCGCTTTTTCATGGGCAACGAGATCAAAAACGTCATCACATTCCGGCGTAGAATATTCAGGATGACACCCTGTATCCTGATAAAATCGCGCGCCATTAGTGAGAAACGCATTTGATGGCCAACTATTGGGAATGAGCCCTTCAAAAATATATCCGAGGATTTTCTCAATAGGCAGATAGACTCGTCCGATTGGCGAAAAGGTTAATCCATATTCACATTCCAACCCAACAATGCGTTTCATGACGGCCTCAGCCCATGGACCATCGAGGACAAGATGATGGATGCCCTCAAAAATAGAAAGGAGTCAAGAGTGAGAAACGGAAGAGGGTGTCGAAGGAATACGCATGAATTTCCGGCCATTCCGGGTTCGATCCAAAACAGCCACTTCCACAGCCTCACGAGAGATTTTCTGATCATGAACGTGTTCCAAGGCCTCCAGGCAATGAGTCAACGCCGCATCATGGTTAAGCCGCTCACTATGCTCTCGTTTTCGAAGTGCCATGAGCAACGCTTCCGAACGACCTCCAATCACCGAAAACAATCGATCATGGAAGATCGTGCCATCAAACGCAATCCGATACAATTCATTACTCCCAGCTTGTTCGCCAACCTGCGCCACAAGGATTTCAACTTCGAAGGGTTTCAGCTCTTGACTAAAAATTGTCCCGAGCGTTTGAGAATATCCATTCGCTAAAGACCGCGCCGTCACATCCTGCCGGCTATACATGAAGCCTTTCAGATCGGCATGTTGAATGCCTGCCTTTCGAAGGTGCTCAAACTCGCTATATTTACCAGCACCTGAAAAGGCAATAGCATCATAAATTTCTGAAACTTTAAACAAGGAAGTGCTGGGATTATCCGCAACAAACAATACCCCATGTTCATATTCCATCGCGATAATCGATCGGCCTTTCGCAATGCCTTTTTTGGCATACTCCGCCTTATCCTGCATAAGTTGTTCAGGCGAAATATAGTATGGCATAGACATGGTTACTGATCCTCTCCTCGTGAAGCTGCAATTTCTTCACAGATCGCTGCGACTTGCGACTCTTCAACATCTCGCACGCCCTCAGAGTCGACAAGCTTCATCGTTGGATAGATGCGTCGGGTCCGATCTGGCCCTCCGGTTCCTACATCCTCATCTGCCGCATTCAAAAGGGCCAACAACGCGATACGGATCGTGTCTTGTTCTGTAGCATTTCGCCGAAAGTGTTCCTTGATCGTAATCCGCGCATCTTTCCCTCCAGAACCGACCGCATGATAATCGGTTTCTTCATAGCGTCCGCCAGCAATATCATATTTAAACATCCGTCCTTGAGCATCTTTGTGATCGTAGCCAACAAAGAGGGGAACAACCACAAGTCCTTGCAAAACCATCGGCAAATTTGCCTTAACCATATGCGCCAATCGATTTGCTTTGCCTTCACACGATAACGGAATGCCGTCAACTTTTTCATAATGCTCTAATTCGATGCTAAACAATTTTGCCATTTCCATACATGGCCCAGCCGTCCCTGCAATAGCCATAGCCGAATGGCTATCTGTTGTATACACTTTTTCCATTCGACGGTCTGCCACCTGAAACCCTTCTGTCGCACGACGATCGCCCGCAATAATGACCCCTTGATGATATCGCAGAGCGAGAATCGTCGTCCCATGTGCCAGGGTTGCCAGATACTCTCTGCGAATGGTTTCGGCAGAAAATCCTTCAGAGACCGACGCGGCTGCCCACCGTGCCGCCGGCATCAGCTCAGGCTTTTCCTGTTGGAGGAATTCCAAAAAGCTCGAACAATGATGATTGAACAACATCATAGCCTCACGGGTAATGGTTTCGGCAATGCACTACGACTCCAATCGCTCCAATAACTGGTCAACCGTCTCAACGCCCTCAAAGAGATCTTGGGTCAACGCTTGCGTCCCACGTGATGGATTCATCAAGGGAATTCGCTTAATCGCATTCTTGCCCACATCAAATAGCACAGACGTCCAGCTCATCCCATAGACAGCCTGCGGGAATTTTTTCAGACACATCCCTCGAAAATAGGCTCGGCTTTCTGATGGTGGATGATACTCTGCTGTTTGAATATCCGCATCGTTCAACAGCCGTTTGATTCGATTGCCTCGCTCAAGGGCATGATACACCCCCTTGTCTGGACGAATATCATGATATTGCAGATCAAGCAGTTTGATTCGCGGATCATCCCAACCACAACCTTTGCGTCCCATGTATGATAACATCATAGCCCGTTTGGCAACCCAGTCAAGCTCATCAGCCAATTGCATCGGATCTTGTTCAAGTTGATCCAAAACGCGTTCCCAATGGACTAGGAGATCTTTCGTCGTCGTGGTCAATTCATGGCAGGCAAAAAATTGATGTGCGGCATGAAGATATTGGCGCTGAAGGTCAATGGCTGAAATGTTCTTTCCACCTTCCAACTGAATATCATATTCGAATTGCCAATCACGAGAGATGGCTTTGATGGCCTCAATGGGATTGTTGAGCACCAGAGCCGGAAGGTCAGCTCCAGCTTCTAGCATCTGAATAACAATGGCCGCTGTCCCGACCTTCAAATAGGTTGACCATTCAGACATGTTCGCGTCACCTACAATTACATGAAGGCGACGAAATCGTGAAGGATCGGCATGGGGTTCATCTCGGGTATTGATGATGGGCCGATTCACCATGGTATTCAAATCAACCAGGCATTCAAAAAAATCTGACCGCTGTGCAATTTGATAGGCAACAGGATCAGTGGCATTTTCAGCACCAACCTTACCAGCACCAGCAAAAATTTGTCGTGTCACAAAAAAAGGTAACAGCCCTTGAACAATCATGTCGAAGGGAACAGATCGAGCCAATAGATAATTCTCATGGTACCCATAACTGTTGCCTTTCCCATCCGAATTGTTTTTATACAAATAAAAAGCATCGGTGCCGTATTGTTCATTCATGGCACGCAGGCACGCAGCAGCAACACACTCGCCTGCCCGCTCATAAGCAACCAGTTCGCGTGGATGATGACATTCGGGCGTGGAATATTCAGGGTGGGCACCATCCACATACAACCGTCCCCCATTGGCTAACAATTTATTGAGTTGCCGATTGTAGGCAGGCCCCGGGCGTTCTCGTTCACCTTCAACTTGAAAGCCTCGGGCATCTAGTAGGGGATTTTCATTCTCATAATCCCAGATACCCTGTGGAGCGAGAAGGGAGGGATAGTGAGCAATCAATTGGAGAGAGTTGGCGACAGGATCAGATCGATCTCCATCACGGGACAAAATGCCGAATTCTGTTTCCGTGCCCATAATTCGTTGCACGTGTACCTCATAAGCAAGCCCAAGAACAGGAAATAATTAAAAATAATGACCGGCACTGACAGTCTCAATCACTCTCGCCTCGTCAGGCCAGGATGTGAGCGTTCGCACATGAATAATTTTCTCGCCTTTCTTGCCAGCAATGCGTGCCCAATCATCTGGATTAGTCGTATTGGGCAAATCCTCGTGAGCTTTGAATTCATCACGAATGGCTTCCATCATGTCTGTTTCTTGCAAGCCTTTTTCTCCGTTGCGAATGGCTCGTTTCACAGCAGATTTCTTGGCTCGTGACACAATCCCCTCGATCAAAGCTCCACTGACGAAATCCTTAAAATACAACACTTCCTTTTCTCCATTCGTATACGTCACTTCGAGAAACCGGTTTTCCTCTGAAAGCGCATACATCGCTTCCACGGTCAACTCGATGAAGGAGTCAACCACATTTTGAGGTTTACCCTCATGTTGATCAAGGGCTTCTTTGGCAAAAGGCAAATCAGGGGTTAGGTATTTTGCCAAAATGTCTTTTGCTCCGTGCTTTTCAGGACGTGGGATTTTAATTTTGACGTCCAAACGCCCTGGCCGAAGAACGGCTGGATCAATAAGATCTTGTCGATTACTGGCTCCAATAACAATCACGTTCTGCAGTCGTTCAACCCCATCGATTTCAGCAAGGAATTGAGGAACGATTGTAGATTCGATATCGGACGAGATCCCGGTTCCTCTTGTCCGAAACAACGCATCCATCTCGTCGAAAAAGACAATTACCGGACTGCCAGACGATGCCTTTTCCCGAGCTTTAGCAAAAACTTCACGAATATGTCGCTCAGACTCTCCGACATATTTATTGAGCAACTCTGGACCTTTGACGTGCAGAAAAAAACTACGGACGTCTTGATCGACAGAATGTCCGAGTTTCTCGGCGATAGAATTCGCCACAGCCTTGGCAATTAAGGTTTTCCCACATCCAGGCGGCCCATATAACAACACGCCTTTGGGAGGCGTGAGGTGATGTTCGGCAAATAACTCCGGATGAATAAACGGGAGCTCCACTGCATCAGTCACCTGTTCTAACTCTTTTTCCAGCCCACCAACATTGCCATAGTGAACATCAGGCACCTCATCAATGACTAATTGCTCAACTTCAGCCTTGGGAATTTTCTCCATCACATAGCCGGAACGAGCGTCATACAAGAGATGATCACCCACGCTGAGTCGTTCTTTGAGTAATGGCTCGCCTAATTCCACAACACGTTCTTCATCATGATGAAGCTGAATCAGCGCTCGAGTTTCATCGACCGTGTCTTTCAACCGAACGACTTGCCCTTGTTGATCAAATCCACGAACGTCGATGACATTCAAGGCTTCATTCAAAATGACTTCTTGTCCCTTTTGTAATTGTTCACCCTGAATGGAGGGATGGACACTGACACGCATTTTTCGACCCGATACATTGATATTCGCAGTATCATCCTCATTCATACTGACAAATAAAGCATAGGTAGATGGGGGGGCCGTTAATTTTTCTATCTCCGTTTTTAGCGATGCAATGTGTGCTTTCGCTTCTTGTAAACACGAAGACAACGTTTCATTCTGCTTGAGCACATGCTCTAACTTTTGTTGAGCGCCGTACAAAATCCGTAGTTCCTCCTCCACAGATTCGAGTTCGCCACGCAGCTTCTCAATTTCCTGTAGATGGTCGTCGTGTCGTTTCAATCCCATATTAGCTATCCAGTCTGACGCGTCAGGCACATATGCCCTACCAATGCCTTGAGAAATAGGGTCACTGTTGGACAATTTCCTTCAGAATTCTAGCACCCGATTTTCAAAAGGGTCAACTTAATCAGACAGAGGTTTCTCCTCTATCCATGACCAAAACTTTATGAGAATGAAGGGAATTGCATACATAATTCGCGTATCATCTTTCCAGGAGATTCGGAATTCCATATAACAGAAATCCCTGCCACCCCATGACCACCCACCTGCAATACATCCGAGACAGACGACACGGCCATACCTCCAATCGCATAAATTGGAAGACGGCAATGACGACAGGCCGCTTCAAAACGCGAAAGGCCAAGCGGCTCACCATAGGCTCGTTTTGATGACGTATCATAGACGGGACCTAATACAGCAAAATCAGCACCAGCCTGTTCGCCTTTCATCACATCATCGACGGAATGCGCTGAAAAGCCAATGAGGCAATTCTTCCCAACAAGGGAGCGAGCCACGGCAATTGAGAGACTCGTTGATCGTAAATGGACACCATCAGCCCCAATGGCCAAAGCAACGTCTACTCGATCATTAATGAATACAGGAATTTTATATCGACGAGCCTGAGACAGAATAGAACGAGCCAATGTCAAGAGTGCACGCGTACTTAACGTCTTTTCACGAAGTTGAAGAAGAAAGCCTCTCTCTAGCGAGGCCTCTTCAAGCGCACGGACAACCTGATGTTCATCGCATTGATGACCATCGGTCACCACATAGACAGGAGGGAGAGAATTAGAGCATCCCTTCAATGGGACTACTCGCGGTTGCATAGAGTTTTCGTGGGATACGACCAGCCTTATAGGCTAACCTCCCCGCATCCACGGCATATTTCATAGCCTCCGCCATTGCAATTGGATCATTGGCGCCCGCAATCGCCGTGTTCATCAACACCGCATCAGCACCATATTCCATAGCCAAGGCCGCATCAGAGGCCGTGCCCACCCCGGCATCAACAATAACCGGAACGTTGACGGTTTCCATAATGATCTTCAGATTATAGGGATTACGAATGCCCAATCCAGATCCAATGGGTGCAGCTAACGGCATGACAGCCGGACACCCCACATCAACCAAGCGCTGCGCGACAATCGGGTCATCGTTGGTATAGGGCAACACGATAAATCCTTCTTTCACCAAAATTTTGGCTGCTTCAATCAAACCTGCCGTATCAGGAAATAGTGTGCGCTCATCCCCAATGACTTCCAGTTTGACTAAGTCAGAGACACCTGCAGCTCGGGCCAGCCTGGCATATCGCACGGCATCATCAACCGTGTAACATCCTGCCGTATTAGGCAATATGGTATATTTCTTGGGATCAAGGTAGTCAAGGAGGTTTTCTTGTGTTCGATCGGTAATATTGACACGCCGAACGGCCACGGTCACAACATCCGCACCGGAAACCTCAATCGCTTTTTGAGTTTCGACAAAATCCTTGTATTTTCCCGTTCCAACCCATAAACGAGATTTAAATTCATGACCAGCTATTGTTAATCGTTCGTCTATCATTAGTCCCCTCTATTTCAGCTTTCTCATGCTTCCGTTACAGACAGGCTGCTCTCTGCCCCGCCTCCAATGAAACTCATAATCTCAACACGATCACCCTCTTGTAATTGACGCGATGCAAAGTCTTGTTTATCAACGATATGGAGATTCACCTCAA
The DNA here is from genome assembly GCA_011088105.1 of Nitrospirota bacterium. Classification (GTDB taxonomy): domain Bacteria; phylum Nitrospirota; class Nitrospiria; order Nitrospirales; family UBA8639; genus JAALKI01. Next base: position 23,360 of record JAALKI010000027.1, on the reverse strand, counting down.
CAGCCACCTGATCGGACCGAATCTTTAACTCCTGGAGGAGCGCGGCAATCGTGCTTTCCTTTTCAAGATATCGTGATTCTCCATTCAGGTGAATGTCCATAAGCTTCCCTTTCCCTGAAACGTAAATTCATCCTACGGGAGGGTTCAAACCTCTGTCAATGAACGACCTCACTGCTCGTAGCACGGTCGTGCAAGAACAGGTTCATTCTACCAAAACTCCAACGTTTCTCAAGGTTTTCCATGAAGACAACTGCTCTATCGAAAGAAACAGCGCCCCAAGCATCGTCAGCTAATCTTCTCCTTTCACCCATATGCTATACTAGGGTAATCTTCCCATGGTCCACTCGCAGGCGACGGAACATGCCTAAGACGAATTATGATATTGCGAATGTCTTTCTTGCCATGGCGGAGTTGCTCGCTGCACAATCAGCGAATCCCTATCGCATTCAAGCCTATCGTCGAGTGGCTCAAACCTTGGCCTCGCTGACTGAAGACATCCAAGACATTGCGCAACGAGACGAACTTGACCTCTTGCCTACCATCGGCAAGGAGTCTTCAGCAAAAATTCATGAATACCTCCGCACTGGAAACATTCGCGCCTATGAAAATCTCAAAACCCCTCTTCCAGATGCCATCCTACCTTGGACAACCCTTCCAGGGTTTTCAGAGCCATTGGTCCAAGACCTCTATCGTCACCTGCATATCACGACGTTGGACGACCTTGAGAAATTGGCACGCTCACACCTTCTCCAGACACGCGTGGGACCGAGTACAACAACCGAAGAACTTGTGCAAGCCATTCAACAATTACGAAAAAATTTGAGCGCAAATTGACTCGATGAAATGGCTTTGGTAGGGTGACTCTTATAGAGCAATGAACGACTATTTTTTGTCACGTGAGGGAGTATGACACATGGCTGTTTCTGCATTTATTCTCGTTGATGTCACCGGTGATCACACGAAAATTGCCAGCAAAACGATCACCCGCATAGAAGGAGTCAAAAAGGTTTACCCCATCACTGGCCCGCATGACCTCATTATTCACATCGAAACCGACACCTTTGAAGAAATTAATGAACTCGTCCTTTCAAAAATTCGTAGCGTCGACGGCATCATGAAAACCAGCACCGCCATTGTGATTAATCTGTAACAGCCCCCTGGTTATTCCTCCACAATAAAGACGTCCATTTCTGGATGAAAGATGGACCACGCAAACCAGAAGGCCATGACCGAAGGGAGAGGCGTTCCCTCTTGGTCAGTCACCGACACACTGTGGGCACGTGCCTGATAATGTATGCGAACAGGCTGGCCATGGATGTGGTCAAGCAGAGGGCTGTCCACTTTCTCCAATTCTGAAAAAGGATAGGCTTTAAAGCTCCCCTCCACTTCAAGCCCCAAAACCCATTCCTTCGAATGAAAACGCGAATCAGGCTGTTTGAGAGGAACCATCAGGTCGGCACGTTGGGCATAGCCAAGATACGGATCACGGTCGTAGTCGCGGTGATGACCTGTCTTCGTAGATAACACCAGGGTGCCGGGATACCTCTGCTGCCATTCACTCCAAGTCGTATGTTCAAGAAATAGATGGTGTAATTTCGTTCCTGTCATAGAACCGGCAATCGCTTCCATCGAAATTTGAGACCATAAACTCTCTGTCTGATGGTCATACATCACCATGTCACTCTGATATAGCAGCCCGGAGACACCAAAGGTCAATAGCCTTCCATTTACAACTGGATCAAACCCAATGCCACTACCACAGAGTGGGCAATAGGTCACGAGCACAGGTTTTCCACCAAGACGATCATTCACAATTTCATGCCAATTGAGAATCTTGATGGGATAGGCTTTTGCTTCATCGCCTTCAACAACACCAAGAACCCGATCCTGGACATCAAGAAACCCCGCATCTGATGCCGAGACAAATGCTGGGTTCAGGATCGCAGGGATACCATCTTTAGAAGGACCACCCGAGAGGATGTGCTCAAGAGGAACATTGTGTTTGGAAAAATCAAACTCTCGTGAGGGCGACTCAGAAAATCCAAGCGCCCCCTGTAACAAGAGTCCAATAGCAATAATGGCCAACAGCATCTTCAAGACACATACACCTATGTTTTAGGATATGTTCCTATACAACCTACGAACGTAACCATTAAACTGGCGGATATTTCTTGCCTCAAGCGACAAGGCTCGGAAGAATTTGATAGCAGAAGAAGGTAAAGCCCGAAGACATTCGAGGAAGTTAAAAAATTCTAGGGTTGAATTTTATCGGCTACGCTTCGCTGTTTTCGCTGATGACGCGAAAATGGACGCAAGCTCCTCTGACTCTTTTTGTAGACTTTCAAGATGGGAATGGCCTATAGTCCCACTCTCAGCAAGAAGATCAAGCCAATACGTGGTTTCCTCCAGTTTTTTAAGGCACTCTCGATTTTACTCACGAACTCTGCCTTGAATCGACTGCGTGTTGCCTCACAGTACTGCGCACCAACAGATGTTCCACAGCGCAAAAACTGTTTACCCAAAACCTGCGCGACTGACATTTTAGGCAAAGAAGAGAAAAACTGAATGACATCAAGAGCAAAAGCTTTGGTTTTGACTTTTAGATCCTTAACTTTGCTCGGTTCATAATTCAACGTTCTAGTCTTAATACTTTTTCATTCCCCATTCAGCATTCATCACTGCTTCTCTACATCTTGGACACACCGAAAGCCGACAACGTACAACCGTTTCAACCAATCAACATACAGTGTCTTCATATCCCGCAGAGAGATCCCGGCGGGACGTCTCTTGAGCTTACGAAAGGCACGGCCCGGTCATACAGAAATCTGATCTGCAAAGGTCACGGTGGTTGTGGCTGGTCGGCGTGGCCGTTTTTTCTTCACCACAATTTCAACTTCCCGATCTAGTTTATTCAGAAAGCGCAACAGACGATCAACGGAGAACCCACTTAAACCACCGTGGGCAAGATCAGACACACGGGATTGCGTAATGCCGAGAATTTCTCCAGCCTTTTTCTGGGTCATTTTTCGGTGTTTAATGATGGCATTAATCTGGCTCACGAGTTGCGCCTTGGTTTCCATTTCCTCAGGATTATCAAACCCAAGATCAACGAAAATGTTTCCTGACCCTCTTGTAATTTTCTCTGTCATGATATGAGCTCCTTCCTAAAATCATCTTCCGCTAATTTGAGGCGTGATTTGATCAAATCAATGTCCTGTTTGGGTGTGGCAATCCCTTTCTTCGACTTTTTTTGAAAGACATGCAGGACATAGACGGTATTTGAAAACCGAATAGTATAGACGGCCCTGTAAGTGGAGCCATCGTGGTCTTCAACTACTTCTAAGACACTTGCTCCATGGAAGCCTTTTAACGGTTTCGTATTGGCAGCCTTCTTTCCTCGTTGTGCCTCATACAGCGCATATCCCACTCGATCTTTAACCATTACCGGGAATCCTCGCAGAATCGTTTGACTATTTCCTAAAAAGTGCACGAGTTTCATGGGTACTCCATGCCATATCCTTACATCCTAATAATAGGATATTTCGAGAAAAAGTCAAGAAAAAAAGACTTCATTTCTTGTAAAATTGTTAATTTTAGTCGGTCAAATGCTCTTGTGAGAGCATCGTGAGGACATTGTAACTTGGTAGCGGCATGCGTTGCTTAGCATGTTTAATCTACGCGCGAGACGCCCCATGGGGCGTCTCCAAAAAAACTCAAAAACCACAAGAGTCCAAGGGACCAAGAATTAAGGATTAGGAAGTCTTCGCACACCGAAACCCGAGGTAGCTGATCCTGTAGTCCGGCGAGAACATGCGCCGGAAGGCGGAACGGATGCCGCCTTCAGTATGGTCCCACGACCCGCCACGGATTACTTTACCTGGACCGCTAGATGGGCCTTTTGGTTTCTTCCATGGACTCTTTGCGTAATACTCCTTGCCATACCAATCCGCCACCCATTCCCACACACTCCCGGCCATATCGTACACACCATACGGACTTTTGCCTGCCTCATAGCTCCCCACTGGTTCGAGCCTGGTCGAGTAAAAGTTGGAATCATAGGAGCGACCATAATTTGCCTTCTCACCGCTTGGAGAATTATCCCCCCACGGATAGGTCCGTTCATCAGGCCCTCTGGCCGCCTTTTCCCATTCGGCTTCAGTCGGCAGCCGTTTGCCAGCCCATTGACAATAGGCCTCGGCATCATGCCACGTGACACCGACTACCGGACGGTCGCCTTGACGAACCAGCACCGTGTCCGTCCAGTATTTTGGTTTATTCCGTCCTGTCGTTTGAAAGAATTTTCCATACCGAGCGGTCGTGACCTCATATTGATCAATGTAAAACGCATCTAGCTCTACCTTATGTGGAGGCCTCTCGTCTTCATTACCTTTGTTGCTTCCCATGGTAAATTTCCCTGCTGGCACAAGCACCATTGACGCATCATCTTGGCTGGTGATTTCTGTTTGCAAGCGCCTGGATTGGTCTAATGTTCTCAAGCGTGCCTCTACTTGGACTTGCTTCTGAGCCGAGGGGATGGGATCGGTCTTGCTCTGTTCCTTGAGATGTTTAAGTTCTTGCTTAAGGGCTCTCATTTCTTCCATCACTTGTTTCATAAGCACGTTCTGGTTTTCCTCAATGGAAAGATTAGGTTTTGGGTATTTTTCTTCCAGTTCTCCTCGCCGCTTTTCCCACTGTGCTGTAATAGGACTGGCTATTTCCACACCCAAAATGGTTTGCCGCACAGACGCCCCTGGAACTAGAAAGAGCATTTGCTCTAAGCCTGGCACAAGTTTTCCAGACGTCACGTTCTGATGATCCGGCTTGGATTTCTCAAAAACATCCTGTTCCAGCCACGTAACCAATTCAGCATAATGGATAAGTCCATTTCCATCTCTATCCCCATCTCCCAGCAAAGCTCGTACCAACACGTTGGTGAACACGCCATGGCCGTTTTTTTCCTTTACCCTTTCACCAGCACCACCTGCGGTCAAAACGCCAATAAACCTCTCTTCTTCTTTTTCTTTAAAGAACGTTTCTTCCCATGGCACTTCAGGATCTCCACCCGCTCGGCCGCCTTCAAGATTCAACGCATCGGCCGCATAACAAGCATCAAGAATAAACAAGATATGTTTAGCTTTCACCGAGGGATGACTTGCCAAACGCACTAAGTCCCGAAAGGACACACCGGTTTGGACATCTCGCTTGGGATCGTAATTTGAAGGAAGGAGATAGGCTTCGGATCCTGTCCCAAATCCAATTTCGGCACCATGCCCGGCATAAAAAATGATGACTCGATCGTTTTCCTTCGCTTGTCTCAGCGTACGAGCAATCGTGTTCATGATAGAGGCATTATCCACAATGGGGTCACTTCTCCTTTCTCGTAAGAGAATTGCTTCTTCAGGAATGGCAAAGCCCATTGACTTGAGGAGTGTTACCATAATACGACCATCGTTCACTGCGTAATTCAAGTCTGTTTTATGAGTGTACTCATTGATACCAATAACAACCGCATAGGAATTGTTCGTTGTCCAACGATCTTGTAGCCATTCGACCAACTGATCTAGGAACGCTTCTGCACGACCTGGCCAGGCTAGCAGAAAACACAACAATAAAAACTGACTGGGACGAATAATTCTCAACATTCTTCTCTTTCACCAAAAAAGATCAAAGAAGTTTGACCAACACGAAGACTGCACACCACAAGACTGCCGCCGATTGCGCACCAGACAGTTCGACACCAGAGACTTTCAACAAAAATTCTCCCGCTGCGGTCGGAGCTATTTTCGCAACACCGAAAGCGACGATAACAGCAAAGAAAGTCTTGATAGCTGAAACCATCACCCCCGGTGTCCCGGTAATATCCTGCCAAAAAGCCTCGACAAATCTATCCCATCCTGATGTCTCAGGCCCATCTCGATACCCATCTTCCAATAGCTCAAGTACACCATGCGTGACAGAGCCGGAATAGGCCAAGGCCAAAATGGCCAAAAAGGCAAACAAGAGAATAATCAACCGACCTTGCCACATTTCCGCAGAACATCTTCCTTGCTTGTTCAACACGAGAAAGCCTGTCGAAATTTGCCATTGTACGCTCTTAGGAAGTTTTGTCTACCCGTTAATATGTAATTGACGGACGGTACCACCATGCAAAACTTCCTCCAACCTTCGGAGATACTGTTCACGGGAAATGCCTATTGTTTTAAGGTTACCCCCTGATAATCACAACAGGCACTTCATGCTAGGCTGGAATGACAATGGGCCGAGACATCCCTGCCAAGGCACAGATCTTTCTTTCATCGAGGAATGTTGACTACACTGCCTTACCATGGATAGCCCCTCTCAGACACCACGTCAGCGAATCATGGACTGTCTTACCCAACGAACCTCAACCTCACGAGAACTGGCAGAGCTGGTAGGGATTCCTGAACGTCAGGTCGAAGAGCATCTTCCTCATATTGTGAAGTCCCTCAGTCGAGACACGACCAGGCAATTCATGCAAGACCCGTCCACCTGTCGAGATTGTCAATTTGTCTTTCGAGACCGAACACGTTTTACCACACCAAGTCGGTGTCCACGTTGCCGAAGTGAAGATATTGGCGCGCCACAATTTCGCATAACATGCCATGAATCCCGATCTTCTTCATGAACAATGCGAACGCCACAAACCGCGTTCATTAAGGGTTCCGAATATGGAACAACTCGTGCTTAAGCGAGAGATATGCAAACATCAAAGACAGAGAGGCTGTGGCTTCCATAAACTCTTCTATAAACACCAAGAAATGATGGGTCAGAAACTCTAAGTCTAGCATTGCGGAGAACAGCAAGAACCCTATACACCACACCAGGAATCTGAATGGAGGATAGGCTTCCCATTGCTTACGACTCCACCCTTTCTCACATCGTTGAAACCACAACCACAGACCCACAAGACACACACTCCCGCCAAGGATCAGGACAATGACTGGTGTACTATTATTTTCAGACTGGAGCATCACCATGAAGACTTTGAGAAAATCATGGAGTGCATCAATTTTAACACCTTGAATGATGGGCACCTCATAATACAAAAAGCTGTGCCCAAAACTGGTTTCTTCCAGAAATGCGATGAGTCCGAACAGAGGAATCCCCCAATACACCCATGGGGGTGTGAGGCGGCGCTGCTCGATTAATATTTTTGTTCCAAGCATAATGACCGTCAAAAAGAGAATGGCTGTCAACAATTCAAGGATATTGTTTTCACGAACAAGTGGTTTTCGAAGCCAGGGAACAAAAATATACACCGATGCCATCACTAGAAAGCTAATTCCCGTGATTGTCCAAAATTTTCGGAATAATTGTGTCTCAATATCTTTCATGACTTTGCACTCTTTGCTGCTTCCTCAACACCTAAGCCATGCGTTTCATTACAGGAGCCCAGGGAATTCTCAACACATGATGAGCCTGCCTTGTCGACAAGACAGCGAGAAAAGACCATAGAGCCTTGGTCACCGACAAGAAGGACGCCACATGCTTCATACAGAAGAACGTATACCATGAGAAAAATCATCCTAAGTTTTTGCCTTCTGACATGTAGCCTGTGGATGACGATGGGATCCGTTCTGGCACAAGAGACCATCACTGACCAAGTCGCCATCGCCGTTTTTCGAAATCATATCTTGGGAATCACGGCAGGACAAGGACTCATTCGCTACCGGTTATCCGCTGGCGAGAACGTGCTAGCGACAAGGTCTAGAGGACTCAATGCCTTTGCCCATACATCAGATCGCCTCTTGGCATTTTCTGGGCCTTTTCAACGATGGTTTGCACAACCATTGGATCTTTCCGAACAGGTCATCCAATTCCATGTCTCTCCACGGTTTATTCTTGCGCAGACCAACAAAAGGGTTTTCGGATTTCAAGCGCATAGAGCCAGCTGGAGGATCGAAGAGTTCGGGACCAGGGAACAGGTTATTCAGTTGATCCAGCAAGATCATGTGGCGGTCGTGGTGACCAATCGTCGAGTGCTGGGGTTTTCGGCCTTTACTGGAGGGTTTTTTGCCGAAGACCTCGGAGCGGACGAAACAATTGATGCCGTCACGAAGAACGATAATATCGTCATTCTGCAAACTTCAGCCCGTCAATTGATCTTCCGTTCAAACTTGGCTATTTGGGCTGACCGTCGCTGATTTCAGGACCCTATGAGTGAGTTGAGTTGGGTTCTACGCTTCAGGCTCATAATGCAGATTTGGTGAGAGCCAACGTTCAACCTCTGACACTGTCATCTGTTTACGCATCGCGTAGTCTTGGACTTGATCTTGGCCAATTTTACCCACGGAAAAGTATTTCGCCTGAGGATGAGCAAAGTAGAAGCCGCTCACCGAAGCCGCAGGATACATGGCATAAGTTTCCGTCAACTCAATGCCGATAGCCTGTTTGATGGACAAAAGATCAAATAATATTTTCTTTTCGGTATGATCTGGACAAGCTGGGTAGCCGGGCGCAGGCCGGATGCCCCGATAGCGCTCACGAATTAATTCTTCGTTAGAAAGATTTTCATCCATTCCGTAGCCCCAGGCTCGCCGAACTTCTCGGTGTAGCCATTCAGCAAAGGCTTCAGCCAGCCGATCAGCTAAGGCTTTGGCCATGATAGAGTTATAATCATCATGGTCTTGATCAAACCGTTCGCATAATGCTTCAATCCCAATGCCTGCTGTCACGGCAAAGGCCCCGAGATAATCACCCTTCCCTGCCGATTTTGGCGCAACGAAGTCGGCCAGTGCATAGTTCGTCTCTCCGGCTGGTTTCGGCATTTGTTGGCGAAGAGTGTGGAAGGTAGCCACCATGTTTTCCCGTGATTCATCCGAAAAAACTTGAATATCATCTTCCACACTATTGGCTGGGAACAACCCATAGACCGCCCTTGCGGTCAGGAGTTTTTGCTCAACAATTTCCTGTAAAAGCTGTTGTGCATCCTCAAAGAGCTCCTTGGCTTTTGGGCCAACAGTTGGATCGTCTAAGATCTTAGGGTAACGGCCCTTGAGTTCCCACGTGTGGAAAAATGGTGACCAATCGATCACTGGCACTAACGCGTCCAAGGGTTGATCGTCAATGATCTGAATTCCCGTCACTGTTGGTTGAGGAATATCGGTCTGCTGCCAATCTATCGCCAACTGACAACGACGAGCATCCCCTAAAGACAGCAAGGGCTTTTTCGTTTTCTTTCCCTCGTATGCTTCTCGTGATTGTTCTTGTTGTTGACGAACGTTCTCGACAAACGCCGGCTTCTGCTCTTCACTCAATAATTGCTGCACGACATTGACGGCTAAGGAAGCATCTAACACATGCACAACTGGTTCTTTGTAGCCAGGTGCAATTTTGACAGCGGTATGAGCTTTACTTGTTGTTGCACCACCAATCAGTAAGGGAATCGTCAACCCTTCACGATTCATCTCTTTGGCATTATGAACCATCTCATCTAAGGACGGCGTGATCAATCCACTCAACCCAATCATATCAACATTTTGCTCTTTGGCGGTCTGAAGAATTTTATCACAGGGCACCATAACCCCCAGATCGATGACCTTATAGTTATTACACCCCAAGACAACACCGACGATGTTTTTCCCAATATCGTGCACGTCCCCCTTGACGGTAGCCATCAAAATTTTCGGCTGAGTGGATTCATCCCCCAACCCCTTCTTTTCCGCTTCCATAAACGGATTTAAATAGGCGACGGACTTTTTCATGACCCGCGCACTCTTGACGACCTGCGGCAAAAACATCTTGCCTGCCCCAAATAATTCGCCAACAATGCTCATCCCAGCCATCAAGGGCCCTTCAATCACCTGCAAGGGCTTTCCATATTTTTGCCGAGCTTCTTCAGTATCATCATCAATAAATTCCACAATCCCTTTAACTAACGAATGAGCTAAACGTTCTTCGACCGTGCCCTGACGCCACGCATCATCTTTCACCTGAACTTTTCCTGTTTGCTTCACCGTTTCAGCGAACGTGACAAGCCGTTCCGTCGCATCGGGCCGTCGATTCAACAACACATCTTCCACTAACGCCAGCAAATCCTTGGGAATTTCCTCATACACACCTAATTGGCCTGCATTGACGATGGCCATGTCCAATCCTGCCTTGATGGCGTGATACAAGAACGCCGAGTGCATCGCTTCCCGCACAACATTGTTGCCTCGGAAAGAGAATGAAATATTGCTCAACCCTCCACTCACTTTACAGTGAGGAAGTGTCGCTTTAATCTCCCGCGTCGCCTTGATAAAGTTCACCGCATAATCATTATGCTCTTCCATCCCGGTCGCCACCGTCAGAATGTTGGGGTCAAAAATAATGTCTTGCGGAGGAAAGCCAACCTGTTCAGTGAGAATCCGATAAGCTCTCGAACAAATTTCCACCTTTCGTTCTGCCGTGTCGGCCTGACCGGTTTCATCAAAGGCCATCACCACCGTGGCCGCACCATAGCGTTTGATGGCACGGGCTTGTTCGATAAATTTTTCTTCCCCCTCTTTGAGACTGATGGAGTTCACGACTCCTTTTCCTTGAACACACTTCAGGCCTGTTTCAATCACTGACCACTTAGAACTATCGATCATAATGGGCACACGCGTGATATCCGGCTCTGACGCAATCAGATTGAGGAATTCCTGCATCATCTTTTCCCCATCCAACAACGCTTCATCCATATTGATGTCGATGATTTGCGCTCCGCCTTCAACCTGTTGTCTGGCCACAGACAAGGCTTCCTCCAACTCTCCATTTCGAATGAGCTTGGCAAATTTTGGAGAGCCCGCAACATTGGTCCGTTCTCCGATGTTGAGGAAATTTGCTTCGGGTCGAATGGAAAGAGGCTCCAACCCACTCAACCGCGTGACCGGCACAACCGAGGCTCGTTGATGAGGCGGCATCTCCTGCACGGCTTCGGCAATGGCCTGAATATGTGCAGGCGTGCTCCCACAACACCCACCCACAATGTTGAGCCAACCTTGACTGGCAAACTCTCGCAGATCTGCCGCCATCCGGGCAGGCGTTTCATCAAATCCGCCAAATGCATTGGGCAAGCCCGCATTGGGATAACAACTAATATAGACAGGGGCAATCCCAGCCAGTTCCTCAATATACGGCCGCATTTGTTTTGCGCCCAAAGCACAATTGATTCCAATACTCAAAACCTGGGCATGAGAGATAGAATTCCAAAAGGCTTCGATTAATTGCCCAGAAAGCGTGCGTCCACTTTGATCGGTAATGGTCACAGAGGCCATAACAGGGACCTGCCGCTGATGGTCTTCACAATATTGATCAATCGCAAACAGCGCGGCCTTTGCATTCAAGGTATCAAAGATTGTTTCGACGAGGAGGAGGTCCACCCCACCCGCCATGAGCCCTCGCACTTGTTCATAGTACGCAGTGGCTAAATCATCAAACGTCACCGCCCGATATCCCGGATTATTCACATCCGGGGACATGGATGCGGTCCGGTTGGTTGGTCCCATTGCACCTGCCACGAATCGAGGACGACCAGGAAACTGTGCCATCACGGCATCCGCCGCCTTTCGCGCTGCCTGCCCACCCGCCACATTCAAATCATACGCCAAGGATTCCATGTGGTAGTCAGCCATAGAAATGGCATTGGAATTAAACGTATTCGTTTCAATGATGTCGGCTCCTGCCTCCAGATATTCTTGGTGAATCGCTTGAATCAAGGCTGGTTGCGTCAATGCCAATAAGTCATTGTTTCCTTTGACATCACAGTCATGATCCGCAAACTGCGCTCCACGAAAATCAGACTCCTCCAGCTTATGTTGTTGAATCATTGTGCCCATAGCCCCATCCATGACGAGGATACGGGTGTTCAACCCATGCTCTAATTCAGTTGGATCATGATCTATCATGCTCGTCGTCACCTTCCTTTTGCTGTTGCTTGACTTAAAACATTTTGAAGGCATAGGATACCTTCAACGTCTTTGCATCGTCTCGTGGTTGCCTCTATGAGCACTTACAAAACGATTTTTCTTGTCTTCTTTTCAACCGCCGCGTGTTTCCTCTCTCTTTTTTCCATTCCTCACAGCTCATATGGGAAAGCGTATTTTGAAGATGGCTTCTTAGGGCTTACTCAGACGGAATTACACCAGAAGCTCGGCAATCCTCATGCTGTGCGGGCAAGAAAAGCCGCGCTTCGCATTTTTCATTATTACAAATTTCAGGATTGGGAAAAATACTTCAAAAAATTGATGTCTCCTGAAAACGGAGAAGATGTCTACACCTATGAACGAGATGGCATCCAGGTCCGGTATTCCTTCTTGTATACTCCTGATTTACGGGAAGACCATGATTTTCCCACCCTATATGTCCAACGCGTCGAGGTCGAGTTTACGCCAGCGATTCCCATGGAGAATATCCCAACGCTCGTCCCTGAATTTAGGCCAGCGCACTCCTCCAAGGCCCCTGCATTCAAATCCAACTTATGGATTTTACTGTTCAAAGGGTCTCCTTCTAAACGTGCTGAATTAATTATCAAGGAACCAAATAAAGAAACCTTAGATTGGCACCTATCCTATCAGATGTTTTCTTTAGAAGGCATCCCTGATTATTTAACCCTTCACGTTCCTATTGAACGACTTGAACTCACAACACAAAGCCTCCAGGTTGTCAAACACAGCCAACGGCATACCCATGAACCCATCCTCAATCCTTTTTCGCGAGAATTCGCCCAACGCCCTCCTCAACCCACACAAAAACCGAAATCCATCCCTCACCCGCATTACGCTGATTAGCTCTATCGTCTTTCTGTCATTGTTCAAGGAACCTTCGGCCACTCATGCATGAGGAAGAGGCCCTTCGTCTCTTTTGAGCAAAGAAGAACAGTATCTTGATGGTACCTCTTTACGACGGGTCTTTAAACCGCAGATCATCTTTACTGGCCAATGACAGGTAGGCTTCACCCCATTGATGGGGACTCTCAAGGTTCCATGCCTCTTCAACAGATACCGGCCGTAATCGAATGCCCCCAGTACCACCAAACACAACATACCCGAAACCAGAGCCAGAATCTTCGATTGGTTGAGCCCATGCTTCACCAACGGGATCATCTCCCTCCTCACTCCAACCAACCACAGCACACCATTCTCCTCTGGATGAACGTTCGTAGCTTTTAAGGTGTGTAATTGGCTTGGCGGGCCCCAGTTCTTTAAAACGCAAAAAGATGGAGGCTTCCACATTCGCATTACTTTCCACTTCTATGATCATAGATCCTCTTTTCCTTGACTGGTGATTTCTGCCATTGTTAGACTCACTCGCGATACATCATGCAACGTCAAAATTTTCAACCTTCCGCATCAACGGCTCAACCCTTCACACAAACAGAGATGTCAGCCGAACACCATGAAGACCAACAAGAAAGGCCTTCCAAGCCTTTTCTTTGTCGACGCCCTGTTCGTATCACCATATATGCTGGATTCATAGGCCTTGTGCTTTTTATGCTCATGTGGGGCTATTTGCCTGTCTTTCTAGACCCCACCTTCGAGAAACACATCGAAGACAAACAGGTAGTTGTTGGCATGACTCGCAAGCAAGCCATGGCGTCTTGGGGCTCTCCCATTCAGATGAATGTATCCTACACCGACAGGGGCGTTCGTCGTGAAGAATGGGTGTATGAAGATTGGGAAGGACCTGGGATTGTTAGCCACCGATATCTGTATTTTGAAGAAGGAACACTTGTCGGTGGCTGGTACTATGAATAGCGAGGCACATACCTACAAGGTAGCAATTCCAGCAATTTTGTTCGCGCCATCATGCTGCCTGGGGCATTCTTCCCAGGGGCTCAGACATTATGGGGTTTCCGTAATGTGAGCCCTGCGGTCTTTCCCATCACCCCCACTAATGACCAACACTCGTTTCCATTCCCGAATCTGGTAGACTGCCCAAGCATGCGACTTGCCCATATAATACGCATCAGGATCCTCGCCTTTGGCACTCAAGTAGGTGGGTTCGGTAAAGCCTTCATCCAGAACGTAGTCCATTAAATTGTCTGTGGTAACACCGGTGCCGCTCAGAGAAACATCTGCCAACAGGATCAAAATATCATCCGGATTTCCAAGATTAATCGGGTCTAAAGCCATGTTATCCTCATCAAAAATGTGATATGGTAATGAGAGTCAATTTTAGGTGGTCTATTTCCTGAAATGCAAATCCCCACAAGAGTGACCTCCAGGGAACCCAACAAATCATGATGAATGTCATGAAGAAGATGTCCACAGGACAATTTCGCGAACAGCTCTTTGACCTTATTGATCGAAAACAACATTGGGCCACGCCACACTTTAACGGACCGACGGCAACCAAAGAACAACTGCATATCCACTTCCGACAAGAATATGCCGTCTATATTCGTGACTTTAGTGTCCTACTCGCTCGTGTGCTTGGGGAAAACCCTCCTTGGGATGTTCGCCGCCACCTCTCGACGATCATTTATGAAAAAGAGACAGGCGGCTTATCTCTCGACCATCCACATCACGAGTTGTTTTTACAAATGATGATGAGTTTGGGCTATCATCGTGGCGACTTTCGAGAAGTTGCCCTCTTGTCCATTAGTCGGATGTATCGTGAATGGCTAGACAAACTCTGCCACGTTGAAGATTGGTTGATTAGCACGGCAAACCTGACCATCCTTATTGAAGGAACCAGCAACGATCGCCAAGACGTCACTCATAACCGCCAAGCGCAAACACAAGTCGAAATCGAAGACGTTATTCTCAAACATCCTCTCTCGATGTACCATAACTTGAACCCCAAAGACATGGACTTCATCCGAGTACGCGAAATGGTCGAACCATGGAATCGCCACATCGTGTATGACTTAATCGTAAAAGAAGCTGTGGCGACAGGCCAGCAAAAACTTGTACTAGAAAGCTTAGAAGAAGGGTTGCGGATGTGGCTTCAATACCGGGATGGAATCGCACGGGCTTGCGGACTGCGAAAACCCTAACATCGCTGACATCCACCAGAGAACGTCGAGCTGTCGTCAGGGAGTTTCTATAAGCTGCGGGGATTGCAACACTTCCTCTCGATGTCGTGGGGTTTGAAAAACCATCCGTTGGTAACAGGCATAGGTGACAAACGTATCCTGCAAACAATATTCGGCAATCTCTCTCCACTGGCCTGCCGCCCACATATCGGCAACTTGTTTGCCACTTCCTGATTTACCAGCTACATTCAAGGCTCTTGCTAAGACATCAAGCTTCACCCAACCTCTAGGATCCCAGTTACTCCACACAGCCATCGTATCGTAAACAGGTTCAACTCGAAATCTCGCCAAGCTAATGTCCAGTGAGGGACGAACGTGTTGAATCATCGACCGCTTTTTTAAAAACGGCAAGTCAAACCCTAATCCATTATGCGTAATGAATAACGATGGGCGCACTTCTCGCAACCGAGTCCAAAATTGTCGAAGAAGCTCCTGCTCATTCCGTCCATACCAAGCCACCGCGCCTTGAGGAACCATCGTATCTGAAAAGATCAGAAGACCTATACAGACAATTCGACTAAACGTACCATCGAAGGCTGACTTCTCATAGAGCTCATTCTCTTTTCCTCTTTGCTCCTGCATATCAGCATGCGCAAATAGATCGGAGGACGATTCATGCAGACGATCTGTCTCGACAAGAGAATCAATGCCCAGAATGCGTGCCCATTCCGCACGAGGAGCTTGAACTGTTTCGATGTCTAGTACCACTTTCATCGCTGAGGCTCTTTAGATCATCACTCAGAGTAAGGTTACGATTGGCATGTTCATGGAGTATTCTTTAGCTACATCAACTAACTGGCCTCTTTGGTGCCGTCACAAGAGAAGGCGTTCCTCAATTTATTCTCGTAATCGTGCCACCACCGGCGCATCCGCTGGAGGGAATGGATAATTGCTGAGATCCTCAGGCTTGACCCAGCAAAAACCTGCACAGCCTAGGGCTCGAGGCTGACCCCGCATCAACGCACAGCGAAAGAAATGCAATTCAACATTCTTGTCAGGATAGGCATGACGGTGCATCATGAAGAGGACGGGAGACGTGATCTCAATAGCTAACTCTTCAAGAAGCTCTCGTCGCAAACAGGCTTCTAACGACTCACCTCGTTCACGTTTACCACCAGGAAACTCCCACAGACCTGCCAGATGGACATCAGTTTTCCGTTGCGTAATTAAATACCGGCCATCCTGTTCAATCAGAGCCGCCGCAACTTGAATCCAATGTTCCTTTCCCTCATCCTCATCATTCATTTTTGTCGCATTGTCGCAATCGGAAAGGCCTTGCAAAACTCCCGCATGGGACAGAGGAGACAATACGGCTTTCTCGCTGTACAGACCATTGAGCCAAAATCCATCAAGGCCTGATTAAAATCATAGCCTTTGCCTTTAGGGATTAATTCCTCTGAGAGGATCCAGAGCTTAGCCTTTTGTGCTTTGGCATTACCCTCTCCCACAAATACCCGATGTAAAACCCGCATCACATTGGTATCAAGAATAGGCGCATCTTCGTTAAAGGCAAACGACCGGACAGCCCCAGCCGTATACCGCCCCACCCCTTTCAACGATAATAAGTCCTCAGACTTTTGGGGAATGGCGCCACCATACCGTTCAACTGTTTCACAAGCAATGCTATGTAATCGATAAGGACGAATGTTATACCCAAGCGGATACCATGTTTCCCGAACCTTATCAGGTTTGGCTTCTGCCAACGCATTCACAGTTGGATACTTCTCAAGAAATTCATGATATTTGGGAATAACCCGGTCAACTTGGGTTTGTTGCAACATGACTTCGGAAACCAGAATTTTATAAGGATCTGATGTTCGTCGCCATGGTAAATCCCGTCCATAGGTTTGGTACCATTTCAGTAATCGATTTTGAAAACGGCGTCGAAGCCCTAAGGCCACTAACCGAGGAGCCCGTGAACGCTTTGAAGATGTTCGCGTTGGAAGCATGCGTTTTTTAGAAGGCATCGTATGACCACATTGGACAAATTGTATGGAGGAACACGGTCGTTTGCAACAAAGGAAAAACTAAATGTTCTGCAAAAAGCCCTCACAGCAGGAACAGGGCTTTAATCTAGAAACGATTTCTTGATCTTGCTTGACCAACTCGATATGGTTCCTCGTTATGATAAAGAATTTCACCATTGTATTTTGTATATTTTGCGTACCGATCATTCCAATAAGCACCTCAAGCGCCTCAGAAACCGCACACACCGTTCTCCGTTTTGTCACCTGGAAAGCGGACAACCCAAAAATCTGGGATGCCGCCATTGCTCGCTTTGAAACCGCCTATCCCTCTATCACAATTGAACGCGAAATCGCACCCCATTCCTCCACCGCCTACCATGATCTGCTGACCCAAAAGCTCAAAAGCCACGACACGGCCATGGATGTTTTTTTCATGGACGTCGTTTGGCCGGCTGAATTTGCTATGGCAGGATGGGTTCTTCCGCTTGATGATCGATTTTCTGTTTCTGAACAAAAGAAATTTTTATCGGCCACTATTCAAGCGGGAACCTATCGACATCGCATATACAGTGTCCCCTCACGAATTGATAGCGGAATGCTTTATTACAGAAAAGACCTTCTGCAAAAGTATGGATTTGATCCCCCACAAACGTGGGGGGCATTGGTGATTCAGGCTGATACTATTCTCAAAGGTGAACAGCCAACCCATCCAGCATTGCGAGGGTACAGCGGACAATTCAAGCAATATGAGGGTCTTGTCTGTAACATGTTGGAATTCGTAGGCAGCCACAATGGTTTGTTCCTTTCAAAAGACGGCACACGATCAACCTTGACGTCTCCAGATGCCATTCAGGCGTTAACCTTCGTCCGCAAACACATTATTCAACGTTTGGCCACACCGGCAGGCCTGACCCATCAGGAACCAGAATCCTTGGCCATCTTTGTGCAAGGACATGCCGTGTTTCATCGAAACTGGCCTTATGCTTGGAAAATGGCCAACAATGCACGTTACTCAAAAATTGTGGGAAATGTTGGGGTAACGCTTCTCCCACATTTCCCAAACGGCCAAAGCGTCGCGACCTTGGGAGGATGGCTCTATGGCATCAGCGCTTACTCCAACCATCCCCAAGAAGCCTGGACATTTATTCGCTTCATGACAAGTCCGCAGATGCAAAAATATTTTGCCCTTCAGGCTTCTCTGGCTCCATCTCGCACGGCTCTCTATTCAGATACCGAAATCTTAACTGCTAACCCTCAATTTCAGGATCTCTTCCCTGTCTTCCAAACTGCACGGCCCAGGCCACAAACACCCATATATCCGATTGTTTCCAATATCCTGCAACGGTATTTTAGTCGTGTTCTTGCCTTCCCCCATATTGATCCCTTTCAAGAAGCCTCCATCACAGACCATCAGATTAATCACTACCTTGAATTAGTCCAGTCGACCCCTCAATGACACGAAACTCTCAAGAATCCACTACTGGATGGATGATGACGATCCCAGCACTGGCAGTTGTGGGAACATTTTCGCTCTATCCTGCGTTGGATTCGTTTCTTCTTAGTCTCCATCGAATCTACTTGGGATTGCCAACGATCGGCCAGCCATATATTGGTCTCCAAAATTACACAATGCTGATGCAAGATCCTGTTGCACAACAGGCTTTCCTCGTTACCTTCGGATTTGTCCTGCTATCAACCACACTGGAAGTCCTTCTAGGGTTGAGCATCGCTCTTGTGATCCATGAAACATTCAGCGGAAGAGGGTGGGTTCGCGCAGCCATTTTAATCCCATGGGCTATTCCTACCGTTGTGGCCTCACAGATGTGGCGGTTTATTTTCAACGATCAATATGGTCTCGCAAACTTGCTTCTTTTTGGTGATCAAGTCAGTAACTATGTACCATGGCTTGCTTCACCAACATGGGCTTTTTTGGCAATCGTGGCTGCCGATGTCTGGAAAACAGCGTCTTTTGCAGGACTTCTCATTCTGGCAGGCTTACAGGTCATACCCGATGAGCTGTACGATGCCGCCCGTCTCGATGGAGCCACAGCCTGGCAACGGTTCCGGCATATCACCCTTCCGCTTATAAAACCTGCCCTCCTCATCGCGCTCCTTTTTCGAACGATTGACGCCTTTCGCGTCTTTGACCTGGTCTTCGTCATGACCCAGGGAGGCCCGGGAGACGCCACGCAAGTCATCCAATTTTATGGCTATAAAACGCTCTTCACTGAAGGACAGATGGGCTATGGAGCAAGCATTTCCATTGCCGTGTTCCTGACACTGTTGCTGTTATCGGTCTTGTATGTCAGAACTATCGGCACCACACTTTTCCAGCGGGAACCGGCATGAAGAAACCTTTTCTTGAGTGTTCCCTCCTTCATGTCGGCATAATCCTTTCCGTCATTATCAGTCTTGTTCCATTTTTTTGGTTTATCATCACCTCGCTCAAATCACAAACAGCCGTGGAAGCCATTCCTCCCACATGGTGGCCTAACGGAAACCTCGATGCATACCGTTCAGCGCTTCTAGACCATCAGCTACTCAATTACATGATGAACAGCGTGATTGTCGCAGGATCAACAACAATCATCGCCCTGCTCCTGGCCATCCCGGCAGCCTATGCGTTGGCCCGAGTTCGAATGAAAGGAAAAAGTTTAATTTTAGGGGGGCTACTCAGCATGTCGATGTTTCCGCAAATTGTGATTGCAGGACCTGTGTGGGAAATTCTGAAACACATCGGCGGACTCAATACCCATTGGGGACTGGTCCTTCCCTATCTGACACTCACACTCCCACTGGCCATTTGGATCCTTGCAACATTTTTCAAAGAACTTCCTCGAGAGCTTGAAGATGCTGCCCGGGTCGATGGGTGCACCCTTTGGCAGACAATGTCTAAGGTCATGGCGCCTCTAGCCGCTCCAGGGATTTTCACAGCGGCCATTTTGACATTTATCTATGCCTGGAATGAATTTTTCTTTGCCCTGCTCATCCTCACAGACCCTGAACAACAAACCTTGCCGGTCGGCATTGCCCTGTTTCAAGGAGAATTCACGATGCCCTGGGGAGAATTAGCTGCCGCGTCGGTTCTTGCGACTCTTCCGCTCGTTTTAGTGGTTCTCCTCTTTCAACGTGGAATCATCAGCGGGCTTTCTGCCGGAGCCATCAAAGGATAACCTGTGGCAAAACTAGACCTTCACCATATTCAAAAACAATTCGGCTCAACACGAGTCCTGCAGGATATCTCACTCTCGGTATCCGATGGCGCATTCATCGTATTACTGGGACCATCGGGTTGCGGCAAATCAACGCTGTTGCGAATTATTGCCGGGCTGGACGTTCAAACCGCTGGATCAGTCCTTATTGATGGAAAACCCATCGATCACGTGGCTCCTCGAGATCGCGACATGGCCATGGTCTTTCAACAATATGCGTTGTACCCTCATCTCACTGTTCGAGAGAACTTAGCCTTTGGATTAACCATGCGAAAGGAACCGGCAACTGTCATTCAAACCCGCATCAAGGAGGCCGTTGATTTATTAGAGATTCACCCACTCCTTGATCGTCTTCCCAAAGAATTATCCGGCGGGCAACGACAACGAGTCGCTATGGGACGCGCAATCGTCCGAAAGCCCAAACTGTTTTTATTTGATGAACCACTCTCGAATCTGGATGCCCGCCTCCGGGGCACAATGCGCATAGAATTGCAGAAACTCCATAAGCGACTGGGAATCACGATGGTCTATGTCACGCATGATCAAATTGAAGCCATGACGCTGGGAGAAACTATTGTCATTATGGATCATGGAAACATTTTGCAGGTTGGGTCATCAGAAGAAATTTATCGACAGCCCAATACCCCCTTTGTCGCTGGGTTTATTGGTCATCCCCCCATGAATCTCCTTGAAGGCAATGTGACGACAGATCAACAAACCTGCTACTTTCATACCGGCAATCTTCGCATCACCCTCCCCATACACTCATGTCCACCGACTTTAACTTCGGCCGTACTAGGCATTCGCCCGGAAGACATTCATCTCACGTCTTCTGAGACTCCAGAAATCACCATATCGGGAACCGTGGAATGTATCGAAAACCTAGGAGCTGACCTATTCATGTATGTTTTGGCTCAAGAGCAACGGATTGTTCTTCGTACGGCTCCCGGCCAACACAAACAACCTGGTGAGGCAATCACTATACACGTGCCACGGAACCGATTACACCTCTTTATCGATGGACAGCGCATCGAAAGGAATCAAACTCCATGATCAATCAATCCTCACCTCGCTACCAAATTAACTATGTTGGATTCATCGGCCTTGTCCTTTTATCGTATGCTTGCGAGGTAGGAACGGCCTATGCGAACCCTCCGTCCGGTATCGCTCCACTGCTTCATACATCAAGGATAGAGGTGACTTCCTCAATTGCTCCAGCCACACGCCCGCTGCTCACACCGCAACAGCAAATTACCTTTATGGCGGAACTCGAAGGCACTCCACCTGATTGGGAACAACTCCATAACCATCCAGGTGAAGAACATGGTGAACGACTCTTTGTCTTTAATCGAAAACGAGATGAAATTCGTGAGGGGCACCCTCTTTTAACAAAGCGCGTGGCCTTTTTATGGACTGGGATTCTTCGGCATTTCATCCCTGAACACAAAGGATTTTCAGTTGCGATGGGACCAGAACTGACACAAACAGAATGGGGGATCGTGCGGTTTAAACCCATGGGATTACCAGACGACATGATCGCCATCCCTTCTCCGGCCCTGCTAACGGTCTTACGAGAGCAGCATGCGGCAGACGAAGAAATTCAAGTGGGCATCATCTTTGCCGGCCGATTAATCCCAGATGAATCCATCATGTATGCTTTTTCCCATGATGGATCCGAACAGGGCATGATCATGCCTGTAGTTCAAATAGACGGGGTAGGCTATTTTCTAGAAACCCCAAACGAATAAAATCGCTCTAAGAATCATATCGTCAACCATCATGGGATTTCGGCAATCTGCTAAAATCAAGGGAAATAATCACGATAAACCAATCCGATTAGCAAACCTGAATATGGAGCTCTCTATTTAAAAAAGCGTAAGCTCGTTTTGTTTTTCTAGAAAGTTTGATTTAATAAAGCAAGAGCTCCGGCTTCTTTCGTCTATCTTGCACAAATACTATTTTTATAATGAGGTACACATGAATCACTGTTTCAAACTAATCGGTGTGAGTACGATCGTTGTACTCTTCGGCTGCCAAAGCATCGCGCAGTTGCCTCAACTGCAGCGAAACGTTATGCAAATCGATGACTTCCGTCTAGAGATAAAATGGTGTTCCATTACACCTGACAGACGCGCTGAATGCGAGTTTGAGATGATGAGCCTGTATCAAGACAAGAAAGCAGGCCTGGCTTATCCCAAAATGCAAGACAACAGAGGCAATGAGTATCGTATGAATACAGGCAATCAGCCTGTTGGTGGTGTGCTGATGGTCGCTGGCACCCCCTACACGTATCGGTTTGTGGCCACCAATCTACCATCGTATGTAGTTCGTGTTCGGAGCGTCGTCGGAACTTTTGTGGGCTGGCTACCTAACGGGACAAAAGTAATAGAAAAACCTGTTGTTTTTGCAAACATCCCCGAGCAGCCGATAGCTCAATCATTGCCGCCATCAAGCTTGACAGATTCGATGCCAGCAATAGCACCTGCAAATGCAATTGAGGGAAAGTCCCTCACCTCAAACATACTGAGCATGAGCAACAGCTACTGGCATGGAACAATTGTTCCAATAGTAGCGATGCCAGAAAATGAAATCATACGAACCTGGCGCCGTGGCGCCTACCTCCACCTACGAAATGATGGAATCGTTGGATACAACTGGTCAAAACCAAACGAATACATCTATGACCCAGCGAACAAATGGTCAGAAGATGGAGAACTTTTCACGATTTCTATGACAGGTGCAACCTATACATTCAATTCTCGGGACGCCAAAGAGCCTCTAACCGCGCGCATTAATGAAGGTGGGGCTTTTAAAATGAGTATGAAGCGCAAAATGCTGAAGCAACACTAGTCAAGAAACATTCTACTTTTTTACCTATGATGCATTGGCCATGGAGTAAACAACCCCGCAGATCGGCATATGTGAACATAATTGCGAGAGCAGCAGTTTATTTCAGCGCAGGATGAGACCGACAAAGCATTGTACATTATGGATACTGCACCGAAGTTGACTCTTGCTCTTTAGTAAGGATTTCACGATCAATCCTGTAGCCCTATTGGCAATATGCCCATTAGTTAAGCTTCTGAATAACTCGGTTGTTCGTGACATGTAAGCTTCCCCGTCAAGCGGACAGGTTCAACATAGAGTTTTCCGGCCTTT